>NZ_JAUXXE010000044.1 GCF_030681155.1 Phenylobacterium sp. | reverse complement strand
TCGAGAAGGTCATGCCCAGGGTCTGCGCCCACTGCGGCAAGGCCGTGTAGTGCAGGTGGTGCGGGCCCGCCCAGATGTAGATGAAGATCAGCGACCAGAAGTGGACGATGGACAGGCGGTACGAATAGACCGGCCGCTCCGCGCGCTTGGGCACGAAGTAGTACATCATCGCCAGGAAGCCGGCGGTCAGCAGGAAGCCCACGGCGTTGTGGCCGTACCACCACTGGATCAGCGCATCCTGGACGCCGGCGAACAGCGAGACGCTACGGCTGTTCAGGCCGCTGACCGGAACCGCCAGATTGTTGACGATGTGCAGCATCGCGATGGTGACGATGAAGGCCAGATAGAACCAGTTCGCCACATAGATATGCGGCTCCTTCCGCTTCCAGAGCGTACCCAGGAAGACGAAGAGATACGCAACCCAGACAGCCGTCAGCCACAGGTCGACGTACCATTCCGGCTCGGCGTACTCGCGCGATTGGGTGATGCCGGCCAGGTAGCCGGTCGCCGCCAGCACGATGAAGAGCTGGTAGCCCCAGAACACGAACCAGGGCCAGACCCCGCCCGCGAGCCGGGCGCGGCAGGTGCGCTGCACGACGTAGAAGGACGTCGCGATCAGGGCGTTGCCGCCAAAGGCGAAGACCACGCCGGAGGTATGCAGGGGCCGTAGCCGCCCGAAGTTCAGCCAGCCGTGTTCCGGGAAATAGAGCAGCGCCGGCCAGGATAGCTGGGCGGCGATCACCACCCCCGCCAGCAAGCCGACCACGGCCCAGAACATGGTGGCGATCACCCCGGCGCGAACCACGCCGTCGGCATATTCAGTCTGCGGGGACCGGAGACGGCCGGAAGTGATGGCGACGGTCATGACCGAGAGCGCGATCACGAACGCGCCCAGGAACATCCAGCCATGGAATCGGAAAAGCCTGTCGTCCGACAGGGCGGTGGCCAACAGGGCGCCGAACGCCAGGACCCCCGTTGTCACGAAGAGCAGCACCGCGTCGATGGGCGCCGCCTCTGTTCTTGCCGTTTGAGTAGACATGGTCCCCGCTGGTCATCTGAAAACGCCCGCGGCCACTTCGCGCGAATGGCGGGAACCCGCCTTGATTTCAATCAATGCGCCGACCATGCTCGGCGTCAGATCGTGCCCTGGAACAACCGCCACCCAGGAGCCAGCCATGGACCGAACGCAGACCTTGCGCGCCTGGGGCGCCGGCATCGCCCTGTCCCTCGCCGCAGTGAGCGCCGCGCAGGCCGTTGCGCACCAGAAAGCTATCGAAGCCATCGGGGTGATCTGCGGCCAGGGCCCATCGCCCCACTGCGCCTGGTGCGCCGTGGGAGTCGCCGCCGCGGTGACCGGCCTGACATTGTTGTTCTGGCCCTCGCCCGTCGCGCGGGCGCGGATCTAAGACCGCAAACCCAGCGTTCGCGTCATCCCGGCGCTAAGCCCGGATCAGCCCACAGCATGGTCGCCGCCCCTAGACGGCCTTCGAATGTCGCTGGGTTTCCGGCAGTCGCGCATCGAAGCAGGCGGCCGTGACGCGGACCAGCCGCCGGTTGTCCTCAGGCACAGTCACCCGCCGGCCCAGGACCACGCAGAGGCCGTCGGCTTCCAATTCTCGCGCCGTCTCGATGCAGCCGTCCAGGAAGTGCGACGGGTAGCCGTTGGCGGCGCAGACGGCCGCCACATCGACGGTCAGGTCGCACATCAGCCGCTCGATCACGGCCGCCCGTACCCGATCCTCTGCGCTCACCGGCAGCTTGCGGGCCAGCGGCAGGCGGCCCTCATGGATCGCGGTGCGCCACACGTCGGTCCCAACCGCGTTCTGAACGAAGCCCTCGCGGAAGCAGCCGATCGAGGATGGTCCAATCGGCACAAGCACCGGCGCTGGATCATCGGTGTAGCCCTGGAAATTGCGACGCAATGCGCCCGTTGCCGCGGCCTTGGCCAAGGCGTCCTGGGGCTTCGCATAGTGGTCGATGCCGATCCGCACATAGCCGCCGGCAACCAGCGCCTCGTCGGCGGCGTCTGCCTGCGCCCAACGGCCGACGGCGTCGGCCAGATTGGCGTCCTTGATCACCTCCTGGTGCTTCTTCATCCAGGGTACGTGGGCGTAGCCAAAAACGGCGATGCGATCCGCGTCCAAGCTCAGCGCCAGCTCGACCGTGCGCCGCACACTCTCCGGCGTCTGCAACGGCAGACCGTACATGAGGTCGAAATTGATGGCTGTGACGCCGGCGGCGCGCAGGCGCTCCACGGCGATGGCGACCGCATCGAACGGCTGGATCCGGTTGACCTTGGCCTGCACAGCCGGGTCGAAGGTTTGAACGCCAAGGCTGACCCGCGTAACGCCGGCTTCACCCAAGGCCTCGATGAAGGCCTGCGACAGCAAGGCGGGGTCCAGCTCCACCGCCACCTCGGCGCCGGGCCGCAGACGCAGCCGGCTCGAGAGCTTGCGGGTCAAGGCCAGGAAGTGCTCGGGCGACAAGGCGTTGGGGCTGCCGCCGCCGAAATGCAGGTGGGCCGCGCCGGCGTGGTCGCCCAGGCCATCGGCCAGCAGATCCACCTCGCGCATCACCGTTTCATAGTAGGCGCCGATCCGGTCGTACTCGTGCGCGACGGTCGTATGGCAGCCGCAGTACCAGCAGAGCCGGCGGCAAAACGGGACGTGGACATAGGCCGAGATGGCGTCAGCCGCGCGGGTCCCCGCCAGCCAATCGACCGGCGCCAAGCCGTCCGCCGCAGGCTCGAACGCCAGCGCGGTGGGATAGCTCGTATAGCGCGGCAGATTGCGCTGGGCGTGGCGTAGCTGGTGGTCGTTCGGCGACACGTGGCCTCCTTGGAGATGCCGGGCGGCCAGACAGGCGCGCCGAGTGTCGAGCTATGTAGCGGCGCAGGCGGCGCCGCTGAATTCCGCACCATCCCCTAAGGGCTTTCCCGTACCGCCGCCCCGCTATGGCCTGGGGGGAGATTCCGGTCCGGCGTCGCCGCCCAGCACCCGATAGAGCGTGACCCGGTTGATGGCGGCGGCGAGTTGGGTCGCCACCAGCGACTGCTGGGCGCTGTAGAGCGAGCGCTGGGACACCAGGCTCGCCAGGAACGTGTCGACGCCGCCCCGGTAACGGGCCTCGGTGAGGCGGAACGTATCGTCGGCGGCGGCGACTTGAGTCCGGCGCGCGGCGAGTTCGTCGGCGATCGTGCCTTGTCGGGCGAGCGCGTCGGAGGTTTCCCGGAAGGCGGTCTGGATCGCCTTTTCATAGGCCGCCAAGGCCGCGTCGCGTTGCGCGCGCGATTGGGCGACGCCTGCACGTCCGGCCCCCGCCCGGAAGATCGGATAGTCCACGCGGGGCGCGACGGAATAGGTGAACGCCCCGTCGGTGAACAGCGAAGCCAGCGAGCCGGTGGCGTAGCCAAGCGCGCCGGTCAGCGAAATCGTCGGGAACAGCGCGGCGCGGGCTGCGCCGATCTCGGCGTTGGCGGCGCGCAAACCATACTCGGCCTGCATCACGTCGGGCCGCCGCAGCAGAACGCTGGATGAAAGACCGGCAGGCAAGGTCGCAAGACCTGCGCTGGCCTGGTCTATCGAGCCTGGCAGCAACGCCTTGTCCACCGGTGATCCCAGCAACAGTTGAAGCGCATTGAGATCCTGGGCGACCGCGGTCCGTAGCGCCGCGACGTCCGCCTGGGCGGTGGCGAGGATGGTCTCCGCCTGCCGCAGGTCGGTCCGCGGCGCGACGCCACCCCGCAGCCGGGCGTTGGTCAATTGGACGCTGCGCTCGGCATTGGCCGCGGTCTGGCTTGCGATCCGCAACAGGCTCTCGTCCGCCGCATAGGTGAGCCACGCCTCCGCCACGTCGGCCACCAGGATCAGCCGTGTCGAACGCGCCGCCTCCTCGGTCGCGAAATAGCGGTTCAAAGCCGCGTCGCTGAGCGACTGGAGCCGGCCAAAGAGATCGACCTCAAAGGCGGTTATGCCGAGGTCGACGGAATAGGCGTCAGGCGCCGTCCCGCCCTTGCCGCCCGTGTGAGCGTATCGGCCGCCGAGATCGATCTGCGGAACCTGAGCGGCGCGTTGAATCCGGTACTGGGCGCGCGCCGCCAGGATGTTGGCGGCCGCGACGCGCAGATCCCGGTTGTTGACCAGCGCCTGGTCGATCAGTTGCTGCAGCCGGGCGTCTGTGAAGACGTCGCGATAGTTGATCGCAGGCAGTTCGGCTTGGCTTTGGCGCAGATAGGGATCGCCCGCCGGCCATGAGGAAGGCACCGGCAAGGGCGGCTGGACATAGGGCGCCTGCAGCGAACAACCGGCGAGGCAAGTGGCGGCAAGCAGAACAGAGAGCCTGCGCATCAGACATGCTCCGGTTCGGTCGCTGGCGGCGGAACATCACCGTCCCGACCCCGGCGCATGAACTTGACCCCACCGCGGAAGCCCTGGCGCACCATGATGAAGAATAGCGGGATGTAGAAGATCGCCAGGATCGTGGCGGTCAGCATGCCGCCGATCACCGCTGTGCCGATAGCGATCCGGCTGTTGGCGCCGGCCCCGGTCGAGATGGCCAGGGGCAGCACGCCGAACACGAAAGCCAGGCTGGTCATCAGGATAGGACGCAGGCGGATACGTGCGGCTTCGATGGCCGCCTCGACAACGGGTGTCCCGCGTTTCTCGGCCTGCTCCGCGAACTCGACGATCAGGATCGCATTCTTGGCCGCGAGCCCCATGGTCGTGAGCAACCCGATCTGCAGGTAGACGTCGTTGATCAGACCGCGCAGCGTCACCGCCAGAACCGCGCCGACCAGCCCCAAGGGGATGACCAACAGCACGGCCAGCGGGATCGACCAGCTTTCATAGAGGGCCGCCAGGCAGAGGAAGACCACCAGCAGGGAAAGCCCGTAAAGCAGAGGCGCCTGGCCCGACGACAGGCGTTCCTGATACGAGAGGCCGGACCAGGCGATGCTGGTCCCAGGTATCTGGCTGGCCAGTTTCTCGATGGCCTCCATAGCCTGGCCGGAGCTGCCGCCCGGCGCGGCCGATCCCTGGATTTCGTAGGATGAAATCCCGTTGAAGCGCGACAACGTCGTCGGCGCTTGCGACCAGGACACGTTGGCGAACGAAGAGAAGGGCGCCATCTGGCCGGCCGCTCCACGAACGTACCACTCGCCGAGGTCCGAGGGCTCGGCGCGATAGGGCGCGTCGCCTTGGACATAGACGCGCTTCACCCGGCCGCGATCCACGAAGTCGTTCACATAACGCCCGCCCCAGGCGGTGGAGAGCGTGGCGTTGACGTCGCTCTGGCTGAGACCGAGCGCGGCCAGCTTGCGGGCGTCCGTGTCGATCTTCAGCGTGGCGATATCGGGTAGTTCGGTCAGCCTGACCGAGGCCAGCGCCGGATCGCTTCGAGCCGCTTGCAGAAGTTTGTCACGGGCGGCGTCGAATTCCGCACGTGTCATGCCGCTCGAATTCAGCAGTTCCATCGTGAACCCGTCCGACTGGCCAAGGCCGCGAATGGCGGGTGGGACCAATGCGAAGACCCGCGCGTCCCGGAAATTGTGGAAGGCGGCAGAGGCGCGGCCCACAATGGCGTCGGCGCTGTTGTCCTTGCCCTTGCGGTCGGCCCAGTCGCTGAGGTTGATGAACGCTTGGCCGGTGTTCTGGCCGCTGGCTCCGCCCCCGCCGCCGCTCACCGAGAACATCGTG
>NZ_JAUXXE010000024.1 GCF_030681155.1 Phenylobacterium sp. | reverse complement strand
TGCCCTCGGCCGTGTCGTAGTGCGGCGACTTGGCCAGGACGATATCGGCTTCCACGTCGTGGGGCAGATAGTTCAGCGTCGTCACGATGGACCAGCGGTCCATCTGGCCTTGGTTGATCTGCTGGGTGCCGTGATAGAGGCCAGTCGTGTCGCCCAGACCGATGGTGTTGGTCGTGGAGAACAGGCGGAAGAACGGATTGGGTCGGATCACGCGATTTTGGTCGAGCAGGGTCAGCTTGCCCTGGGCCTCCAGAATGCGCTGGATCACGAACATCACGTCCGGACGGCCGGCGTCGTATTCGTCGAACACCAACGCCACCGGGCGCTGGATCGACCAGGGCAGGATGCCTTCGCGGAATTCGGTGACTTGCTTGCCGTCCTTCAGGACGATGGCGTCCTTGCCGACTAGGTCGATCCGGCTGACATGGCTGTCGAGGTTCACGCGGATGAGCGGCCAGTTGAGGCGCGCGGCGATCTGCTCGATGTGGGTCGACTTGCCCGTGCCGTGGTAGCCCTGGACCATCACCCGGCGGTCGAACGCGAAGCCCGCGCAGATCGCCTTCGTGGTTTCAGGATCGAACTTGTAGGCCAGATCGATGTCCGGAACGTGGGCGTCGCGCTCGCTGAAGGCGGGCACGGTCATGTCCACATCGACTCCGAACGTGTCGCGAACCGACACCTTCTTGTCCGGAACCAGAGCGATCAGCTTGTCGTCTTGGGTATTGGCGAAAGAAGTCATGGCGGGCTTCGATTACAGGGTTACGGACGCAATGCAAACGCCAGTTTGCATGCTCGGCGGGGGTGTTGCGAGGGCGCCGCGACGTCAGGCGGTTTCCGAGCCGCGCCGTAGTTCCCGGGGACCTTGACCCCACCATGCCTTAACCGCCCGAGAAAACGCACTTTCCTCCGAGTAGCCCAGGCGCAAAGCGAGTTCGGCCAGCGACAGGCGAGACTCCGTCAGCAAGATCATCGCCTCGCGCATCCGTGTCTCATCGCGCAGCATCGAGAAGCTGACCCCTGCCTCGTTGAGGCGGCGCTGCAGGCTGCGAACCGACAGGCCAAGCTCGGCCGCGGCGGCGGGCGCTGAGGCCGTGCGGAAGCCGGTGCGGTGGATCACCGCCTGGACCTGGGCGCACAGCGTCTCGCTGCGGTTCTGGTCGCGCAGCAGCCCCTCGGCGTAGGCGGCGTTCAGTTCCAGCAGCCTGGGGTCCGCGCCGGGCACCGGCCGTTCCAGATCGGCGAGGGCGAACACCAGCCCGGCGTTCGCCGCGAACGTCACCGGCAGACCGAGAAACGCCTCGTAGGTCTCGCGCGGGGCCGGCGCGGCGTTCATGAGGATCACCTGTTGGGGACGTAGGGCGGTCCCGCTCGCTGCTGGCCGGCGCGCGCTCATGGTCGCAAGGACGGACTCGACCTGCAGCCGATGGATTTCGACCGGGTCGCGCGTCGGCGCATAGGTCAGCCGCAGCATGTCGCCTTCGCGCGCCGCCCGGTAGCCGCCGCTGTTGCTGACCAGTTGCTGATAGCGCAGCAACATGTCGATACCCGCTCCCACAGTCGCACTGTGGGCCATCAGGATCGTGATGACGTTGCTGGCCTGGATCGGCAGGCTCGCGCCGACCTTGAAGCCGAGCAGCGGATCGGCGCTGAGCGTGGCGGCCCGGCGCCAGAGCCGACGGACTGAGGCGACGTCAACGCGGGAGTCGCGCGCGGCCGCGCCGCCTTCGAAGCCGCGCAGCCCATGGGTCAGCGCCTGGCGGTCCAGACCTTGCCGGACCAGCCCGTCGAGGGCGGAATTGACCCAAACCGCCATGATCGTAGAGGTCTCGCGCATCGCGCGACTAGAGACCAGGCGTCAGCCCAAGCCAAGTCTGGTGGCGCGCAAAGTCAAATGTTCGGCGCGCCGCATCAAGCACGGAGGGCTAAGCTGTTCGCAAGGATCGAGCCCATGAACTCACGGGCGCGACGTATGGAGGAACGCATGGACCAGGCCCTCGCTGGCGCAAGCCGCATCGCCGTCGCCCCCCAATCCACCGGCTTTGGCGCCGAGATCACCGGCCTTGATCTCTCGCAGCAGCTTAGCCCGGCGACCTTGGCCGAGGTGAAATCGGCCTGGGCTGCGCACTCGGTCGTGGCTTTCCCGGACCAGCCGCTGTCGCTGGAGGCTTTGGAAGCCTTCACCCTGCAGATTGGGCCTTTCGGGATCGACCCTTTCATCAAGCCGATGGCGGGCCATCCCAACGTGCTGGAGCTTCGCCGCGAGCCCGACGAGAAGGCCAAGAACTTCGGAGCCGGCTGGCACTCTGACTGGAGCTTCCAGAAGGAACCGCCGGCCGCGACCCTGCTGCGTTCGGAAGTGACGCCGCCGGTCGGCGGGGACACGCTCTTCGCCGATTGCGCGCGGGCTTACGAGGCGCTGTCTGACGGCATGAAAGCGCTGCTGGCGCCGCTGAAGGCAGTGCATTCGGCGACCCGCGCCTATGGCACGCAGGGCGTCTTCGCCAAGGAGACAGAGGCGCGGACGATGGAGATCGTGGTGTCGGCCGAAGCCGACAAAAGCCTGACCCATCCGCTCGTGCGCACCCATCCGGTGACCGGCCGCAAGGCGCTGTTCGTCAGCCCGACCTACACCGTCGGCATCGAGGGACTGACCTTCCAGGAGAGCCACGCGATCCTAGGCTTCCTCTATACGCACATGACCCAAGAGCAGTTCATCTACCGCCACAAGTGGCGCCAGGGGATGCTGTTGATGTGGGACAACCGCTGCACGGCGCACTTCGCCGACGGCGGCTATGACGGCCATCTGCGGGTCATGCACCGCACGACCGTCGCAGGGGATGTCCCGGTCTAGGCGTTCTTCGGTTCGATGGGCGCCTGGTGGGTCTAACCTTCCCGCGCCGCGAGCCGGCCGGCGAGCGTGCGCGTGCGTCGGGCGACGGTCCAGGCGGCGCCGAGGACGATGATCAGCAGGCCGAAGATCACGGTCTGGCCGTTCCAGCCCCAGAGCGGCTCGAGGGCGGCGATGGCGCAGGTGAGGGTGAGCGCCGCCATGCGATGCGGCTTGGCCATCGGGCCGGAAAAGTCGGCGGGCAGGCCCAGGCCGCGGCCCAATTCGCGGACATAGGCGGTGAGCACCGCGAGCACCGCGGCGGCCCAGCCGAGCGGCGCGCCGAGGCTGAAGCCGGCAAGGTCGGCGAAGTAGCCGGCCCCGACCAGGAACAGGGCGTCGGCAATGCGGTCGGGCAATTCGTTCCAGATCGGGCCGGCGGGCCCGCCCTTGCCGTGCTCGACCGCGACCATGCCGTCGAGCAGGTTGCAGACCAGCCTCAGCTGGATGCAGACGCCGGCGCCGATCAGCAGACCGCCGCGCGTCAGGCCCGCGGCGCTTCCCGCCATCACGAACAGCCCGCAGCCGACGACGGCGAACAGGATGCTGCCGGCCGAGATGGCGTCGGGGCTGAGGCCGGCGCGGGCGAGGGCCGAGGCAAGGCCCTGGGCCCAGGAGGCTCCGCGGGTCTTCAGCGGCCGGCGGTTCTCCGGGGTGAGGTCGGTCATCGGGCGGCCTTGGTCTGACCGCGCGCGAGCGTGGCCGAATAGATGATGGCGTAGAGGGTCGAAACCGACCAGGGCACAGCGATGGTGCGCAGGATTTCCGGCGTGCCGATGAGCTTGTGAACGCTCACCAGCAGGAGCAGCACCGCCCCGGCGGTGATCGCAGGCGGCAGCGCGTAGTTGAGGACGCCGGGGAAACGGCCGCTCATGGCCTCCAGCGCGCGCTTAAGCACCAGGGTGATCAGGCCGGAAAGCGCGCCTTGCGACAATGCAGGAAGCCAGGCGGCGGCCAGGCCGTGGCCGCTGTTGGCGAACAGCGCCCAACCGCCCATGGCCAGAAACGCGAAGCCGATGTGGGCGACGCTCGACCCGGCGAAGGTCCGAAAGTTCGAGCTCAAACTGTGTGCGCCGGAAGACCGGCTCCCTCTCGTTAAGAGCAGGACCCTTGCTGTCACACACGCTAAGGTCAAGGCGCGCGCGTGCGGGGAGTTCGGCCCGGCATGCTCGGGGCGGTCGAGCGGGGGAACTTCGGCATGGATGCGATCACGGCCTTTTTCGCGGGACAGTCGCCCGCGGTGCTGTGGGGGCTGGGCGTGGTGCTTGGCGTCCTGACCCTGGCGGTCGCCGTGACCGCCATCCTGCCGGCGCTGAAACCAGCTGGCGACTTCACCAACCTGCGCCAGCGGATCTCGTCCTGGTGGGTGATGATCGCCCTGTTGGCCGGAGCGTTGCTGATCGGCTGGCAGGCCGTCACCGCCCTGTTCCTGGTGGTCTCGTTCATCGCCCTGCGCGAGTTCCTCTCGCTGGCGCCGGTGCGCCGCGAAGACCGCCTGATCGTGCTGGCCGCCTTCGTGGCGATGTTGATCAACTACCTCTTCATCGTCATCGACGACTACGGCCTCTATCGGGTGTTCATCCCGACCTATGTGTTCCTGATCATCCCGTTCCTGATGGCCTGCATCGGCCAGACGCGGGCCTTCCTGGCGACGACGGCGACCTTCCACTGGGCCATCGTCACCTGTGTCTACAACCTCGGCTATATCGCCTTCCTGATGCGGACGCCGGCAAGCGAGGCGCTGCCTGCGGGGGCCGCCGGACTGGTGTTCTTCCTGCTGGTCGCGACCGAGGCCAATGATGTGGCCCAATACATCTGGGGCAAGCTGTTCGGCCGGCGGAAAATCGTTCCCAAGGTCAGTCCCAACAAGACCTGGGAAGGCTTCTTGGGCGGTTGGCTCACCACGGGCCTGCTGATCTGGTTCGTGGGGCCGGTGTTCACGCCGCTCAGTGGGATCGGGCTGGCGGTCCTGGCGATCTTCCTGCCGGTGGCGGGCTTCGCCGGCGACGTGACCATGAGCGCCATCAAGCGCGACATCGGGGTCAAGGACACCAGCGCGCTCATTCCCGGCCACGGCGGCCTGCTGGACCGGGCCGATAGCCTGACTTTCACGGCCCCGCTCTACTTCCACATCCTCGCCTACTTCGCCCTGGGGCACTTCTGATGCGTCTGTTCCGCCGCCTTGTCTTGGTGCTGATCGCCCGTCCGATCGCGCGCATCTTCACCGGCGCCGATATTGTTGGGCGCGAGCGGCTGCCGCTGAAGGGTCCGGCCATCCTGGTCGCCAACCATGCCAGCCATGTCGACACGATCCTGATGCTGACGCTTTATCCGTCGCGCGGGCTGGACTGGGTGCGACCGGCGGCGGCGGCTGACTATTTCCTGCGCGGCGGACTGATCAGCTGGCTCTCCAACACCATTATCGGGATCGTGCCGGTGGCGCGCGACAAGGCCGGCGCCGGCGTCGACGTCCTGGCCCCGGTCCGCGAGGCGCTGAAGGCCGGCGACATCATCCTGATTTTTCCGGAAGGCACGCGCGGCGACGGAGAGGCGATGTCGGACTTTAAGAGCGGCGTCGCCCGGCTGGCCGCCGACGTCCCTGAGGCGCCGGTCATTCCGGTCTGGCTACAGGGGGCAGGCCGCGTGCTGCCCAAGGGTGGCGTCGTTCCCGTGCCGATGAACTGCACGGTGCTGGTCGGCGAGCCTTTGCATTGGCAGGGCGACAAGACGACGTTCATGACCGAACTGCGCCAGCGCATGGAGGAACTTCACGCCAAGGCCCCGCCCCAGCGCTGGGCCTAGGCCATCTTCGCTTTCTTCAGCGACTGATAGGCTTTGATCACGCGCTGCAGCTTGTGCTCGGCCGAGCGGTCTCCGCCGTTGGAGTCCGGGTGGCAGCGCTTCACCAGCTCGATATAGCGGGCGCGGATGGTGGGGCCGTCGGCGTCCTCGTCGAGGTCGAGGTCGGCCAGGGCGTTGCGTTCGATCTTGCCGATGCGCCGGGCGTTGGCGGCTTCCGGACTGGGCTTGGGGCGTTGACCGCCGCCGAACAGGCTGAACGGGTCGCTATAGCCCTCGCCCTTGCCGAAGCCATGCGCGGCCGCAGCGGCCTCGCGTGAAAACTTGCTGGCCTTGAATTGCCAGGTCGGGCGATCGCCGGCCGCGCTTTGCGCCTGGCGCTGACGCACCTCGCCTTCGCTCATGCCGGCGAAGAAGTTCCACTGCTTGTTGTACTCCGCCGCGTGCGGTTGGCAGAACCAGTAGTGTTCGTTCAGCATGTCGCGCGATTTCGGCGCGCGCGCCGTCGCCGCAGCCCGGCACCCCGGGTTGTCGCAGGCCCGTTCACCGGGCTTGAGCGCATAGACGTCGTCCGTCTGCGTGGCCTCCTCGGAGGAGGGGGGACGCACCCGGATATCGACGAACTTAGGCTTGTATTGAAACGCGCCGGCCATGGCCCAAGTATGAGGTTCCTGAGTTCGCTTTCAAGAATTGAACATGAAGCCGATGGGCGCCATATTTGAGACCATCCACGACAAGCTCACTGCGGCGTTCTCGCCCACCCGCCTGGAAGTCCAAGACGACTCCGACCGGCATGCCGGTCACGCGGGCGCGACACCAGGCGGAGAGAGCCATTTTAACGTACTAATTGAGGCTCAAGCCTTCGCCGGAACGTCGAAGGTGGTGCGCCAAAGACTGATTTACAAGGCACTTTCCGACGAACTCGCCGGACCGGTCCATGCGCTGTCCATCAAGGCGCTGGCGCCCGGCGAAGATAGCTAGGAAGCTAAGACACCGCGGATCAGACAGGTTCAGCACGCGTTTCGTAAGGGGCTGACCAACAAGTGTGTGAGCGCTCACGCCTGGGGAGGCGAGATTTTGAAGACGACGATCACGGTTAACGGAACGGCGCGGACGCTCGACGTCGATTCGCGCACAACCTTGTTGGACGCCTTGCGCGAGCATCTTGGGCTGATCGGCTCGAAGAAAGGGTGCGATCACGGTCAGTGCGGCGCCTGTACGGTGCTGGTGAACGGAGCGCGGATCAATTCCTGTCTTTCGCTGCTGGCGATGCACGACGGCGACCAGGTCACGACCATCGAGGGGCTGGGCACGGCCGAGAACCTGCATCCGGTGCAGCAGGCGTTTCTGGAAAATGACGCCTTCCAGTGCGGGTACTGCACGCCGGGCCAGATCTGTTCGGCAGTTGGCATGTTGCAGGAAGCCGCCGACGGTTGGCCAAGCCAGGTGATGGAGGACGTCGCGGCGATAGTCGACCTGAGCGAGGCCGAGATCCGCGAGCGGATGAGCGGAAACATCTGCCGCTGCTCGGCCTATCCCCAGATCGTAGCGGCCATCCGCAGCGTCGCGGGAGGCGCCGCATGAGACCCTTTACCTACGAACGCGCGCCCGACGCTCTATCCGCCGTAAAGGCGGTCGCGGAGAACCCTGGGGCCAAGTTCCTGGCTGGCGGCACCAATCTGCTTGATTTGATGAAGTTGGACATCGAGCGGCCGACCCATCTGGTCGATGTCGGCCGACTGCCGTTCGCCGGCGTCGAGGAGGTCAATGGCGGCCTGCGGATCGGCGGGGCGATGGTGAATAGCAAGCTCGCCGCCCATCCTCGGGTGCGAGAGCTGTATCCTGTGCTGGTGCGGGCCCTGGTCTCAGGCGCCTCGGGTCAACTTCGCAATAAGGCGACGACGGCGGGCAATCTGCTCCAGCGGACCCGGTGCGCGTATTTCTACGACACCACCAAGCCCTGCAATAAGCGCCAGCCCGGCTCCGGCTGCAGCGCCCTGGAGGGCGTGCACGGCGCGCACGACGCCATCTTCGGCGCCAGCAAGGCCTGCATCGCCACCCATCCCTCCGACATGGCCGTGGCCCTGACCGCCTTGGGCGCCAGCGTCGAGACCCTGACGCCCACTGGCGCATCGCGCACCCTGGCCGTCCAGGATCTGCATCGTCTGCCGGGCGACACCCCGCAGGTGGAGACCGATCTCGCGCCTGGCGAGTTGATCACCGCCGTGCTGGTGCCGCCGCCGCCTGAGGGCGGTCAGGTCTACCGCAAGGTTCGCGGCCGTGCTTCCTACGCTCACGGCATCGCCAGCGTGGCGGTGGCGGGCGGCCGGGTGGCTTTCGGCGCCGTGGCCCACAAGCCCTGGCGCGCCGCCCATACCGAGGATGCGCTCTCGTCGGGGGCCTCGCCGGCCGAGGCCGCTGAAGCCGAGCTGTCCAAGGCCGACCGCAACGACCACAACGCCCTGAAGATCACGCTGGTCGGCCGTCTGGCCGCCGCCGCCATCGAAGAGTCCAAGACCCGGAGGGTCGCATGAGCTCCGTCAAGGATTGGGCTGCGCCCAACCCCATCACCGAAAATCGCGGCGGCCTGATCGGCAAGGGCGTCGATCGCTATGAGGGGCGACTGAAGGTCACCGGCTCGGCGCCCTACGCCTACGAGGTCGAGGCGCCCTCGCGCCCGGCCATCGGCTACATGGCCACCGCCTCGATCGCCAAGGGCAGGATCACCCGTATCGACACCTCCGCCGCCGAGGCCTCGCCTGGCGTGCTGCTGGTTTGGAGCCACCTGAACGCGCCGGCCCAGGCGCCGCGCGGCACGCGGGCCAATCCCCGCAGCCAGCGACCGTCGAACCCGGCGTTGGCCAGCGACCGGATCGAGAATTTCGGCCAGACCGTCGCCTTTGTGGTCGCTGACACGTTTGAGAACGCCCGGGCCGCAGCGAACCTGATCGAGATCGAGTACGCCGCTGAGCAAGGCGTGGTCGATTTCGTCGCCAGCTTCGACCAGGCCGACCAGCCGCCGGGTGAGGAGGACGTCCATATCGGCGACTTCCCCGCCGCCTTCGCCGCTGCGCCGGTGACGGTCGATGAGACCTACGAAAGCCCGGTCCAGAACCACGTGCAGATGGAGCCCTGCGCCACCACCGCCTGGTGGGATGGGGACAAGGTCACGGTCCACACCTCGATCCAGATGGTGAAGGGCGGACAGCACGCCCTGGCCGAAACGCTCGCAATCCCCTCAGATCACGTCCACCTGCTGACGCGCTACATCGGCGGAGGCTTCGGCGGGAAGGGGCAGGCCTATGACGACCTGATCCTATCGGCGCTGGCGGCTCGCGCCTTGGGCCAGCCGGTCAAGCTCGCCTACACCCGCCAGCAGATGTTCCACGGCACTATCCACCGTCCCGCGGTCAGCATGCGGGTTCGGTTGGGCGCCCAGCCTGACGGGCGGCTGACGGCTTTCGCGGTCGAGGCGATTACCCACTGCGCCCGCAACGCGATCTTCACCGAGCACGCGGCCAATTTCTCGCGCAACCTCTACGCCGCCCCAAATCGCCTGACCGGGCACCGGCTGGTGAAGATGGACCTGCCGGGCGCCGGGCCGATGCGCGCGCCGGGCGAAGCCCCGGGCATGCTAAGCCTGGAATGCGCGATGGACGAACTGGCCGAGAAGCTCGGCCTCGATCCGATCGAGCTGCGCATCCGCAACGAGCCGGACGTGGATCCGGAAACCGGCAAGCCGTTCTCCGTCCGCCAATTGGTCCAGTGCATGCGCGACGGCGCCGCCCGCTTCGGGTGGGAGCGTCGCAATCCAAAGCCGGGCCAGGTTCGCGATGGCCGCTGGCTGGTCGGCATGGGCATGGCGGCGGCCATTCGCGGCAACTTCCTGCTGCCGGCCAAGGCGGGGGTTCGCATCGACGCTGATGGGACCATCACCCTGCGCCAGGGGATGACCGACATCGGCACCGGCACCTATACGATCCTTGCACAGATCACCGCCGAAACCATGGGCGTGCCGATGGAACAGGTGAAGGTCGAGATGGGGGATTCGAACTTCCCTCCAGCCCCTGGATCGGGCGGTCAGTTCGGCGCGGCCACGGCCGGGTCGGCCGCCTACGAGGCCGGTATGAACCTTCGCAAGGCGCTCACCGAGCTGGCGGTCGGCGACCCCAACTCGCCGCTCTACGGCGGGCCGGCTGAGTATGTGACCTTCGAAAACGGCAACATCGCCATCGAAAACCGCAGCGAGACCCTGGCGGCCCTGGTCGCCCGGGCCGCGCCTGAGGGCGTCTATGTGGAGGGCTCGATCTCGCCCGCCGCCGACGCCCGCGACTATTCCCAGCACACCTACGGCGCCCACTTCGCCGAGGTCGGCGTGGACACTGTCACCGGTGAAGTCCGTATGCGGAAGATGTTCGGGGTGTTCGCCGCCGGCCGCATCCTTAACGCCAAGACCGCACGCAGCCAGATCACCGGCGGCATGATCTGGGGCGTGGGAACGGCCTTGACCGAGAGCAACGTCGTGGACGCCCGCTATGGCTCGTTCATCAACCAGGACATGGCCGGCTATCTGGTGCCCGCCCATGCCGACATCGTCGACCTGGACGCCATCTTCCTCGACGAGGCTGACGACAAGGCCAATCCGATGGGGATCAAGGGCGTCGGCGAACTGGGCATCTGCGGGGCCGGGGCGGCGGTGGCCAACGCCATCTACAACGCCACCGGCGTGCGTCTGCGCGACTATCCGATGACGCCGGAGAAGGTCCTCGAGGGGATGCTGGCGGTGGGGCTCTAGCCGACCCGAAGGCGAAGCTCGCCCAGGATCCGGGCGAGGTCGCCTTCACGGAAGGGCTTTTGCAGGACCGGGGAGCCGCGATCGGCTTCCCGGAGACCCGCGTCACCGTAGCCGGTGGCGAAAGCGAAGGGCGCGCCCTTAGCGCGCAGCAGATCGGCCAGCGGGAAAATCGGCTGCCCGCCCAGGTTCACGTCGAGAACAGCGCAGTCGAGTTCGGCGGTGTTCGCCAGCTCGATGGCTTCGTCCAGACGCGAGGCGGGGCCGACGACCGTGCAGCCAAGGTCTTCCAGCATGTCCTCGATCAGCATCGAGACCATCATCTCGTCTTCCACGACGAGAACGCGGAGGCCGGCAAGGTCGGGTAGTCCCGTCATTCTGGAAGTTCCAAATCCTGTAAGGAAAACTGTGGTTCGAACGGAAACGCGAGATAGACCATAGTGCAGTTTCTCGCCTACAGCGAGTTATCTGGAGAACGCCGTTCGGCAAACTCCCGTGATGCGGGAGCTTCAGCGTTCAAAAGACGTTGTTGAACGGCGGTTGTCTGTCGGATTGTCGACTCTTCTAGTCACTCGCGATTTCTTGGCGCGGTGAAACTCGCAAGGCGGTGATCTGGTTCCGCTCGCGTTTCACAACCTGGAATCTATGGCCGTGGAAGGTCCAGGTCTGGCCGACCTTGGGGATGGTCTGGGCCTCGTGGATCACCAGGCCTGCCACCGTCACCGCGTCGTCGTCCGGCAAGTCCCAGTCCAGCGCGCGGTTCAAGTCGCGGATGGCGACCCAGCCGTCGACGACGACCGAGCCGTCGGTCTGGCGGCGGACGCCCTCCAGGGCCTTGTCGTGTTCGTCTTCAATCTCCCCGACGATCTCCTCGAGGATGTCCTCCAGGGTGATCAGCCCTTGCAGGGCGCCATATTCATCCACCACGAGAGCGAAGTGGGCCTGGCGTTTCAGGAAGGCGCCGAGTTGGTCCTTCAGGCTGGTGGTCTCGGGAATGAACCACGGCTCGCGGGCGATACCTGGGATGTCCAGCTTGTCCACCGCCCCGCCGCAGGCGGCCAGGGACGCCAGCAGGTCCTTGGCGTGGAGGATGCCGATGACGTTTTCAGGCTCGTCGCGATAGAGCGGCACCCGGCTGTGGCCAGTTTCCAGCATCTCGGCGACCAGTTCGCGGGCCGGCAGGTCGGCGTCCAGCATCGAGATCGAGCGCCGATGGACCATCACCTGCGTCACATCCATCTCCGATAGGTCCAGCACCCCGCCCAGCATGTGGCGTTCGCGGCTTTCCACCAGGCCTTCGGAATGGTGGTACTCCACCGCGCCGCGGATCTCCTCGTGAGCCGCCAGCACGTCCGTCTCCATCGACAGCTTGATGCCGAACGGGCGCAAGGTGTGGCGCACGACCCACTGGGCCCCGTTGGCCAGTGGGCCGAAGATCCGCACAACCCAATAGGTCGGCACCGACAGGGCGCGGGCCACGTCGTCAGCGCGGGCGATGGCCAGGGTCTTGGGCAGGATCTCGCTGAAGATCACGATCAGGACGGTCATGATGGCGGTGGCCATCAGCGCCCCGACCGGACCCGGAAACACCGCCGACAGGGCCACGGTGGTGAGGGCCGAGGCGCCGATATTGATGACGTTGTTCGACAGCAGGATGGCGCCGATCATCTTCTCCTGATCGGCCATCATCTTGTTGATGCGCTTGGCCGCTCGGTCGCCTTCGCGTTCGAGCTGGTGCATCCGGCCGCGGCTGGCGGCGGTCATCGAGGTTTCGGCCGCCGAGATCAGGCCTGAGAGACTTAGGAGAACGACCAGCGCCGGCGCGAGACCGGCGAGGACGGCGACGATCGTCACGGAAGCGCCCCTTCGGAGACCAGGAAGTCCCGCACGGCTTGCGCGCTCACGTCCTTGGCGACGAAGGTGTCGCCGAGCGCGCGGGCGAGGATGAAGGTCAGCTTGCCGCCCTCGGCCTTCTTGTCCTGGCCCATGTGGCGAACCAACTGGTCGGCTCCGAACTGGCCTGAGGACACCGCCGTCAGGCGGGTTGGCAGGCCGACGGCGGCGATGGCGGCCTCGGCGCGCTGGGCGTCCTGGCTGTCGCAAAGGCCTTGAGCCGCCGAGAACCGGAAGGCGATGGCCGAGCCGGCGGCCACGGCCTCGCCGTGCAGCAGCGCTTCGCCGTAGCCGGTCTCGGCTTCGAGGGCGTGGCCGAAGGTGTGGCCAAGGTTCAGCAACGCGCGGCGCCCAGCCTCCTTCTCGTCCTCGACGACGATCTCGGCCTTCATCTCGATTGAGCGGGCGACCGCATAGGCCAGGGCGTCCGGCTCGCGGGCCAGCACGGCCTGGCCGTTGGCTTCCAGCCACTCGAAGAAGGCGAAGTCGCCGAGCAGGCCGTACTTGATGATCTCGGCGTAACCGGCCCGCATCTCGCGGTCGGGCAGCGTGGCCAGGACGTCGAGGTCGGCCAGCACCAGTTTCGGCTGATGGAAGGCGCCGATCAGGTTCTTGCCGCGCGCGGTGTCGATGGCGGTCTTGCCGCCGACCGAGGAGTCGACCTGAGCCAGCAGGGTGGTCGGGATCTGGATGAAGTCGATGCCGCGCTTGTAGATGGCCGCCGCGAACCCCGCGAGATCGCCGACCACCCCGCCGCCAAAGGCGATGATGACGTCGCCGCGATCAAGCTCCAGCTCCAGCAGCTGGTCCGAGACGTCGGCAAGGCCTTCCCAGCTCTTCGACGGCTCGCCCGGCGGCACGACAATGGCGCTTGACGCGATGCCTGCCGCGGCCAGGGCGGCGGTCAACCGCTCGCCATGCAGGGCCCAGACCGTGGCGTCGCTGATGATGGCGGTCCGCATGTTCTTGAAGAACGGGGCGATCAGGGTTCCGGCCCGGTCCAGCAGGGCCTCGCCGACCACGACGTCATAGGCGCGCTCGGCCAGTCCGACGCGGACAGTGCGGCTCATGGATTTTGTCCCTGCAGGTATGTGGTCAGCGCCTGGATCACCTGATCGACCGTGACATGGTGGGCGGTGTCGCCGGTTTCGACCGTCACATCGGCCTCGGCGTAGATCGGATAGCGGACGGCCGCCAGATCGGTCAGGACCTCCAGCGGATCCTTGCCGGTGATCAGCGGGCGGTTGTCCTTGCGGCCCACCCGGCGCACCAGCACCTCGAGGTCGGCCTTGAGCCAGACTGAGATCGAGCGTTCCTTGATCAGGGCGCGGGTCTCAGGGGTGATGAAGGCGCCGCCGCCGGTCGCCAGGACGTGGGGCGGATCTTCCAGCAACCGGGTGATCACCCGGCGCTCTCCCTCACGGAAGGCTGGCTCGCCCAGGCTGGCGAAGATTTCGGGAATGGAGCGCCCTGCGGCGGCTTCGATCTCGACGTCGGCGTCCTTGAAAGGCAGCTCGAGCGCGTTGGCGAGCCGGCGGCCGACACTTGATTTTCCGACCCCCATCAGGCCGACGAGGGTGATGGTGCGGGCGCGTAGCGGTGTGTAACGGTCCATGAACGGCGAAGGTCTACACGAGCAAAGTCATTCGCGCCAATTT
This sequence comes from Phenylobacterium sp., assembly GCF_030681155.1. GTDB lineage: Bacteria > Pseudomonadota > Alphaproteobacteria > Caulobacterales > Caulobacteraceae > Phenylobacterium. The sequence continues at coordinate 50,461 of NZ_JAUXXE010000024.1, read as the reverse complement.
CGCGGATGGTGCAAGACGAGGGGATGATGGGCCGGGGACTTCTCAGTACGGCGCTTGGCGCTCTTGCTTTCGCAACCGCCGCTGGCGCTCAGCCGATCGAGGTGGCGACATTGAGCGCGCCCGATTTCTTTTCCAACGGCGCGCGAGACACTGGTCTTGGACCCGAGCTGTGGGCCGGATCGTCAGCACAGACCGCCAGGACCGTCATCCCGTTGATCGCCGCCAAGCCGCTGTCGCCAGCGGCCCAGGCCCTGGCCCGGCGCGTGCTCGCCACGGCCGCCAGCGGGCCGGACGGCGCTGGTCAGGACCCGGAGATGGCTGGCGCTCGCATCAACGCCTTGATCGCCACGGGCGCGGTTAAGGACGCAGGCGTGATCCTGTCGCGAACCGCCAATCTGGAGCGCAGCCCTGTGCTGGCCCAGGCCGGGGCCGAGGCGGCGTTGCTGTCGGGCGCCGACGAGCGCGCCTGCGATATCGCCGAGAGCCTGGTGAGCGGACGCGAGGACATCTACTGGCTGCGCCTGCGGGCCTATTGCCAATTGCGCGGCGGTCAGGCCGGCGCGGCGCAACTCACCTTCGATCTGGCCCAGGGCCAGGGGCGTGACGCGACCTTCGGCCGGCTGATGAGCGCCAAGCTCGCGGGCGGGGGCGATCCCGGCGCGGCCTCGGCCCGCAATGGTTTGGATTACGCCCTGTCCCGCAGCCTCGGGCTCGACGTGGCCGCCGCCCAGCCATCGCCAGCGGTCGCCGCAGCCTTGCGGCCCAGCGAGCCTGGCCTCGCGACCTGGACCATCGACGGATCCGATCCGGTGCGAACCGCCATGGCGGCCGTGGCCGCGGGCGATCTGGCCGGCGCGAAAGTCCAACGCGGCGGCCTGACCGCCGAGGGCATTGCGGCCAATGACCTTGCCTTGCTCGACGCTCTGATCGCGGCGGCGTCCGGCAAGCCTGACGGCCCGACCCTGGATCGCCTGGTCGAGCGCGGATCGGTGTCTGACGCCAAGAGCCGGACCAAGATGCAGAACGCCGCCGTCCTTCTCTCGGCCCTGGACGCTCCGATGACCGCCCATACCCGCGGCGAATTCGCCAAGTTCAGCGCCGTCGAGCCGGGCAAGGCGACCGTGGCCAAGGCCACGGCGCTCGATCTCGCAGGGGACGCCAAACTGCAGGGCGAGACCGCCATGCTGGCTCTCTGGCTGTCGGCCGACGCCGGCGCCGCTGGGCCTCCCGTCGGCGATCGCGCCCGGATCATTCGCGCCCTGAAGGCTTCAGGCCTTGAGGAGGACGCCCGCGCCTTCGCGGTCGAAGGCCTGCTGGCGCAACGATGAGCGGTGCCGGCTGGGTCGAAGCCTTTCTTGAGATGATGTCGGTCGAGCGCGCCTCGGCCAAGAACACCCTGACCGCCTATGGGAAGGATCTCGCCGACGCCCAGGCCTTTCTGGCGTCGCGCAGCAACGGCCTGGCCCAAGCCTCGGCGGAGGACGTCGAAGCCTATTTCAACGCCCTGAGTGATCGGGGCCTGTCGCCCGCCACTGCGGCTCGCCGCCGCGCCGCTGTCCGCCAGTTTTACCGCTTCGTGCTGGGCGAGGGATGGCGGGCGGACGATCCCTCCCGCCGCGTCGAGGCGCCGAAAAAAGGCAGGCCGCTGCCAAAGGTGCTGAGCCGAGACGAGGTCGACCGCATCATCGCTGCTGCATCGGCGCGAGACGGCGGCCAGGGCCTGAGGCTTGGCTGCATGGTTGAGCTCGCCTACGCCTCGGGCCTGCGGATCTCGGAGCTAACCGCCCTGCCGCTTTCGGTCCTGGCCAAGGATCCGGCCTATCTGATCGTCAAGGGCAAGGGCGGGAAGGAACGGCTGGCCCCACTCAACGATGCGGCGCGCGCGGCGGTGAAGGCCTATCTGGAGGCGCGCAAGGCTTTCCTGCCCAAGGGCGACGCCGCTAATCCGTGGCTGTTCCCTTCGCACGGCAAGTCCGGCCGCCTGACGCCGCGTCGCTTCGCTCAACTGCTGGACGAGGCGGCCGCCGACGCCGGCATCGATCCGGCCAGGGTCAGTCCCCACGTCCTGCGTCACGCTTTCGCAACGCATCTGTTGGAAGGCGGCGCCGATTTACGGGTGGTGCAAAAGCTGCTCGGACACGCCGATATCTCGACGACCCAGATCTACACCCACGTCGCTGGGGAGCGGCTTCGCGAGGTGATGGACACCAAACACCCGCTCGCCAAGAAGCGCTGATCGACCACCCGGCTGCTCCTCGCACTTGTTAGGCGCAAGGTTCGCGCCTAATTTCCCCCTTCCGCAAACGGAACGCAGAGAAGATTCCTCGTATGGCCGCACACTATCTCGAGTTCGAGCGCCCGATCGCCGACCTCGAAGCGAAGATCGAGGAGTTGTCGAAACTTTCCGAAACCACCGGCTCGGGCGCTCTGGACGCCGAGATCGAGGCGTTGCGGTCCCGCGCCCAGGAAGTTCGCCGCCAGGCCTATTCCAAGCTCGACGCCTGGCAGAAGACCCAGGTGGCGCGCCATCCCGAGCGGCCCCACTTCGTCGACTATGTCAGCGGCCTGATCGACGAGTTCGTTGAACTGCGCGGCGACCGCCGGTTCGCCGACGACCAGGCGATCATGGGCGGCTTGGGCCGGTTCCGCGGCCAGCCGGTGGTGGTGATCGGCCACGAGCGTGGGCGCGACACCGTTTCCCGCGTGAAGCACAATTTTGGTTACGCTCGGCCTGAGGGCTACCGCAAGGCTATCCGGCTGATGGAGCTCGCCGAGCGGTTCAATCTGCCGGTGATCAGCTTTGTGGACACGCCCGGCGCCTATCCCGGCATCGGTTCGGAAGAGCGCGGCGTGGCCGAGGCCATCGCGCGCTCGACGGAAACTTGCCTGATGCTCGGCGTGCCGATGGTGGCCGTTGTGACCGGCGAAGGCGGATCGGGCGGGGCCATCGCCATGGCCGCCGGCAACCGAGTGCTGATGCTCGAGCACGCTATCTATTCGGTGATCACCCCTGAGGGCGCCAACTCGATCCTATGGCGTGGCGCGCGCACGGCCGAAGAAGCGGCCAAGGCCATGAAGGTCGCGGCCCAGGACCTGCTGGGCGTCAAGATCGTCGACCGGATCATCCCCGAGCCGATCGGCGGCGCTCATTCCGACAAGGAAGCCACGATCAAATCTGTGGGCGACGCCGTCGAACAAGAGCTCGAAGGCCTAAGCAACCTCACCCCCGATCAACTGCGCAAACAGCGGGCCGACCGCTTCTACGCCATCGGCCGCAGCGGACTGCAATAGCGCCCATCTAACGGCTTGCCTGACCCTGCGTCTGCGGGTTCATTGTCTTCCAAACAACCGTTTGGGAGGGCGCCATGGCCTTGAAGACCCGTTTCACCGAGCTCGTGGGCGTCGAACATCCGATCGTGCAGGGCGGCATGCAATGGGTCGGTCGGGCCGAGCTCGTGGCCGCCGTGGCCAACGCGGGCGGCCTGGGCTTCATCACCGCCCTGACCCAGCCGACGCCGGAAAAGCTGCGCGAGGAAATCGCCCGCTGCCGGACCCTGACCGACAAGCCGTTCGGCGTGAACCTGACCATCCTGCCGGCCATCACCCCGCCGCCCTATGCGGAATACCGCCAGGCGATCATCGATTCCGGCATCAAGATCGTTGAGACGGCCGGCAACAAGCCCGCCGAGCACGTCGAAGAATTCAAGAAGCACGGCGTCATCGTCATCCATAAGTGCACCTCGGTCCGCCACGGCCTGTCGGCCGAGCGGATGGGCGTGGACGCCATCTCGATCGACGGCTTCGAATGCGCCGGTCACCCAGGCGAGGATGACGTTCCCGGCCTGATCCTGATCCCGGCGGCCGCTGACAAGATCAAGATTCCGATGATCGCCTCAGGCGGCTTTGGCGATGCGCGCGGCCTGGTCGCGGCCCTGGCGCTGGGCGCCGAGGGCATCAACATGGGCACCCGCTTCATGGCGACCAAGGAAAGCCCGATCCACGAGGCCATCAAGCAGCAGATCGTCGCCAACGATGAACGCGCCACCGACCTGATCTTCCGCACCATGCACAACACCAGCCGGGTGGCCCGCAACGCCGTCAGCCAGCAGGTCGTGGCGCTTGAGCGTCAGGGCGCCAAGTTCGAGGATGTCCGTGAGCTGGTGGCCGGCTCTCGCGGCCGCAACGTCTACGAAGTGGGCGACAATGACGCCGGCATCTGGTCGGCCGGTCAGATCCAAGGCCTGATCCACGACGTGCCGTCGTGCGAGGAACTGATCCACCGCATCGTCCGTGAAGCCGAAGAATTGATCCACGGCCGCCTGGCGCGCTTTGCACCCACCAAGCAAGCGGTCCCGGCCTAGGCTAGGCCTGTCTTCCTCAGCCGCTGGCTTCGGTCAGCGGCTGATCTCGGCCAACACACCGCCAAGCTCGTCGACCGCCTGCGGCGTCGTCGCCCAAGAGCACATGAAGCGGACCGAACCGTCCAGGAACCGGTAGACGAACCAGCCCGCCGCATGTAGGCGGCCGAGCGTCTCATCGTCCATCTCCACGAACACCGCATTGGCCTCCACCGGGTGGCGCACGGGGAAGGGCGTCAGCTTCGACAAGCGCTGGGCCATGGCGTTGGCGTGGGCGGCGCGCTCGACAAAGGCGCCGCTCTCCAGCATCCCGATGAACGGGGCGGCGTAGAAGCGACCCTTGGAGGGAAGTTGGCCGGCCTGTTTCAGGCGTGCGTCGAACCGCCGGGCCAGCTTGCGATCGAAGATCACCACCGCCTCAGTCGGGGTCATGCCGGCCTTGGTGCCGCCGACCACCAGGATGTCGACGCCCAGCGGCTGGATGTCCTTGAGGTCAAAGCCCGCCGCCGCCGCGTTGGCCAGGCGTGCGCCGTCCAGGTGAACGCCCAGCCCCTTGGCCCTGGCGGGCGCGATCAGGGCGGAAAGGGTCTCGCGGGAATAGACCGTGCCGTACTCGGTGGCGTTGGTCAGCGACATCGCCGCCAAGGGTTGGCGGTGGGCGACATCGGGTTCGGCCAGGGGCGCCGTCAGCGCCTTCGGATCGATACGTCCCGAGGCGCCGGTCAGGCCGATAAGGCCGATCCCTTGACCAAAAAAGCCCGGCGCGCCGGTCTCGTCGGTGCAGACGTGCGCGTGCTCATGGGCCAGCACCGCCTCGAACGGTCGGCACAGGGCCGACAGGGCGATGGCGTTGGCCGCGGTACCGGAGGCGACAAATCGAACCTCGGCGTCGGCGTCCAGCAGGCCGCGCACTGCATCGGCGGCCCGCGCGCTAATGGCGTCGGAACCATATCCGGGCGTGAAGCCTGTGTTGGCGGCGATCAGGGCCTCGATCGCTTCAGGAGCGGCCGGGGCGGTGTTGTCGGATGCGAAATCGTAGCGAGCCATGTCTTTTGGATTCTAGAACGCGTCGTCGGGCCGACGAAGTCCGTAATTTCGTGCTTTCTTCATCGGGGCGCCTCATCCTTTCCCTAGGGGGAACGTGATGCGAGGCGCCGAGGCTGAGGACCTGACTGCGAGGCTGGCGAACGTGGCGCGCTTGACGCCGCACGCCATTGTCCTCTGTGACGCATCGGGCCGGATCGACTGGGTCAATGACGGCTTCACCGCCATGACCGGCTTTGATTTGGCCGAGGCCGCTGGCCGCACGCCGGGCGCGCTGCTGCAATGCCCCGAAACCGATCCTGCGACCATCGCGATGATGTCGGCCTGCGTTGCAGCCGGCGAGGGCTTTCGGGTGGAAGTTTTCAACTGCGCCAAGGACGGGCGCCGCTTCTGGCTGGATTTGGATGTCCGCCCGACCTTCTCGGCCCGGGGAGAACTGGACGGCTTCATGGCCATCCAGGCCGACATCACCGCCGCGCGGAATGACCGCAACCGGTTGAACTCCACCTCGGTGGCGCTAAAGGCGGTTGGAAGGCTCGCCAGACTGGGCGCCTGGGAGGTCGACGTCGTTCAGCAGGTCGTCCGGTGGAGCCCCGAGCTCGCCGACTTGCTCGGCCGCCCGTATGTCGTGGAAGGGGCCTTAGACACCCTCAATGTCTACGCTCCCGAGGTGCAGGAGGCTGTGCAGGCCCACATCGGCCAGGCCATCAAAACGGGCGAGCGCATTGATTTCGAGGCCCCGGCCATCACCGGGTCGGGAGAGCGGATCTGGCTGCGGGTCATGGGTGAACCGCGCATGGTCGACGGGCGTTGCGTGGCGCTGCACGGCGCCAGCCAGGACGTCACCGCCCAGCGCGAAGCCGTGGCCGAGCTGCGCGAATCCGAGCGCTTTGGCCGTGGCGTGATCGATGGGCTGGCGGCCCTGCTCACGGTCATCGACGAGACCGGCGCGATCATCGCCGCCAATTCGGCGTTCAGGAAGCTGGGCGCGGAGGTCGCGCAGGCCGACGTCTATCCGATGGGCCGCAATCTCTTCGAGGTGTTCGATCGTTTGCCGGGCGGACGGGGCAAGTCGCTGACCAGAGGTGTGAAACGAGTGCTGGCCGGCGGCGCGGACACCTTCGCCTACGCCTACCAGTCGCGGAGCGGGGAGTGGTTTCGGCTGACCGCCGCCCGTTTCCAGGGGGCCGGACCGGTGCGCTGCGTGGTCATCACCCAATCAATCGACGACCTGAAACGCTCGGAGAAGCGGCTTAAGGCGCTGAACGTCTCGCTGAAGCGAGCCCGCGACGACGCCAACGCCGCCAATGCAGCGAAGTCCGCCTTCCTGGCGACGATGAGCCACGAGATCCGCACGCCCTTGAACGGGGTGCTGGGCATGGCCCAGGCCATGGCGCGCGACGAGCTGTCTGACCGCCAGCGCGAACGCCTGACCGTCGTGCGCCAAGCCGGCGAGACCCTGCTGGCGCTATTGAACGACCTGCTGGACCTGTCGCGGATCGAAGCGGGTCGCCTGGAGCTGGAAGACGGGCTGATCGACATCGAGTCGCTGATGACCGGCGTGCAGGCCACTTTCACGACCCTGGCCAGCGACAAGGATGTGTCATTCCATTTGGCCGTGTCGCCCAAGGCGCTCGGCCTCTGGCGGGGCGACCCGACCCGCGTGCGGCAGGTCGTCTACAATCTTGTTTCCAACGCGGTGAAGTTCACCGCTCGCGGGGAGGTCAGGGTGGCCGTGCGCCGCGAGGGCGGAGCCTTGGTGTTCGAGGTTGCGGACACCGGTCCCGGCATCGCCGAGGACCGCCTGGGATCGCTGTTTCATAAGTTTGTGCAGGAGGATGCGTCCACCACGCGGCGCTACGGCGGCTCGGGCCTGGGCCTCGCCATCTGTCGGGAGCTGGCGACATTGATGGGCGGCGAGGTCGGTGTGGTGTCAAGCGTGGGGGAAGGGTCGACCTTCACCGTCCGCCTGCCCCTGTCTCGGGCCGAAGGGGCGCTGCCGGCCAGCGTGTCGATGGAGATCACGGCCCCGTCAGGCGATCTCCGCATCCTGGCGGCGGAAGATAACCCGATGAACCAGTTGGTCCTTAAGACCTTGATGGCCCAGCTCGGCGTCGAGGTTCGGTGCGTCAATGACGGTCAGGCCGCTTGCGACGCCGCCGCCGAGCAGGAGTGGGACGTCATCCTGATGGATGTCCAGATGCCGGTGATGGACGGTCCGACCGCCGCCCGCTGGATCCGCGAGCGTGAGGAAGCCGAGGGCCTGCGGCGGACCCCGATCATCGCCCTGACCGCCAACGCCATGGCCCATCATGCGGCGGAGTACACCTCGGCCGGCATGGACGTGCTGGTGCCCAAGCCGCTCGAACTCGAACGGCTGATCGGCGCGATCCAGGCGGTGATGGAGGAGGCTGCCTAGCCGGCCTCCGCGCCCCAGGCCTGCACATCGGCGACGAATAGGTCCGGTTCTTCCATCGCCGCGAAATGGCCGCCACGCGGCTGCTCGGTCCAACGGCTGATATTGTAGGCGCGGTCGGCCCAGGACCGGGGCGGAGCGGTATAGAGCGGCTCGCCGGGGAAGTTGGCGAAGGCGGTCGGGGTTTCGCAGCGCTCGCCCTCCGCGAACGCCACGCCGCCTTCTTCGAGCAGGCCGCGATAGTACCAGGCGCCGGTCGCGAAACTGTCGGTCATCACATAGAGCATGATGTTGGTCAGCAGCCGGTCCTTGGGGTGGGCCTCGTCGAAGGGCTTCTCGCGCAGGTCGGACCAGTCGTGGAAACGCTCGGCGATCCAGGCGGCCTGGCCGACCGGATTGCCCGCGCCCATCCACGCCAGCGACTGCGGCTTGGAGGCCTGCAGCCGGAAATAGGCGCCCATGACGTCCATCATGGCGCCCTGGCGGGTCATCCAGGCGATCTCGGCCTCGGTCTTGGGGCCGCCGTGCGGGCGGAAGCCCATCATGTTCAGGTGGATGGCGCGGACGTGCTGGCCGTGGTCGTGGCCAAGCCAGGAGGTGACCATCGCGCCCCAGTCGCCGCCCTGAGCGAGATAGCGCTCATAGCCCAGCACCTGCGTCATCAGGGTGTTGAACAGCCGGGCGGTGGTGCGCTGGCCGATCGGGCGCTTTGGCTTGGACGAGAAGCCAAAGCCGGGCAGGGACGGGATCACCAGGTCGAAGGCATCTTCGGCTCGGCCGCCGAAGCGCGAGGGGAAGGCCAGCTTCTCGATGCTGTCCCAGAACTCGTAGTGCGAGCCGGGCCACCCATGCGTCAGGATCAGCGGCCGCTTGCCGCCGGCCTCGCCGACCACGTGCAGGAAGTGCAGATCGTAGTCCTCCACACGGGCGGTGAACTGCGGAAAGCGGTTGAGGTCGGCCACCGCCGAGCGCCAGTCATAAGTCTCGGTCCAGTGCGCGCAGAGGTCCTTCAGATAGCCGGCGTCGCAGCCATAGGCCCAGCCGTCCGGAACCTCCGGGATCGGCGGCCAGGGATAGGCCCTCACTTGATCCAACACCGCCTGGACGGAGGCTTCACTCCACTTGACCTCAAACGGTTGAACCATTGCGCGCTTCCCCTCTTGTTGCGGGGAAGATGGCGGTCTTACCGCAAGGGCCGTCAAGTCGCTTCAGGCGCCGGGGCGCAGGCCCTTTGCGAGGGTGTGACCGAGCTGGCGGTTGATGATCCGGGCCATGCCCTTGGGCAGCTTGCCGGACAGTTCCAGGCTCACCGCGCCATGGGTGGCGGCCCAGTACATGCGGCCGATTTCTTCGGGGTCGCCTTCCATCACCCCGGCCTCGACCAGGCCCTTGATGTAGGCCGACCGCATCGCGTTGGCGCGGGCGGCGGCGGCGACCAGGTCCGGATAGTCCTCTTCGTGCGGCTGGTTCAGGTCGAACATCAGCTTGTAGGTCTGCGGATGTTCGAAGGCGAAGTTCAGATAGGCCTCGCCCACCGCCGAGCTCTTGGCCTTGGCGCTGCCTTGGGTGTTGGCGAGCGCGCCTTCCAGGGACGCGGCGAACCGGTTGAAGCCGTTGGTCCGCACGGCGGCCAGGATGTCTTCCTTGTCGGCGAAATAGCGGTACGGCGTCATGGGGCTGACCCCCAGTTCGGAGGCCAGCTGGCGCATGGTCACCGCGTCCGGCCCCTTCTCGGCGAACAGCTTCTCAGCGACCTCGCAAAGACGTTCGCGGAAGTCGGCGACATCGGACTCGGACAAGACGCGGGGCATTGATAAACTCAGAGAAAGAAAAGGCTTGTCCTGAGGTAGCTCTTACGTAATAAATTTACAACGTAAAAAGGCGAGGAAGCGATGACTGCCTGGGATGTGCTGATCAATCGGGACGATTTGCGCCGTGCGGAGCTGCGCCATGCCGCCGAAAAGATCGATCTGGCTGAGGGTGAGGTGCTGCTGGAGGTCGAGCGTTTCGCCCTGACCGCCAACAACATCACCTATGGGATAATGGGCGACAGCTTCGGCTACTGGAAGTTCTTCCCGGCGCCGGACGGTCTGGGCCGCATCCCAGTCTGGGGCTTCGCCAAGGTCATCGAATCCAAGGCGCCGGATGCGCCGGTCGGGCTGCGGATCTTCGGCTATCTGCCGATGTCGAGCCACTTCACGGCGCGGCTGTCCAAGGGGCGCAACGGGCTGGTCGATACGGCCGCGCACCGGGCCGAACTGCCGCCGACCTACAACGCCTACTCGGAGGCGCCCGAAGACGAGATGGACGATCATCGCGCCCTGCTGCGGCCGTTGTTGATGACGTCCTGGCTGCTGGACGACTTCCTGGCCGAGGATGAGAGCGTCGGCTCGCTGGTGCTGTCGAGCGCGTCCAGCAAGACCGCCATGGGCTTGGCCTGGTTCGCGCGCCGCCGCGGTCTGGAGGTGGTCGGCCTGACCTCGCCATCCAACGCCGCCAAGCTGGCCGAGCTTGGCCTCTACGACCGCATCGTCACCTATGACGAAGCTCGCAGCCTGAGCGCCAAGGCGCCCGCTGTTTTTGTCGATTTCGCGGGCGATCCGCAGGTGACCTCCGCGGTGCACACTGCGCTTGGCGAGGGGTTGTCGCGCAGCATCATCGTCGGCGCGACCCGCTGGCAGGCCGACCGCACGCCGGTCGATCTGCCCGGCCCGACGCCGGTGCTGTTCTTCGCCCCTGACCAGATCCGCAAGCGGGCCGGGGAGTGGGGCTATGAGGAATTGGAAGCCCGCTTCATGAGCGCGCTGCGCGCCTTTGTGGCCGACGCCACCTGGCTGAACGTCCGCCAGCATGTCGGACCAGAGGCTCTATTGGCCGCCTATCACGACGTCCTCGAGGGCCGCGCGCGGCCGGACGAGGGGCACATCATCAGACCGGTCTGAAGCCGGCCTTCAAAGGGAGAAGCACCATGGACGGCGACGTTCGCATCAACCCGTACCTGTCCGGCAACTTCGCGCCGATCCGCAGCGAAGACGACTTCGACCTCGTCGTGAAGGGCGAGATCCCCAAGGAGTTGAAGGGCACCCTCTATCGCACCGGCCCGAACCCGCAGTTCGAACCGCGCGGCGAGTACCACTGGTTCACCGGCGACGGAATGATCCACGCCTTCCATGTCGAGGACGGCAAGGTCACCTACCGCAACCGCTACGTCCGCACGCCCAAGTGGGAGTTGGAGAACTCCGAAGGACGCGCCCTGTTCGGCGGTTTCGGCAATCCGATGACCACCGACCCGATCGCTCAGGGCAAGGAAAGCGGGGTGGCGAACACCAACATCCTGTTCCACGCCGGCCGGCTGCTGGCGCTCGAAGAGGCCCATGCGCCGTTCGAGATGGCTGAGCGCACCTTGGAATCCAAGGGCTACGCCACCGAGTACAACGGCAGGGTCACCGCTCACCCGAAGATCGACCCGAAGACCGGCGAGATGGTCTGGTTCGGTTATGGCGTCGGCGACATGCCGCTGTCGGCGGGCATGAGCTATGGCGTGACCGATGCGAGCGGCAAGGTGGTCCGCCGTGACGACTTCCAGGCCCCGTTCTCCTCGATGGTCCACGACTTCCTGGTCACCGAGAACTACGCCCTGTTCCCGATCCTGCCCCTGACAGGCAGCCTGGACCGAGCGATGAAGGGCCTGCCGGCCTATGCCTGGGAACCGGACAAGGGCAGCCATGTCGGGGTCATGCGCCGCGACGGCGAAGTGTCCTCGATCCGCTGGTTCAACGCCCCGCCGTCTTATGTCTTCCACCCGATGAACGCCTGGGAGGAGGGCGGCAAGATCATCGCCGACGTCTTCCGCTATGACACCGCGCCGCTGTTCCCCAACGCCGACGGTTCGCCCGGCCTACGCAGCGCCGCGCGCATGGTGCGCTGGACTTTCGACCTCGATGGAAACAGCGACGCCATCAAGGAAGAGGCCATCGACGATCTGGACGGCGAGTTCCCGCGCTTCGACGAACGCTATGCCGGCCTCGCCCATCGTCACGGTTGGTACGCGGCCGATCCCGGCAACGCCAAGACCATCAAGCAGACCGCCATCGCCCACCTCGACCTGGTGACCGGCAAACGCCAGGTCTACGAACTGACCGGCGGCGACATGACCTCCGAACCGGTCTTCACCCCGCGTTCGGCTGACGCCGCCGAGGGCGACGGCTGGGTCACCGCGGTGGTCTGGCGGGCGGCCGAGGATCGCAGCGACATGTTGGTCTTCGAGGCGCTCGACATCGCCAAGGGTCCGATCGCCATCGCCGAACTTCCTCGCCGGGTGCCGTTCGGCTTCCACGGCAACTGGGTGGCGGGCTAGACTTCTCCTCGCTCCGCCTGTTGGAGCGAGTGGGAGGGGCGCATGAAAGCCATCTGGTACGACCGCACGGGTCCGGCCCGTGAGGTCCTGCAATACGGCGATCTGCCGACACCCACGCCTGGCCAGGGTCAGGCGCTGATCCGCATCAAGGCCTCGGGCGTCAATCCGTCCGATGTCGGGATGCGGGGCGGCCCGGCGCCGATGGCCTATCGCCGCATTACCCCCAACAGCGACGGGGCAGGGATCGTCGAGGCGGTCGGACCTGGTGTCTCCTCATCTTGGGCGGGCAAGCGCGTCTGGTTCTACAATGGCCAGCGCAACGGCCGGGCGTTCGGCTCGGCGGCCGAGTACATCGAACTCGACACCGACCTGCTGAGCGTGCTGCCCGACAGCGTGTCGTTCGCTGAGGGCGCGACGCTCGGCATCCCCTGCATGACCGCCCATCGCGCGCTGTTCCTGGCCGGGCCGGTCCAGGGGCGCACGGTGCTGGTCACCGGCGGAGCCGGCGCGGTCGGCCACTATGCGGTGCAACTCGCCGTCTGGGCCGGCGCCACGGTGATCGCCACCGTCAGCTCGGAGGAAAAGGCCGAGCGCGCCCGCGCGGGCGGAGCCCATCACGTCATCGACTATCGCCGCGAGGACGTCGCCGCCCGGGTGCGCGAGCTTACGGACGGCCAGGGCGTTCATCACGTGGTCGAGGTCGACTTCGGTGGCAACATCGCCTCGACCCTGGCCAGCATCGCCATGAACGGTTCACTCGCCTACTACGCCACCAAGGGCGCACCGACGCCGGTCGTTCCGGCGGGCGCGGCGATGGGGCTGAACCTGATGATCCATGGGGTCTATCTGCCGGTCTCGCCGCATCAGGCTCGCAAGCGCGCGCAGCAGGACATCACCCGCTGGATCGGCACGGGCGAGCGCATACTGTCGGTCGCCGGGCGGTTCCCGCTGGCCGACTGCGCCGGCGCCCACGAACTGGTCGAGGCAGGCGGCAAGGTGGGCACGGCGGTGGTCGAGCCGTGACCACGCCGCAAGACGCCATTCGCGCTCGGCGCAAGCTCACCAACAAGATCATCGCGGCCCATGACGCCGGGCGGCTCGCGCCATTCTTCGACACTCAAGTGAACCTGATCTCGGGCGAGGGCGGCTTGCTGATGGGCGCTCAGGCGGTGCTGGCGGCGTTCCAGGCCCAGTTCGGCGATCCAAGCTTCATCACCTACGCGCGCACAACCGCAAGCGTCACGCTGGACGCAGAGGGCGCCCGCGCCGCCGAGACGGGAACTTGGGTGGCGACCTGGAAGGACGCCACATCGTCTGGCCCTTATCTGGCGGTCTGGAAGAAGTCGGTTGGCCAGTGGGTGATCGAGAGCGAGACGTTCGTAACTCTGGCGTGACCTTGGCGTGAGAGGCGCGGTTCGCGCCGCGCCTCTCACATCCAAAGCCGTCACCCTCGAGCTTTCCTCGAAGATCCAATCGTGGGCGCGATCGCGGACAAGACGACGTCGTCTCTTGATTGAACGGCCGACGCGAAGGCCGACCATGACGAACCTGGCAGGTGGGGCCGAGCTACCTACCGGGTCAAAAAGAACTCCACCGGCGTCGAGACCTCGATCCGCTCGCCGCGCACCGAGTGCGGCGCGCCGGGGAACGGGTTGGAGCGGTCGAGCATGGCCATCGCCTCGGCGTCCAGGCTGGCGAAACCGGAGCTGGAGACCACGTCGCCGCGCAGCAGCCGCCCGTCACGGTCGACGGCGAAGTGGACATGCACCACGCCCTCCTCGCGCCGCATACGCGCGCGCTTGGGATAGGTCTTGTGCGCTTCCAGCCAGGCGCGCAGGCGCGAGGCGTAGTCCATGCTGGCGCCGCCCGGCGCGTCGATATCCAGGCCTTCGCGCGTCCCAGCCCGCTGCGGCGGCGTGCTCGCGCGTTGGGCGGTGGCGGTGGCGGTGGCGGCCGATGCCGAGGGTGCGGAGGCCGGCGAGGAAGCAGGAGCGCTGGGCGCCGCCGCAGTCTGCGCCGGGGCTCGGGGAGCCTCCGGCGTTATCGGTGGCGGGCTTGGCGTCTGCGCAGTAGGCGCCGGCGCAGGCTCCCGAGGAGGGGAGGAAGGAGCCTGCGCCGACTGGCTCGGGGCGTGCGTCTCTCCGCCTCGAACTTGAACCAGTTCCGCGATCACCACGGTTTCGTCCCATACAGGCGGAGCCTCCGCGCCGGTCCGCATGACCAGTGCGATCAGCCCGACATTGAAGACGGTCGAAACCGCCGCCGCCGTCGCGCGTGTACGGGTGAGCTTCACCCTAGAAGGTCCGGGCCAGGGTGAGCTTGAACGTCCGGCCCTCGGCGTCGAGCGAGGACAGGTGGCGACGGAACTGCCTGTCGAACAGGTTGTCGACCGCGGCCCGCACCTCGAGCCCCGAGAGGGCGCCGTCGTCTGGCGTCCAGGTCAGAAACAGGTTGTGGACGCCATAGCCGCCGGTGCGCCGGCCGCCCGGCCCGATGTCTTCCTGGTCGGCGGCGAATTCACCCCGCCATCCGGCCTGCAGGTTCAGGTCGGTGAAACGGTAGCCGATCGTGACATCCAGCTCGTCGGCTGGGATGGTGTTCAGCGGCAGGCCGGTGATGCGGTTCTCGCCGTCGATCACCGACAGGCCGGCTCGGGCGAACAGGTTGCGCGCGGCGTATTCGGCCTCGATCTCGACGCCTTCGAACCGCGACTCGCCGATATTGACGAAATACGGCGAGTTGGCCGTGCCGCGTGTGATCAGGTTGGACACGTCATTGCGGAAGGCGGTGACCTTCACCCGGACCGCGCCGCCCTGGGCGATCACGTCGTCGAAGGAGAGGGTGATCCCGCCTTCGAAGTTGTCGGACTCCTCTGGCTTCAGGTTCAGGCTGAAGTTCGAAGCCGTGGCGCTGGTGCGGCTGAAGACCTCGTCCAGCACCGGCATGCGCACGGTGTGGGCCACCGAACCGAACACCGAGAGATTGTCGTTGATCGCGTAGAGCACAGCGAGCTTCGGCGAGGCGGCGGTGTCCTCGACGGCCTCGGTCAGCGGCACTCCGGCGCCGGGCTTCAGCTTGGTCTTGTCGACCCGGACGCCAGGAATGATGGTCAGCTTGTCCGACCAGATCAGCTCGGCCTGGGCGTAGACCCCATACTTGTCCATGTCGCCTTCGGGGTGGGTGGCCGCCCCCGGATTGGTCACGCCCGCGGCGTTCACGCGCGGGTTGCGACGCTCCTGGGTGTAGGCCTGCACGCCGACGAAGAGGAAGCCGGCCCAGTCGTCACCCCAGTTGAAGCGCGAGGTGTTCTGGATGCGGGCCTGCCAGGTCTCGTAGGAGAACTCTGAATAGGTCAGGCCGGGAAGGAAGGTGGTTTCGCGCTGCTCGACCTTCGAGTTGGCGTAGGATCCCTGGGCCTCGAGGTTGAAGATCTTGCTGCCATTGAAGTCGTTTTCGTAGCCGACGACCGCGGTGATGTCGTCGACCTTGCGCCGCACCGGCGTGGCGCCGAAGGCCTCGGCCTGATCGTACATCTGGGTGCTGTCGGACCGCCAGTTCTGGTACGAGGCCCAGATGCTGTGCTTCTTGTCGCCTCCCACATAATACCGGCCCTTGAGCAGGTAGGACGTGGACTTCACGCCCGATGGATCGACCTCGGTCCCGTCGCCGCTGGTGTAGTTGCCGGCGTCGCGGGCGGTGTAGACGCCGAGCAGGTCGAGGTTTTCGGCCGGCTTGCCGGCCACGATCACCGAACCGGCCAATCCCTCTGAATTGCTCTCGTATCCGCCCTTCAGTCGGACGGCGAAGCGGTCGTCGCCCTTCAGGAAATCCGAGGCGTCCTTTGTCGTGAAGTTCACCACGCCGGCCAGGGCGCCGGCGCCGTAGAGGGTGGAGGAGGCGGGGCCGCGCAGCACTTCGACGCGCTTGTAGAGCTCAGGCTCGCTGAACAGCGCGCCCATCCGGTATTGCTCGTAGAACTTCGTCACCCCGTCGATCTGGGTCAGGATGCGGCTGTCGGAATCGGCGATGCCGGTGCCCATGCCGCGGATGTTGAAGCCCTGGCCCAGCGCCGAAACGCCGCCGACCACGCTGACGCCGGGAATGGCTTCCAGCAGGTCGCCCATGGTGGTCGCCTGGGTTTGGTCGATGTCTTCCTGATCAAGCGCGGTGACCGCCTGGGGCGTATCTATGGCGACCTTTTCGGCCCCGGCCGAGACCACGATGCGACCAAGCGACAGTTGCGCGGCGGCGCTGTCAGCGCGTTTGGCCTCCGTCTCTTGGGCTTGAGCGGTCCCCGCCGTCAGCAGGCAGGAAGCCCCCGCCAGAAGGGCGGCCCGGCTCCACCACATCGATCGCCCCATGAAACTCTCCGTATTTGTATGCAAGTGCGAGTCATTCGCATAATGATCGCGTAACGCCCCCCGTGGGCGGTCGACGCCGCAGTCAATGCGCCATCAAAAACCTAATTGCAAGTGACTCTCAATTGCATTATCCGAGTTTTAGTTTCGAGAATGATGGGACGGGGAAATCTATGGGGCGATTGAGCTTCGCGGCGCTTACGGGCGCTGGACTATTGACGGCCGCGCCGGGCGTGGCGTTGGCGCACATGCCCTTCATGCTGCCCAACATGTTCGACCTGACCGACCGTGACCACGTCACGATTCAGGCCGGCTTCGCGGAGGATCCGTTCATCTCCGAGGTGGTGATGAAGTCCGACGCCTTCCACACCCAGGGCCCTGGCGGCGCGGTCGCGCCGATCAAGGACGTCACCTACCTGCGCGACCTGGCGGTGTTCGAGGCCCAGGTACCGGAGAAGGGCACATATCGCATCTCTTCGGGTGAGCGCTTCGGCCGCAAGGGCAAGATGTACAAGTCGGCCGCCGGCGAATGGGTGATCGGCGAGGGCGTCGAAAAGCCCGCCAGCGCTCAATTGGTCGATGTCCAGAGCATGACCTTGGCGGAGGCCTATGTGACCCGTGGCTCCCCGACCAAGGACGCCCTGGCGCCGACCGGGAAGAGCCTGGAGCTGCGGCCCATCACTCATCCGAGCGAAATCTTCGCCGCCCAGCCGGCGACCTTCGAGCTGTTGTTCGAGGGCAAGCCGGTCGCCGGCGCCAATGTCGAGGTCTATCGCAGCGCCGGGAACTATGACGGCAAGAAGAAGATCGACGGACAGATCACGACCGACGCCGCCGGGCGTTTCTCGATCACGGCGCCGGACGCCGGAACCTATCTGGCGCTGATCCGTCACCGCACGGCCTCGCCGGCCGGCGCTGAGACCCCTTACCGCAGCTACAGCTACACCCTGACCTTCGAAGCGACTGAATAGGACAGCTCATGACCGCTTTGCGTCTTCCCCTCGCCCTTACCGCGGCCCTGCTGGCGCTCAGTGCGGCCTCCGCCCACGCCGCCCCGCACGAGCACTCGGCCTTCATCACCGACTACGACATCGACAAGGACGGCAAGGTCACGGCCGCCGAGTTCAAGACCGTTCGCGACCAGCGCTTCGCGGCGATGGACGCCAATAAGGACGGCTTCGTCGATGAGGCGGAATATGTCAGCGAGTACCAGGGCCGCCTGACCACCCAGCTTGCGGCCTCTACCGAGCCGGCCGAACGCAAGGCCGAGCAGGAGGTGCGCCAGATCCGTCAGGCCCACGTCCGCTTCGGCGTCCTCGACACCGACAAGGACAAGAAGATGTCGACGGAGGAATTCGCCGCGTCGGGCGTGCGCGCTTTCGCCGAACAGGACGGCGACGGCGACGGCGTCGTCTCGGTCGGCGAAAAGAAGAAAGGCGAGTAGGAACGCCAGCAGGCGGCCCGGCGGGCCGCCTGTTTCCTAATGCATCAGCCGGTGCTTGATCCGGCGGGCGAGCTTGCGGAACTCGCTCTCGCGCACGGGCGTCGGCGCGACATCGCCGGTCAGATCGGGCAGGCCGCCCTTCCGAGAAACCAACACCTCGATGTACTCGGCCTGGATGCCGCGACCCGGATCGTCGATCGTGAAAATCGTCGTCGAGAGTCCGCTGACCGCGTCCCAATAGGCGGCGATATCGTAGCCCCAGTCGACCGTGACCAGTGACCCGTTCGGATCCATCGGATTGCCGTGGAACGACGGCTCGAGCAGATGCTCGACCGTCCCGTCGGCCTTGCGACGCGCGCGGCGGACCGAGGGACCTTCCTTGTTCACGATCGGCACGGTGCAGATGTGCAGGCCGCCCGGCTTCAAGGTCCGGCCGATCTCGGTGATCGCCAGGTCGGGCGCAAACACGTGCTCCATGACGTCCTGGGTGATCACTAGGTCGAACTTGGCGTCGGCGAAGGTCTGCCGCTCCAGATCTTCCGAACGCCAGCCGCGCGGATGGACCGAGCCCCACGGAATGGAGGGATCGTACTGGCTGGCGAGGTAGCCCGGCGCTTGGTCTTGCAGCCGGCGGCTGGCCGCGGTGCCGGGCGAGCTCTCGTGGATCGACAGCTCGCGCCAGTTGGGACGCAACTGCGTCAGCACCGAGAACAGCGCGCGTTCCCGCGGCTGGGAGTTGCAGCTCAGGCACAGATAGTGATCACGCAGCCAGGGATCCCTGGCCGCGAACGTGCTGTCCTGTTCACAGACCGGGCAGAAGCCGTCGACCTTGAGGACGTATTCGTCCTGGACGGCCGCCACCTAGATCAAGGCCCCGTGGCAGTGCTTGAACTTCTTGCCGGAGCCGCACGGGCAAGCCTGATTGCGGCCGGTCTGCTCCCACCCGTCCGGCAGGGAGGTGATCGGTAGGGCTTCGCGCTGTTCGGCCGACAGACCGTCCGGCAGGGCCCCCATCTGGGCGATATTTTCGCCGGTCAGCGGGTCCATGTGCACTTCGGTCAGGCCGGCCAGCGGCGCGACTGGTTCCGGCTCGGCGAACGCGAACTCCACCGTCATCAGCCAGCGGGTGACGTTCTGGCGCAGATCGACCAGCAGCTTCTCAAACAGGGAGAAGGCCTCGGTCTTGTACTCGTTCAGCGGGTCGCGCTGACCATAGCCGCGCAGGCCGATGACGTTGCGCAAGTGGTCAAGGTGCATCAAGTGCTCGCGCCACTGCAGATCGATCATCTGCAGCAGGAAGCTCTTCTCGATGTTGCGCATCTGATCGGGGCTTATCATCTGCTCGCGCTCGGCGGCGCGGGCGTCGGCCGCCTTTTGCAGGCGCTCCTGGATCTCTTCGTTGGCGATGCCGTCTTCAGCGGCCCACTCGGCGATCGGCAGCTCCAGGCCCAGCAGCTCGGTGACCCGCTCGGTAAGGCCGGCGATGTCCCACTGTTCGGCATAGGCCTTGGGCGGCAGGTGACGATTGACCAGGTCCTCGATGGTGTCCTGGCGCATCTCGTTGATCACGTCAGACAGATCGGCCGACGTCATAAACTCGGCGCGCTGTTCGAACACGGCCTTGCGCTGGTCGTTCACGACGTCGTCGTATTTGAGCAGGTTCTTACGGATTTCGTAGTTGCGCTGCTCGACCCGCTTTTGGGCCTTCTCGATGGCCGCGTTCAGCCACTTGTGAGTGATCGCCTCGCCTTCCTGGACGCCGAAGGTGCGCATGATCGAATCGAGGCGTTCGCCCGCGAAGATCCGCAGCAGGTCGTCCTCGCAGGACAGGAAGAACTTCGAGTGGCCCGGGTCGCCCTGGCGACCGGTACGGCCGCGGAGCTGGTTGTCGATCCGCCGGCTTTCATGGCGCTCGGTGCCCAGCACGTAGAGGCCGCCCGCTGCGAGCGAAGCTTCCTTGAGGGCCTTGGTGTCGGTTTCGATGCGGGCGCGCTCTTCGGCGGCGGCTTCGGGCGTAACCTCGATGCCCAGGCCACGTTGCTCCTCGCGCCACTTCAGCACGCGGATGTCGATATTGCCGCCCAGCTGAATGTCGGTGCCGCGGCCGGCCATGTTGGTGGCGATGGTGACGGCGCCGGGAATGCCGGCGTCGGCCACGATCATGGCTTCCTGTTCGTGATAGCGGGCATTCAGCACGTTGTGCGGGATGCCGGTGACGGTCTTGCCCTGGTGCTCGAATTTGTGGGTCTTCATCAGCTCGGAAAGCTGTTCCGACTTCTCGATGGAGACCGTGCCCACCAGGATCGGCTGGCCGCGCACATAGCAGTCGGCGACCTGCTTCAGGATCGACTGGTTCTTCTCGGCGTTGGTCCGATAGACCTCGTCGTCGTCATCCTTCCGGGCGACCGGGCGGTTGGTCGGGATTTCGGCGACGTCCATCTTGTAGATGTCGCCAAACTCCTGCGCCTCGGTGGCGGCGGTGCCGGTCATGCCCGACAGCTTGGTGTAGAGGCGGAAGTAATTCTGGATGGTGACCGAGGCCAGGGTCTGGTTCTCGGGCTGGATCTGGGCGCCTTCCTTGGCCTCGATGGCCTGGTGCAGGCCCTCGGACAGGCGGCGGCCTTGCATCATCCGGCCGGTGAACTCGTCGATCAGGATCACTTCGCCCGCGCGGACGATGTAGTCCTTCTCACGGGTGTAGAGGACGTTGGCGCGCAGCGCCTGGTTCACGTGGTGGACGATCGAGACGTTGGCGGCGTCGTAGAGGCCGGCGGAATCTTCTTCCAGGTGCCCGCCGGTGGCCAGCATCTCCTCGACGATTTCCGAGCCCTCCTCGGTCAGGATGACCTGGCGCTGCTTCTCGTCGTGGTCGAAGGTCTTGGGGTCCTTGATCAGCTCTTTCACGACCAGATCGATGGTCTTGTAGAGCTCGCTGCGGTCCTCGGTCGGGCCAGAGATGATCAACGGCGTACGGGCTTCGTCGATCAGGATGGAGTCGACTTCATCGACGATCACAAAGTGGTGGCCGCGCTGGACCATTTCTTCGGGGTCGTAGACCAGGTTGTCGCGCAGGTAGTCGAAGCCGAACTCGTTGTTCGTTCCGTAGGTGATGTCGGCCTGGTAGGCCGCCTTGCGCTGGTTCTGCGACAGGCCGTGGACAATGGTGCCGGTCGTAAGGCCGAGGAACGCATAGACCTGGCCCATCCAGTCGCCATGCAACTGGGCCAGATAGTCGTTCACCGTAATGACGTGGACGCCCTTGCCGGATAGCGCGTTCAGATAGGTCGGCGAGGTGGCGACCAGGGTCTTGCCTTCGCCGGTCCGCATCTCGGCGATGCCGCCGCCGTGCAGGACCATGCCGCCGACCAGCTGTACGTCAAAATGTCGCTGCCCCAGGACACGCTTGGCGGCCTCGCGAACCACGGCGAAGGCTTCTTCCAGCAGGTCCTCAAGTGTTTCGCCCTTGGCGAGCCGGTCCTTGAATTCCTGAGTCTTGGCGCGCAACTCGTCGTCGGACAGCGCCTGGATCTTTGGCTCGAACGCGTTGATTTTCGCGACCCGAGAGGCCATCGCCTTGACCTTGCGGTCGTTGGAAGAGCCGAAGAAGCGTTGGAAGATGCTCAAGGAAAACGTTCCGGATCTGCGGGATGGGACCGGCGGCGGCCTTGTCCAGCCCTTCGCCTGCCCGGAAATTCCGCTCTTTTAGGGGCGCGCGAGACTTAAGCAGCGGCCATGCCAGTGTCAACGCGGCTAGGGTGACGGGTGCGTGAGCCGCGGGTGAATTCCTCAAATGAAAAGGCCCTCCCGGTGAGGGGAGGGCCAAATCGTCTAGTCTCTGATCGTCTTAGTAGATTTCGATCAGGCCGGCCGCGCCCATGCCGCCGCCGATGCACATGGTGACGACGCCCCACTTGGCGCCGCGACGCTTGCCTTCTTGCAGGATGTGGCCCGTCAGACGGGCGCCGGTCATGCCGTAGGGGTGGCCAATGGCGATCGAGCCGCCATTGACGTTGTACTTTTCCGGCTCGATGCCGAGCTGGTCACGCGAGTAGAGGCACTGCGAAGCGAAGGCTTCGTTCAGTTCCCACAGGTCGATGTCCTGAACCTTTAGGCCATGACGTTCCAGCAGGCGCGGCACGGCGAAGACCGGGCCGATACCCATTTCGTCGGGCGCACAACCGGCCACTGCCCAACCGCGGAAGGCGCCGAGCGGCTCGACGCCGGCCTTGGCGGCGGCCTTGGCTTCCATCAGCATGACGGCGGCGCCGCCATCCGACAGCTGCGAGGCGTTGCCGGCGGTGATGAACTTGCCTTCACCGCGAACCGGCTGCAGCTTTTGCAGGCCTTCCAGGGTGGTGTCGGGACGGTTGCACTCATCGCGGTCGACCAGGTAGTCGACGATGCTTTCTTCCTTCGTTTCCTTGTTGACGACCTTCATCTTGGTCGCCAGGGGGACGATCTCGTCCTTGAACTTGCCAGCTTGCTGAGCGGCGGCCATGCGGCGCTGCGATTCCAGGCTGTATTCGTCCTGGGCTTCACGGCTGACCTTGTAGCGCTCGGCCACGATGTCGGCGGTGTCGATCATCGGCATGAAGATGGCGGGGTATTGAGCGTACAGAGCCGGGTCGTTGTTCTCACGCGCGCCGCCGGCGCCAGGGAAGGACAGCGACTCGACGCCCGCGCCGATGGCCACGTCGGCGCCGTCGTTGCGGATGTAGTTGGCGGCCGTGGCGATGGTTTGCAGGCCCGAGGAGCAGAAGCGGTTGACGGTGACGCCCGAGGTCGTGATCGGCAGGCCGGCCAGCAGAGCGGCCTGACGGCCCAGGTTGCCGGCGCCGTGCGCCACGTTGCCCAGGATGACGTCTTCGACGGCGGCCTTGTCGACGCCCGAGCGTTCGACAGCGTGCTTGATCGCGTGAGCGGCCATGGTCACGGTCGGGGTCATGTTGAACCCGCCGCGGCCGGACTTGGCCATGCCCGTCCGGGCGTAGGAAACGATTACGGCTTCACGCGTCATGAATAAGTTCTCCGTCAAAAAATTAGGACCACCACGGTCACTATGAGATCCGTAGGGTTGTTTGATCGGGCGCGACCTTTGCATCCCAGCGCTTAGTTGGCTAGGGACGGGCGAACGCTCGCGGACCGTTTTTACATTCGAGGTACGTCCTCTATGACGCACTCAAGCTTCCGTCGTCTCCCGCACGCCCTGGGCGTCTTCGCCGTCATGCTGAGCGCCAGTCTGATGCTGGTCGCCTGCGGCGATCGCGGCGGGACCGAGGGCGCGCCGCAAGCGGGCGACACCGCCGTGGCGAAGGTCGACGGCAAGACGGTTTGGGCGTCCGACGTCAAGCGCGAGGCCGTGGCGCAAGGTCTGATCGGCGAGGGTGAACCCCTTGATATCTCTTCGGATCTGTTCCGCCGTGTGCTGGACGAGGTGATCGACCAGAAGCTGCTGGCGGCCGAGGCCATCGAGCGCAAGTTGGACAAGGATCCCATCGCTCAGAAGCGGCTGGCGGCCGCTCGCGAACGTATCCTGGGCGACATGTTGGTGGAGAACGTGGTCTCCGGCGCGGTCAATGACAACGCTATTCGCGGGCTCTACCAAGAGCAGCTCAAACTCGCCAAGCAGTCCGAGGAGATCAAGGCGCGGCAAATCTTGGTCGCGACCGAGGCCGAGGCTCAGGCCATCGAAAAGCTGCTCGCCACCGGGGCCTCGTTCGAGGCTTTGGCCATGGAGCGTTCGATTGACGCGGCGACTCGCTTCAACGGCGGGGATCTCGGACACTTCACCACCGACGTCATGCCCGAGGCCTACGCCGCCAATCTGAAGACCGCCAAGGTGGGCGACATCGTCGGCCCGTTCCAGACCGAGGGCGGCTGGGCGATCCTGAAGGTCGAGGACCGCCGGATGGAACAGCCGATCACCCTGGACGCCGCCCGTCCGCAGATCGTCCGTTTCTTGACCTATGACCAGGTCCGCGACCTGCTCGAGAAATTGCGAAGCAGGGCCAAGGTCCAGACGCTGATCGGCACGCCGCAAGACGTGCCGGGCCAGCCGAAGGAACCGGCCGATGCTCCGCCCGCCGCCACGCCAGCCGCGCCCGTCCAGGCCGCGCCCTCCGCTCCAGCCAAGGCCGCCAAGCCATGACCCGCACGCCAGCTCCGAAGAAGACCGCCGCACCCAAGAAGTCCACGGCAGGCAAGGCCCTGGAGGTCGCCACCAAGCCCGTGGAGGCGCTGGAACGCGCCCTGGATCCGCTGACGACCGCCATCAAGCGCGCCACGACCAAGCAAAAGGTGGAGCCTGCGGCCACTCCGGCCAAGGCGGCGTTGCCTGTCTCGCCGCTGGCCGTGCCGTTCCCTGAGTTGCCGCCGATCGCGGGCGTGCAGCTCGCGACCGGCCGGGCGGGCTTCTACAAGACCGAGCGTGACGACCTGCTGGTCATGCGATTCGCGCGCGGCACCTCGGCGGCCGGCGTCTTCACGCGGCACGGCATCGGCTCGGCGCCGGTCGACTGGTGCCGAAAGCATCTGGAAATGACCAAGGGCGCCGATGTCCGCGCCCTGGTGGTGAACGCCGGCTGCGCCAATTCCTTCACCGGCAAGCCGGGCGGCGACGCCGTACGGCGGGTGGCTTCGGCGGTCGCCAAGCGCTTCGATTGCCGCCAGCGTGACGTCATGGTGGCCTCGACCGGGGTCATCGGCGTGTTGCTGGACGACGCCAAGATCACCCACCGTCTGCCGGACGTCGAAGCCAAGCTGGCCGACGACGGCTGGGCCGGCGCGGCGCGGGCGATCATGACCACCGACACCTTTCCGAAGGGCGCATACGCCGAGGCGATGATCGACGGCGAGAAGGTGCGCATCGCCGGGATCTGCAAGGGTTCGGGGATGATCGCGCCGGACATGGCGACCATGCTGGCCTTTGTCGCGACCGATGCGGCGATCTCGCCGACGGCGCTGCAGACGCTGGCCAGTCTCTATACGCGCACGACGTTCAACTGCGTGACTGTGGACGGCGACCGTTCGACCAACGACACTCTGTTGCTGTTCGCCACCGGCCAGTCCGGGGCGCCGAACATCAGCCGCGCGGGCGACAAGCGCCTGGCCGATTTCCGCGAGAAGCTGGAGGCGGTGCTGCTGGACCTGGCCTTGCAACTCGTCCGGGACGGCGAAGGCGCGAGCAAGTTCGTGAAGATCAACGTGACCGGCGCTGAAACCCCGGCCTCCGCGCGCAAGATCGCGCGCACCATCGCCGAGAGCCCATTGGTCAAGACCGCCTTCGCCGGCGAGGACGCCAACTGGGGCCGGATCGTCATGGCGGTCGGCCGCGCCGACGAGCCGATCGACCGCGATCGCGTGAAGGTCCAGTTCGGTCCGCTGGTCGCCGCCCAGGACGGGCTGATCTCGCCCACCTACGACGAGGCCAAGATGAGCGCCTACATGAAGAACCAGGAGCTTGAGGTCTCGGTGGATGTCGGCGTCGGACGCGGAACGGCCAGTGTCTGGACCTGCGACCTGACCAAGCAATACGTCGCCATCAACGGCGACTACCGCTCCTAGGGCGGAATCAAAATCCCCGGCCGCGTGGGCGGCCGGGGATTGATAGATGCAAGGCCGTCGGCGGTTTTAGGCCGTCGCCAGGATGCGGGATATTAGTCCAGCGGGGTCCAACGCTTGGCGGGAGCCGCCTGGCCGCCGCCGCCTTGGCCTTGAGCCTTTTCGCGCTTCGGACCCTTGAACTGAGTTTGGCTGATAGGCGTGGTGGAGGCCCGTTCGCCACCCGTGCGGGCGCCGTGCGGATGGCGATCGCCGCCGCCCTGTCCTTGACGTTGTCCGCCGCCGGCGCTCGGACGGTTGCGTTGCTGGCGCAGGCCGCCGGGCAGGTCGCTGCGGCCTTGCGGCTTGCGCTGGCCACGATCACCGCGGTCGCCTTCGCGACGTCCGGCTTCGGCGCGTTCAGCGGCGATTTCCGGCATGGCCTGGGTCATGACGTGCAGACCCTTGTCGTTGCGGCGGTCGAAGGACGGAATGGTTTGGCGCGTCACCTTCTGGATGTCGCGGAGCAGGTTGCGTTCGTCGTCGGCGCAGAAGGCCACGGCCGAACCGTTGGCGCCGGCGCGAGCCGTCCGGCCGATCCGGTGCACGTAGGATTCCGGCACGTTCGGCAGTTCGTACTGAACCACGTGGGTCACGGCGTCGACGTCGATGCCGCGGGCGGCGATGTCGGTGGCGACCAGGGCGCGCACTTCACCGGCCTTGAAGGACGCCAGCGAGCGTTCGCGTTGCCCTTGGCTCTTATCGCCATGGATGGCCGCAGCTTCGACGCCGGCCGCTTCGAGCGACTTGGCCACCCGGTCGGCGCCGCGCTTGGTGCGGGTGAAGACGATCACGCGCTTGAAGTTCTTCTCGGCGAACAGTTCGCAGAGCAGGGCGCGCTTGCGGGCGGTCTCGACGAAGATGACCTTCTGGGTCACGCGTTCGACCGTGGTCGATTCCGGGGCGACGGCGACCTTGTGCGGGTTGGGGTTCAGCAGTTCGCTGGCCAGCTTGCCGATCTCGGTCGGCATGGTCGCCGAGAAGAACAGGTTCTGGCGATCCTTGGGCAGGTGCTTCACGATCCGGCGGATCGGCAGGATGAAGCCCATGTCCAGCATCTGGTCGGCTTCATCGAGAACGAACATCTCGACGCCTTGCAGGGTGATGGACTTCTCGCCCAGGTGGTCGATCAAACGGCCCGGGGTGGCGACGAGCACGTCGACGCCCGGCGCCATGGCGCGCATCTGGCCGCCGTACTTCACGCCGCCGAACACCACGGCGACGGAGACGCCCATGTGCTTGCCGTAGGTCTTGAAGCTTTCGGCGATCTGGGTGGCCAGTTCGCGGGTCGGGGACAGAACCAACACGCGGCAGCCGCGACGGGGCGCAGGCTTACGGTCGGCGGCGAGGCGATGCAGGATCGGCAAGGCGAAGGCGGCGGTCTTGCCGGTGCCGGTCTGGGCGATGCCCAGCAGGTCGCGGCCGCTCATTACGCCCGGAATGGCCTGCGCCTGGATCGGGGTGGGCGTATCGTAGCCCTCGTCGGCCAGGGCCTTGAGCAAGGATTTGTCGAGGCCGAGGTCAGTAAACTTGGTCAAAACGTATGTGTCTTTCACATATGCGCCGTGCCCGGCCGCTCGGCTGTGCCGAGGGTCGCGGGGGCGCGGGTCAGTTGTGGAAAGCCCCCGCGTGGCGGGGCGATCTATGCGATCTCTTCAAGCGCTCGACAGGCTGGGTTCGTCTTGGAACCCATCACGCGACTGGAGCGCCGATATCGCCGCATTTGCTGCAGCGCAGCGTGGAAATGACGGTTCACGGGCGAAAAGTCAAGGAGAACTGGGATTTGCGGCTGATCCAGGTTCGCCGCCTGTTGCATTTTCGCCCTTGGCCCGCGAGGAAACCCCATGGCTGAAACCAAACCCATGCTGTTCGTCGCCGCCGCGGCCTTGATCGACACCGATGGTCGCGTGCTGATCTGCAAGCGCCCCCAAGGCAAACAACTCGCCGGCCTGTGGGAGTTTCCGGGCGGCAAGGTCGAGCCGGGCGAATCGCCCGAGCAGTGCTTGATCCGCGAACTGGATGAGGAACTGGGGATCCAGGTGTCGCACGCCTGCCTCGCGCCGTTCGTATTCGCCAGTCACGCCTACGAGAAATTCCACCTGATGATGCCGCTCTATCTATGCCGGCGGTGGGAGGGCTTTGTGACGGCGAAGGAGCATGACGCCATCGCCTGGGTGAAGCCAGCCCAGCTCACCGACTACCCGATGCCGCCTGCGGACGAGCCGCTGGTCGCCTGGTTGCGCGACCTGATCTGAGCCTGGCGGCCGTGAGTTAAGCGCGCGACGGCCCGGCCGTCTGCCGCTAGCCTTTCTTCAGGCGACGATGAGTCCGCCGCGAGGAAACTGGCCATGCCCCCGTCGAGACCCCGGCCCAAGGCGGCCGCAAAGTTCTTCGGCCTCTATCGCGGCGTCGTGGTCGCGAACCTGGATCCCCAGGGGGTGGGCCGCCTTTCCGTCTCCTGTCCTGATGTGGCTGAGGCCGCGACTTGGGCCATGCCGTGTATGCCGTTGGCTGGTCCCGGCATGGGCGCGGTGCTCGTGCCGCCGGTCGGGGCGGGGGTTTGGCTGCAGTTCGAGGCCGGTGATCCGGACCGGCCCGTTTGGGTCGGCGGCTATTGGTCCAGCGCCGCCGAGACGCCCGCGGCGTCCCAGGCTGCATCTCCGTCAGGGCCGCCCATCGTGTTGCAAAGCGCCCTGCAAAACCGGCTGGTGATCAGCGACCTGCCCGGCCCGGCCGGCGGGGTGATACTGCAGAGCGCCTCGGGCGCCACCATCCGGGTGACCGACGCCGGCATCACCATCGACAACGGGCAGGGCGCGAGCATCGTACTCCACGGTCCGTCGGTCACCATCAACGGCGGCGCGTTGGAGATCATCTGATGGCTGGTCGGCTCCTCGATGCCGCCGCAGCGGTGATGTGCGCGCACGGCGGCAGCGCCCATCCGGCCGCACCAAACGCCCGGGTGCGCGTGAACGGCGCGCCGATCGCCACTTCGCCCGGACCATGGATGATCGCCGGCTGCGCCTTACCGCCGCAACAAGGCGGTCCCTGCCTGATCGCCCAGTTCACCACCGCCGCGACCCGCATTACCTCCGGCGGCCAGCCTGTTTTGCTCGCCGACAGCCTCGCCGTCGCCGCGCCCACCGGCGCGCCGTTGATCGTCGCTTCGGCGCAGAACCGCGTGCGTGGAGTCTGAGGCGCCGCCTTGACCGATAAGGCGGCCGCCCCTAGGTTTAATAGGTCCCCAGCGCGACGCGAAAAGGAGGGTAGCCATGATTGTTCTCAGCCGCACCACCCTTCGCTGCGTCGCCGATATGGTATCCTGATACCTTAGGGTCTTTCCCTTCGGCGAACGCCTGACCAGGCCTTCGAACCGAAGGATGTCCAGCCTTGCTAGACACATACGGTTGGAGCCAGACGCTCCAACGCCAATTCACCGACCTCGCGGCGCGCGGCTTGCTGCCCGCTCGCGTCATCGTTCAACAACGCGGGCTCTACCGGCTCGCCTCCCAAGAGGGCGAGGTTTCGGCTGAGCTCTCGGGCAAGTTCCTCCACGAGGCCCTGACCGGCGACCATCCCGTCGCCGGAGACTGGGTCGCCTGCATGGTGCGTGCGCAGGAAGGGGCGGCGACCATCCATCACCTGCTGCCGCGCTCCAGCGTGTTCATCCGCCGGGCCTCCGGGCCAGGCGGCGGCTCCCAGGTGGTCGCGGCCAATGTCGATCTTGTCCTGCTGGTCGCCTCGCTCAACGCCGACCTCAGCCTGCGCAGACTGGAGCGCTATCTCGCGACCGCCTGGGAGAGCGGCGCCCAGCCGGTCATCGTGCTGACCAAGGCCGATGCGTGCGCGGACGCAGAAGCTCTGGTCGCGGCGGTGCAGAACATCGCCTTCGGCGTCTCCGTCCATGCCGTCTCGGCGGTGACGGGGCAGGGGGTGGCCGAAGTCTCGGCCTTGCTGGCGCCGGGCAAGACGGCGGTGCTGCTCGGCTCGTCCGGCGTGGGCAAGTCCACCCTGGTCAACGCCTTGGCCGGGGCCGAGCTGATGGCCACGGGCGGCATCCGCGAGGACGACGCGCGCGGTCGCCACACGACCACCCATCGCGAACTGGTGGTGCTGCCCACCGGGGCGCTCGTCCTCGACACGCCCGGCATGCGCGAGCTGGGTCTGTGGGACGCTGACGAGGGTGTGGCCGCCGCCTTCGCCGACATTGAGGCGCTGGGTTCGGCCTGCCGGTTTCGTGATTGCAGCCATCAGGCCGAGCCCGGCTGCGCCGTCCGCCTGGCTCTGGAGAGTGGCGACCTCGATGCGGGGAGGTGGAAGAGCTACGGCAAGCTCCAGCGCGAACTGGCCCACCTGGATCGTCGCGACGATCCTCAGGCTCAGATCGAGAACCGCAAGCTCTGGATGCAGCGCCACAAGGCTTCACGCCAGCGGCTCAAGCATCGAGATCGGGAGGCGTACTAGGGGTGTAGCGGCCCAGCTTTGCCCGAAATGAAAAGGCCCGCGGTGAGCTCGGATCACCGCGGGCCATCTTCAGGGGCCGAAGCTAAACCTCGACCGGTTCGCCTGCGACGTGCGCATCGAACGCCTCAGAGTTGAGCCCGAGTCTGCGCGCGACGCCAGTCCCATATTCGCGTTCTGCGAGGGCGAAATGACGCACCCGCTCGATCTGGGTGGCTTTCGGCCGGTCAGTTCACAGGGGAGAGCGATAAGGCTATCTGATCGACATGCCCACGTTTCGACAGCTTCGTTATCTGACCGCCCTGGCCGAGGCGCGCCATTTCGGGCGTGCGGCGGCGGCCTGTCATGTCACCCAGCCGGCGCTATCGATGCAGATTCGCGAACTGGAGGCTGAGCTCGACCTCACCCTGGTCGAGCGCGGAAAGGGCGGGGTGACCCTGACGCCGGACGGCGAAGCCCTGGCCGAACGCGCGCGGAGCCTCACCGCCGGGGTCAAGGATCTGGAGGACTTCGCCCGCGAGCGGCGCGGCGTTCGCGCCAAACGGCTGGTCCTGGGCGTGATCCCGACGGTAGCGCCCTATCTGCTGCCCCACCTACTGCCGGTGCTGCAGGCGGTGATCCCCGATTTGGATCTGAAGATCCGCGAGACCCAGACCACAGCCCTGATGGCCGAGCTCGCCGCCGGCGATCTGGACGCTGTGATCGCCGCCCTGCCGCTGAAGGGCGATGACGTGGAGGCGATAGCCTTGTTTGAAGATCCCTTCCTGCTCGCCAGCTCCACCGCCGCGCCTCTGGCCGCGACTGACCCCCGCGGCCTGCCTGCGGACCGCCTGCTGCTGCTCGAGGAGGGGCACTGCCTGCGCGAACAGGCGCTGGGCGCGTGCGCGATCAGCGACCTCTCCACCTTCGGCGCGACCAGCCTGACGACCTTGCTTCATCTGGTCGCCCACGGGCAGGGCGTGACGCTGTTGCCGCGCATGGCGGCGGCCGAGATCGCCGATCCCCGGATCGCCTTGGCGCGGTTCCCGGCCCCAGAACCCAGCCGTACGGTCGCCATGGCCTGGCGCGCTGGCTCGCCGCGCAAGAAGCAACTCAAGGAGATCGTCGCGCGGGTGCGTGACGAGGTCGCGCCGATCTGGTCGTGAATTCGGCCGATTTCGTCGCCTTGCGCGCCATCTTCGTCGCAGCCTGGACTAAGGCAGCGCCGCGAAGGCGGTGAGATATCTCCATTCCGCGAACGCCGGTGGCGGCTATGGTGGCGGGGTCACTCGGCGGCCTGCGATGGGAGGGGGAGCGATGGAAAGCGCCGCACGAACGCTTCCCGGCGGCGCGATCGCCAAGATTTCGCTGATCCTCTGGACCTTCGGCTATGTGCTGGTCGCGGTGCTGGCGGCGATGATGGGCCGGGGCTTCCTGATCCAGCTCCTGGTCCAGGTTCCCTTGTGGTGCGTGGCCGTGACCCTTGTCGCCGGGCTCTACGCGGTTTGGCGGCGGCTCGACACCCGCCCGCCGGCGATCCGCTGGCCGTTGATGGCCCTGGCTTGCCTGGCGGCGGGAGCGATCCAGAGTCTGGCCGATCTCAGCCTCTATGCCTGGCTGACCAAGGCGTTCTTCCCGCAGTGGCGGAACTGGACGGAGATCGACATCTCGCGGGTCGCGTTCGTCTCGATTCTCTATTCTTGGACCTTCTGCCTCAACGCCACGCTGTTCTGGGCGCTGAACTCCGAAGAGCAGGCCAAGGCCCAATCGCGGCGAGCCGCCGAGGCCGAGGCGGCGGCCCAGGAAGCCAAGATCGAGGCGCTGCGCTTCCAGCTCAACCCGCACTTCCTGTTCAACACCCTGAACGCCATCTCCAGCCTGGTGATCAAGAACCGGAACGCCGAGGCGGAGGCAATGACCACCAAGCTGGCCAGCTTCCTGCGTACCAGCTTCGACACCGATCCAAAGGCGCCGATCTCCCTGGCGGACGAGCTGGCGACCATCGAGGCCTATCTGGACATCGAGGGCGTCCGATTTGGCGAACGTCTTCAGGTGGAAGTCGATTGCGCGCCACGGCTGCTGCTGGCGCGGGTGCCTAGCTTCGTCCTCCAGCCCTTGGTCGAGAACGCCGTGAAGTATGCGGTGGCGCCCTCGCGGCTGGGCTCCAGGATCTGTATCGCCGCGCGCGAGGTCGGGCCGGACCTGGAAATCTCGGTCGCCGACACCGGGCGTGGCGGCGCCTTGGCGCCCGCCAGCGGAACGGGCGTCGGCCTCAACAACACCCGCACGCGGCTTGCAGCCCTCTATGGCGCGGCCGGCCGTCTGGAGACCGCGGCCGGCGCGGCGGGTTTCACCGCAACCCTTCGCCTGCCGCTCAGCCTCCCAACCCCGATCCCTGGAGCGGCCTAGAGCGATGCGTATCCTGCTGGTGGACGATGAACCCTTGGCCCTCGAGCGCCTCGAGACGCTGATCGCCGAGATCGCCGGCGTTGAGGTGGTCGGCTGGGCAAGCGACGGCGACGAGGCGGCCGAAATGATCGAGGCCTTGCGTCCCGACCTGGCCTTGCTGGACATCCAGATGCCCAATCGCGACGGCATGTCCCTGGCCCGGGCGCTGAAGGGCCAGCCCGAGACCGAGGTGGTGTTCGTCACCGCCTACGACCACTTCGCTGTGGCCGCCTTCGATGTCGACGCCATCGACTATCTCTTGAAGCCCGTCGAGCCTGCCCGGCTGCGGCTGGCCATTGATCGCGCCGGGCGTCGGCGCCTGGCCGGCGGGCGCGATGAGCCGGCGTTCGAGGTCGAAGAGCCGCCGCCGGCCGAGCCCTACGCCACCACGTTCTGGGTTCGCCGCCCGCGTGGGCTGGTCCGGGTGGAGATCGACACCGTGGCGTGGATCGAGGCGGCTCGCGACTACGTGCTGCTACACACCTTCAATCGCTCGCACATGTATCGCAGCACGATGGACGCCTTGGCCCGTCGGCTGGATCCGGCGCTGATGCTGCGGGTCAGTCGCTCGGCCTTTGTTCGCCGCGCGGCGGTGGTGCGCGTGCAAAGGCGCGGCCGGGGCGCCTTGGCGCTCGAGCTTTCCGACGGCGCCGAAGTGGCGGTAGGAAACACCTACACCCACGCGGTCCGCCGCGAGCTCGACCTGAAGGTCCATGATGACGCCGACTGACGATTGGCTGGCGGGCTTCCTGGCGGCCGAACGGCTGCCGGCCTCCTACGCGCAGACCATTGAAGCCGTGGCCGCACCTTTGGCTCAGCAGATCGCTGGGAGGGTGGAGCAAGCAGGCGCCCTGGTGGTCGGCGTTTGCGGCGCCCAGGCCAGCGGCAAGTCGACCCTCACGGCTGTGGTCAAACGACTGCTGGAGATTCGCGGCCTCAAGGTCGCGCTGTTTTCGCTGGACGATATCTACCTGACCCGCGCCGAGCGCCAGGCCTTGGCCGCGGAGGTCCATCCGCTGCTGGCCACGCGGGGCGTGCCGGGCACTCATGACGTCGCCTGGGGCGAGGCCTTGCTTGAGGATTTGCGCAAGCCGGGCCCGACCCTGCTGCCGGCCTTCGACAAGGCCAGTGACGACCGCAAGCCAGGCGCAGTGTTCGAGGGGCCTGCCGACGTGGTCCTGTTCGAAGGCTGGTGCGTCGGCGCCGCGCCGCAGGGTCCGTCCGCCCTGGCCCAGCCGATCAACGATCTTGAGCGGTACCTCGACCCGGGCGGCGTCTGGCGGACCTACGCCAATGCGGCCTTGGCGGGTCCTTACCGGGACCTGTTCTCAAGGCTCGGCATGCTGGTGCTGTTGCAGGCGCCCGGCTTCGAGGTCGTCCTGGACTGGCGGATCGAGCAGGAGCGCAAGCTGCGCGAACGTCTAACCCGCGAGGGGGGCGATGCGTCCCGCGTGATGAGCGACGATCAGGTCGAAGCCTTCATTCGCCACTATGAGCGCCTTACGCGCTGGATATTGGAAGAAATGCCGAGGCGGGCCGACATCGTGGTCCGCCTCGACAAACAGCGACGGGCGTCGCTTTAGGCGGCCGGCTCGGCGTTCAGCACCTGGGTCAGGCGTTGGCGCAGGGCGTTGTCCTTTTGGACGGCGGCGGACATCTCATTGTACTTGTCTGGCGACAGGCCGCTGGCCTGGACCGCCGCGCCCATCTTGCCGATCATTTCCTTCTGCACAGTGGCCTTGGTCGGGCCGTCGGCGCCGGCGAGCTTGGGGCTGTACTCGCTGTTGATCTTCTGGATTTCGGTCATCGCTGCGCCAAACGACTTCAGCTCGGCGTCGGTGAACCCGCCAGCGGCGGGAGCGGCGGCGGCGGGAGCTTCAGCAGCCGGAGCAGTCTGGGCTTGAGCCGAGGCGCCGAAGGACACGGCGCCGAGCAGGCCAGCGGCCAGAATAGCAATACGCATACGGAGGGTTTCCTAACCTAATTGGGGATCGAGCCCTCCCATCCTAAAGCGAGCGTCTGGACGAAAATACGACCGGAATGCGCCGAACACCGGTCTGCGACGATTGTGCGCAGCGGGCAGGCAGATCGGCGAGTGGCGCCTCCAACGCCGGCCCAATTCCCGTTTACGACTAGCAGACCTATCCGGCAGGCTGCGCCCCGCGGTCATCACCTCGCCGAGAAGTGGACCCCGGGATGGTCTCAGTGGGGTGATGGGGAACGATCGCGAACGCCGCGCCTTCGATGCCCCCGGAAGCAAGCTCTTGTCCGCTAGACGGAGGGTTTCACCGGAGTGCGATTTGGGTCAGGCAGACTACGATTTGACGCCTCGCCGTTCACAACGAGCGATCTCTGATCGCTCAGCCTCCACCCTGGTGGAGTAATGATCCAGTCGCGTATACTGAAGAGGAGCGCGTCTCCTTGGAGATTTCGACTATGGACGGCAAATGGATGACATTGCTTCCGTTCTGATTATTTCCGATATCGTGGTCTCGGGCAGTCTCATCGCGCTCATTTTGGCTGTCGGCCTCGATGCGACCGCCGACGACTTGCTCTACGTTCTTCGGCGGCCCAAGCTGTTCTTCGTCGGTATGCTGTCGGTGAACGTGATCATGCCCGTGGCTGCCGGCCTGCTGATCGCCTTCCTCCCGCTTACGCCGGTCGTCAAGACGGGCATCGTGCTGATGGCGCTTTCGGCCGTACCGCCCATCTTGCCGGCGGAGGAGCTTAAGGCGGGAGCGACGAAAGCTTACGCCTACGGCCTCTATGCCGCCCTTGCGCTTGTCACCGTGCTGGTCGTGCCCATGTGGGTCGCTGTCGCTGGTTGGGTCTACGGCGTGGCGGCCTCGGTTCCTGTGGAGGCGGTAGCCAGTAAGGTGGGATGGCAGGTGTTGCTGCCACTCAGCACGGGCTTGGCGCTGCGCCGGCTCGCGCCCAGGCTGGCGGCAGGCGCAGCGCCGTGGGTGTCGAGGCTCAGCCTAGCCTTGCTGTTCGTTGGCGAAGTACCGGTCTTCGCAACCAGTTGGCCAATGATGATGGCCCTGGTTGGCGATGGAACCGTGCTGGTGATGGTGGTGATTTCGGCCATCGGGCTTTTCTCCGGCCACTTGCTCGGTGGCCCGGACCTTGGGGAGCGAGGCGCCCTAGCCCTGGCGAGCGCCACCCGCCACCCCGGAATCGCAACGATGATCGCGAGCGCCAACGTCGTCGATGAGCAGGTATCGGCGGTCATTCTGCTGTTCCTGGTCGCCGCAATGCTTACGGCTGAGCTCTACAAGAGACGGCTCATGCGACGTATGCGGCTGGCGCCTGCGCCGAGGGGAACGCCGCCCGGCGTCATTTGAATACCTGCCAGGGGTTTTCACGGAGGTGCGTGCGGGTCACGCCCGATTGGCTCACCCTGCTCGATCGTCCCTGATCGACCGCGCGCCCAACTGGAAACGGCCGAGCAGGGCCCGGCTCGGACGTCGGCGCTCATTAGGAGGAGCCCATGGCGGCGGAGCCCCAATCCGCAAATTC
This sequence comes from Phenylobacterium sp., assembly GCF_030681155.1. Classification (GTDB taxonomy): domain Bacteria; phylum Pseudomonadota; class Alphaproteobacteria; order Caulobacterales; family Caulobacteraceae; genus Phenylobacterium. The sequence goes on along the minus strand of NZ_JAUXXE010000024.1, from coordinate 14,478 downwards.
GGCAGGCGACCTGGTGCTCGGCGATGCAGGAACGGAACTCGCGTCGAACCGCACGGCGTTGGCGTTCGAGCGCACGCGCATCGCTTCTGATCGCACCTTGATGGCGATGATCCGGACCTCGCTGTCCTTGATCAGCTTCGGCTTCACCATCTTTCAGTTTGTCGGCAGGCTGGCGGAAGAGCTTGGCTCACCGGCGGTCACGCAGCAATCGGCGCGCAATTTTGGCTTGGCCTTGGTGTTGCTGGGTGTGGGCCTGCTGATAGCGGGCCTCTTCACCCACTATGAATTCCTCACCAACCTAAGAGTCCGGCGGGGCCGGTTGCACGATCTGAAGCTGCTACGGACCGCGCCCCAGTATCGAACGTCTCTCACATCGGTGCTCGCCCTGCTGCTTCTGCTGGTCGGCCTGTTGGCCGTGCTTGGGATGATCGCGCGCACCGGGCCGTTTGGATGAGGCGCCCTCTCGGCAGTGAAAGGCAAGAGATGAGACTCTTCAGGAATCCTGTCGTACCGACTCTGGCGCTGGCCATGTTGGCTTCCCCTGCGGCGGCGCAGGAGTGGAAGTTCAGCGTGACGCCGTACCTCTGGGCCGCGGGGCTGGAAGGCGACATAGGCGCGTTCCCGAACCTTCCAACGGCCGAGGTCGACCTATCCTTCGGCGACGTCCTTGAGGAACTGGACGGCGCGATTATGGTCAAAGCCGAGGCCCAGCGTGGCCGGCTCGGCCTGATCATGGACGTAGGCTATGTGAAGACCGACAGCAGCACCGACGACGTCACGATCCGCGATCCCCGGTTCACCGGTGTGACGCTCGGGAACGAACTGTTGACGGCGACCTTGGCCGGCGCATGGCGAGCGGTGGACGAGCCGCAGTACAGCATCGATTTCGTCGGCGGCGTGCGCTTCTCGAAGGTGTCGCCCGACCTTGCGCTGATCGTGCAGGACACCGTCGTCCGGCGCGCCAATCCTGACGCGAGCTGGTTCGATCCGGTTATCGGCGCCCGTACGAGCGTGCAGCTCAGCCCGCGCTGGTCGCTGGCCGCGTATGGCGACGTCGGCGGCTTTGGCGTGTCATCCGACCTGACCTACCAAGTCCTGGCCACCGCCAGCTACGCCTTCAACGACCGGTGGGCGCTGTCGGCCGGCTGGCGACACTACGGCGTTGACTACGAAGAGGACGGCTTCGTTTACGACGTCACCCAGAGCGGCCCGATCATGGGCGTCACCTTCCGCTGGTGAGCGGCCGTTCGGCGGCTGATCCTTTTGAACCCCTCAAGGAACATTGGCTCAGGCCAACCAGCGCAGCTGGTTCGCACGGGGGTCTACTCGTTCTCCGAGGTGGTTCTTTCCAAATTGGCCTGTGCGATAGCCGAGCGGCTTCAGCACTTCGGCGATAGTTATGTCTTCGGCCTTCAAGCCCAGATCACCACTCCGTAGCCCCACCTTGGTCAGGCCGGTGCGCAACCCGCACTGTCCTGTGATGAAGGATGACCGACCAGCGGTGCAGTTCTGCTCGGCATAGTGGTCTGTATAGATCATGCCTTCCTTGGCGATCCGATCAATGTTGGGCGTCCCGCACCCCATCAGTCCCCTCGTGTAGCAGCTGAAGTTCGCGCCCTGCTGGGCTATTCCTCTTCGCGCGGCAGCGGGTTTTCGACCACGCCCAGGGCGTCGGCGAGGCGCATCTTGGCCGAACCGGGCTTCAGGGGTTTTTGCTGGCTGGGATCGGGCGCCCAACCGGTCAGGGTTAGGATCTCAAAGGTGGCGGGCACGCGGCCGTCCGGCTCGGCGAACTTCTCGATGTAGAGCTCAAATGCGCGGGCTAGGACTTGCCGTGTGAGCTGGCGTGGGTGGCGTTCGGCCAGCACGCTGGTCTCGCCCATGGCCCGTAGGTCGGCCAGCAGCTTCAGGGGGTGGGCGTAGCGCACCGTCACCCGATCAACGTCGGCGACGGGCAGGGCGAAGCCGGAACGTTGCAGCAGGCCAGCGGCGTCGTAGGCGTCAGCGAAGGGCGAAACCCGCGGGCCGGCGCCGCCGGTCAACTCGGCCTCTGCCGCCAGCATTGACTGGCGCAGCTCGGTCAAGGTCGCGCCCCCCAGCATCGAGCCGATGAACAGGCCGTCCGGTTTCAGCGCCCGGCGGATCTGGATAAGCGCCCCAACCACGTCGTTGGTCCAGTGCAGCGAAAGCGTCGAGATCACCAGGTCCAGGCTGCCGAACGCGAAGGGCAGGCGCTCTTCATCGGCCACCAGGCGCGGTCCCGCGCGGCCCGACAGCATGGCGCTCGAAAGGTCGGCCTCGATCAGATGGCCGACGCGCGGCTTGGCGTCGCTGAGCGCCAGCGCGTCGGCGAACGCCCCGTTGCGCGCGCCGAGATCGACGGCGAGCGGGAAGTCGCGCATGATCGCTTCCAGGCGCACCACGGCGTCCTCGGCGGCGCGCCGCTTGAGGAAGTCGGCGTTGGCGTAGACGGCCGCGGCCCTGTTCAGGCGGGTGCGAAGCAGGTCGCGGTTGAAGAGGCGGGGCGGGGCGGACATTGGCGGCGGGACGCTTTTCGACTGGAAGCCTGTCAGATGGCGATGCGAGCCCCTGGTGGAAACCCGGGCCGCGCGCGAAGGCCGCGTTTCGTACCGCGCTCGATCTGCTTTTCCCACCTCAATCGCTGGACGACGGGCCCGCGCCGATGTCGACCGGGTTCACCGCCCAGGGCTGGAGCCGCATTCCCTTTATCGACGGCCCGCTGTGCGATGGATGCGGAACACCGTTCGAATACGACCTTGGCGAGGGCGTGCGTTGCGCCGACTGCATGGCCAAGCCGCGCGCCTTTTCCCGTGGCCGCGCCGCCTGCCTCTATGACGACGCCTCGCGCGGCGTGATCCTGCAATTGAAGCACGCCGACCGCACCGACCTGGCGCCGATGCTGGCGCGTTGGATCAGCCGTTCGGCCCGCGACCTGCTGGAGGACGCCGACGCCATCGCGCCGGTGCCCTTGCATCGCGGACGTCTGCTGGGCCGGCGCTACAATCAGGCCGCCGAGATCGCCCGGCCGCTCAGCCGCCTGACTGGCGTCCCCTATCTGCCCGACGCCCTGGTTCGGGTGCGAGCGACTGAGACGCAGGGCGGCAAGTCAGGGTCGGGCCGGCGGCGCAACGTCGCCGCGGCTTTCGCCGTGCCGGCTGGCCGCGCGGCTCAGGTGGCGGGCAAGCGCATCCTCTTGATCGATGACGTTATGACCACGGGCGCCACTTTGGAGGGCTGCGCCAGGGCCTTGCTGGCCGCCGGTGCGACGTGCGTTGATGTCGCAGTGGTTGCGAGGGTGAAAGAAGCCGCAAACCGCTCCATATAGATCCGAACCCTGTTTCCCGCGTTAGACGAGCCATGGCCCAAGTCACAATCTACACGAAGCCCTACTGCCCCTACTGCATCCGAGCGGTTTCGCTGCTCGAGAAGAAGGGCGTGGAATTCACCGAGATCGAAGCCGCCTTCGAACCCGAGAAGCGCCAGGAGATGATCCAGCGTTCCAACGGCCGGGCGACCTTCCCGCAGATCTTCATCGGCGATCAGCATGTCGGCGGTTGCGATGACATGATGGCGCTGGAGTACGACGGCAAGCTGGACGCCCTGCTCGCGGCCTAGCCTTGAGCTTCCGTCCGGCGTGACCTACGGGTGAGCTCATGATCCTGCGCGTTGGACTGATCCAGACCCGGACGCCGGCCGCCCACGCCGCGGCGCTGGCCCATGTGGCGCCGCTGGTGCGGCAGGCCGCCGCCCAGGGCGCGACCTTCATCGCCACGCCCGAGGGAACCAACATCCTCCAGCGGGACAAGCAGTCGCTGCTGCCCCAACTGACGCTGCTGGAGGACGACCCGGTCGTCCAGGGCCTGCAAGCCCTGGCCGCCGAGCTCTCTGTGACGATCCTGGTCGGCTCGGCCCTGGTGAAGCGCGAGGACGGCAAGGCCGCCAACCGTGCCGCCCTGATCTCGCCGCTCGGCGACATCGTGGCGACATACGACAAACTCCATATGTTCGATGTCGATCTGCCCACCGGCGAGAGCGCCCGTGAGAGCGCGACCTACGAGCCCGGCGGCCGGGCCATCGCCGTGCAGGCCGGCCAGATGCGGCTTGGCCTGACCATCTGCTACGACGTTCGCTTTCCTGCCCTTTATCGCGCCTTGGCGCTCGCCGGCGCCCAGGTGATCGTAACGCCCGCCGCCTTCACCCGTCCCACCGGTGAGGCGCATTGGGAGATCCTGCTGCGCGCCCGCGCCATCGAAACCGGCAGCTTCGTGCTGGCCCCCGCCCAAGGCGGTTTCCACGAGGACGGCCGCGGAACCTATGGCCGGACCCTGGCGATCGGTCCCTGGGGCGAGGTGCTGGGCAAGCTCGACCACGATGAGCCGGGCGTGCTGGTCGTGGATCTGGATATCGAGGCGGTGGACAAGGCGCGGACTGCAATTCCGGCCCTGGCCAATGCGCGGGCCTTCGAGGCGCCTATATCTATCCTATGATCCGCTATGCGCTTGTTTGTGACGAGGCCCATGAGTTCGAGGGCTGGTTCGGTTCGTCGGGTGACTTCGACGATCAATCGGAGCGCGGCCTCGTCGGCTGCCCGATCTGCGATTCCAAGGCCGTGACCAAGCAGATCATGGCGCCCTCCGTCGCGGGGACTAAGAAGACCACAGACTTGGCCCCGCAGGTGCGCTCGATGGTGATGGAAGCCATGGGCCGGGTACGAAAACACGTCGAGGACAACTTCGACTATGTGGGCGACACCTTTGCCGACGAAGCGCGTGCGATCCACGAGGGCCGCTCGGAGGATCGCGGCATTTATGGCGAGGCGACGCCCGCCGAGATCAAATCCCTGACTGAGGACGGCGTGCCGATCGCCGCCATGCCGCCCGCGCCGCCGAAGAAGTCGGAAGTGAACTAGTCCCCCTCAGTCAGCTTTGCTGACAGCTCCCCCACAGGGGGAGCATCTATTCCTCAGATCCTCCCCCAGCGCGAAGCGCGATTTGGGGGAGGTGGCGCGCGCAGCGCGACGGAGGGGGCAAGCCTCACCATTCCCGTTGCCGGCCATCCGTACGCCCCATAGGGTCGCTCCCATTGTTGTGGAGCTGATAATGATCCGTTCAATTTCCGCCGCCGCCCTGGCGTTCGCCGCCTTGGCCTCGCCGGCCGCCGCGCAGTCCCCGCGCCCCGACCAGCTAGCCTTCCGCGAGCTCTACAAGGAGCTGATCGAGATCAATACGACCCTGTCGGTGGGAAGCTGCACCGCGGCGTCGGAGGCCATGGCCTCGCGCCTGAAAGCCGCTGGATTCGCCGACGCGGACTTGAAGATCATCGTCGCTCCAGACCGTCCCAAGGACGGCAATCTCGTCGCCACCCTCAAGGGCTCCGATCCCAAGGCCAAGCCGATCCTGCTGCTGGCCCACATCGACGTGGTCGAGGCCAATCGCGCCGACTGGGAGCGCGATCCCTTCAAGCTGATCGAGGAAGACGGCTACTTTTACGCCCGCGGCTCAAGCGACGACAAAGCCCAGGCGGCGGTCTGGACCGATAGCCTCATCCGCATGAAGCAGGAGGGCTTCAAGCCCCGCCGCACCATCAAGATGGCGCTGACCTGCGGCGAGGAAACACCCGACACCTTCAATGGCGTGCAGTATCTGATCCAGAACCATCGCGACCTGATGGACGCCGCCTTCGTGCTGAACGAAGGCTCGGGCGGGCGGCTCGACGCCAACGGAAACCGCGTCTCCCTTGGCATCCAGGCGGGCGAAAAAGTCTACCAGGACTACACCCTCGAGGTGACCAACAAGGGCGGGCACTCGTCGGCCCCCGTGCGTGACAACGCCGTCTATCACCTGTCGGCCGGCCTCTCGCGCCTGGGCGATTACGACTTCCCGGTGAAGCTGAACGATGCTGTCCGCGCCAACTTCGAGCGCATGGCGGTGATCGACGGCGGTGAGACCGGCAAGGCCCTGGCCGCCGTCGCCAAGAACCCCGCCGACGCCGCGGCGGTGGCCATCGTCGCCAAGGAGCCGGGCCGCAATTCGATGATGCGGACCACTTGCGTGGCGACCATGGTCAATGCCGGCCATGCGCCCAACGCTCTGCCGCAGCGCGCGCGGGCCAATGTGAACTGCCGCATCCTGCCCGGCGAAGGCGTCGAGGAAACCCGCCTGGCCCTCGTGAAGGTCTTGGCTGACGACGCGATCAAGGTGACGACGGTTGGTGAGCCGAGCCCGGTGTCGCCGCCGCCGACGCTTGGCAAGTCGATCACCGATCCGGTCGAGAAGGTCGCCGCCAAGCTCTGGCCGGGCGTGCCGCTGGTGCCGGTGATGGCGACCGGCGCCACCGACGGCCGCTTCCTCAACGCGGTCGGCATCCCAACCTATGGCCTGACCGGCTTCTTCAGCGAGGCGACCGGCAATGGCGCCCATGGTCTGAACGAAAAGATGCGGGTCCGCTCGCTCTATGAAGGCCGTGATTTCCTCTACGAGGTGGTCAAGATCTACGCGAACCAGAAGTAGGGACCCACACACCTCCTCATCCTCCGGGCTCGCGAAGCGAGATCCGGGGGATGAGGATTGGTGGTGTGGCCTAGAACGTCTTCCGCAGACCCAGGGACATCACATAGCCCTGGCCCTGCACCTCGCCGCGCAGGCGGGTCGTGGTGGCGGCCGGCGTGCCTTCATAGAAGGTGGTGTCGTGCAGGACGTCGCTGTCGGCGAAGCTGATGTATGTGAGCGCTGCGTCAAGCTTCAGGCTGTCGGTCAGCTGCGCCGTTGCGCCGGCGCTGTAGAGCCAGCGGTCGCCGTCCGGAACCCGCGCCGTGCGAGCCTCGTCCGGCGTCGGGGTCGGATCGTACTGGACGCCGGTCCGCAGGGTGAGGCGGTCATTGACCGCATAGTCGAGGCCGACGCCGCCCGACGTGGTGTCTTCGTAGCCCTGGAACAGTGTCTCGCCGCCGCCGCCCTCGAAGTTCACGTCGATGGACTTGAACTCGCCCCAGCCGATCCGTTGGACCTGGGCGTTCAGGGCCAGCTTGTCGGTCGCCTGCCAGCGCGCGCCCAGGGTGGCGATCCAAGGGGTGGTGAAGGCGGCAGAGCCCTTCAGGTCGCGATTGGCCGGGGCCAGTGGCCCGAGCAGCCCGCCGACGAACACGCGCCCATCGAGGTCGTGCTCCATCTTTGAACGATAGCTGGCGCCCAGCGTCACCGCGCCCAGATGGGCCTGGGCGCCCGCCGACCAACCGAAGTCCCAGCCGTCGCCGCTCAGCTGCGAGATCCCGTCGGGCAGCAGCGGCGACAGGTTCGGATAGGCGGTCTGCAGCTTGGCCTCGGTGTATTGGGAACTGACGCCGACCCCGACGTCCAGCCAGTCGGTGACCTGCATCGCACCGGTCACCTGGATGTCGGCGGTGGTCAGGCGCGAGGTCAGGGCGTCGTACCGCGCCCAGGCGTTGCGGCGGTATTCGGTGGTGAAGTTGAACGGCGCAGCTACCGACAGACCCAGGGCGAAGCGCTCCCCGATCGGCGTGGCGATGGCGAAGTTCGGGGCCACCCCGTCCTGGATCGGGTTGAAGGCGCGCGGCTCTCCCTGGACCGGAACGGTCAGGCCGCCGGGATAGGTGATGGTCGAGCCGTGGTTCTCGACCCTGGCGTCCACGAAGACGGCGTGGGCGCCGCCATAGACTTCCCGCGGCGAGCGCGCGATGGCCGCGGGGTTCCACCACAGCGAGGCTACGCCCTGGTCGGCGACCTCGCCGGAATACGCGCGGCCCGCGCCGCGCACCGATTGTTCCTGAAGATAGTAGCCGGCGGCCTGGGCCTGGGAGGCCATCAGGCCAGCGAGCGCGGTGGTGGCCGCGAGGGTTTTCAATCGGGTCATGACGCGGGTCTTTCCGGGAAGATGAGCTGCTTCGGCCACCGGATGGCTAGGCGCAGAACACCGAGCGCGTCGATTTCGTTGCAGAACCCTGGTCTGAACCTTGCCAACCCGTTGCCGCTGGGCCACAAAGAAATAAATTGGCAGGGAGCATGCCATGACTATCTCGAGCGCTACCGCGAAGATCGGCCGGACTCTGGCGGACTCGGTTCCGTACTGGCCTGAGCGGGTGAAGGCGCCCAAGGGCTCGCCCAACGTGCTGGTGGTGTTGTTCGACGATGTCGGGTTCTCGGATTTCGGCTGCTACGGCTCGCCGATCAAGACGCCGACCATCGACGCCTTGGCGGGCGAGGGGCTGCGCTACACCGGCTTTCACACCACCGCGATGTGCTCGACCACGCGCGCGGCGCTGCTGACCGGGCGCAACCACCACTCGGTCGGCATGGGCTGCCTGGCCAACTTCGACTCCGGCTTCCCCGGCTATCGCGGCAAGATCGCCCATGAGGCTGGAACCCTGCCCGAGATGCTGCGCGCCCAGGGCTACGGGACCTACATGGTCGGCAAGTGGCACGCGACGCCGCTCAGCCAGGTCGGCGCCAGGGGGCCGTTCGACGGGTGGCCGCTGGGGCGCGGCTTTAATCGCTATTACGGCTTCATGGACGCCGAGACGGACCACTATTCGCCGGAGCTGGTTCGCGACAACACGCCCATCGATGCGCCCGGCCACTTCCCGGACGGCTATCACCTGACCGCCGATCTGGTGGACGAGAGCATCCGTTTCGTCGCCGACCACATCGCCGATGCACCGGACCAGCCCTGGCTGTTGTGGCTGGCCCTGGGCGCCTGTCACGCGCCGCACCAGGCGCCGAAAGAGATCATCGAGAGCTACGACGCCGTCTTCGCCGAGGGCTGGGATGTCGAGCGCGAGCGCCGGCTGGAGCGCCAAAAGGCGCTGGGCATCGTGCCGCCGGAAACCCAGATGCCGCCTCGCAACGACGGGGTGAAGCCCTGGGCGGACCACAGCCCGGACGAGCAGCGGGTGTTCACCCGGCTGCAGAGCGCCTTCGCCGGCATGCTTGACCACGCCGACCGTCAGCTGGCCCGGCTGGTGAGCTTCCTCGAAGAGGCGGGTGTCAAGGACGACACCCTGATCTTGGTGCTGTCGGACAATGGCGCCAGCCAGGAGGGCGGCCCTCTCGGCTTCGTCAACGCCATGGGCCCCTACAACATGAAGTTCGAGCCGATGCCGGAGAAGCTCGCCAACATCGAGAACATCGGCGGGCCCGACAGCCACTCGAATTTCCCGCACGGCTGGGCCATGGCGTCGAACACGCCGCTGCGCCGCTACAAGCAGAACACCCACGGCGGCGGGATCCGCGATCCGTTGGTGATCTCCTGGAAGAACGGCATCGCCGCCCGGGGCGAGACGCGTGACCAGTTCGCCCACGCCAGCGATTTCACCCCGACCTTGCTCGACATGCTGGGCCTGACCTCGCCGCAGGTGATAGCCGGCGTGCCGCAGATGCCGATCGAAGGCGTCAGTTTCGCCGCCTCGATCACCGACCCGGCCGCGCCGTCGAAGGCCAGTCCGCAGTACTTCGAGATGTTTGGGCACCGCGGCCTTTGGAAGGATGGCTGGAAGGCCGTCGCTTTCCACCCGCCCGGCGCGCCGTTCGACGCAGATCGTTGGGAGCTTTACCATCTCGACGCCGACTTCTCGGAAACCCAGGACCTGGCCGAGCAGGAGCCCGAGCGCCTGAAGGCCCTGGTCGATGAGTGGTGGACCCAGGCCGAGCGTTGCAACGTCCTGCCGCTGGATGACCGCTTTGGCCCGCGCTTCGCCGAGAACGCCCTGCGTCACCAGGGGCATCGCAAGACCTTCGTGTTCCACAAGGGCATGGGCCACCTGCCGGGCGACTGCGCGCCAGATGTGCGCTCGCGCTCCTACTTCATCGAGGCCGACGTCAATCTGGGCGAGGGCGACGAGGGGGTGCTGATCGCCCATGGCGACGCCACCAGCGGCTACAGCCTGTTCGTCCGCGACGGCCGGTTGCACCACACCCTGAACGTGGGCGGCCTGCGCACTACGGTCAGCTCGGAGCAGCAGATCGCGCCGGGGCGCCGCAAGCTCGGCGTGCGCGTGATCCAGGACGATGGTCGCCACTTCACCCTGACCATCGACGGTGAGCCGGCGGGCAAGCTGTCGACCCATCTCGGCTTCATGACCCTGATTTCCTGGTCCGGGCTCGATATCGGCCGCGACCGGGGCAGCGCGGTCGGCGACTACGCCCATCCGTTCAGCTTCACGGGCGCGCTGCGAACCGTGACCGTCAAGATGGACGCCGACCAGGACCTTGACGGCGACGCCGTGGGCGAAGCCGAGATGGCGCGGCAGTAACGTCGTTCCAACTAGGGGTTGATCGAACTCTCGTATCTCGCCACTGTCCCCGATCTCCGGGGGGAGCGCTGGGTCCATGTCAGTTCGATTGCTTGTCGCCGCCGTTTGTCTCGCGTTCACGGCTTTGCCCGCGTTCGCCGCGCCGCTCGAACTCTACGGGCGCCTGCCCAACATCGAGGATGTCGCGATCTCGCCGGATGGAGGGATGGTCGCGATGATCTACACGAATGGCGAAGATCGCCAGATCGTCTTGCGCAACCAGGCGGACGGTAAGCTCAGCGTCCTAGGCGTCGGGCCGGCCAAGGTGCGGGATCTGAAATGGGCGGACGGCGAAAACCTCCTCGTCACCACCTCGACCACCGCCCTGATCATGGGGCTGACCGGCCCGGCGCGGGAGTATTTCCAGGCCTTCCACTACAATGTGCCCGAGCAGAGAATGAAGCTGCTGCTCCGCGACGCGGAGCGAGCGCTCAACACAATCCAGGGACCGCCGGTGGTTCGCCGGGTCGATGGTCAGCCGACCGTATTCCTGGAGGGCGTCAGGTTCGTGAACAACCGCGGCCGCACGGCGCTGTTCCAGGTGAACCTGAAGACCTCGCGCTCAAAGCTGGTGCATGAGGGATATGAAAACACCCGCGACTGGCTGGTCGGCCCCGATGGCGAGCCGCTGGCCGAGAGTGAATACGACGCTGACAAGGCGCGTTGGACGCTGAAGATCAAGGCTCCTTCAGGCTGGCGCACCGTGCGTGTCGTGGAGGCGGCCAACGAGCGGCCGGTGCTGCTCGGGCTGGGCCGCGATGGGCAATCGGTTCTCGTGGCCGACAGCGACGAGGACCAGGCGGTGATGCGCGAGATCGCGCCTGCCGATGGCGTATGGGGCGAACCCTTCAGCAGACTGGAGAACGGCCAGCCGATCTTCGATCCCAAGACCCACGCCCTGATCGGCTTTAGGGGGCTGGTCGGCGATGAAAGCCGTCATGTCTTCTTCGATCCTGAGTCGGCCAAGGCCTGGGCGAAGATCGTGAAGGCCTATCCGGGAGATCGGGTCACCTTGGTCGCCTGGTCGGATGATCGCTCCAAGGTGGTCGCCCTGGTCGATTCCCCGACCGAGGGGCCGGCCTACGCCCTGGTGGATTTCGCGACCCACAAAGGCGTTTGGCTGGGCGTCAAATATGAGAACCTCAAGCCGGCGGACATCTCTCCTGTTCGCCCTGTCAGCTTCAAGGCCGCCGACGGCCTTCCCCTGACCGGCTATCTGACCCTGCCGAACGGTCGGGCGCCGAAGAACCTGCCGTTGATCGTCCATCCGCACGGCGGCCCGGCCTCTCGCGACACGCCCGGCTTCGATTGGTGGGCGCAGGCGATGGCCTCGCGGGGCTATGCGGTGCTGCAAGTCAATTATCGCGGCTCGGCGGGCTTTGGCTGGAATTTCATGCAGGCCGGCTTTGGCCAGTGGGGCCGCAAGATGCAGACCGACCTCTCCGATGGCGTCCGTCACTTGGCCGCCGAAGGGACGATCGATCCCAAGCGTGTCTGCATCGTCGGGGCGAGCTATGGGGGGTACGCCGCCCTGGCTGGCGCGACCCTGGATCCCGGGGTCTATCGCTGCGCCGCCTCGATCGCGGGCCTCTCAGACCTGCGCCGCTTCGTGGCCTGGTCCAAGATGGGCTCGGGTGTGGAGGCCCAGCGCTACTGGTCGCGGTTCATGGGCGCCCAGAGCCAGTCCGATCCGGTCCTGCAACAGATCTCGCCGGCGCTGAACGTCGACAAGGTCGCCATCCCCATCCTGCTCATCCACGGCAAGGACGACACCGTTGTTCCCCTGGAACAGAGCCGGTTGATGGAGACCGCATTGAAGAAGGCCGGCAAGCCCGTCGAGCTGGTGGTGATGGCGGGTGAGGACCACTGGCTCTCGCGGGGCGACACCCGATTGCAAATGCTGAACTCGGTCGTCGCCTTCGTGGAGCAGCACAACCCGCCGCATTAGATCGGGCCGAGGGTTTTCGCGGGGAACTCTCCGGTCCTGGCCGGATTGTCTTGTGTGGCGGCAAAGCAACACTACATCCCTGGATGAGGGTGTCGTGCTTGCATGAGGCGACGCCCCAAGTCCGCCTATCGAGGGGAAGCCATGAACATCGATCTCTATTCCGACCGGGCCAAGCAGGCGATCCAGTCGGCCCAGAGCCTCGCGCTCGCCCGCAGTCACCAGCAGCTCGGTCCCGAGCATCTGCTGAAGGTGCTGCTTGAAGAAAAGGACGGTCTGTCCCGCGCTCTGATCCAGAGCGCCGGTGGACGGCCCGATGACGCCGACAAGGCTGCTGACACCTTGCTGGGCAAACGGCCCAAGGTCGAGGGCGGCTCCGGCCAGCTCTATATGGCGCCCGAAACTGCGCGCATCTTCGCCGAGGCCGAGGCCGGCGCGAAGGCCGCGGGCGACGCCTTCGTCACGACCGAGCGCCTGCTGATCGCCATCGCCAAGGAAGGCGGCGACGCCGCCAAGGCCCTGAAGGACGCCGGGGCGAACGCCGCGGCTCTGGAAGAAGCCGCCAAGGCCATGCGCAAGGGCAAGACCGCTGACAGCGCCTCGGCCGAGGAGGGCTATGACGCGCTGAAGCGCTACGCCCGCGACCTGACCCAGGTCGCCCGTGACGGCAAGCTCGACCCGGTGATCGGCCGCGACGAAGAAATCCGCCGCACGATCCAGGTCCTGTCGCGGAGAACCAAGAACAACCCGGTGCTGATCGGTGAGCCTGGCGTCGGCAAGACCGCGATCGTCGAGGGCCTGGCCCTGCGCATCGTCAATGGCGACGTGCCGGAAAGCCTGAAGGACAAGCAACTCCACGCGCTCGACATGGGCGCGTTGATCGCTGGCGCGAAGTATCGCGGCGAGTTCGAGGAGCGCCTGAAGGCGGTCCTGAACGAGGTCACCCAGGCCGAAGGCTCGATCATCCTGTTCATCGACGAGATGCACACCCTGGTCGGGGCCGGGAAGACCGACGGGGCGATGGACGCGTCCAACCTGCTGAAGCCCGCCCTGGCGCGGGGCGAACTGCACTGCGTCGGCGCCACCACGCTGGAAGAGTACCGCAAGCATGTCGAAAAGGACGCGGCCCTCGCCCGTCGCTTCCAGCCGGTGTTCGTCGCCGAGCCCACGGTCGAGGACACGATCTCGATCCTGCGCGGCCTGAAGGAGAAGTACGAGGTCCACCACGGGGTCCGCATCTCCGACAGCGCCATCGTGGCCGCCGCCACCCTGTCGAACCGTTACATCGCCGACCGCTTCCTGCCGGATAAGGCCATCGACCTGATCGACGAGGCGGGCAGCCGCGTGCGGATGGCCGTAGATTCCAAGCCCGAGGAACTGGACGAGATCGACCGCCGCATCGTGCAGCTGAAGATCGAGCGTGAGGCCCTCGCCAAGGAAACCGATGCGGCCTCCCAGGCGCGGTTGGAAAAGCTGGACGAGGAACTCGACGATCTCGAGGGCCAGTCCACCGAGATGACCGCCCGCTGGCGTTCGGAGAAAGAAAAGGTCGGGCAGGCCGCGCAGGCCCGTGAGGCCCTGGACCGGCTACGCGCCGAACTGGTCACCGCTCAGCGTCGCGGCGACCTCCAGCGTGCGTCGGAGATCGCCTATGGCGAGATCCCGCAGCTTGAGCGGCGCCTGGCCGAGGAAGAAGCTGCAGCGGCCGAGAACCCAGTCAGTCCCGAGGTCGTCGACGCCGAGCAGATCGCCGGCGTGGTCAGCCGCTGGACCGGCATCCCGGTCGACAAGATGCTGGAAGGCGAGCGCGAAAAGCTGCTGGCCATGGAGGACGCCCTGCGCAAGCGGGTCGTCGGCCAGGAAGAAGCGCTGGTCGCTGTGTCCGACGCCGTGCGCCGCGCGCGTGCGGGCCTGCAGGACCCCAACCGTCCGATCGGCTCATTCCTGTTCCTTGGTCCCACCGGCGTCGGCAAGACCGAGCTGACCAAGGCCCTGGCCGGCTTCATGTTCGACGACGAGAGCGCCATCACGCGCATGGACATGAGCGAGTACATGGAAAAGCACTCGGTCAGCCGCATGATCGGCGCGCCTCCCGGCTATGTCGGCTACGACGAAGGCGGGGCGTTGACCGAGGCCGTTCGGCGTCGGCCCTACCAGGTCGTGCTGTTCGACGAGGTCGAGAAGGCTCACCCCGACGTCTTCAACGTGC
>NZ_JAUXXE010000018.1 GCF_030681155.1 Phenylobacterium sp. | reverse complement strand
CATGGGCGCGAAGGTTCAGGCCTTCGACCCCGAGGGCCTGCATGAGGCCCGCCAGCTACTGCGCGATGTGGATTTCAAGGCTGACCCGTACGAGGTCGCCACCGGCGCCGACGCCCTGGTGATCATCACCGAGTGGGATCAATTCCGCGCCCTCGATCTGGACCGCGTGAAGCTGCTGATGAACGCCCCGGTGCTGGTCGACCTGCGCAACATCTACAAGCCCGCCGATGTCCGGGCGCGAGGTTTCAAATACGCCTCGATCGGGCGCTGACTGTCTGTGTAGTTGGACGTGAGCGCCGGGCGTAGAGATAGGAAGCTGGCAGGCCCATGCGTTGGCAGGCCTGGGCGGACGGGGCGGACTTCAGCACAAGGCGGTCGGCGGCGGCGCCTGCCAGCGCGACGATGCCGCGTTCCCATGGCCGCAAACCGTGGCTGGGACCCAGGCCAAGAATATCACGGGTCCATCCCGGCAGGATCTCGACGCCCGCGCGGATGAAGAGGTTTTGCAAGGGACGAAGGGGGCCGGGGGCAACAGGCGTGCGCCGCATGATGTCCAGGAAATCGAAGACGATCTGCGAGCGTTCCAGTTTGGGACGCATGGCCTGAAGCTGCTGCTCCAACGCGGCCTCAGATTGCGGCGCGCCGAGCGCGCCGTAGAGACGCGCGGCGGGCGCGGCCTCAGCATAGAAGCGGTCGCGGTCGCCCTGCGCCAGGGGCCGCACAAAGGTGTGATAGGCCTGGAGGAAGCCGAAGGAGGCGGTGGCCTGCACCCAGTCGAGCAGTTCGGCATCAGACGCGCGGTAGGCCTCGCCGGCCGGGGTGAGGCCGCTCACCTGGCCATGCATTCGTCCAACCCTCGCGATCATCCGTTCGGCGACCGACCGGGCGCCATAAACGGTGACCATCGCGGCCAGCCCCGTGCGCGCCATGCGCGGCAACGGATCGATGCGGAAGCTGGTGTGGTCCCATACGCCGGAACGAACCCTTGGCTCGGCCAGTTCGAGAAGCACCGCGGTGGTTCCACCGATGAACAGCGAGACGGGGTTCTTGAACACCTGCCAGGACACCGAGTCCGGGCCGGCCAGCGCCGGTTCGCCAGCCGGCCGGGTGAAGTCGACGGCGGGCAGGTCGCCCGCATAGGCCTTCAGGATCTGGCCTATCGCGCCAGGCGCGGGCAGGTCGGTCGTGGTCATCGCGATTTGGCCTCGGCGGCGGGCGCCATTGCCACCCTGGTCCTCAGATTGGTCGATCTGCCGTCCGTCGCAAGCTGGCGAAAGCAATAGGGCGCCTCTTCAGGCCGCCGGCGTCCAGGGGATCCGATGGCTCAGGCTTACGGCCGTCGGAGAGACCAGCACCTCGACCCCGGCGGCCGCGGCCTGGTCGAGCGCGGCGGCGAACTTCTGGTCCAGCTCGGCGCAGGCCCGGAAGCTCTCGCAATCGGTGCGCTGGACAACGAACAACACCACCGCGCGCTCGCCGGCCGCCGCCATTGCTTCAAGCTCGCGCAGGTGCTTGGAGGATCTGGCCGCCACGCAATCGGGAAACTCCGCCAGCCCCTTGGTGCGCGACAGGTGGCAGTTCTTGATCTCCAGCCAGCAGGGCGGGCGATCTGGGTGCTCCAGCAGGAAGTCGACGCGCGAGGCCTCGCCATACTTCACCTCACGCCGGTGGGTGGCATAGCCGCGAAGTTCGGGAATGGCGTCCGCCGCCAGAGCCTCTGCGACCAGCCGGTTGGGATGCATGGTGTTGACGCCGACCATCGCGCCGCCCACCTCCACGAACTCCAGGGTATGGGCGAGCTTGCGCTTGGGGTCATCGGACTTCGACAGCCAGACCGGCAGGCCCGGCATGTTGACGCGCAGCATCGCGCCTGGATTGGGGCAATGGGCGGTCACGGCCGAGCCGTCTTCCATCACCACGTCGGCGAAGAAGCGCTTGTAGCGGCTGACGAGCGTGCCGCGCATCAGCGGTTGGGGGAAATCCATGGGCGGTCCGAAGCTGGCGAGCAGGTTGATTTAGGGAGCGCGGACGCAAAGGACCAGCCGCTCGCAGCGACTAACGGTTGCGAGCGGTCGCCGAGCAGGGTTAGTCGAAAGCCATGCGCGGCGTGGCGCGCGAGAATGACGGGCGAGGCGGATGACGGGTTCGGTGGACGGGCGGGTGACCGCAGGGGTGCTGATCATCGGCGACGAGATCCTCTCGGGCCGGACGCAGGACACCAACCTGCGCGACATCGCCAAGTATCTGGGCGTGCATGGCGTGGATTTGGCCGAGGCGCGGACCGTCAGCGACGACCTCCCCGAGATCGTGGCGGCGCTCGACGCCCTGCGCACCCGCTATGACTATGTGATCACCACCGGCGGCATTGGCCCGACCCACGACGACATCACCGCTGACGCGGTGGCCGCCGCCTTTGGCGTGGAGCTTGAGGAGCACCCCGAGATCATGGCGATGATGGCCGCGCGTTGGGGCGAGGCGCCTAACGCCGCCCGCCGGCGCATGGCCCGCGTGCCGGTCGGCGGCGTGCTGGTGAAGAACCCGGTCCAGGGACCGCCCGGCTTCATGATCGGCAATGTCTTCGTGTTGGCCGGGGTGCCGACCATCATGCGCGGCATGCTCGAAGACGTCGGCCACCGGCTGAAGGGCGGGGCGGTGACTATCTCGAGAACCGTTCGCGTAGAGGGCTCGGGCGAAAGCGTGATCGCCCAGCCGCTGGAGGCCGTAGCCAAGGCCCACCCGGACATGTCGCTGGGCAGCTACCCGTTCTTCGGCGACGGGATCTTTGGCTCAAACCTCGTGCTGCGAGCGCGCGACGCTAGCGAGCTGGCGGCGGTGGTCGAGGAGTTGATCGCGGCGCTGACGGCGGCAGGGATCGAGGGTGTGCGGGAGGTGGATGGGGTTTAGGAGGAGGCCCTGTCACCAACTACGCTTGCCTGAGGTATGAACCGGGCAAAATCCACTGTGTCTTCTGAGGGCGTTTAGACATGCGCGTTGCAATTTCCATCGTCGGATTCAAGAATTCCGATGACATCGTGAAATGCCTGAGCGCGCTCGACAAGTGTGACTATCGCGATTTTCAGGTCATTATCTGTGAGAACGGCGGTCTGGAGGCTTATGATCAGCTCATTGCAAGCCTGCCTAGCAGCCTTGAAGGCGGACAAGACGTCCGTGTGATCGCGGCTCCATCGAATTTGGGATACGCGGGGGGCGTCAATGTGTGCCTCCGCGAAACACCTGATGCTGATGCTTGGTGGATACTCAATCCCGACACTCAGCCACATCCTGGGGCGCTGTCGGCCTTGGTCGCTCGGTTGTCGATGGGTGACTGCGACGCCGTTGGGGGCACCACCCATTTCGAGGATGGCACCGTTGAGGCGTTTGGCGGGCGTTGGAGGCCCTGGCTAGCGCGCGCTGAATCAATTGGAAATGGCGCGCCCGTTGAGAGGCCAGTCAGTTCTGGCGCCATCGAGCTTAAAATCTCCTACATCAGCGGAGCGTCTATGCTGGTCGGGCGAGGCTTTGTCGAGGCCGTCGGGCCAATGAACGAAAGCTATTTTCTCTATTGCGAAGAGGTCGAGTGGTGCCTTCGTGGCGCGCAGATCGGAATGCGGCTGGGCTTCGCGCCGGGCGGCCTTGTGCTACACCATCAAGGTACGACTACAGGGTCGGGGCTGGACATTCGCACGCGGCCGCGTTTGCCCGTATTCTTGGACGAACGAAACAAACTCCTGGTGACGCGCGATTGCTACCCGGCGCGACTTCCGATCGCGGCGATCGCCGCGATGGCGTTGTTATTCCTGCGCTTCGGACGGCGGAGGGCTTGGCGTCAGCTTGGCTACGGCTTGGAGGGCTGGTTCGCGGGCCTGCTCGGTCGTCGTGGGCGACCAAGCTGGCTGCAAGCCTGACGCGCCGCTATTTACGCGTGCCTTGACCGAGTGGATCTCGTTGGATTCGATAGACCAGCGCGACCACCATTCCCATTATCATGAAGACCAGGGGGTGGTTGTCGTCGTTTGCGAATACCGCCTTGATTGCGAAGAAGCTCGCCAGAGAGACGGCCGCGGGGATGAGGAGCGCATAGTCCGGATGGCGCTGATATGCGCTCCAGGCATACTTGATCGCGTAGTATATGCAGGCGATCATCATGCCGTAGTAGAGAATGAAGCCGATGACGCCATATTCCAGTCCGATAAGCAGGAAGTAGCTGTCGATCGTCGCGACGCCAGCGCGGTTTGCATAACCCAGCGCATCTGCTCCCATTCCTGGGCCATGGCCAATCGGGTGGGTCAGAACCTTGGGAAGTCCCGAGGCTATTTGATCCATTCGGCCTTCATTACTAGCGGCGTACTGGCCCGTTCCCCACACCTTGTTGCGAACCCGGCCAACAAGGAAGCTTATCGCTACGACGGCGGCGAATAGTATCGGGTAGGCAAGGACGATTGCTGGTGCGATCAGACTATCGCGTTTGCGGCGCCAGACAAGCGCCGCCCAGAACAGCAGATAGCCCATTGTTCCAATGAAGAAGCCCAGGATACCGAGGCGCGCGTCTGTCGCGAGAATGACAATCAAGTAGAATGGTACTGATGCGATCGCCGCGAGCCGGACGAGGCGATTATTGGATGAAGCGATAAAGTGAAGGGTGAAAGGCAGACTCAGCGCCATGAACTCGGAAAGGCCAAGGCTGGTCGAAAAGGTGCTTTGAGCCCTGTATTGCCCCGTCGTTAGTCTCGTCGCGCCCGCCAAAATTCGTTGCACTGTCGGGTCTTCGATTTTCAGAAAGCCAGGGATGTGGCCGGCCCACAGGACGCGCTGCTGGGTAGATTCCACCAATGCGATGGTCCCGAGGAATATCGCCACGGACCACACGAGTGCAGCCCATCGCTGAGGCCGCTTTTCTTGAAGAAAGACATAGCAACTGACGAAGAATATGGCCGTCCAGTTCGTCTGAAATACGACGAATCTTTGGATGGACTGCTGCGTGTTGCCAGAGAACGCTATCGACAAAAACTGAATGCAAACAAAGAGCGCCAGCGCTTTCCAGATTAGGGGGGTGGCCTTCAAAGGCGCCGCCAGGGTCGCTCGAAACTCTCCCGATACCGAGATCGAAATCAGCAGCAGCAAGACCATCGGCAAGCCCGTCAGGCGCAGCAGTGTGATCCAGGGCAAGCCGGGGAGGGCGATTGCAAGGTAATTTGGCCATAGGAGCAAAGCCCCGAGGAATGCGAAGTACAGGATCGTAAGCGTGCGGGTCGGCGCGCGTCGCATATCAGGCAGCGCCCAGATGGTTAGGGCCGCGAGCAGCGCCATGGGCACTGTGAAGAGCACGAACAGGTAGGGCACGAAGAGTGCGAAATAGAAGCCGAAGGGAATGCAGAAGAAGATGAGGACCGCCGCGAGCAGCGAGCCAAGCCGCCTGTGCCGCCGCGCGCTATGAGAGTCCTCGTAAGGTTGAAGGACGGCCGGCGGCACGGCATCTTTTCGCGCCCAGTTGAAAGCCATCCTGCGTCACTCCGCTCACTTGTAGCACCGGGGCCAGCCTTCGCCGGACACAGCATAGTAGCTGCTGGCTTATTTCAATTCCGTTCCATTCGAACAAGAACCTCGAACGGGACGATTTGGCGACGACATCCGAGCCTGGAAGAAGGCGTCCACGGTTTGAAAACGACTAGCGACTATCGTGAACTTTGATTGTGGTTTGGATTTTGACGCATGGCTGCCGAACAAAACGAAACGTCAGAAACTCCTTCCGTTGTTGAGACAGCCTACCAGGCCAAGCCGGTCAGCTATTTCGCCAACGCGCGGCGGGACATTGTCGCTTTGCTTGAGACCGGGCCTGAGGCGGCGATCTTGGAGTTGGGGTGCGGCGCCGGCGGAACGGGCCGAGCCGTGATCGCAGCGGGGAAATGTGGTCGGTATGTCGGCATTGAGCTAAATTCCGCTGCCGCGCGCGAGGCGGCCCAGACCCTCACCGAAGTGGTGGTCGGCGACGTGCACGACATCGCCCTTGCTTCGTACGAAACGCAGTTCGATGCGCTGATCATCAGTGAGGTCTTGGAGCACCTGCTCGATCCGTGGGAGACTCTCGCGCGGCTCTCGGTATGCCTGAAGCCAGGCGGGAAAATCTACGCCAGTTCGCCAAACGTTGCGCATTGGCAGGTCATAAAAGAGCTGTTCTTAGGGCGCTTCCGCTACACGGAGGTCGGGATCATGGATCGGACGCATCTCCGCTGGTTTACGCCTGATAGCTACCGGGAGATGTTTGAGGCCGCTGGTTTAACTGTGGAATCGGTCGAGCCATTGGTCCCTCCGCGCTGGAAAGCGCGGCTGGCAGAGCGGATAACGGGGGGGCGCTTTGCACATCTTTTCGCAGCCCAGATCATGCTCGTCGGGCGCCGCTAATGTGGTCTTGGGAACGCTGCCATCTGTTCAGGTGAGGCGTTGACAACCAATAGGCGTTTGGGGGGCACCATACAGTGGCATTTCGTCAGCTGTTTGGTACGTCCACAGACTTGGTTCTCGGGGCAAGTTTGATGACACGTCTAAAATCGCTTCTCCGCCGGTTCGGCGTCTACGGCGGACGGCTCTCGCGCCGTCCCTTCGGTGAGGACATCCTCCACGACATTGATCGTTTGTCGCAGTCCTGGGGCACTCAGGTTCGCACCATCCTTGATGTCGGGGCGAACATTGGTCAAACGGCGGAGCGGTTCGCTGACCACTTTCCCGACGCGAAAATCTGGTCGTTTGAGCCTCATCCGACGACGTTCGCGACGCTTCAACAGACCGTTTCCGGGCGCCCGAATGTCCAGACGCGGAATCTGGCGCTAGGCGACACCAACGAGATGGTGGCCTTTTTCGAGTACGAAAATCCCCTGATCAATAGCCGCATTGCTGACGCCGCCTACCCGCGCCGCAAAGGGCTGACGCCGCGTCGGCTGCAGGTGGAGCAGCAGACCGTGGATAGTTTCTGCGCCGCCGAAGGCATTGCCGAGATTGATTTCCTTAAAGTCGATACTGAAGGTTTTGACCGGGCGGTGATCGCGGGAGCGACGGGGCTCCTGGCGAGCGGCGCTATCCGCTTTGTTCAATGCGAATTCGCTCTCTCGTCTGAAGGGAAGGCCACGACGGTCGCTGATCTCCTGCCGCTTATCGAGCCATATGGCTACTACCTCCTCTCGACATACCTCGACTTCGTCGTCCTCGATGGGAAGATGTTCGCGAACGGCAACGTGCTGTTCGTCCGGCCAAATGAATAGGCGGTTGCCGCGCCGACGCACCCACCCTAGGGGGCGTCTTCGAGCCCCAGGCGTTGAGCGATCATCGCCGGATCACCTGTGGGCTCGGCTCTTACCGTTTTGCCAAGGTGCCGCAGCCGCATCCTGAAGTTGCGCCAATGCAGCGGAATGCTCGACGACAGGATTGGGCAGATGAGATTGGGCAGGGGGAGTTGTCCTCGCCACTTATCTTGCAGGTAGTGGTAGGCGGCCATGTATCCACCGGCGAGACTGACGACGGGACGACTGTGATGGATGACTGGGGCGTCGATCACGTAGCAGCCGAGGCCGCGCTGCTTGGCGATCTGGACCAGATCTGTCGCGTAAAGATGGAAGCTTGGTAGATTGTCGTCAAACTCAATGCTCGCTGCACGCCGTATGACGAGGAGAACTTCGTCGAGCGCCGTCGCTATTTTGGGCTGGTCCGTTTCGCGCCCGACGAGTTGGCCAAGGCCGGACGACCAAGTGCGTCCACTGAGGGCACCATTTTCATCGAGCCCAATAATGCCGGCGACAGCCCACTCCGGATCGAGATCATTTAGCCGCCGTACTTGATCGTCCAAGCGGGACAAGAAAGGGCGCGGCAGATATACGTCCTGGTGAACTAAGACGACATAGTCTGCGCCCGAATCGCTCAGGGCCTGATTATATGCGGCGCCTGCTGAGTTGAAGTCTTCGTAGATTCGCAGTTTAGCTTCACCCGAAACGATACCGTTCGAGCGCCCAAGGCAGATGTCCAGGATGCGCCGATCGTTCACGGCCGCCGCTATATCAAAGGACCCCTTTTGGGGGGCGGGGGGCTGGTGTTGAGTCACTGGAAGAGCTCCGACCGAAGTCCGCATTATGGGCAAACGTGAGTGTCTAGTCCGTCGTGGGGGGCTTGAGCGGCGATCAGGGACCTGTTCCCAGATCGGGCCTGCGCAGAGCCGCACGCAGTCTGCGGATCAATTCCTCTCGCAGCTCCCCCGGGAGGCTGTAGGCCGCTATCGCTAGGGTTCCCATCCCGAGTATGAGGGCCGCGAGCCACCACTGCCAGTCGGTGATCCGCCAAATGCTCGCCAGCCAAACACCAAGGATCAGAAGCGCCAGGTTAACAGCCTGGGTACGCCAACCTGGAAGGCGACGACCGGCGAACCAAGTCAGCAACGCGTAGTCGGCTAGGGATCTGGCGGCGACCGCAAAGGCGGCACCAGGCAGGCCAAACCATATGATCCCAAGGTACATGACTAGGAAGTACGGCGGGATCTCGAGGAGCATGACTTTAGTGACCAGATCTGGCCGGCCAGCGGCCTGGAGTCTGGTGAACGAGATCAGAGCAAACGCATTCGCCCACATGCCGACCAGGATGATGCGTCCAACTAGATCAGCTTGTGGGGCGATCTTGTCGCCGACCCAGAGATTTAGGAACGGACCTATCAGAAACACGCCGCCGAGGAATGGCAGGCTCAGGAGGCTGGCCAGCGTTAGTGTTGCTCGATCAGTGAGTTCGCGTTGTTCGTCGGGCGAAGCTGCCGAGAGGCGGGGAAAGAGGGCCGTGGTTAAGGCGCTAGGCAGGATCGCTGTGCGGCCCGCAAGCTGCAGCGGCACGGTATAGTTGGTGACAGCAGCGGCGCCCAAAAGGGCGCCGATCACAAACCGGTCAGCAATGTAGAGGAGGGGGCCAAGGGCGGAGGTCAGGCTCACCCATCCTCCGTACTTGAGGAGGGCGACGACTTCTCCTTTATCGACGCGGCCCTTGCTTCCTCGAATGAGTTCGGCGTGGCAGCGGTAGCCCATGGCGACGAGCGCGAAGCCGCGTGCGGCTAGGGCACCTCCAAGCAGGAGACTAAGGTTCGGCCCTAAGCGCCAAGCCAACGCTAGAGGCACCAGCTGGAACAAGGTCGTGGAAATAACCGATATGACATTGATTTCGAGAAACTTCTCGCGACCCTGCATTGCCCCGGTCAGCACTCCCATCAGCGTGGCGACCGGAACCGAGGCGGCGAGCAGCGGGACGGCCGCCAAGATTTCGCCCCTCAGGTGCTCATCGACCTTGAAGACGTGACTGAAGAAATATGCCGCGGCTGCCCAGAGAGTCAGCCCACCGGCTACGCCCATCGCTGCGTTCACGGCCAGCGCCGAAAGGAACGTGCTTGAGCGGGTAGCCGCCGGGGCGCTGCGGAGAGCCGAAATCCGAAAGGAGGTGGCTCGTCCCAGGCCGAGGTCGAAGAGGCCAAAATATCCGAGCAGCAGCCAAGCGATGGCCAGCACGCCGTATCGCTCGGCACCTACCAGTTCAAGGTAGAGCGGGACCGTTACAAGCGAAAGTATGATGGGGATGAGCGCCCCAAGGAGGTTGTAGCCGGTGTGACGACGAACGCTCAACTTGCCATCCAATCTTCCAATCGCCCGCGAGGCGGCCGACCTGTGGGGAGCGCGGCGCGGCAAATGTGCGGGCCAAATGCGCCTTCGACATTGCTCATGGACGTTCCGTGTTCAGAATTCGCGTTTGGTTAAGCGGCAGGTGGCCGCATCACGCTCAGGCGCGCTTTGCCAGCAACCTTTTCGCTTTTCGTCCCAAATGCTCGACAAGTGTCTCGGTTCGATACGCCGCGTCTACCGTGAGGGTGGCCACTACCGGATGGTTATCGGCTGAGTAGCTGTTGGAGCAGTGCCAAACTAAGCAATCCGGATCTGGACGACCTTGTATGATGGGGATGACCATTCGCGAGCGTAGCCGCGGAGTTGGATCCTCATAGGTGAGGCCCATGGCGGATCGTTCCTGAATGTTCCATGGGACAAATTCCGAATCGATCGGAGAAAATGATCTGCTTTCGGTGTATTCTTTCGCTAAATCTCGGTCGAGAATAAATCCGGCCCAGTACGGATTCAAGTTTGAATGATAAATCTGACTTCCAATACTTATGGATCTGTCTCGTTGCCAGTATTCTGTATTCATAACGTCTACAAGTCTTATTTCGTTGTCCTTTTTCTCGTAACGAATGAATCCTGGTATGAGTTTTTTGGATTTCAGGGTCTGAATATTTCGGATGAAATACGTAATGTTCTCGTGCGTAAGCGCAATGTCATCTTCTATGTAGATGAAGAAGTCTTCGCCTGGGGATGCGCTTTCGAGCCATGTATTGACAAATTTCTTGTGTTCCCAGGTTAGCATTCTCGGGTTTGCAAGTCCTGACGCCACGTTAAGTGTAAGGTTGTGCCCGCGACGTTCAAACTGGTCGATGTAAGGACGCAAGAAGCCGGATGTCTCATAAGTGTCGACGTTAGAGGTAATGGTTGCCGCTACAATACAGTTTTTCCAGCCGAGCATAGCGTCCAACACGATGTGCAGCTGCGTAGTTCGGTCCTCTCTGAAGTGAGAAACAATGTGTACCTCAATACGACTTACCATCTGAATTCCTTGAAACGCTCCAGGGCCGAGATGCAGATTCCTTGCCACGAGCAGGGCTTGTCCGAGGCGCCTGTTCTAGGGGTGGGCTGCCGACGGTATGGCGAAGGCTGAAGGTCATTACAATCCGGCTCCACAGCGCCGCAATCAGAGTTCGACGTGTCGCCGTTCGTCAATTGAGCGTTGTCGGTTAACTTGGTGTTCGTGACAGGGCTCTGAGCGGCGGAGAGAGTTGAATGAAACAAACACGTGTTCCAATAACGGCTTGGCCGATCCAATCAGCAGGCCTGATTGTCGTTGCGTGCGTGGTCGCGGCCCTGCTCGGCGGCAGCCAGCGCAGTCCGCACAAAGCCGTCCTTGCGGTCGGTGACGTCGCAAGCTTGAACTCTGCCCTGAGCGCAGCTCATGACGGGGACACCATCCTACTCAAATCAGGCGTCTATTCCGGGGTTCGGGCGAGCAATTTGTCGTTCGACCAGAATGTCACGATCCGTTCGGAAAACCCTAAAGCCCGAGCTCAGCTAACCAATTTCGCGATTAGAAAGAGCAAGGGGCTCACCTTCGAGGATCTCGAATTTGCCGCCCAGGGCCCCAGCTATGAATCTTTCATAGCTGTCGATTCAAGCGCGCTCGAGTTCAGGCGCATCTTTGTGCATGGATCATTGGACGGTGATACATCCAATGACGGGCAAGGGATCGGCATTCTTCGCGGCAGAAACATCCGAATTGTGGATTCCGAGTTCCGCCAGCTTCATCGCGCAGTCTCAATGTCTCAAAGCGAGAGCATCTTTGTCATTGGAAATGTATTCCAAGATCTGCGGACCACCGGAGTGGTGGGGGCGGAGGTGATGCACGTAGAGATTTCCGACAACGATTTTTCCAGTTTTCATCCACAGACGGCTGACCACCCAGATGCGGTGCAGTTCCTTACGGCGGGAACCTCTCAAACGACCCGAAACATCGTTGTTCGGAACAACCTCATCCACCGCGGCGAAGGCAAAGCAACGCAGGGAATATTCTTCCGCGATCAAGTAGGAACGCTGCCCTACCAGGACGTGGTGATCCAAGGTAACCATATCATTGGCACCGGCTATGGAGCACTCTACGTCATTGGCGCGCGCAATCTCCACGTGTCAGACAACGTCTTAGTGTCCAATCCTGGGAAGGAGAACCGGACCTGGATGATCATCAAGAATGTGGATGGGGGATTGGTCGCCGACAATCAGGCCATCTCGATTACATTCGAGAATGTGGAGAACCTCAAACAAGAGCGCAACCGCCTAAACAAACCTGCCAATGACGAGGGCCGGGCTGCGCTTAAGGCCTGGGAAGCGGCGCGGCGCTGATGGGCGGGATTGATTTCGGCAAGCTGGCGACGCCTTGCTCCGTCGTCGATGATTGAGAATTTCGGGGAAGAAATACGTCCTGGTACCATACCTCGGCCGATAGCAGGGTCCAGAGCGAACTGCTGGCGTCTATTTTCCGCTCGTCGTGCGCCGCAAGCATGCGATCGATCTCGGCCGGATTGCCGTACCGGCCGCAAAGGCCATCGCTAGCGCAAAGGTAGTCAAACAGCATTTCGCGCATTTCGACACGGAACCACTCGGCCAGTGGCACATGGAAGCCCCACTTCGGGCGGTTGGTGATTTCCGGGGGCAGCAGCTCGGAGGCCCATTGGCGAACGATCCATTTGCTGGTCTTGCCGCGAATCTTCAAGTGGTCAGGGAGGGCAAGGCCGAACGCCGCCAGTTCTTTGTCGAGAAATGGCGGGCGTACTTCCAAGCCCTCAGCCATGGTCATCCGGTCTCCCCGCTCCAGCATGTTACCGGGGAGCCACGTCAGGCAGTCTATCGCCTGCATGCGGAACAGGGGACTCGCGTCGGTCCCTGCCAGGGCGGCGGCCCTATGCGCCGACATCGTCCGTTCCCATTCAACTTCGCCCCACCCGATCCCCGGCAAGAGGGTTTGAAGATCGCGCTGATCGAAGTAGCTGAACCACTGGGCCGCACTCTCGGCCTCGGTTCGGCAAGCAAGTGCTCGCGCTGCGACCAGCGCCCTCGTCCGGTCCATTCCCAAGGCTCCGGCCACTCGTGCAGTAGGCTGTGCGCCAATGATGGAGATGGCTCGCCTTAGAGCCCAGGAGGCGTTTGCGAAGCCATATTTCGGATAGCCGCCAAATATCTCGTCTGCACCTTCCCCAGATAGGGCGACCTTCACGCTGTCCCGCGCGGTCAGACTCATTTCCGCGATCGCAACGTCCGCCGGTTGGCTGACTGGACCATCGCGGCATGCGGAGAGCTCGGCCATGCGCCGTACGAAGGCCTCTGGGCCGACAGTAAGAGCCGTATGCTGGGTTCCAACGGCGTCCGCCACGATCTGGGCAAAGCCCAATTCGCTGTGAGGGTCGCCTTGGAAGCCGACAGAGAAGGTGCGGATCTGCTCGTTGGCGGGGCGGAGCTTGCGCATCGCGGCGACTATCAGGCTGCTGTCCAGCCCACCGGAGAGAAATGCTCCGACCGGAACGTCTGCGATGAGTCTTTCGCGGACGGATTCCATAAAGAGCTCGAGACCCGTACCGACGTATTCTTGATCACCTAGGGTCGTCGAACTCTTACGTTTCCTCTGGGCCTCTTCTATCAGAGCGTGGAACCGGCCAACTTTCAGCCCCTCGCGACTGAATTCGAGATAGTGACCAGGTGGCAGTTGGCGAACGCCTCTATGGAGGCACGCCTCCCCGTAGACGGCGCGGAAACGTAGCGCCTGACGCAGAGCCTCGGTATTCAGAGAACGATCGACTTCCGGATGCTCCAATAGAGCCTTCGGTTCGCTTCCGAACACAAGGACGCCAGGCGCGACTTCGGCGTAGAATAGAGGCTTCTCCCCGAGGGGGTCGCGCGCGAGTAAGAGGGACTCTTGCGAGCGGTCCCAGGCGGCAAGCGCAAACATTCCATCGAGAGTTGGGAGCGCGGATACGCCTCCGCGGGAGATTGAGCGGAGCACCACTTCGGTGTCCCCCTCCGTTACGAAGGTCTCCCCAAGTTGCTCCAGGGAGCGCCGCAGTTCTTTGTAATTGTAGAGCTCGCCATTGTAGGCCAGTGCGACGTTGCTGTCGGGAACCAGCATTGGTTGCGGGCTGCCGCCGACGTCGATGATGCTCAACCGGGTATGAGCGAACCCACAGGGGCCGAGAACCAGCGTGCCCTGCTCATCAGGTCCTCTTCTGGTGAGGGAGTGCGCCATAGCGTTCAGAATTCGCTGATCGGGGGACGCAGTCCTGAAGTCAATGTAGCCGGCAATTCCACACATGATCGACCGTCTCAGGAGAGTGAAGGATATCTCGAAATCCCAGACTAGCTGGTCGTGGGGCGAGAGTTTTTCAGCAATTAGTTCGGCGCGTCAGCGCTAGCGGCACGGGACGAGTTGTCCCGCTCCCAGACGTACGCTTCCAGGTGGGAGAGTTGCCGGCGAGCTCGATAGCGTGAGACAAGATTCACCCAAAGATAAGGGACGGCGGCGGCATACAGCCGAGGAATCCGAGCTAGCGCCAGCAACGCCTTTCCATACTGTTTCGATTTGGATTCCCGCAAAAAATGCTCTGGAAAGCGGACCTTTAGTTCGTAGACGCCTAGTCGGCTGCGCGTTTTGATCTTTATTAGGTCGGCAAACTTCGACGGTGCCGAAACGGTGCTCAGAGCTGAAGCTGCTTCCACTCGTTCGTCCGACGTGAACTGTAGGCGGACGAACCCGTCGTCGGCGATGACGTTGGGGAATTGATTGAAGCGAGCGCGGCCCGAGCGGCTAAGGCCATACACGCCCGCGGCCATCATACCCTCCTGTATATAAGGCAAAGCCATCCAAAAGTCGTAGTAGGCGCGCACAGCCCAGGTTGCGTCTGGGGGGTAAACGGTTCGAACTGCTGGGGCGGCCGCCAGAACTTCATCCTGTTCAAGTACTCTTGCGAGCTCCCGCACGGACTGTAGCGGCAATACAACATCTGCATCGACGTATATGCGCGGAAATCCTCGCGCGACTTCGTCTCCTAGATTCATGGCGCTGGTCTTCGAGGGAATGTTACTTTCGACGACCCGAACCGGCGCCCCAAAGTCCCTGGCGATTGTCGCCGTCCGGTCGACGCAGGCGTTGCAGCAAACGATAACTTCAAGTTCATCGGGCTCACAACCCGAAGTCAGCGCTTCCAGGCAGCGGCCGATGACGGCCTCTTCGTTGTGCGCGGGTACAATAATCGAAATCAAAAGATCCTACCGATAGTTGCGCCAAGTCTGCCCCGACCATTTTCGTGGCGTCGAGCGCCGATCCTACCCCGGTTCGCTTGGCCCTTTCTTAACTTCATCTATTGAAAGCCTCAACGCGAGCGTTTGCAACGCTGACGTGTTGTGGGCGGTGAGACATCTGGCCGCGTTCCCTTCCTTGCCAATCAGTTGTCTACGAATGGCAGCGCAAATTTGCGGCGTAGAATCAAATAACAGCGTCTTTAGTTGTTCGATCATGCGGCAAAGCTTGGCTGCAAACGTAGATAACACAAGATTAATGGCGCCTCCCGGATGTGGTTTACACAAAATAACTATGTTGGTTGATCACATCATAATTTGACCAGACTTAGAACTCGGGAAGAAATTCGGGTGGACGAGGTCGTTTCGACACGTCCTGGGGGCGCGGGCTAGGAGTCGTATGGTGTCTATCATAAATGTAAATACAGCTGACGGTCTTGTGCTTGCACTCAAAGGTGCGCGCGCTGGAGATACCATCCAGCTAGCCCCAGGAACTTATGAAGGGCTTCAGTTCAAAGGGTTGTCGTTCAGTAGTAACGTCACTATACAGTCTCAGAACCCAGATGTACCCGCAATATTGAACAATTTCGAGATTTCAAACAGCAAGGGATTGCAGTTCAATAATCTCGAGCTCGCCGCAAAAGGGGCCAATTACGAGTCTTTTATCGTATCAAAATCGCAGAACATCGGATTTGATAACGTTAGCGTCCACGGCTCGATGGACAACAATCCTCAGAACGACGGCCAAGGCATCGGCGTTCGAGACAGTTCCAATATCCAGATCACCAATTCAGAATTCCAACAGCTTCAGCGCGGCATATCGGTTTCGCGCAGTTCTGATGTGGTGATTACCGGCAACGACCTTCATGATTTGCGGACGACTGGTTTTGTCGCAGCCGAGGTCGTGGGCATCAAGATTGCCGGAAATTCCTTCTCTAACTTCAAGCCGATGGTCAACGACCACCCGGATGCCATTCAGTTTCTGACGTCCGGCACGACGACGATCTCCAAGAACATCGTGATCTCAGACAATGTCATTTCGCGCGGTACGGGCGATGCGACGCAAGGGATCTTCTTGCGCGATCAGGTGGGCAACTTGGCCTACGAGAATGTCACCATCACCAACAACCTCGTGGTTGGGACCGGGTATGGTGGCATCTACGTGATTGGCGCCAAAAACCTCGTGGTTTCCGGCAACGAACTGGTCTCCAACCCAGGAAAGGAAAATGCCACCTGGGTCTTGATCAAGAATGTCGCCGGGGCGGTCGTTGCCGACAACGAGTCGATTTGGATCAATTACGACAACGTCACTAATCTTTCGCAGGCGGGGAACACGCAGAACGTTCCCGTCCTGGACTTCGGCAAGGCGGTGCTGGATGCGTGGCTGTCGTCGAGCGGCGGCGCCGAGGCAAAGCCGCCCGTTGTGGGGCCCGAAGCGCCGTCTGAAGTTCCTTCGATTGAAGTTCCTTCGATTGAACTGCCCCATGGTCCCACAGGCCTGGTGATCACCGGCGACGTCGGGAGCAACTACCTGCTCGGTACCGTAGGAGCCGACACAATTTCGGATGGTGGCGGTTCCGACACAATGATCGGCGGCGCCGGGAACGACGTCTACTATACGAACAACTTCCAGAAAATGGAGCCGGATCTCATAGTGGAGAAGCCAGGTGAGGGCATCGACACTGTCTATTCCACGGCAAGCTACACGCTGACGGCCAACGTGGAGAACCTCACATTTCTTGTGAAGGGGGGCTTCACCGGGACGGGAAATGAGCTCGATAACAAGATCATCGGCAACGTCGGCGACAACATCCTCAACGGAATGGCTGGCAACGATACGATCGACGGCGGGGCGGGCAACGATCAGATCGGCGGCGGTGCTGGGGATGACGTGCTTGCTGGCGGTCTTGGGAATGACAACTTTTTCTTCGAGCGAGGAAGCGGGCGTGACGTCGTGACGGATTTCGGCGCGAACGGCGACCACGATACGATCGACATTTCTTCCTATCTGCGCGCGGGGCTGAAGCCGATCCTCACGGATGCGGGTAGTGACGTTGTCATTAGCTTCAAGACTGGCGAGTCCATCACGCTGGTCGGCGTGGATCTGCACGATCTAACCGCCACATCGAAGGGCTTCATCGCCTAGCGAGAAACGGTGAGCAGGCCTGCTGCGGCCTGGGCGTAACGAAGGGCCGGCGCTTGTGCGCCGGCCCTTTTCATTGCCGATGCCGAGTTGGATGATGTCGGGTGAATTTACCCGCGCGACGCCTTTGGCTGAACCCACCCGGATTCGATGAGGGAATTCAGGTAGTCGATAAGCTCCGCCGGATCACTCGTCGCAATAACTGGCGTCTGTTCGCGAACCGTCTTTAATGCCGCCAATAGTTCCGTGGGTGAGTTGGCCACGGCGATCAGACCTCGATCGGAAAAGGCGCGGGTAATGTCTTCCTGGTGATCATCATAGTGCTCGCCGCGAGAATAGAGTCGCGGCATGGCGATCACCCGACAGCCCGCGCGCAAGGCGGTGATCAGCGAGCCCGTGCCGCCATGGCACACCACGACGTCCGCGTCCTCCAATGAGGCGAGCATCTGTTCAAAGGTCAAGGTCTCTACCGTATCAATTCCTTCCGGCGCCAGGCCGCCGATCCCGACCTGCATCAAAACGTCCTCGGGAATCTCGCCCTGAGCCTTGAGTCCGGCCACCGTGGCGATCATTCGATCGAAGGGGAGGGTGGCACCCACTGTGGCGAACAGCAGCCGACGTTTTTCTGGACGGGGCGTCGATAGGATTTTGAGCGGATCGAAGACCGCGGCGTCTGGCCAAAACGACGACAGAGCCGCTGACTGAACGACCTTCTTGTGGGCGAATGGTGCCGCAAGGCGCGAGAAGGCCGACAAGTGGGTGAAGCGGGCGAATGACTCGACAATGACGATCTTGGCGCGAAGCAAGCGAGCCCATGCGACCGTAAACAGGGCCGAGCCGGCGCCGGTGCTGATGACTAGGTCGGGCCGCTCACGGCGAACGATGCGTCCCGACTCAATGAAGTTAAGCCATCCCGATTTCACCATTTGTAGCGGGGCCCCTAGCTTGGCCTGGCCCAAGGCAAAGTGCGGAACGTAATGGACGGGGTGTTGCTGAGCGAGGCTTCTGGCTAGCGCCGTGTCCTCGGTGACGAAGAAATAGTCGTGCCCCGTCCACGCCGGCGCTAGGTCGAGTAGTTGGCGCAGATGACCGCCGCCTGACCCTGCGAGGCAGATGCGAAGCGGTCGGGCGCTATCGCGGCCGGCTCCCTTGTTTCGCGCGTCTGGAGGGGCGGTCGAAGTCCCAGCTCTCTCTCGTTCCAATTCAGGCTTCGAGGCCTCTGTCATCATCCACCGCTCAGTCAAGGAAACATCGATCTTAGGTCGTGCCGCGTGACGCCGTCAGGGCTCCTGCGTCGAGGGGTGCAACCATCGCAAACGTACTTAACCGGGGCGCGCGTTAAAAAGTTGTCTGGAACCTTCCGAGTAGTTGGGGAATGAGTGGCTCCGCGGTTGGGCGGCGGTGAACGGATTGGAAATGCGCCAGGCAATATAGCAAGCGGAAGCGGTGAAGACCGGGCGGCGAAGTACAAGATTGGCGCATTGACTGTGGATCGAAATAGCAAGAGAAAAATCAAAATCGGGTTGCTTTGGCACTCAGCCAATTCGGGCAATCTAGGCGTCGGGGCGCTAACAATCGCAAACATGGCGATCGTGAGGCAGGTCGCCTTCGATCTTGGGTTTGAACCTGAATTCTGCATAATCGGTATGCGGGATGCTGGACCGCGCTATGTCAGCGAGGATGAGGCCGAGGTCTTCGTCGTCGACGGCAAGGCGCTCCTGAGCCCCAGCGGATGCTGGCGGATCATCGCTCAGCAGGACTGCGTTCTCGACATAGGCGCTGGCGATAGCTTCGCTGAAATCTACGGCTTCAAGCGCTTCTTCTTTTTGTGGTGGACGAAAATGATCGCCCACGTTCGCCGTGTGCCTTTGTTGTTATCGCCGCAGACCATCGGCCCCTTCACCCGCTCGCCCTATACGCAGCTCGCCAGCCTCGCCTTGACCAGGGCGCGGGCTGTTCTCGCGCGTGACCCGCAGTCGTTGGAGGCTTTGGCCCGAATTGCCCCCGGGGCTAAGGGCGAGCTCGCGGTGGATGTCGCGTTTGCTCTTCCCTATGTCGACCGCGGGGGTGAACGCTCAGACGTGCGGGCACGAGTAGGCGTCAACGTTTCAGGGTTGTTGTTCCACGAAGCCGAATCCGGTCGGAACCGCTTTGGGCTCGACGTGGACTACGCGCAGCTTATGCGGCGGTTTATTGCAGACCTCACGGAGCGGCCCGACATAGAAATTCATCTGATCGCCCACGCGATCGATGCGAGCGGCGGCTGCGAACCCGCAGTCGATGACGACGATCGGGTCGCCGATCAATTGGCTCAAGAGTTTCCGACTGCGACCCGGGTCCCTAGTTTCCTGGGACCCTCTGAGGCGAAGTCCTACA
Organism: Phenylobacterium sp.; assembly: GCF_030681155.1. Taxonomy (GTDB): domain Bacteria; phylum Pseudomonadota; class Alphaproteobacteria; order Caulobacterales; family Caulobacteraceae; genus Phenylobacterium. Next base: position 52,857 of record NZ_JAUXXE010000018.1, on the reverse strand, counting down.
TTTCGAGCCTCGACTTTCTAGTCGCGGGGCGAATGCATGCGTGCATCGCCGCGTTTTCGGCGGGGGTTCCGGTGGTGCCCGTCGCCTATAGCCGTAAGTTCAGCGGACTGTTTGGGATGCTCGGCTATGACCGCATGGTGCCGGTCAAAGGGCTCGATACGCAGCAGGCGGCAGAGTTCTTGCATGACTGCCTTGATCGCAAGGCGGAGCTGGGGCGCGAGATGAAGCTGGGAATGATGCAAGTGGAGGCGCTATTGGGCGTCTATCGGTCCGAACTCCGCGCCCTGCTCATCTCGCTCAAGGTTGAGAGATGAGTTTCGAGCGATCGACGACAGTTGACCGCGTGCTTGGCGGTCAACTGTGCACCGGGTGTGGACTCTGCGCCTCTGCGTCGGCGGGCGGAATCTCGATGGAGACCGTTGCTCCTGGCTACAGTCGGCCCGCCCAGCACGGACCCGTCTCGCGGTCGGCCGAGCGCGTGATCGCCCAAGCTTGTCCCGGGGCGCGGGTCGCGCCATGGGAAGAGGCGCCAAACAAAAGCCCGATCTGGGGGCCGTGGTTTCGGATCGACACTGGGCATGCCAGTGACCCAACGCTGCGCCATACAGGGTCGTCCGGCGGTGCGCTTTCGGCTCTCGCCGTTCACGCGTTGCGCACGGGGCTCGTCGATCGAGTGATCCATGTAGCGGCCGATCCCGATCGGCCGACGCGAAATGTTGTCAGGGTGTCAACTACCGAAGCCGAGGTCGTGGCCGGGGCAGGTTCAAGATACGCAGCTTCGTCGCCACTGGCTCAGATTGAGAGCGAGTTGGCGCGAGGAGGCGCGATGGCCTTTATCGGCAAGCCTTGCGATGTGTCCGCGCTACGTCAGCTGGCGACACTTGATTCGCGCGTGGATCGGCACATCAAGCTTGTTCTGTCATTTTTTTGCGGGGGCATCCCTAGTCACGACGGGGTTGGGCGGATTCTCGCGGCGATGGGCATCGACAGCGATGATGTCAGCAGCTTCCGTTATCGAGGCAATGGTTGGCCAGGCAAGGCAGTGGCGACCACGCACTCTGGTCAGACGGGCGAGATGAGCTATGCCGAAAGCTGGGGCGACTTCCTTTCCAAGGAGGTTCAGTTTCGCTGCAAGATTTGCCCCGACGCCGTGGGAGGGGTAGCGGACATCGCTTGTGCTGACGCTTGGTATGGAGGCGAGACCGGGTATCCGACCTTCGAAGAGTTGGATGGCCGCAGCCTGATCGTGACGAGATCCGAAATCGGGCAGGAATTTCTTCTCGCTGCCGAAGCGGCCGGGGCGTTGTCTACGACCCCTTTGGAGGTTCGTGAGATCAATCTGATGCAACCATCTCAGGCGAGCCGCAAGCGCTTGGTCCGGGCGCGGTTGGCTGCGCTCACGGCGACGCTCCAGCCGCAGCCGAACGTAGTGGGATTAATGGTTGCCGAGGCCTCTAGGTCCGCGAGTAAGCGAGAGCAACTCAAGAATTTCCTGGGCACTATCCGCCGCATCATAGTGCGCCGACGCTAGGGGTGAGCACCGTGTCCTTTTCTCGTGCGCTGTTTGCGCGACAGAGTTATCTGTCCGTTAGTGCAAGAACGTCATTGTTAAGTTTCGTAGGGGGATTGCCAATGGTCTACGGAAGACTAGCCGCCGGTGTGTTAATCGGTGCGGCGGTGATGTCGTCTCCAGCGGCCGCGCAACAGGCCCGGAAGGTGTCGGTCGGTCTGCATGCAGAGGTCGAGCATGATAGCAACGTTTCCCGTTCGAGTGACCTCCGAGCTTCCACGCTGGGGTTGAAACCTGGCGATACGATCTTCACCCCTTCCGCGAATGTGGATTTGTTCATTCCTGTTGGTCGCCAATCGGTATTCTTGACTGGCTCTGCCGGGTATAGCTTTTACGATCAGAACAAGAAGCTTGATCGCGAGCGATTGGACTTTACCGGGGGCGTGAACGCTGGAATTGGCCCTTGTTCCACTACGCTCAGTAGTTCGTACAATCGTGGCCTTTCACAGATTGACGACCCCACATTGGTCTCGACGGTCGAGAATATCCAGCAGACCACTAGGGTTCAGGCTCAGCTGGGATGCTCGCGACCCACAGGTCTAGGTGTGGTGTTCACTGCGTCCCATGATTGGACCGCCAACAATTTGGATTTCCTAAAGCAGTCGGACTACCAAAATAGCTCGCTCATGGGTGGTTTAACCTATCAGCGCCCGGCGCTCGGTACACTGACCCTCTTTGCGAACTATCAGAAGACTGAATATGCGGATCGCATTGGTTCTGACGGCTACGAGATGACCTCTGTAGGGGCGACCTTCCAGCGTCAGCTGGGCGCCCGCCTCCAGGGCACTGTCACCGTTGCTCTCGCTAACGTCGATCAACTGGGGGGCTTCCCGGGGTTGGCCGACACCTCCTCAGAGACCACTACCTACGATGCGGGCCTTTCATTCCGTGCGAGCGATCGGCTGAATTTCGAAGCGTCGCTTGATCGCGCCGTGACGCCATCAACCGGGTTGGGGCGCACCTTTGACTTAAGCACTGGGTATCGAGTGTCCGGTGAATATAAGCTTGGGTCGCGCATCTCGATTGGCGCTGGCGTCGGGCGGGTGGAGCGAGAGTCTGAAGGCGGCCTCTTACAACCCATTATTGCACTGACGAACTCAAACACCGACACGATTTTCGCATCGGTTCGGTATCGCCAGAGCGAGCGCCTGTCTTTCGCTCTCAACGCGAGGCGTGAGGAGCGCACCGCGAACGCGCCGCAATTTGAGTATACGAGCAATCGGATCGGCATAGCCGCTGATGTGTCGTTCTAGGACTGAAACGGAATCAGGATCATGGCTAGTCGTCCCCTTCGCCTTGTTTTCGCTGGGATTTGCCTCGTCGCAGTAGGCAACCCGGGCTTGGCTTTTGCCCAACCGGCTAGTGGCGTCGCACCGCCTGCCGTGCCGCTTCAGCTGAACCAGGGGGCCGCAGCTCCGCAACATGACGCGGCGACAGCCGAATATGTCCTCGGTCCCGAGGATACTATCGAGGTCGAGGTCGTCGGGCAGCCGGACAAGGCTAGAGCTCGAGTCTATACGGACGGCACGGTCCAGCTAAACTTGATCGGCAAGCTCGTCGCCCAAGGCAAGACGCCTAAGCAGTTGTCCGTCGAGATCGCTGAGGCGTTGCGCAGTGGTGGTTTCTATTCGAACCCGCTGATAAATGTCGAAGTTGTTGGCTACTCCAGTCGATATGTGACTGTCCTGGGGGCGGTCGCATCGCCGAGCTTGGTGCCGATCAATAGGCCGTACCGGCTTTCTGAAATCTTGGCCCGCGTCGGGGGGGTGCTGCCTTCTGGCGCTGACTATCTCATCGTCCGCCCGGAAGCGGGCGCGGAAAGACGGTATCTCATAGATGAGTTGGCGACTGGCGATGCAACGAAAGATCCGTTCGTAACGCCCGGAGACAAAGTCTTCGCCCCAGCAGCTGAGGTTTTCTACATCTCTGGGCAGGTAAACTCCCCTGGCCCGTTCCCGATGAAGACAGACATGACCGTCAGGCAAGCCATCGCACGCGCAGGCGGACTCACAGCGTCAGGTTCGGACAAGAAGGTGGTCGTCAACCGCGGCGAGAAGAAGGTCAAACTGTCTGGCGACGCGAAGGTCGAGCCAGGTGACGTGCTCGTTGTCGGCGAGCGATTGTTCTAGCCGGAGGTAGAGACATGAGCCTCTTCCAGTTCCTACGAATTCTGTGGGCGCATCGTTACGTTACGCTGGCGACCACGATGTTTACGCTTTTCGGAGCGTTCATTGCGATTCTGATCGTGCCGCCAAGATACGAGGCGGTCTCCAGGGTGATGTTGGAGCTCCTAAAGCCGGACCCCGTGACTGGAGAGGTGATTCCCAGCGTCTCATCGCGGACCTATGTGTCCACGCAGACTGAATTGATCAAAGATTACGGCGTGGCTGGTAAGGCCGTGGATCAGCTTAACTGGGCTTCGAGCCCTGATGTGATTACACAATATCAGGCGAGTGGTGCCAATGGACTTGATATTCGTCGTTGGCTTTCTCAGAGGATAATTGCGTCTACAAACGTCAAGGTTGTCCCGGGGACTAATATTCTTGAGATTTCCTACCGCTCGACCACGCCAACTGAAGCTAAGGCCATGGCCGACGCACTCCGCAACGCCTATATAGAATCGACCCTAGATACTCGCCGTCGGGAAGCCACACGGACAGCTGATTGGTATCAAGTTCAATCGCAGAAAGAGTTGGCGCTCCTGAATGCCGCTGATGCAGCGAAGACTGCATATGAGCGCGAGCACGGCATTGTCATGAACTCGGACAACACCGATCTTGATACGGCGCGGTTGAGGGCCCTCGCCACCCAGGCCGCGGCCCCCGCGATGGTGGCTCCGATGATGCCAATGTCGTCGCCGTCCGCTGCCCAACTGACGCAATTGGACGCTGCGATCGCTCAGGCTGCGCGAAACCTCGGCCCTAACCACCCTCAGATGGTGCAATTACGTGCCCAGAGGGCGTCGTTGGCCCAAGTCGTGGCGCAGGAGGCCGCGTCGCAGCGCGCGGCCGCGGGGGCGATGGCCAGTGCGGCCAATGCCAGCGCAGGCGCGATTCAGCGGGAAGTCGCCACTCAGACGTCCAAGGTGATAGAGAAGCGCGACAAGATCGAACGGCTCACCCAGCTACAAGCTGACGTCAATCTTCGCAGGGAGCAGTACAACAAGTCGCTCTCGCGCATTGCTGAGCTTCGTCAGGAAGCTGCGATTGCAGATGCTGGCATCACGACTTTGGGGGAGGCGGTCGCCCCGCAAAGCCCGAGCTTCCCAAACAAGCCTTTGATCCTGGGGGGCTCGCTGGTTCTTGGTTTCGGGACAGGCATCTTGTTGTCGCTTCTGCTTGAGCTCTTCGGGCGGCGGGTCCGCAGTGTCGAGGATCTGCAGTCGGCAATCGACGCGCCGCTCCTGGCGGTCATCGAAGGTCCGTCGTCGGTTAGGAAGCGTGCGAGCTTTGCCTCGGGATTGAAGCGCAAGGCCCTCTTCGGTGGCGGAAAAAAGTTGGCCCAAGCATGAGCCCGGAAGCACAGGTAATGGAGCCAATCACCAAGGACGACGTGGGAACAACTCCGCCCGCCAACGGGCCTGGGGCTCGCGCAGAGGCCTACAGTTTCTCGTCTGAGATCGTGATGCTATCGGACCCAAAGGGCGTACGTGCCGAAGGTATCAGGACACTGCGCACGCACATCATGGCGCAACATGTTGACGACGGTCGCCGCGGGCTCGCCATTTGCTCGCCGAATGGCGGCGTTGGCGCAACCTTCACCGCAGTGAACCTTGCCGTAGCGTTGGCGCAGATCGGTGTGAAGGTGTTGCTCATCGATGGCGATCTGCGGTTGGCTGAGGTCAACGAGTTCATTCGACCGCCGACACCGGTCGCTGGCCTACGTCAAGTGTTGGAGGGCTCGGAAGCAGATTTTTCGCTCAACATCCAAACCGATGTGCTTGAAAATCTCGCGGTTCTTTTCGCGGGCGGCATTTCGGGCGGCGCGCAGGAACTGCTCGCGACGGATCGCTTCGGCAACGTTGCAGAACGTTGTCTGCGGGACTTTGATCTTACGATTATCGATACGCCGCCAGCCAATAGGTGCGCGGACGCCCGGCGGATCAGCACCGTCGCAGGATACAGTCTCATTGTCGCCAAACGGGACCTGACGTTTATCAATGATCTTAAGGCCTTGGCGGGGCAGCTCCGCGAGGATCGCGCGCAGATCGTTGGCACTGTGTTGAACGAGGCATAACGTGGCCACGACAATGGCTTCGGCGACGCACGGTAATCGCCCCGCATTCAAGTCGCCAGTCTCCTGGCCATTGCTTCTAGCGCTCGCGGTTTTGGCCCTGCCGACGGTCATCACGCTTGGCGAGCAGGTGTGGTCCAAGGAATCGGGGGCTCACGGGCCGATCGTGCTCGTGACCGGCCTTTGGCTGCTGTGGCGCAAGTTGCCGGATATGCGTGAGGCGGCCAAGCCGGGGGCTTGGTGGCTTACGACCCTGATGCTGGCGGTCGCCCTCCCTATCTATGTGTTCGGACGCGCGTACGACTTCATCAGCCTGGAGGTTGCGGGGCTCTATGGCGCCGGCGTGGCCATGATGCACGCCCGGTTCGGCGTTCAGGTCCTTCTAAAGAACTGGTTCCCGCTGTTTTATCTGGCATTCCTGATCCCGCCGCCCGGTTGGTTGATGGACGGTATCACCGCGCCGCTGAAGCTCTTCGTGTCCTATGTGACAACCGGCGGGCTCCAATTGGTCGGCATCCCAGTCTTCCGGGAGGGCGTCACCCTGATGATCGGGCCCTACCAGTTGCTGGTCGAGGACGCCTGTTCGGGTATGAATTCGATGACCGGCCTAGTCGCGATAAGCCTGTTCTACATCTACCTGCTGCGGAACGCTTCCTGGCGCTACTCGCTGTTCCTGGTCCTTCTGGTGATCCCGATCGCCGTGATCGCCAACATCATCCGAGTGGCGACGCTGGTCTTGCTGACCCACTTCTTCGGCGATGCAGTAGCTCAGGGCTTCTTGCACATGGCCGCCGGCCTACTGCTCTTTACCTCTGCCCTGCTCCTGGTGTTCCTGGTGGACAATCTGATGTCCTATGCTCTTCGCAAGTGGGGGAAGGCGGCATGATCGCGCGCCGAGATCTGTTGATTGGCGGCGCGTGCGTTGCAGCGGCTGGCGCGGCCTATGCGCTGACGCCCCGCAAGCGGCTAGTTTTGCTCAACGGCGGGAAACTGGCCGACGCCATTCCGCTCACTTTTGGCGACTGGTCGGCTGAGAACTCCGATGGCCTCGTGCAGCCCAAAGCCGAAGGCGACTTGGCCTCAACACTCTATAGCGAAATGGTGGGTCGAATTTATCACCAGGCCTCCACGGGTGCAGCAGTCATGATGCTGATCGCCTATGGCGACACCCAGAGCGATATGCTGCAGCTTCACCGGCCTGAGGCCTGCTATCCGGCCGTTGGCTTCAACCTCATCGCGAGCGTTCCCGCCAAGCTAAAGTTGCATGGCGGCGGCGAGGTGCCAGTGCGACGTGTGGTGGCTAAAGCTCAGGGACGGCAGGAGAACATCGTCTATTGGGCGCGGATGGGGGAATATCTGCCGGCCAGCGGCGGCGAGCAACGCCAGGTCCGGCTGCAGACGGCGATGGCCGGCTATGTGCCTGACGGCGGGTTGATCCGGTTCTCAGTCGTCGGGGATGACACCGAGGCCGCGTTCAAATTACTGGATGATTTCATTCCCGAACTGCTGGCCGCAGTGCCTGCCAATAAACGCCCAGCCCTTGTGGGTACCAAACTCGCCAAGACGGTTGTCGCCTAGAGGCTTAGGCGCGCGCGATGCTGACGCAGTGCGCCTCCGCGCGCTGCCGCGGGCAAGCCGTCGGCGAGCAACCCGGCGGCGGTCGCACCCACTTTCCCCGCCGCGATCGATCAGCTTCCCGACGCAATGGCCTTAGGACTGTTGTGAAGGTTCAGCCATTGAAGATCAAAGGCCGTCTGATCGTGGATTTAAAAACGCCGGGTGGGGCTAGGCTGCGCTCGAAGTCGTTCTCTCTTTGGACGATTTGAAGCGATAAATCCGCGCCGTAGTCGAGCGCGAGGGTGCGGTGACCCCTCGCCGGAGCGAAGAGCCGACCGAAGTGTTGTCAGGCAGGTTTGAAGTCGTTCTGGCGGCGCGATGTCCGGACCATCGAGCCCACCGCGCCGAAGGCGATGATCGCCATCGCCCAGGTGGCTGGTTCCGGAACAGCCGCCATCTGCTCGCGCACCAACCCCGCCAGACCCTGCAAACCTTTACGGAAATCCACCGGCGTGGCGGCCACTAGTACCCGGAGCGCGACGATCGGCTCGATCAACGGGTGGCCCACAACGCCATCAACCCCGCTGTCGACAGCCGGGGGGGCGCACCGGGCGGAATGCGGATGGAGGCAGAGCCCAGCGTCACCTCGATGACAGCAGTTTCGCGCGGTTCCAAGCCCGGCGAGCCGTCATCGACCTCGGCCGTGGCGAAGCCGGAGCCCCGCCGTCGCGCGCGGCGCGTCAACCGCCAGATGAAGAACTGGGTCTTGGGACGCTACAGCGGTCGGCCGCATCACCGACCGACGTCGCATAGCTCTCGGCGATAATCTGAGCCTCGGCGCTCCACCGTCGCCGGCGGCCAGCGCCCGTGAACAACTAAATCCGACGCGATGGAGGCATCATTAGTACATCATCATTCGGCATCATCAGCACACCAAGCCGCTCGACCATCGGCCGAGAAAGTCCGCGATTAGATCAGCCAGGGGAAGGTTGGAGCGGCGCTCCGCTTACCATCAAGGGTGAGTTGCTGCGCGGACCAGTCCTCACGTCATTTCGGGATGTCGGGTCGGCTCTGCTCGTCCGCGTGCGCCGACCTATTGAGCGTAATCTTTCGGCGGTCGAAGAGCCGCCGGATCGCCGCCGCTGACCAACACGCCTCGCTCGGCCAGGGCCGTCTCTGTCTCCGACAGGGTGATGTCCCGCTTGCTCTCAAGTAGGCCCAGGATCAGCTTCGCCTGCTGCTCGGTGTGGCCAGATCGCCGAGCCGCTGACCAACGGGCCTTGCCGCACATCACCCGTGCTCGCACAGGCTTCGCCAGCGGAGTGCGCTAGCGGCGCTCGCCCCAAATCGAACCGCCGCGCTACGGCACGACATGCCCTCGTCAAATCGCGGCGATCACACGCTCGCCAAGATCCACTGACAAGCGGCGTGGCGGCATCCTGGCCTTACCACGACTCGCGCTGCAGGCTCTCAAGGTCACGCTCGGCGATATCCAGCAGGTAGCGGCCGTAGGAGGTCTTTTCGAACAGCTTGCCGCGGGCGACGAGCTGGCCGCGGTCGATGAAGCCGTTGAGATAGGCGATCTCTTCCAGACAGGCGACGTGGACGCCTTGGCGCTTCTGGACCGCGCGGACGAACTCGGAGGCCTCGACCAGACTCTCATGGGTGCCGGTGTCGAGCCAGGCGTAGCCGCGTGAGAGCTGTTCGACGAAGAGGTCGCCAGCTTCCATGTACATGCGGTTGAGGTCAGTGATCTCCAGCTCGCCGCGGGCCGACGGGAGGACCTTCTTGGCCATCTCCACGACGCGGTTGTCATAGAAATAGAGGCCTGTGACCGCCTGACGGGACTTGGGCTCAGCGGGCTTTTCTTCCAGGCTGATGGCGTGACCGGTGTCATCCAGTTCAACGACGCCATAGGCCTGGGGTTGGTCGACTTGATAGGAGAAGATCGTCGCGCCGTGCTCGCGGGCCGCGGCGCGCTTCAGCAGCTGGCTCATGCCGGCGCCGAAGAAGATGTTATCGCCGAGCACGAGAGCGGCGCGGTCGTCGCCGACGAATTCCTCGCCGATCAGGAACGCCTGCGCCAGGCCCTCGGGCTTGGGCTGGATCGCGTATTCAATGTTGATGCCGAAGGCTGAGCCGTCCTCGAACAGCCGGCGGTAGTTGTCGATATATTCCGGCGACGAGATGATCAGGATGTCGCGGATCCCCGCCAGCATCAGCACCGACAGCGGATAGTAGATCATCGGCTTGTCGTAGATCGGCAGCAGTTGCTTGTTCACCGCCAGGGTGGCCGGGTGCAGCCGCGTGCCGGAGCCGCCGGCCAGGATGATGCCCTTCATCAAAGTGTCCCTATTCCTTCTGCGCGGACAGCAGGGTCTCGACGATCTCTTCGACCGCCTCCCGCCATGGCCGCGGCGATATGGCGTAGTCTTGCGCCAGCTTGGCGACGTCCAGGCGCGAATTGGCCGGACGACGCGCCGGCGTCGGATAGTCTGCCGTGGTGATGCCCTCGACCTTGGGCGCGGCGCGCCCATGAGCCTCGGCGATTTCGAAGATCGTGCGGGCAAAGCCGCACCAGGTCGCCTCGCCCGAATTGACGAAGTGATAGGTGCCGGCAGGCGCTTGTGGGTCGGCCGTCAAGCGTTCGGTGATCATCAGCAGGGCCTGGGCGATGTCGGTGGCGCTGGTCGGGCAGCCATGCTGATCATCGACCACCCGCAACTCTGGCCGGGTCTCGGCCAGGCGCAGCATGGTCTTGATGAAGTTCGCCCCGTATGGGCTTACGACCCAGGCGGTGCGCAGGATCACATGCCGGGGATTTCCTGTGCGGACCGCTTGCTCGCCGGCTTCCTTAGACGCGCCATAGACGCTGACCGGGGCGACGGGATCAGTCTCGACGTAGTAGCCGGTCTTCGATCCATCGAACACGTAGTCCGTCGAGACCTGGACCAGCGGTATGCCCGCTTGGGCCGTGGCCTGCGCCAGAGCGGCAGGGGCCAGGGCGTTGATCTTCCAGGCCGACAGGATTTCGCTCTCGGCGCGATCCACGGCGGTGTGGGCTGCGGAGTTGATCACCGCCCCCCAGGGACGCGAGGCGACCATCGCCGCTACGGCCTCCGGGTTGGACAGGTCCAGAACGTCGCGGCCGGGGGCGATGATGTTCACGCCGGCGGGCGCGAGGCGGATCACCTCCGTCCCGACCTGGCCGCTGCCGCCGGTCAGAAGGATGTCGTGGGCGGTTGGGGAGGTCATGCCTTGACGGTCTTCAGGCCCAGGCGTTGACCGGCGTCGCTGCGCGCCAGGATCGGGCCCCACCAGGCTTCATTGTCCAGGTACCAGTTCACGGTCTTGGCGATCCCCGTCTCGAAGCTCTCCTGCGCCGTCCAGTCGAGCTCGCGTGCGAGCTTGGTCGGGTCAATGGCGTAGCGGTGATCGTGACCCGGGCGGTCGGCGACGTGGGCGATCTGGTCGCGATAGGACTTGCCGTCAGCGCGTGGCCGCAAGTGGTCGAGGGTGTCGCAGATCGCGTGCACGACCTGCAGGTTGGTGCGCTCGGCCCGGCCGCCGATAATGTAGCTCTCGCCCGGAGCGCCGGCCTCGAACACCCGCGTCAACGCGCGGGCGTGATCGTCGACATAGAGCCAGTCGCGGACATTGGCGCCAGCGCCGTAGACCGGCAGGGGTTCGCCCGCCAAGCTCTTGACGATGATCAGCGGGATCAGTTTTTCGGGGAAGTGATAGGGGCCGTAGTTGTTCGAGCAGTTGGTGACCAGCACTGGCAGGCCATAGGTGTGGTGCCAGGCGCGGACCAGGTGGTCGGACGAGGCCTTGGACGCCGAATAGGGCGACCGTGGATCATAGGCAGTTTCTTCGGTGAAGAAGCCGTCGTCGCCCAGCGAGCCGAAGACCTCATCGGTGGAGATGTGGTGGAATCGGAAGGCGTCCTTGGCCTTGGCGTCTAGGGCGCGCCAATACTCCAACACCTGCGACAGCATGTTGAAGGTGCCGAGAATATTGGTCTGGATAAATTCTGAGGGTCCATCGATCGAACGATCGACGTGGGACTCGGCGGCCAGGTGCGTGACCACTTCGGGGCGGAAGTCACTGAGGGCCGCGCGGATCGCCGAGGCGTCGCAGATATCGGCTTGGCGGAAGGCGTAGCGGTTGCTGCTGGCCACCCCGTCCAGTGAGCGCAGATCGCCGGCATAGGTGAGCTTGTCGAGGTTCAGGATCTCATGCTCGGTGTTGGCGATCAGATGGCGAACAAGGGCCGAGCCGATGAAGCCGGCGCCGCCGGTGACAAGAATACGCAAAGGTCACTTCCCCCAAATATGTCCAGCGGAGCGCGATCCCTAAGTCGAGACGGGGGTCTCGGCCGGCGCTCCAGGCCGCTTCATAAACTCCCCCACGCAAGGGCGCGAGGACCTGTGTCCGTGGCGCACGATGCGCCCCGGGGCTTTAGGGGCGCCCGGCTGCCCGGCCGGTGGCTACTGTGGGCTGAACTGCGGCCTTTTCCGGTGTCACGATATTGTCCTGCGACTGCGGCTGCGTGGCGGCCTTGTTGCCGGCCTTGGCGGCCTCGACCTGCGCGTCGGCCGCCTTGCGGTTTTCCAGGAAGCGCTTTTGGGCGGCGAGGATCCAGAGGTAGGGCAGCACGGCTTCTTCGGCGAAGTGATAGCCGCGTCCATATTCGTCTTCGTTGGCTTCCAGCAGGATGTGCTTGGAGGCCAACTCGTCGATCGTCGCCTTGAAGGTCGCAGCGTTGGCGGCGCTTGGATAAAGAGCGTCCACGTCGCGAGCATCGAAGCGCCCGCTGTTGAAGAGCGCCGCGCCGGCCATCACGCCGAGCACATGGCGCACACCGCTCTTCGCCGCTTGATCGATCTGGCTTTGCGAATGCTTGGAAATCCGGCCGCGGAATTCGGTCAGAGCCTGATCGACGGCCATGGACACGTCTTCGAGCGTGACGCTGGAACGTCCGTTGTCGATGGCTGCGAGGCCGGCATGATGGCTAAGCAGGCTGGCGAAGTATGGCGAGCCGTTGGCTACGAAGACGATGTAGTCGAGCGCGGCCTTATCGAAAGACATCCCGCTGATCTCCTCGCCATTTTCAACCAGATGGCTGATTTCGGCGGCGCTCATCTTCGGCACCTGAAGGGCGAAGATGTTGCGGCGGATCGAGGGGATATGCTGCACGAGCTCAGTGAGGTCGGCGGCCACGCCTGCAATGACCAGCTGGGTCCGGATCGAGCGGTCCGACAAATTCTTGATCAGCTCGGCGATGTTGCGACGGAAGTCCGGAGACTCGCAGACGTCGAACTCGTCGAGCACCACCAGCAGCCGCGTGCCGGTCAGCTTGGCGAACAGGTCGGCGACCAGACGCGGTGAAAGCGGCCCAGCTGGCAGCAGGTCGGCCAGAGTGCCGCCCTTTTCGGCGGCGTCGGCCGTTGGCGCAAAGCCGCGGTGGAACAGCAGCGGCACGTCAGCCGCCACCGCGCGGAAAATCTCGTCGAAGGTCGAGCCGGCGCCGCACGAGCAATAGACCACGATATAGCGCGCCTCTTCGGCGGCCTGGGTCAGGACGTGAACGAGCGAGGTCTTACCGATCCCGCGCTCGCCATACATGATGACGTGGACGCGCTGGTCCTCGAGCGAGCGGATGAGGGTCGTCAGGACGTCGATCCGACCGGCGAACATCCGCTTGTCGGTGATCGGCTGGGAGGGCGTGAATGCGCTACGCAGCTTGATGCGGGCGGCGGCGAAACGGTCATTGAGCCGTGGGCTCAACTGGTCGCCGGCCGTCGACTGGAACCGCGGAAACGCCGCCGTTGAGGCCGCGGTCTTCTTGTTGACGGGTTCTTCGCGCGCGGCGGGCGCTGGCGAGAAGACGAAACCCGGCTGGGGCGTCTTCTTCGGCTTTCGCCCGAACGAGCGCGCCATCAAGCTATTAATCCAACTCACGGCGCCTCCAAGCACGCATGCTGCGGTGCATCTGAACTATCGTCGGTCTACGCGACTAGCGTTTAACCGCCATCCGTTAACACGTCGATTGTGGCGAAATCCTAAGCGGGCGGAGTTGAGTCAACGTTAATTGACCAGGAATGCCCATGCTGGCGGTAGATTTCATGCGGTTATCCGTTGAGCCGACCTCGTTGCTGTGGTGCTTCCTCAGCAAACTTATATACCGCCAATCCGATCACCACCGACAAGGGCAGCGCCAAGAGAAGCGCGATATTCCGGTCCTCGCAGACCTTAAGCAGAAGGTGAACGGGCACGCCATGTGTCAGGTAAATATAGAAGCTGGCCGCGGCGATCAGGCCAACAACGCCATGCACCAAGTTAGGGATGACCATCCGGGGCGCCCACATGATCAGGACGGCGGAGATTAAGAACCAAGCCGCGTGGGTGACGTTGGACGGATAGCCGAAGCGGCCCCAGATATTCTCCGGCCCAATGAGTTGAAGCGCGAAAATAGCGACAGCGATCAAGGATAGTAAAATCCGGCGCGACGGCGTTGTTGCCTGGTGCAGGCACCACCCGAAAGCCAGCATGTAAAATATTGCGTCCGGCGTTCGCTCGTCCAGGTCGCGATGCTGGAAGACGACATACGCGACAACACGAACTGAGAGCGCGCCCGCCAGCAGCGCGAGCCCGAAGGCCCACGGTGATCTTTCGGCCATTCGTCGAACCGATGGAAGCGCAAACAAGCCGACAAATATGAGCGTGCACTGGAGCAGCGCTTCCAGGAACCAATAGGGTTCCAGGAAGCTGCCGAAACGGCCCTGAAAGTTGCTGACCAGCAGGAGCGAGGGGACGTCTAGCTCGCCCTTCACCGCTAGGTAGAGGGCGAGGATCGCGTAGTAGGGGACGATGATCCGCTTGAAGAACCCCGATAGGACATCGACCCCGCGCCCTTCGGTCAGTCTGGCCTTTTGGTAGCGCGAGAAATTGTATCCCGAGAGCATCAGGAGGACGTGGGCGCCGCCGCCGACGACGTATGTCGAGGCGTGATTTGCGACCACCGCCAGGATCGCGGCCGCCCGGATCACGACCTCGGATTCGATACCGCGCAAGGCGAAGGGGTGGCGGCTTGGGCGCGTTGCGCGCGGCGCCAATTCGTCCAGCGCCCCTATGGTCTCTTCCTCCCAGCGCGCGGGAAGGAACCCGAGCCGACCCTCGATGTCCAAGGACAGCCGGACGTAGCTGAGCGAGTCGCCGCCAAGGCTGATGAAACTGTCGGAGGGGCTTACCGTCGCACTAGGGAAGGTTCGGCGGAACGCTTCGATGAACGAGGTGTCATCGGCAGATAGAGGGCGCTGGGCTTTGGCCGTCCTAAGGATTTCTTGGTAGTCGAATTTTCCCGAACTGAGCGTGGGGAACTCAGCATAGCTGACGACGCCAAATACCGAAGCAGGCAGCTTGAACTCGCTCGCCAGCCGCTCAATGACTCCGGCCGAGTCGATCTGGTAAGCCGCGATCGCTATGAGTTCGTCGTCGCCGGCGACGACGCTGCGAACGCCGCTACGAGTTAGGGTCGCCTCGACCTCGTCGAGACTGATGCGGAGGCCGAATAGCTTTGAGAAACGGCTCTTGCGCCCAACGATTCGATAGAGGCCCTGTGTTGTTCGGACCGCCAGATCGCCTGTCTCGAGCTCCGAAAGTTCATGGCCCTTGGCTAGGTCGGCAGACTGCACGGCGTAGCCCATCATGATGTTGGGACCCGAGTAGACGAGTTCGCCAGGTGTATCGGCCGTATCGATCCGCTCTCCGGCCTCGCCGATCAGGAGGAACGATCCACCCGGTATGGGCGTCCCGATGCAGCCCGGATTGTCCAGAAGCCGTTCAGGCGGGACATAGGCCATCCGCGCCGTCGCCTCGGTTTGGCCGTACATGACGAAGAATTTGACCCCGACGCGCTTGGCCCATTCGCCATATGCGATCGCGGTCTCCACCGGCAATCGCCCGCCCGCCTGGGTCAGAGTGTTTAGCGAGGGCAGGGTTTTCTGGCGCAGGCCGATGCGATCGAGCAACTCGTAGGTCGCCGGAACCCCGGCCAGGGAGGTCGCACCTTCCGCCTCGAAAAACGTCCAGAATCCTTCGTCCTTAACCGACTGCTTGGTGAGTAGCAGCCTCGCGCCGGCCGCTAAGTGCGACGCGACGACCGACAGCCCGTAGCTGTAGTGAATGGGCAGGGTGGTGATCGCCCGGTCGGCCGGAGTGATCCCAAGATATTCGACAATCGACTGAGCATTCGCTTCGACGGCTGCGTGAGACAGCCGGACCAACTTTGCCGCGCCGGTCGATCCGGACGTCGAGAGGAGGAGCGCGAGATCGGGATGGAGGTCGCGGTCGGAGTTTGGTCCCATTTCGGCCTGCCAACGACCGCCCGACTTATGGAAGCGCACGTCGGGCCGATAGGTGTCGATAATCCGCTCTAGCTGAGTGGCGCTTTCACCCGCGGCGAGGATCGTGGGATGTCCGTGCCGCAGCGCGCCAAGATAAGCAACGAGCGGCTCAACTTCGTTGGCCGCTTCGATGAGGAGCAGCCGCCGAGCAGCGCCTAGGCTTTCACCGAAGTCGTCCGCCCTCGCGGCGAGTTCGAGATAGCTGATCTGCTCGCCGCCCTCGCTGACGATCGCAATGGCGTCGCCGAATTGCTCCAACCGCGATGCAAACGTCTTGGTAAACTTTGTCATCTCAATAGAATTCAATGACTTAGCTTCCAATCTCGAAGTCTACTGACTGTGTAGCTTCGATCACGAGACTTGAAGCCGGAGGCGCCGCCGCCGCCTAGAACTTCAGGTTAAACGGCTTCAGGACGTAGGCGATGTAGACCAACACGACGACGATGATAGCGAAGGCGATCGCACCGTGACCTTCGTTGCCGACATAGTTCGCGAGTGCGCAGCCAATGCAGGCCGGCAGGTACTGAAGGATGTTGTCCTTCGGTTCTTCTTGCGCGGTGGACCTGTGCAGAAACAGCACAATCAACGCCCCGAAGATCGCGACCGTCACCCAATCATAGATCGTCTGCAAGACATCAGCCCCTAAGCATTGCCGTTCAAAACCAAGCAAGGCGAGGTCTGCATAAATCAGACCACACCCAGGCCCGCAACGCGTTTCTAGCTCTCTCGATCAGCTTAGGGCTCAGGAAGTCCTGGTTTGGCGCCGCAACGTGCCGGCTTGAAACAGATGTTGAACGGGAACTCCGAGGGGGTGTTCAAAAGCGGCTGGGCCCATCGGCGCTTTCACTCTGAAAATCGGCGTAGAAGTACTGAATGCGAGGACGTAACGAGAAGGCGTTCATCGACATCATTCCTTGGCCGCAATTGGCTGTGAGGAATCGGCTCCCAAGGGCATGTGACGCGCGTGCTTCGACGGGCTATCGAGGGGCGGTTTCGAGATAGGTGAAGTCAGTGGCGGGAGATTCGGTGACGATACGCGCGGAGGCCAAGGTGCAGTCGGGGCTGGAGTTCCAGGGTTTCGCCGATCTGGCGCAGGCCGCCGAGTGGTATGATCGTTGGGCGCGGACCGCCGCGATGCCGCTTTGGTGGAAGCAGGGCGGCGATCTGGAGCGGGGCGGCTTTCACGAGGCGTTGAGCGTCGAGGGCGTTCCGCGTCCGGGCGCCCGCCGCGCCCGCGTTCAGAGCCGGCAGGTCTATTGCTACGCCACCGCCGGCGCGATGAACTGGGACGGGCCGTGGCGCGAGGCCGCGTGGCACGGAATGACCTTTTTCATTGAGCGTTTTCGGCGTGAGGATGGCCTGTTCCGGACCCTGGTGGGGTTGGACGGCGCGGTGCTCGACGACACCGCCATGCTGTACGATCAGGCCTTTGCTCTGCTGGCGACGGCGACGCTGCACAAGATGGATGCTGGCGATGGGCGGTTGCCGGAGGTGGCGCTAGGCGTTCTCGCTGGCTTGGACACGATGCGCCATCCGGCTGGCGGTTTTCGCGAGAACGTTGCCTATCCGTTCCAGGCGAACGCCCACATGCACATCTTGGAGGGCGCGCTGGCCTGGGCCGAGCATGGCTTGGACACACGGTGGGACGCCCTGGCCGACGAGATCGTCGAGATGGCGCTTCGCGTCTTCATCGATCATGAGGGCGGATTCCTGCGTGAGTTCTTCAATGCAGACTGGACCGTGGCGAGCGGTGATGATGGGCGACTGCTTGAACCTGGGCATCAGTTCGAGTGGGCCTGGCTGCTCGAGCGTTGGGGCCGCTTGCGGGGCCGCGAGGACGCCGTGACGGCGGCGCGCGGTCTCTATGCCGCCGGCCGCCGCGGGATCGATCCCGAGCGAGGCGTGGTCATCAACGAACTGTGGGACGACTTCAGCGTTCGAGAGGCGACCGCCCGGCTGTGGCCGCAGACCGAACGCCTGAAGGCCGAGCTTGTGTTCGGCGGCGAAGCTGACCAGATCGCGGCGGCCGCGGGGCTTCGGCTATATCTGGCCATGCCGATGCCCGGAGTTTGGCGCGACAAGCTGCGCGCGGACCGAACCTTCATCGACGAGCCCGCGCCAGCGACCTCTTTCTACCATATCCTTTGCGCCTGCACCGAACTGTTCCGCCTGGCGGGGCGCTAGCGAGACCGACCTATGCTGTTGAATCCCTTCACCCAGACGCCAGCAAAGATTGGTGTGATCGGCCTCGGCTATGTCGGCCTGCCGCTCGCGGTCGCTCTGGCCGCGAAGTACGAGGTCGTGGGTTTTGACATCAACCGCGAGCGCATCGCCGAACTTAAGGTCGGCCACGACCGCACTTTGGAGGCGACATCGGAAGAACTGGCGGGTGCGAAGGCTTTGAGCTTTGCGTCCGAGGAGACGGCGCTGGCGGCCTGCAACGTCTTCATCGTGACGGTGCCGACGCCGATTGATCGCTACAAGCGCCCGGACCTCACCGCCTTGCTGGCGGCGAGCGGCACGGTCGGGCGAGTGATCGGCAAGGGCGGGGTCGCGATCTTCGAATCCACGGTCTACCCGGGGGCCACGGAGGAAGACTGCATTCCCGTCATCGAGGCGGCGTCCGGGCTCAAGTTCAACGAGGACTTTTTCGCCGGTTACAGCCCAGAGCGGGCCAACCCCGGCGACCGCCAGCACCGGCTCTCCTCGATCATCAAGGTGACGGCGGGATCAACGCCGCAAGCTGCGGCCTTCATCGATGCGCTCTATGGCGCGGTGGTGACGGCGGGCACGCATCTCGCCAGCTCGATCCGTGTCGCCGAAGCCGCCAAGGTGATCGAGAACACCCAGCGGGATCTGAATATCGCGCTGATCAACGAGTTCGCCCTGATCTTCAATCGCCTCGGCATCGACACCCAGGAGGTGCTGGCGGCGGCTGGCACCAAATGGAACTTCCTGCGGTTCACGCCTGGCTTGGTCGGCGGCCACTGCATCGGTGTGGACCCCTACTATCTGACTTCGAAAGCGGAGGACGCTGGCTATCATCCGCAGGTGATCCTGGCCGGGCGACGGATCAATGACGGGATGGGGAGCTACATCGCCCAGGAACTGGTCAAGACCATGATCCGGCGTGAGATCCAGGTGCGCGGCGCGCGCGTGTTGGTCATGGGCCTCACCTTCAAGGAAAACTGCCCCGACCTGCGCAATACGCGCGTGATCGACATTGTGCGGGAACTTGAGGAGTACGAAGTCGCCGTCGACGTTCACGAGCCGTGGGCCGACCAGCAGGAAGCGTTGGCCGAGTACGGGGTCGCGCTGAGCCCGGCCTTGGAGCCAGGCGTCTACGACGCAATCATCGTGGCCGTGGCTCATGCGCAGTTCCAGGAGATGGGCGTCGAGGCCATACGTGCGCTCGGGAAGCCGGGCGCCGTGCTTTACGACGTGAAGGCTGTCTTCCCACAGGGGACGGCCGACCTTCGGCTGTAGCCGCAGACTGCCTGCGCCTAGTTCGCGCCGACGCGGTAGTAGTCGAGGTACCAGTCCACGAAATTTGCGACGCCGACCTCAATCGGGGTCGAGGGGGCGTAGTCGAGGGCCACGATGGTGTCGGTGACGTCGGCTTCGGTTCGGGCGACATCCCCGGGCTGCATCGGCAGGAGATTGAGTTTGGCCTTGCGACCGAGCTTTGCTTCCAAGACCTCGATGTAGTGCATCAACTCGACGCGCTGGCTGTTGCCGAGGTTGAGGATCCGCCAGGGGGCGACGCCGCTGGTGGCTGGATCTGGCGACAGGGCGTCCCAGTTCGGATCAACCTGCGCGGGGCGATCCAGCGCGGCGACGATCCCTGAGACGATATCGTCCACATAGGTGAAGTCGCGTTGCATCTTGCCTTGGCCGAAGACGTCGATCGGTCGGTCGTCCAGGATCGCCTGGGTGAACTTGAACAGCGCCATATCTGGCCTGCCCCACGGCCCATAGACGGTGAAGAACCGGAACCCGGTCGCCGGGATACCGAACAGGTGCGCGTAGGAATGGGCCATCGACTCGTTGGCCAGCTTGGTCGCAGCGTAAAGCGTGATCGGATGGTGCACAGAGTCGTGGACGGAAAACGGCACCTTTCCGTTGGCGCCGTAGACCCAACTGGTCGAGGCGAAGACCAGGTGTTCGACTTGGGCGGCGCGGCAGCCTTCGAGGATGTTGCCGAAGCCCACGAGGTTTGAGTCTACGTAGGCGGCGGGTTGTTCGAGGCTGTAGCGGACGCCGGCCTGGGCGGCGAGATTGACGACGCGGTTGGGCTTGGCGTCGGCGAAGAGACGGGCCATGGCGTCGCGGTCGGCCAGGTCGATATTGGCGTGGCGATAGCCTTCGCGCGCCTCGAGGCGCGCCAGACGCGCCTGCTTCAGGGTCGGGTCGTAGTAGGGATTGAGATTGTCCAGCCCCACGACCTCGTCGCCGCGATCAAGCAGGCGATGGGCGAGGTGGGAGCCGATGAAGCCGGCCGAGCCGGTGACCAGAATGACCGCCATGCTCACGCCTTAGACGCTTGGCGCGTCCACGTCACGCGTTGGAGACGACCCGCAACGCCGGGACGGGCGGCTTCTCGCCGCGAACCTGGGCGACAATATCGAACAGCTTGCTGCGCACTTCGTCCACATCGCCGCGTTCGGCGAGGGTTTCGAGATCCCGCAGATGGTTGGCGGTAATGCGTAGCGCCGAGGTCGAGACGACCTCCATGACCTTGGGCGCGCAGGGCAGGGAGGTCTCGGTTTCGTCGAGGAGCGCCTCGGTGAGCTTTTCACCGGGGCGCAGGCCGGTCACCTCAATCTCGATGTCTCGGCCCGGGGTGCGGCCCGACAGTGCGATCATCTGACGGGCGAGGTCCATGATGCGGACCGGCTCGCCCATTTCCAGAAGGAACAGGCGGGCGTGTTCGGCATCTTCGCCCTCGGCGCAGGTGGCTGTCGCGTGAAGCACCAGCTGCGTGGCCTCAGGGATGGTCATGAAGAAGCGCTCGATGTCCTCGTGGGTCACGGTCACCGGGCCGCCGCGCTCGATCTGCGAGCGGAAGATCGGCACCACTGAACCGGCCGAGCCGAGCACATTGCCGAAGCGGACGGCGGAGAAACGCGTGCCGGGGCCGACCTGCTGGGCCTGGATGACCGCCTCGGCCAGGCGCTTGGTGGCTCCCATCACGTTCGACGGATCCACGGCCTTGTCGGTCGAGATCAGGATCATCTGGGCCGCGCCGCAGGCCTTTGCCGCCTCGGTCACGTTCCAGGTGCCCACCACGTTGGTCAGCACGCCCTCGCAGGGGTGGCGCTCGACCATCGAAACGTGCTTCAGCGCCGCGGCGTGGAAGACGAGGTCGGGCTTTTCCTTGTTGAAGGCGGCCTGCAGCCGGTTCGACTGGCGCACGTCGCAGAGCACGGCGCTGCGCGACAAACCGGGGAAGGTTTCGGACATCTCGCGGTCGATCTCGAAGAGCGAGGTCTCGGAGAAGTCCATCAAGGTGATATGGCCGGCCTGGAAGGTCGCGACCTGGCGGGCGAGTTCGGATCCAATGGAACCGCCGGCGCCGGTGATCAGGATGCGGCGGCCGCGGATGAGCGCGCCGACCGCCATGCGGTCGAGCTCGATGGGATCGCGGGCCAGCAATTCCTCGACGCTGATCTCGCGCATCGGCAGCAGCGACATGCCATCCTTGTGGGCGAATTCGACGATGGAGGGCAGGCGCAGAAGGCGAATGCCGTCGTTCTTGAGTTGCCCGAGGTGATCTGCGGTCAGGCCTTTGAGGTGTCCAGGCTCGTCGAGGAAGAGCACAGCGCGGGGGTAGCGGTTCCAGCGGCGTAGATCGGTGAGGGCTTCCTGGAGGTTCTCCAGGCTTTCGATGACGCAGACGCCACGGACCTGTTGGCCGACGTCGCGCGCGTCGGGGCCGACGATGCCGATCGGCGTCCAGGCGTCGTCGTGGCGACGAGCAACATCACGCAGGTACGAGTCGGCGAGGGCCGGCGGGCCGATGAGCAACAGGGCGGGCGCCTGAGGCGCGCGGTCGCGGATCGTCTTGAGCGGAGCAAAGCTGTCTAGGGCGTGTTCGTGGAGGGTGCGGCGTGCGATCCGGGCGCCCATCGAGCCTACCATCTGGAAGACCACCGCCATGGCGAGCGCCGAGCGGGGAAGGCCCTCGGCGCGCGTCAACACGAAAATGACCAACAGGAATACGCCCGCGGTCAGGAACGCGGTGCGCGCCAGCACCATGGCGTCCGGGATCGACACATAGCGCCAGGGCGAGAGTTCGCGACGGAACAGTGCTGAAAACAGCGCGGCCAATGCGGTGTAGATGCCGATGAGCTGCAACAGCTCCAGTGTCGGCAACATTGGGATGGCGGCGTCTAGGAATTGTCCCGATGAAAGCAGGTAGGCGAGAAAGAAAGCACCGGCGGCAATCAGAGCATCAGCGGCAATGGTTTGAGCCCGATTGGCCATTTGCTCCATGAATCGCGCTCCGCTGGTCGTCTGAAGTTGCAACATAGACGCGTAGACGCGACCGTCCAATGAAACTCGGCTGCGAGGATTTCGCTCCACGCGCGAACGCTGTTTTTTTCTCCTGGATCCATTTGTTCACGATAATGGCGCCAAGAGCACACAACAGAAGAGCCGCCCCGTCGCCGGGGCGGCTCCGCATGTCAGATCCGTAAGGCGCTTAGAAGGCGGCCTTCACCGAGATCACGACACGGCTGTCGTAAATGTCGCCGAAATCGTGGGCGTCGGTGTCGTGGTAGCGCAGGTCGAAGCCCACCACGTCGTTCAGGGCGTAGCTGACGCCCAGGTTCCAGGTGGTGTAGTCGCCGTCATAGTCGACGTCCTGGTAGCCAAGGGCGCCCGAGACGGTGAACTTGTCGGCGATCGGGGCCGAGGCGTTCAGTTCGACATAGGTGGCCGGACCGGTTTCGCCGAAGAAGTCGTCCGAATAGTAGACGGCGGCGCCGACGGTGCCGGTGCCAACCGGGGCCGAGCCGGCGGCCTTGAACTCAACGTAGTCCTGGTCCGGCGCGCCGGATGGGGCGTTGATGTAGCCGTAGTAGATGACGGCCAGATCGAGGTTGAACGGGCCGACCGTCGGCTTTACGCCGACGTACAGGTCGTATTCAGCGTCGGTGTCATTGTTGAAATCGACGTTGGAAATCCACGCGCCCGCGTAGCCCACGCCCCACAGGGTGGTGTCGACGCCGGCGAAGACCTGCGGATTTTCGTCTGTCTGGCTCACGCCGCGGAACACGTAGTCGCTAGCGGCGCCGGCGTTGAAGGAGAAGTCGAACGGCGAGGTCGACTCTTGGGCCAGGGCGGCGCCGCCCATGGCGATGGTCGCCGAAGCGGCGAGAAGCGTGGTTTTGAAAACGTTCATTGCGTTATTATCCCCTTATCCGATCGAGCTCTCGACCCGTCGTGAAATGGAGATCGCCACGGGGGCGAGCGCCAGATCAACGCAAGCGGAGCTGAAGAGGGGCGGTACCTATTCGCTGTTCTATTTTTGAGCGTTAACAAAACCCGGCGGCGCTATTTTGGGCGCCATCGTGTGGCTTCTCAGCCACACGGGTGATCAGCGGCTGCTATCGCATGGAAAGAGGCGCGTATCCGAGGTGTGTGCCGGCGTCCACGAGCAGGGTTTCGCCCGTGACGTGGCGAGAAGCGGTGGAGGCTAGGAAGACTGCTGCGGCGGCAATGTCCTCGGCGGTGGAGGCCGCTCTCAGCGGCGTGGACGCTGCGGTGCTATCGCGCATTTTCTGTGCACGCTCCGGGCCGACGCCTTTTCCAAACCAGGGCGTATCGATGAAGCCGGGGCAGATCGCGTTGACCCGGATCTTCGGGGCCAGCGCGCGGGCCAACGACAGCGTCAGGGTATTCATAGCGCCCTTCGAAGCCGCGTAGGGCACGGAAGAGCCAATGCCCGCGACGCCGGCGATCGAGGAGGTGTTGACCACCGCGCCTGGACGCGGCGCAGCTTCCAGCAGTGCGCGCGCCGCCCGGACCATCTGAAAGGCGCCGACGACGTTGACGCTATAGAGGTGGAGGAAATCCTCGGCCGACACCGCGTCGAGGTCGGAATGGTTGGGGGCGAACTTCGTGGTGCCGGCGTTGTTGAACAGGGCGTCGATGCGCCCGAACGGCTCGGCGGCGGCTGCGATCTTCCGGCAATCGGCGTCCAGCGCCACATCCCCCTGCACCAGCACCGCCTTGGCGCCCTGAGCTTCGACCAGGCGTGCGGTCTCCTGCGCTTCGTCGACGCTGCGGGCATAGTTGATGACCACCGCCGCGGCGCCGCGGCTGGCGGTTTCAACGGCGATCGCGCGGCCAAGGCCGGTCGATGCGCCGGTCACGACGACGACGAAGTCTTCGAAATCCTTGCCGGACATTGTTCTCTCCCCTGGGTTTTGTTGGACGTTGATAGCCGCTGCGTCGGTTGCCGCAAACCTCGCGGCGGGATAAATCGCGGCATGGACGAAATGCATCTGACCCAGTTGGGCCGGCACGTTCAGGGCTTCGACAGCCCTGAGGCGGCGGTCCTGGAACGGGTCCCCAATCCGCAGAGCGACACGCTCTATCTCGCTCGCTTCACCGTGCCGGAGTTCACATCGCTGTGCCCGGTCACCGGCCAGCCCGACTT
Organism: Phenylobacterium sp.; assembly: GCF_030681155.1. Taxonomy (GTDB): domain Bacteria; phylum Pseudomonadota; class Alphaproteobacteria; order Caulobacterales; family Caulobacteraceae; genus Phenylobacterium. Next base: position 28,424 of record NZ_JAUXXE010000018.1, on the reverse strand, counting down.
CGCGCATCTGGTGATCGACTACGCACCGGCCGATTGGCTGATCGAGTCGAAGTCGCTGAAGCTCTATCTGGCTTCATTCCGCAATCACGGGGCGTTCCACGAGGACTGCACGGTGGCCATCGGTCGCAAGATCGTCGAAGTCGCCGCCCCACGCTGGTTGCGGATTGGCGGCTATTGGTTCCCCCGCGGCGGAATTCCCATCGACGTGTTTTGGCAGACCGGGCCTGTTCCGGATGGTTTGTGGGCGCCCGACCAGGGCGTCGCTACTTATCGCGGGCGCGGTTAGACAGGAAACCACTCTGAAATTGGTTAATTGTCCCAGTTCGGACTGTTAACCATCGATGCGTGGAGAACTGGCGAGAAGTATTCACTCAGTTCAGTACAACTCTGGATCTACAGCGGAGCCTGCCGCTGGCGCGAATGCGTCAAAATGCGCCACGCGCGGTAGTCTATCGACTGGCGCTCCCCTGGTGCGCATGTTATGACGTCATTGCCCATCTCTCCTGGGCGTGTCACATCAGGCCGGGCGGCGCGCCATCGCCGTCCGGCCGTTGTGTGTCTGGGCGGTTACGGACGCCAAGTGCTGGTCAAGGCCTTCGCGTCGGGCCGTTCGCGCTCAAGCGGCGGCTCCTTGATCGAGCCGAGCAGGATGAACCCGGCAACCTGTTCCTGCGCTTCGAGGCCCAAAATCGTCTTGGCTTGAGCGTCGTAGGCATACCAGTCGGTGATCCAGTTCGCGCCGTAGCCCAGCGCCTGCGCCGCATAAAGCAGTGTGGTGCAGACCGCGCCGGCCGAGAGGATCTGCTCCCATTCTTGGATGTCGCTGGTCTTGGTCCGCGAGATCACCGCGATGCAGGCGGGCGGGATCTTGAGCTTGGCCAGTTTGGCGACCGCCTTCACGTCGTTGCGCGAAGCGGCCAGTTCCTGAAGGCGCGCGGCGAAGGCCGCCTTGTTCTCGCCTGCCAGCACAATGAAGCGCCACGGCGCGAGCTTTCCGTGATCCGGCACGCGGGCGGCCAGCGAGATCAGCGCTTCGATCTCGCCGGCGCTCGGCGCGGGCTCGATCAGGGTGACCGCCGAGGAAGACCGGCGGGCGGCCAGGAACTCAAGGAGCTCAGGGCGAGGCTTTTGCTCGACGGGAGTACCGAACTCGGGCGCGGCGGGCAGGGAGATGGTCAAGGAGCGCCTCGTTAGCAGAACCGTTGGGAATGCTCTTTATTGGCGCTCTGCCAGCGATCCACAAGGTCAGTTGAGAATATGTCGCAAAAACCTGCCTGGCTCAAAGCCCATGGAAAGCCCTGGAGACGGGGCGAGGCGAAGACGGTTTACGAGAACCCTTGGATCAAGGTGACTGAGCAGGCGGCCATCGCCCCAACGGGCGCGCCAGCGACGTATGGCTTGGTTGGCTTCAAGAACCTGGCCTTGGCCATCCTGCCGATTCACGCGGACGGCAGCGTGGTCCTAGTCGGCCAGCACCGGTTTCCGTTCGGCGATTACAGCTGGGAGATCCCAGAAGGCGGCGGGCCGAAGGGCGAGGCGCCTTTGGACGGAGCCAAACGAGAACTGGCCGAGGAGGCGGGGCTTGCCGCCGGTGAATGGCGAGAAATCCTGCGGCTGCAACTGTCCAACTCGGTCACCGATGAGCTGGCGATCGGCTATCTGGCCACCGACCTCACGCCCGTCCAAGGCGTCCATCATGTTGACGACACTGAGGATATCGCCCAGGTGCGCGTGCCCTTCAGCGAGGCGTTGGAGGCGGCGACCAGTGGGCATATTCTTGACGCCCTGACGGTGGCGATGCTGCTCCGGGCCTACCATATGGCTCGGGAAGGGCATTTGCCGGATGCGCTCGCGCGCGCCATGCTAATATAGGGGACCGCCTTTGGGACGGGAGGAGCCTTTGAGCCAACGCCTAGAAGTCATAGATCCGGCCGTGCCGCCGCCTGTCTGGGCGTCGCTACGGATGGAAGCCGAGCGGGCGGCGAAGGCTGAGCCGGCGCTTGCCTCGCTGCTGAATGCGGTGGTGCTGAGCCACGAGGACTTGGGCGACGCCCTGTCCTACCAGCTGGCGCGCAAGCTGGGCGACCAGGAGTTGCGGGCGATGAGCCTGCGCGAACTGGCCGACGCGGCCTATCGCAGCGATCCGCGGCTGGTCGGCGTGGCCGAAGCCGATCTGAAGGCGGTGTTCGAGCGAGACCCGGCCTGCAAGGGCTACGTCCAACCGTTTCTGTTCTTCAAGGGTTTCCAGGCGCTGCAGACCCAGCGGGTCGCGCACTGGCTATGGCATCAGGGCCGCGAGACGATCGCGCTCTATCTGCAAAGCCGCATGTCGGAAGTGTTCCAGGTGGACATCCACCCGGCCACGCGGATTGGTTCGGGCGTGTTCATCGACCATGGCACCGGCATCGTCATCGGCGAGACTGCGGTGATCGGCGACGACGTTTCGATGCTGCAGGATGTCACCCTGGGCGGTACGGGCGCCGAACGCGGCGATCGTCACCCCAAGATCGGCAAGGGTGTCCTGCTGGGCGCCGGCGCCAAGGTTCTGGGCAACATCACCATTGGCGACTACGCGAAGATCGCCTCGGGTTCGGTGGTGCTGAAACCCGTCCCGCCGCATTGCACGGCGGCCGGCGTGCCGGCCCGGTTGGTCAACTGCCCGACCTGCGAGGAGCCGGCGCGGAGCATGGACCACACCTTGGCCGAGGCGGTGTACGACTACGTCATCTGACGGTCGGTTGTGGCGCGCCATAGGCGCGCCTCAGCAATACGAAGGCGCCGGCCGTTCCCAGGAACGCAAGGCAGATGGCCGCGCTCATCGGCGCGCCTGCCCAGATGAGTGCGGCGGCCGCCAGACACGCGCTGGCGCCGCCCGCATCCCAGCCGCCTTCCGCGGCGATATGGAAACGTAGAACGCAGGGCGAGCGTTTCGACAGGTTGTAGACGGCCGTCATCATCGTGGGTGTGTAGAGCGCGACTACCACCGCCCCGGCGGCGTTGGCGAGGATCGCAGCGGCCGGGTGCAGGACGCCGATGGCGCGGGCCGCGATGGTTGCTGTCATCACGCTTGCCGCGAGCCAGACCGCGCGCCGTCCATGGCCGGCGTCGATGAAGCGGCCCAGGAACAGGCCGCAGATCGCTCCGACGATGGCGGCGAAGGCCATCGCTCCGCCGAACGCCGTGAAACTCTCGTCCAGGGTGATGAAGAGCGCGATCTGCCAGACGAAGGCGTAGCCCATGGCGGTCCAGCCGTCGGCCATGAACAACAGGACGCCGGGCAGCGCCGCCCGCAGCGAGCCGGGGGCCTCGGCAGGGATCCGCACATTCGGGGCCCACAGCAAGGGCAGGGCGGACAGCAACAGCGCGGTCGCCGTAACGCCGAAGGCCAGTCGCGGCCCGACGGTAACCAAGGCCCACCCCGTCAGCAGGGGCGCAACGATCCCGACCATCGCGGCCGCCGCTTCACGGGCGCTGATCTGGTGGCCACGATGTTCAGCGTCGCCCAGCGAGGCGAAGTAGGCGTGATAGGCGGTCCAATAGAGGGTGTCGCCGATCGAGGAGACAATGCAGAGCACATAGAGTTGCCAGCCCACGCCATGCACCTCGGCCAGCAGCGGATACTGCAGCGCGGTGACGATTGTGCCTGCGATCACGAGCGGCTTCAGCCCATAGCGACGTCCAAGCGGCAGAACCGCCGGGCGGATGGCGAAGCGGCCGATCAGGATCGCGGCCATCGCCAGCAAAACCCCAGGAACCGGGACGCCCGCTTTCAGCAGGAAAACGGCGAAGAAAGCTCCCCCGCCGCTGATCGCCAGGGCGTGGACGCTGTAATGGAGATTCAGCAGATTGACGGTGGTGTTGCGGAAGAACGCCATGGGGCGGCTGTCCCAAAAGCCCGATGCGGGCGAGAATCAACGCGGGCCGCGGCGCGGCCTGGGCTCTCGTCTGGGGAGCGATGGGGTGATCAGCCGGCCACTGGCCATTCCTTTGCGATCTGATCTACGTTTCTTACGCCGGTGGACGGCGGACGTCCCCAGGAATACGAGCCGCCACGGTTTCCTCACGGCGGCAAAGCGATGTAGGTTCCGCCACTGTTGAATTCGAAGGAGCATGGCGTGCTGGACGAGAGAACTATCCGCAAGGTCGAAGGCCATCTGCGCGGCACCTTCGCCAATGCGCGGATCACCCTGGTTCCCCGCCCCAAGCAGAAGGACTCCGCCGAGGTCTATATCGGCGAGGAGTTCATCGGGGTCGTCTTCGAGGACGAGGACGGCGACGGATCGTTCATGTTCGAGATGGCCATCCTGGCCGAAGACCTGCCGTAGGCTTGGTCTTCCGACTTCGCGCGGGCGAGGTCGGACGTCGCGCGATGCGGCGACGATGAGGCAAACAAGAGCCGGCTCCAGCGCGGAGCCGGCTCCAGTCTGGGCTAGAGCCTCAGAGCACGCCCAGCATCTCGGCCACCAGCGGGTGGCGGACGATATCCACATCCTTCAGACGAACGACGGCGATGTTGTCGATCGCGTCGAACTTCTCGGCCACGGGGCCGAGGCCTGAGAGCTCCGGCAATAGGTCCGATTGGGCCGGGTCGCCCGTCACCACCATGGTCGAGTGCCAACCGAGGCGCGTCAGCAGCATCTTGAGCTGGCCGTAGGTGCAGTTCTGCGCCTCGTCGATGACCACGAAGGCGTTGTTCAGCGTGCGGCCGCGCATGAAGCCGACCGGGGCGATCTCGATGGCGCCTTCGGCCATGAGCGCGCGGACCCGCTTCATCGACAAGCGGTCGGACAGGGCGTCGTAGAGTGGGCGCAGGTAGGGGGCGAGCTTGTCCTCGGCGTCGCCGGGCAGATAGCCGATGGATTCGCCGGCCTCGACCGCGGGACGTGACAGGACGATGCGCCCGACACGGCCAGCCTCGAGCGCTTCGACAGCCTTGGCGATGGCCAGATACGTCTTCCCTGTTCCGGCGGGACCGAGCGCCATGACCAGGTTCTTGGCGTCGATGGCGTCCATCAGCTCCTGCTGGCCCTTTGACTTGGCCTTGATGGTCTTCACGTAGCCCTGGTCGCGATCCTCGTTATTGTTGTTGTGGGCCAAGGGAGACCAGGCGCGCTCCACCGGGAGACGGCGAATTTTCGCGTCACCCTCGAACTGTCCGGCGTCGAACGCGCCTTCGCGCAGTTGTCGCTTCATCGCTCGCTTGGTCATCTAGGCCTCCACAGGGGCAAGAAAAAAGGGCGACGCCGGAATGGCTCGCCCTTGAGGATCGAAGGAATGTGCAATGAGGCGGCGGTGGCGCGCGCAGCGGCCTGGAGGCTCGCTTCCGGTTCGGGTTCCGGGCGGGGATTCCCGCCGAAGCAAACGCAACACCTGATACCCCCGCCTGAACGCAAGGCCGCGAACCGGACGCCGGCTAGCGGCGTGATACGGAAGGGGCTATCGCCCTTTCGAATCGCATCACTAGAATGATGGTAACGCGGTTTATGAACGGTTAAGCACGCGATCTAAAACAATAAACGGGGTGTACGGATGGGTGTCTATAACTTGGGCGATGTAGCGCCCGAACTGCCCAATGAAGATGAATACTGGATTGCGCCCACGGCCGCAGTGCTTGGGCGAGTGATTCTGAAGAAGAACGCGTCGGTATGGTTCGGCGCGACGATTCGCGGCGACAACGACCCCATCACCATCGGCGAGAATTCCAACGTCCAGGACGGCAGCGTCCTGCACACCGACACCGGCGTGCCGCTGACCATCGGCGCCAACGTCACCGTCGGCCACATGGTGATGCTGCACGGCTGCACGATCGGTGACAATTCGCTGATCGGTATCGGCTCCATCATCCTGAACGGCGCCCGCATCGGGAAGAACTGTCTGATCGGGGCGAACTGCCTGATCACCGAAGGCAAGGAGATCCCGGACAATTCGCTGGTGATGGGCGCGCCGGGCAAGGTGGTTCGTGAGATCAGCGACAGTCAGGCCCGCGTCATCGCCGGCGGCGCCTTGCACTATGTCGAGAACTGGAAGCGCTATCGCGCCAGCCTGAGCCAGACCGCCTGATCATGGATGTCCGCGTCCTGGTGGATATCGCGATCGACGAGGACCCGCGGGCGCCCTGCCTGTGGGTTCCGTCTGAAGGATGGGCCGAATTCTGCGCGGCGATAGACCAGCGGCCCAATCTGATCGGCGCGGTGATCTATCGGAACAAGACCATCCGCGATGGCGGGCCGCTGACTGATATCGTCACCGGTTCCGATCAGGGCCGCCGCGGCTAGTTCAGCAATGAAAGCGCGTCGTGGTCGAGGATGTGGCGCGACGCCCCGCCGAGCATCTGGATGAACATCGCATCGCCCCGCGCCGTCTGCTTCACCACCATCGCGGCGAAGAATGCGGTGAGGAAAAGCAGGAACGCCCCGTGCGCGTAATCCCGCGCGAGGTCGTCGCGGCCGTAGTTGCTGACGCCGTGAGCACGCAGGCCGAGCAGATAGCGGTCCAGGAACTGGCTCTCATGGTGGCGTCGAAGCTCAGGCGAAACGCCGCCGGCCAGGAAATAGGCGACGTCCTGGGCGCCGCTGCCATAGGCGAAGGACTGCCAGTCGAGCGTCGTGACGTTGATGCCTCCGCCGGCTGAACCGAACATCATATTGTCTGGACGGAAATCGTTGTGCGTCAGGCAGCGGGGGCCGCGATGCAATTCGCCCAGAGCGCCAAACCGGGTCGCCAGGCGCTCTCCGATCTGGATCCAGTCGGGTTGCAGGCTGTCCTTGTAGCGGTCGCGAAATCCGCCCCACAGGGCTTGGACCATTTCGGGCGTGGCGGCGCTGGGCGGCGCGGCGCGCGAGCCAGACACCCATGGAAGGTCGTCCAGAGCATCGTCTTCCCAGTGCGACGCATGCAGTCGTGCGGCCTCGTCGATGACCTGCATGGCCTGCTCCAGGCTGACGCCGCGGAGCTGGTCACCCTGTTCGGCTGGGGCGAGGTCCTCCATCAGCAGGACGAATTCCCCACTGGCAGGCTCGACGTCGGCGAACAGGCAGTGGGGCGTGCGGATCAAGGCGTTGTCGGCGAGGTGTCGATAGAACATGACCTCCCGCGTGTAGTTGCCCAGCATCACCCCGGTGTTGAAGCTGACCGGATCGGCCGAGGGAAACTTGCCGACGACGGAGGCCGGGGCCTCACCGCCACCCCGGGCGTACTGCAGGCGAAATCGTATGCTGTCGCCGATCTGGCCGGTGCCGACGGGCGCGGCGGTGAAGTCGGACACCACCGCGTCGACACCTGATGTCTGCAGGGCGCGGGTCAGCCAGGCGGCGTCGATCGCCTCCGGACGGCGAATGTCTGGGGCGCTCATGCCGGCAACTGGTGGATATAGACTTCGTTCAGGACGATCTCACGCCCGCGCAGAATCACCAGATCGAAGCCGCGAAGCTGGGCGGCGGCGGCGTCAGCGCCCATCTTGCAGTACCAGCGGCCGCAGAAACCGTTCGGCGTCGGCCAGACCTCGTCGGGCGTGTAGGTCATCGGCGGGGTGGCGCTGAACAGGCCTTCCAGGTAGCTCGCCAGGGCGGCGCGGCCTTCAAGACCGGCGGCGGTCTGGGCGTCCTTGTAGATGCAGTCCTCCGCATAGAAGCCGATCAGGCGAGGAATATCCTTGTCGGTCCAGGCCTGCAGCCATGCGGCGTTGAAGGTCGCGATCTCGGCGGGCGTCATTGTCACGTCTCCAAAGGGCCGAGCACGCGGGCGCGATGCTGCTCGGTGAAGAATTCGGCCGGCGCCGCCTCGGGGCCGGCCATGACCGCGACAGCATGCATGCCGAGCGTCGGGTCGGCGGCTGCATGCTCGAAGTGAAGGCGTCGGCGTTCGCGGGCGGCCTGGCCAAATTCCATGTCGAGGCCGGCCTGCAGAGAGGCGGCGAAGCGCAGCCGCCGCATCCGTTCGCGGCGTTCCTCGCCATAGGGGCGCAGGGCCTCGCTGCTCCAGAGGTCCGTCGATTTCAGCAGCTCGCTCACCAGGCGGACGTCGCGATAGGTGATGGATAGGCCCAGGCCGATGATCGGATCGTTCCAGCCGGCGGCGTCGCCCACCAATACGACGCCCGGCGCGTAGGGTTCGTCAGTCCAGGAATCAGCGTTGATGTAGGCGTGGAGCGGCCCCGCCGGCCTGCCGGCGACCAAATGCTGGTTCAGCGGGCTGCACCGCATGGCGAAGGTGTCGAGGAACTGGCGCGCCCCGTCCGGCCCCTTGAAGCGCCGCTGCTCGCTCAGCGCATAGCCGCCGTAGACGCGGACCCGCCCCTCGCCCTGCGGGAAGGCGAGGAAGCCGAAGTCGTCCTCGGTGCCGATCGCCTGAAGCTCTTGGTCCCATCCTTCCGCGCCCTCGACCAGCAGGCCGGCGAACCAGTGGTGGGGCTTGTCCTGATGCAGGGTGACGCCGGCGGCCTCGCGAACCTGGGAGGCGCGGCCGTCCGCGCCGACCAGCAGCCTGGCGTGAACTTCAAAGCTCTCGCCTCCATGCTCGAAGGTCAGACGGGGCTTGTCGCCCGGCGTGATGGAGGTGACCTGGACGCCGCGTCGCACCTCCGCACCAGCGTTTCGCGCCGCGTCGAACAGCGTCTGGCAATGCAGCGGGTGACCAAGACACAGTGGGCCAGGAACGCCCTCGGCGAAGATTCCCAACGGAAGCGTTCCGGCCTGGGCGGCGGCCGGATCGCGGCTTTCGTCAAAAGTGACGTGGCGGGTCACGTGATGGCCGCCGACGGAACGCAGAAGATCGTAAAGACCAAGCCGGCGAGTCTCGGTCACGCCCCACGGCGCGATCCACTCGCCGCGCACCCGGTCGATATAGGCTTCGGACTGTTCGAGCAGCAGCACCGAATAGCCGTCACGGGCCATGACTGTCGCCAGGGCCGAGCCGCCAATGCCGCCGCCAATGATGGCCAGATCATAGGTCGCCATGAGAATCCTCCACGGTACCTTGTCGTCCAGGAGCAGGCTGGGTGAGCTTACTCCACGGAAATCAACAGGTTCAGGGATAGGGGGGAGGGGGCTGCGCAATCTCCCGTGACAGCGGGCCGCGCCGGCCTTGACGGACGTAGCGGCGCCCCTGGAAGCCTCGGCGGCAATTGGAAATGAGAGGACGTTTCGATGGCCTATGAGTTCATCCGCGTGGACCGCGAGGGTCCGGTCACCATCTTCACGCTCAACCGGCCCGAGGTGATGAACGCGTTGCACTCGCCGGCGCACTTCGAATTGCATGAGGCGTTTGACGCCTTCGCCGCCGATCCGGACCAGTGGGTGGGGATTGTCACCGGCGCGGGTGAGCGGGCTTTTTCGGCCGGCAATGACCTGAAGCATCAGGCGACCGGCGGCGGGATGGCTTCACCGCCTTCGGGCTTTGCGGGGCTGACCTCGCGTTTCGACCTCAACAAGCCGCTGATCGCGGCGGTGAACGGCGTGGCCATGGGCGGCGGCTTTGAGATCGCCCTGGCCTGCGACCTGATCATTGCTTCGGAAGCGGCGACCTTCGCACTGCCGGAACCCCGAGTCGGGCTGGCCGCCCTGGCCGGTGGTCTGCACCGTCTGCCGCGCATGATCGGCCAGAAGCAGGCGCTGGGTATGATCCTGACCGGGCGCCGGGTTTCAGCGGCCGAGGGCCAGACGCTGGGTTTCGTGAACGAGGTGGTGGCGCCGGCGGATCTGATGGACGCGGCGCGGCGTTGGGCCGCGCAGATCTGCGAGCTTTCGCCGATGTCGATCCGGGCTTCGAAGGAGGCGGTCTACAAGGGGCTGGACGAGCCGACGCTGGAAGCGGCGATCAACGGTCAGAACCGTTATCCTGCGGTGTCGGCGCTCTTCAAATCCGAGGACTTCGTCGAAGGGCCGATGGCGTTCGCTCAGAAACGCGCGCCGGCTTGGAAAGGGCGATAGCGCCCGCGCGTCGCGCTGAGGGTGCGACAATCCAGCCTGCACGTTGAACACAAAGCCGCCGCGGTCTGGCCTCACCCATTCCCCCCACGGGAGAATTACGGTCGAGACGGGGCGGACTAAATGGATATGAGCAAGGCTAGGCCGTCGGAACGCATCCGCTTTCAGCAGGATGTGATCCGCCAACAGGACGAGCTGATCGACCTGTTGAAGGGGGCATTGGCGGCTGCAGGCTTGCATATGGAAGGCAAGCCTGAGCCGTGGTTGTCGGAGTTGACCACTCAGGAACGGGCGCTGGTCGGCGCACTGTTCGCCCGCTTTCCACGAGTAGTGGATCGGTATGATCTTTTGGATTCCTTGCCCGGATACAGCAATGCTGAAGACCGGCAGGTTCAAATATTGAACGTCATTGTTCACAGGATTCGGCGTAAGCTTGGCGAAGACGCCATCTATACGGCGCGGGGCCAAGGGTTTCGCCTGGGAGACCGGTTCTACGCTGAACTGAAGTCCAAGTCCGCGCCGTCGGAAGAGATAATCAGTCCTGAGCCGAGAAGCGCATTCGGGTAGGGTGGCTACGGGAATAAGTGACCGTAGGAGCCTGAGATGACCGGTGGCGCGAGAATCGGCTGCGAGCGGCTGAAGTCGAAGATCATGAGCGCCGCGGACGCCGCGGCGTTCATCGAATCAGGCAGCACGGTGGCGATGAGCGGCTTCACCGGTTCGGGCTATCCCAAGGCCGTTCCGCTTGCCCTGGCCAGTCGGATTGAGGCCGCGCATGCCGCTGGCGGCAAATTCCAGGTCCGGGTCTGGACCGGCGCCTCCACCGGACCGGAACTTGATGGGGCGTTGGCCAAGGCCGACGGCGTCGAGTTCCGGTTGCCCTACAACTCAGACCCCATCGCCCGCGAGAAGATCAATCGCGGGGAGATGGAGTATTTTGACATGCACCTCAGCCAGGTCGCGCCGATGGCGTGGCAGGGCTTCCTAGGTCCGATCGACACCGCGGTGGTGGAGGTTTCCGGCATCCGGCCGGATGGGTCGTTGATCCCCTCGTCCTCGATTGGGAACAACAAGACCTGGCTGGATCAGGCCAAGCAGGTGATCCTCGAGGTCAACAGCTGGCAGAACCCCGCGCTGGAGGGGATGCACGACATCTATTACGGCACGGCCTTGCCGCCGAACCGGGTGCCGATCCCGCTGGTGAAGCCCGACGACCGGATCGGCGAGGCCTATTTCCGCTGTGATCCAGACAAGGTGATCGCGGTTGTCGAGACCCAGGCGCCGGACCGCAATCTTCCGTTTTCGCCGCCCGACGACGGCGCACGCCAGATCGCCGGCCACTTGCTGGAGTTCTTCAGTCACGAGGTGGCGAAGGGCCGCCTGCCGGCCAATTTGCTGCCGCTGCAGTCGGGGGTCGGCAACATCGCCAATGCGGTGCTGACGGGGCTGGTCGATGGTCCGTTCGACAATATGACCGCCTATACTGAGGTCATTCAGGACGGGATGCTGGACTTGCTGACCGCAGGCAAGCTGCGCATGGCGTCAGCCACCGCCTTCTCGCTGAGCCCCGAGGCGGCTGAGGCGATGAACGCCAATATGGCGTTCTTCCGCGACAAGCTGATCCTGCGGCCCCAGGAGATCAGCAATCATCCAGAACTCATCCGGCGGCTGGGCTGCCTGGCGATGAATGGGCTGATCGAGGCCGACATCTACGGCAATGTGAACTCCACCCACATCATGGGCTCGCGCATCCAGAACGGCATCGGCGGATCGGGCGACTTCGCGCGCAACGCCTATGTCTCGATCTTCGTGACGCCATCGACGGCCAAGAAGGGCGCGATCTCAGCGATCGTGCCGCAGGTGGCCCACGTCGATCACATCACCCAGGACGTACAGGTGATCGTGACCGAGCGGGGCTTGGCCGATCTGCGCGGCCTGTCGCCCAAGCAGCGGGCCAAGGTGATTATCGAGAACTGCTCCCACCCCGACTACCGCCCCGGGCTGGAGGACTACTATCGTCGCGCCCGGCGGGACGCCTATGGCCAGCAATCGCCGTCGCTGCTGAAGGAGGCGCTGTCCTGGCACCAGCGGTTCATCGAGACTGGCTCGATGAAGGGCTAAGATCCCACTCTGCTGACATGGTGCTGTCAGCAGGCGACTATTGGATCAAGGGCAGATCGAAACGGGCCGTCGCGCCTTGGCCGAGCGTACTCTCCAGTCTCAAACGCCCGCCGTGCCGTTCGACCAGTTCCTGCGACAAGGCCAGGCCAAGGCCGGAGCCTTGCCGGCGGGTGGCGGGGTCGCCGATCTGGACGAAGGGGCGGCCGATGAGCGCTAGCTCTTCCTCGGTGATCCCGCGACCGAAGTCGCGAACGCTGATGATCAGACGATCAGCGCTTGGGGTCCCGGAAATCTCCACGCGGCCCGACGGCGGCGAGAACTTCACGGCGTTGGAAAGCAGATTGATCAGCACCTGCTTGACCGCCCGTTGATCGGCATGGACTTGCGGCCAGTCGCCGTCGGCCATGATCAGGCTGACCTCGGCCTCCACCGCCAGCCCGCGGACCAGGCGCAGGGACTGCTCGACCATATCGCGGCTGGAAACCGGGGCGAGGGAGAGCTCGATCTTGCCAGCCTCCACCTTGGCCGTGTCGAGCAGATCGGTGACCAGTTCACTCAGGTGGGAACCGGCCAGTTCGATGGACTGGGCGTAGTCGAGATATTTGGGGTGCCCCACCGGCCCGAAGACTTCCTTGGCCATCATGTTCGAGAAGCCGACGATGGCGGTCAGCGGCGAGCGCAACTCGTGGGCCATGGTGGCGAGCAGCAGGGTGCGCGCGGCCATGGCGTCCTCCGCGGCCTTTCGGGCCGCGGTCGCCTCGCGCAGCAGTTCGTTGCGCTCGGCCATCGCGCTGGCCACGGTGATGGGGGCGAGGGCCACGAGCATCACCCCGAGCCGCAGAGACACCAGTTCAAGCCCCGAGAGGTGGGTGAGGCTGGCGGTGGTCATGGACAGGATGACCAAGGTCCACACAGCGAACGACAGCGTCAGCAGCGCCGAGGCCGCCAAGCCGTAGGTCAGGGCGCACCAAAGCAGGCTCGGCACGGGGAAAGCGAGCGCCCCCGGGCCACCGACCATCGGCACCATGGCCAGGCAGATCACGTAGGTGATGAGCGGCGCCGCGGTGCTGAGCTTCGGCGGTGTGCGGATTAGGCCGATGAACCAGCGTTTCAGGGCCGCCGGGCCGGGAAAGGTCAGGACGATCGGCAGGATGACGATGTAGTTGGCGAGCTCGGTCGCCAGCCAGATGAAGAAGCCGCGCGCCGGGCCGCCGTGAAACAGCAGCACATTCACCAGCCCGCCAAAGACGCTGGTGATTGTCGAGGCGGCCAATACGATCAGCATCACCGAGACCAGGGAGGCGGGACGCTCGAGCAGGCGATCCTTTTGGGTCAGGCGGGCCATGAACACGTAGCCGACCGCGGCGCCGACCATGTTGCACAGCGTCAGCAGCCCCGCCTTGGTCCAGCTGCTGCCGGTCGCCGCGTCGGCCAGCACGAATGCGAGCGCCGCCGCAGCCCAGCCGCTGGCGCGAGCAAGTCGGGGAAATCTGACCAGTAATCCCAGCAACACGGCGTTGGCGGGCCAGAAAGCGCTGAGGTTTCCAACTGGGCGTAGCAGGATGCCAAGAATGGCCGATGCAAGCACCGCCCCGCCAAGCACAAGCATGGCGAAAATTTCGGGGTTGAGGCGTCGGTGGTCGCTGGGCGCCCCCACCGCCGAAGCCATCTGCTGGACGCTCATCGAGTCTCGCGAAGTCTTTGGAACAGATGCGGGCGCTAAGAGTGTCATGACTGGCGTCACATCGCCTACGGGAAATCCCAAAACTGGGTATTCGCCCTGAGGTTTTGCCCTGTCATCTCGCCACAGTTGACGTAACGGCGCTCAAAAAAGCGGGCCCGGCCGCCTTGTCTCTGAGGGGCGCTTGGGTCAGGGTGCGGCAAACTTAACAGTGTTTAGGGACGGGAACACATGGATCGCTATGACTACGTCATCATTGGCGCAGGCTCCGCCGGGTGCGTACTCGCGAACCGCTTGACCGAGGACCCGCAGGTCAAGGTCCTGCTCCTGGAAGCTGGCGGCAAAGACAATTCGATCCTGGTGAAAATGCCGGCCGGCGTCGGCTCGCTGATCTCCAAGCAGGGCGCCTACAATTGGGGCTTCTGGACCGAGGAAGAACCCAACCTTGAGAACCGCAAGCTGTGGTGGCCGCGCGGCAAAGGCTGGGGTGGATCGTCCTCCATCAATGGCATGATCTACATCCGCGGCCACGCGCGCGACTATGACCAGTGGCGCCAGATGGGCCTGCAGGGCTGGTCCTATCGGGACGTGCTTCCCTACTTCAAGCGCTCGGAAACCCTGGAGGGCGGTGGCGACGACTGGCACGGCGGCGAAGGCCCGCTCTATGTCTCCAAGGCCTCGACCCCCAACCCGATCTACAAGGCGACCATCGAGGCCGGCCGGCAAGCCGGGCACGCAGTCACCAGCGATTTCAACGGTTTCCAGCAGGAGGGCTGGGGCCCGTATCAGCTGACCATCCGTGACGGTCAGCGCTGGAGCGCGGCGCGCGCCTATCTGCATCCGGCCATGAGCCGCCCGAACCTCACCTGCCTGACCGGCGCGCGGACCACCCGCATCATCGTCGAGAACGGGCGGGCGACGGGCGTCGAATACGTCGATGACAAGACCAAGACCAAGCATGTGGTCAACGCCGACAAGGAAGTGCTGCTGTCGGCCGGCGCCGTGCAGTCGCCGCACATCCTGCAGCTTTCCGGAATCGGCGATCCTGAGGAACTGGCCAAGTTCGGCATTCCGGTGGTGAAGGCGCTGAAGGGCGTCGGCGCCAACCTGCAGGACCACCTGGACGTCACCATGTCCTGGGAGTGCCCGCAGCCGATCACCGCCTTCTCGCTGCGCAAGGGGATCGTGAAGACCCTGATGATCGGCATGAACTACGCCTTCTTCGGCAAGGGCATGGGCCGCCAGCAGTTTCTGGAATCGGGCGCCTTCCTGAAGTCACGGCCCGACCTCGACCGGCCCGACCTGCAGGTCCACTGCGTGCTCGCGGTCATGCAGGATCACGGAAAGGTCTCCGTCGCGAAGGACGGTTTCACCTTCCACGTCTGCCAGCTTCGTCCTGAGAGCCGCGGCCGCGTTGGCCTGAATTCGGCAGATCCGTTCGCCGATCCGGCGATCTTCGCCAATTATCTGGCCGCCGACGAGGACCGCCGCGCCCTGCGCGAAGGCGTCCGGATGATGCGCCACGTCGCCTCGCAAGCCGCGCTTGACGCCTATCGCAGCGAGGAACTGTTCCCGGGCAAGGACGTCGAGACCGACGAGCAGATCGACGCCTGGATCCGCAAGCACGCCGAGACGATCTATCACCCGGTGGGCACCTGCAAGATGGGCGCGGCCTCCGACGAGATGGCGGTGGTCGACGGCGAACTGAAGGTGCGCGGCATCGAGGGCCTGCGGGTCATCGACGCCTCGGTCATGCCGACCTTGGTCGGCGGCAACACCAACGCGCCAACCATCATGATCGCCGAGAAGGCCGCCGACATGCTGCGGGGCCGCGCGGCCTTGCCAGCCGAGGATGTGGCTGTATTTGAAGATGGTCAGAAGGCCGCCTAGAGCGTCACGAGAAACCGGGAGAGAGCGATGGAACTGCGCAGGCTTGGCAAGTCGGAGCTAGAGATCGCGCCCCTGGTGCTGGGCGGAAACGTGTTCGGATGGACGGCGGACGAGAAGACCTCGTTCGCCATCCTCGACGCCTTTGTCGATGGCGGGTTCAACGCCATCGACACCGCCGACGTCTATGCGGCGTGGACCCCAGCCGGCGCCGGGGCCTCGGAAACGGTGCTTGGCGCCTGGTTCAAGCAATCGGGCAAGCGCGACAAGGTGGTGTTGGCCACCAAGCTCGGCATGGAGATGGGCGAGGGCAAGAAGGGCCTCTCGGCCGCCTACATGGTCGAGGCTGTCGAAGCCTCGCTCAAGCGCCTGCAAACCGACCGGATCGACCTCTATCAGTCGCATCGCGACGATCCGGACACGCCGTTGGAAGAGACCGCCGAGGCGTTCGACCGGTTGGTCAAGGCCGGCAAGGTGCGGGTGATCGGCTCATCGAACTTCAGCGCAGAGCGGCTGAAAGAGGCGCTCGATGTCAGCGAACGCGGCGGCTATGCGCGCTATAACAGCGAGCAGCCGCTCTACAATCTCTACGCCCGCGGGGGCTTCGAGGGCGCGCTGCAACAAACCTGCATCGACAACGAGGTCGGGGTGATCCCGTTCTCCAGCCTGGCCTCTGGGTTCCTGACCGGCAAGTACCGGACAGAGGCCGATCTCTCGAAGAGCCCGCGTGGCCGTGGGGTGAAGCGGATGATGGACGAGCGCGGCATGCGTATCCTGGCCGCCCTCGACCAGGTGTCGGCTGGCAAGAGCGCCAGCCAGGCGCAGGTCGCGCTAGCCTGGGTCATGGCCCAGCCCGGCCTGACCGGTCCGATCGCTTCGGCCACCAGCCTGGAACAGCTCGACGAGTTGATGGGCTCGGCGCGCATGAAGCTGACCGCCGAGGACCTGGCGTTGCTGGATAAGGCGTCTGCGCCCTAGGTTGAAAAAACGACCGATCGTGCTATATCTTTGGCATGAGAAAAGGCGCCGCCACGCGTGAGGCCATTGTTGATCGGGCCCTTGATCAGGCCGTAGCGGTCGGGCTGGAGGGGTTGTCCCTCGGCCCGCTGGCCGAAAGCCTTGAGCTCTCCAAGAGCGGACTGTTCGCGCATTTCAAGTCGAAGGAAGCGCTTCAGCTCGCCGTGCTGAACGAGGCGATCATCCGCTTTCAGGCCCGCGTGGTCGAACCTAGCCTGGCTCAGCCGCGGGGCAGGCCGCGTATGGAGGAGCTGATCGGTCGGTGGTTCGACTGGATTGGCGGCGAAACCGAATCCGGTGGCTGCCTGTTTGCGGTCTCCAGCCAGGAATATGATGATCGTCCTGGCGCGCTGCGCGACCGGCTTGTCGCGTCACAGAATGATTGGCACGACACCCTGGCGCGCGTGGCCTGCGACCTGCCCAAGGCCGGCAAGGCGCCGCCGGATTATTGCCGGCAGATGGTGTTCGAACTGGTCGGGGTGAGCCTGACCTATCAGCAACATGTGAAGCTGTTCCGGACGCCGAACGCCCGCGCCCGTGCCGAAGAGGCGGTTGCGCGGATCTTGGACGACGCCCAGGCGGCGCTCTAGGCCACGCGGCGCCCGTCGAGGGTGGCGAGTTTCAGCCGGTGGGTTTCTTCGTTCGCAGGGCCGACGCCCTGGATGGAGCGGACGGCCAATTGCCGGATTGGCATGTCGCCCAGCTTGGCCACCAGGGATAGCGGCTGATAGAGCCCAAGGAAGCGTTCCGGCGAACCGGGCGCGCCGGCGATCGGGGCGAACAAGACCTCCAGCATCAGCGAGGCCCCGTTGGTCTTGCCTTCCATCTCGACGACCATCGGCTCGGGCCGGCGGCGGGCGGTTTCCAATGCGGTGTGCAGGTTGAAGCGGTCGCGCTCGCCGATGAGGTCGAGCATGTTCTGGCCGCGCAGGTCGCGCTTGTGCAGATCGGCGACCAGGCCGCCAACCAGGCGGATCGGGTAGACCCCGGAGGCGACGCGGCCCAGCATGAAGGTCTGGGTCATCAGGGTCGAGAAGTCGGCGGGATTGATCGCAGAGCGCACGGGCAGGCCGCGGAAGCCGCCTTGGCTGCGCCAGTAGTCGATCATTCTCTGAGTGTTCGAATGCACCATTTCGACACCTCGTCATGCGGCCGGGCGTGGACGCATGGGGTGCATAACAAGATCGGCGCCAGCGCTGCGGCGTATCAGATCGAGACGGCGCAGCTTGCTGGAAAGCTCAGTGCGGCAAGCTCTGAAAGAACTGGAATCCGCAGGCCAACGGGCGGGGCGGCGTGACGTGGAGACCATCTTGGGTCTCGACAAAGGCGATGCCGGCGATGTCGAGGGCGGCCCTGACCTTGGTCAGGGAACCCACCCGGACGCGTAGCGCCACTTGCGGTTCGCAATGGCCGAAAGCGGCCTTGAACTTGGCTTCGTCCCAATAGCGGAAGCCGGAGATGTCGAGATGGCAAGCCGCTTGGCCGGCCATCGGGCCGGGTTCGGCCGCCCCGAAGATCAGACCTGCGACTTCTTCGGATGAGTTCGGATGATCGAACCAGGCGGCCAGGGTGTCATGGCAAGGATAGTGGTGCTGGATGACCGCCAGGCCGACGGGGCTGATGCGTTCGCCGATATCGAAGAGGGCGAACGTCTCGGACGGCAGGCCCAGATCGTTCTTCCAGCGGCGCTCAAGGCGGTAGGTCGGACGGGTGCGGAAGCCCGAGAGGCAGGCTGCGGCGGCGTCGAGGTCATCAGTCAAGAACAGTCCAGCCCTTGGCCCAACGGGAGCATCGCTCGAAGCGTGGGGATTGTGCTGTAGATCCAGCCACCCCTTGCGCAGGAAAACCGCGTGACTGGTCCAATTTGAGCCCGGGTGTTCGGGGGAGGTGTAGTCGCCACGCGGAGACACCACGAAGCCAAGTGCGAGGAACGCGCGGGTCAGGGCCTCAAGATCGCCCGTGTAGAACGGCACATGGTCGAGCGGCAGCATCTGGATGGCCTCTCAAGCGATCCCTCCGACCATCTTTCAGGCAGAGGTTCAAAACCACAAGCCCGCTCTTTTAACGCGTGGAGGGCCTTTGGCCTCCGGCGTCCCGCTAAAGTTGAAGTCGTTCTACGTACAGTTTGGCGCGCAGGGATGCGTCGGCTTGTATTGGATTGTCACTTAAAGTTCGTTCTCTCTGTATTCGGTGCAATGGCGCCGCTTGTTTCCTTGCTGATGGCTGGAAACCTGGCGGACTTGATTGATGGCCTGTGAATGCTGTAGCTATGGCGACGCTGTAGCTTAAGAAGTTACGGGGTGTCGCATGTACATTCGTGTCATCGACGATTTTGGCGAGTTCGCCGCCGTGCGCGGCGACTGGGACGCTGTCTATGCGGCCGACCCCGATGCGCAGTTCTTCCTGTCCTGGCAGTGGCTGTTCGACTGGCTGACCTGTCACAAGACGGTCTGGTTTGTGCTCGCCGCGAAGCGAGATGAGAGCGACGAGGCGTACGCCGCCTTCCTGCCGATGCGGATGCGGACTCAGTACGACGAGAAGTTCGGCTTCTTCAATCAGCTCCACTTCGCGGGGGACGGGTTCTCGGACTACACCGGCATCCTCACGCGGCCGGAGTTCGAGGCTGAAGTCGTCCCGGCGCTCGCCGAGTTCGTGAAGCGCAAGTTCCACTGGGCGCGTTTCACGATGGACAACCTGTTGATGTCCGAACCGCGTCGGCGATTGTTCCTGGAGCCGTTCGACAAGGTTCGTTTCTCCCAGACCGACATCGACTATCGCGACAGCCGTCACAGAGTGGATAACAGCCTCTGCCTCGCGATCGACCTTCCCGAAGACTGGGACAGCTATCTGGCGACGTTGAGCGCCAACAACCGGCAGAAGATCCGCAGGCTGCTGCGCAAGGTCGACGCCGCCGAGGATTGCCGGATCACGCTCGCCACGCCCGCGACCTTCGAGCGTGACCTGCGGATGTTGCTGCACTTTTGGCGGATCAAATGGGAGTCTCGCAAGGGTCAGCGCACGGAGTCGATCCTTGGTCGGAACTTCGTGATGTTGATGCGCTGCGCGCGGCAAGGTCGCCTGATGCTGCCAGTGTTCTGGCATGGTGATCGGCCGGTGGCGGCGCTCGCGCTCCTGGTCGATCCGATCAAGAAGTCGCTGCTGTTCTTCATCACCGGCCGTGATGAGACCTACAGCGAGATGCCGGCAGGCTACCTGCTTCAGGCCTTCAGCATTCGCGAGGCGATCGCGGGCGGCTATTCGACCTACGATTTCCTGAAGGGGGACGAGCCCTACAAGTACCTGTTCGCCCCGAAGTCGCGACGGTTGAGGGCGCTCAACGTGACGACCAGGAGCGGCCGTAACCTCGGCGGCGAATTGGATCCGCGCGGCTTGCCTGCCATGATCCAGGCGGCTCTGGATTTTGAGCGGGACGGGCAGGAGGTTGAGGCCGAACGCTGCTATCGCCAGATCGTGGAGTTGGCGCCGAAGGATGGATTGGCGCTCTACCGATTTGGCCGTTTCCTGGCCAAGCGGGGCGATCACGCCGGCGCGCGAACCTGGCTGACCCGCTCGGTCGAGGCCGCGCCCTTGGGGGAGAACGCCTGGCTCTGGCTGGCGCGATCACTTCAGGCGGTGGGCGAGACGAATGCGGCGCTAGAGGCGTGCGGCGAACTCTTGAAGCTGCAGCCGCACAACGAGGTGGCGACAAAGCTGATCCTGGAGCTGAATGCACATCGCAAGCCGGGGATCGCGGCGCTGAGCGTCTGGCCGGTCAAGCGCCCGCCGAGAGAAGCGATGCTTGATCCGAACCAGGTGTTGCAACAACTGGCGGCCCATCGCTCGAGCTCTTCGCTCGGCTCGAAAACTAAGCGCTGAGCCACGGCGTGGCTATGCCTCGGCCGCACGCCTCATCGGTCGTCCGCAGTGAATCGCGATGGGGTCGCTGACACGGGCGATGGCCCCCAACTGCCGGTCCAGTTCCGCGACAACGCCGCGGATTCGCTGGGTGGATAGAGCCATCGCGGCCGAAGCTGGGCCAGACGACGGTTTGTCGCGCGTCGCGGGGTGCGACACTAATTTTTGCCGGCGGGGCGGACCTCCAGCTTCCACATGTTCTCATCCTTGAGCACCGCCTGGGCCGCCCGCTGCACGTCAGCGGCGGTCACCCGTTCAGTCCCGGAGATGATCGCACGGGTGGCTTCCAGCCGACGCGGATCGGCCTGGGCGCCCGAGAGTTCGGACAGCCAATAGCCGTTGGTTTCGCGGGCCTTCTCGATCTGATCAACGCGAGGTTTCTTGGCGCGGGCCAGTTCGTCGGCGCTGATTTCCTTGGTGCGAAGGTCGGCGGCGATCTTCTTCACGTCGTCAAAGAAGGCCGGTAGCTTTTCCGGAGGGATTTCGACGCTGGCCGACACATAACCCCAGTTCGGCCAGACGAAGCTGTGGCTATAGGCGACGTTCGGCGAATAGGTCGCGCCCTGGCTCTCGCGCAGCTCCTCGATGAGGCGCAGTTCCAGGACTTCGCCCATCACCGCGGTGTCGCGGGCGCGTTGGGGGTTGGCGTAGAAGTCCGTGGTTCGCCAGGCGAGATAGCCGATCGACTGGTCGGCCCGTCCCTTGTGCGTGAGCACGACGGGCTTATCGACGCCGGCCGGGAAGCCGATGTCGCGCTGACCGGTCGTAGCCGCCTGGGCTGGCCGCGGCTGCAGCGCGCCGAAGGTGCGGGCCACCGCCTGGGTCGCCTTTTCCACCGTGATGTCGCCGACAATGACCACTTCGATGGGCCCCGAGGTCAGGGCCGGGCTGACGATGGACTTGAAGTCGTCCAGCTTGGCGTCCGCGATCTGCTCGCGGCTTGGGAACACCCAGCGCTGATCGTTCGGGTGGAGGAGGGAGGCCAGGTCGCGCGAGACCACGCCGGAATCGGTGGCTTCATACTGGTCGTGGATGGTTTTGCCGGCGCCTTGGAGACGCTTGAACGCCTCGGCCCGCCAACCGGGTTCAGCGACATAGGCGGTCAGGACCTGCATCTGAACATCGAGATCTTCAGGGCGCGTCGAGCCGGAGAACACGAAGGCGTCGTCGGTTATACCAAACTGGGCGCCATAGACCTTGGAGGCCAGCACGCGCTCCATGTCCTCGGCGTTGATCTGCTTCAGGCCGCCTTCGATGTAGGCGCCCGAGGCCCAGCTCAGACTTTGCTCGGTCTTGGGCAGGTCCAGCCGGCCGCCGCCGACGTTCACACGGACCAGGACTTCGTCGTCCTTGAACCGGGTCGGCTTGACGGTGAGGCGCACGCCGTTCTCGAAGCGGATGAAGGTGGTGTCGAGATCGACGGCGTCCTTGGTCTCCACGACCTTGCCCGGCGCGCCGAAGGTCTCATACGGCCAGGCGACCTGTACCGAAGCGGACGGTTCGGACACCGCGACCTTGCGCGACGCGTCCAGGGCCGAGAGCAGCGTTGTTTCCGCGCCGTCGATCGCGACGGGCGAGGCCATGAACAGCAGGGGGCCGTCGCCTTTGAACGCGCCCTTGAGCGCCGCCGAAACCTGCTCTGCCTTAAGATCCTTCACCACCTCTTCGAAGAGGGCGAGGTCCTGGCTCGGGTTGGTGACCACCTCGTTGTCGCCGAGCGAGCTGACGATTTCGCCCGCCAATTGAGCCGGGGTGCGGGTGGCCGCGCCTGCGGCGCTGGCTTTCAGGTTGGCCCGATATTCGGCGATCTCGCGGTCGAGTTCGTCCTGGCGCACGCCGAACTGGACTGCGCGCCGTTGTTCCTGCTCGGCGGCCGAGAGCGCCTCGCGCCAGCGCCCAGGCTCGGCGTTGACGATAAGCATGGTCATTTCGGCAGCGTCGTATTCGTTGCTCTCGAAGACCCCGGCCCCGAGGAACGGCGGCTGGCCGCCCCGCGCCAGGGTTTGCAGGCGCCGGTTCATGACCGAGAAGCCGAGCTGCTCGATCATCTCCTTCTTGCGCTTGGCGACCGTGTCCGGGGCGGTGTCGGGACTACGCAGCCAGGCAAATTGCATCGACAGCGGGGCGCCCGGTTCGATCACCAGCTTCGCCTCGGTCTTGCGCGGCTGCACGGGTCCGAGATTGGGATCGGCGCCGCCAGGACCGGCCGGCGTCCAGTCGGAGAACTTGGACTTTATCTTGGCTTCCATCGCGTCGAGGTCGAAGTCGCCGGTGACGACGAGGACCGCACGCTCTGGGCGGTAGTAGCGGTTGTAGTAGTCGGCGATCTCGTTGGCGGGCGCGCTTTGCAGCACCTCGACCTTGCCGATCGGGTAACGGGTCGGCGGACGCTGGCCCTTCAGGAAGAACTCAAGGCGCTGCTTATATATGCGATAGGACGGCGTATCCCTGGCGCGCTCCTCCGAGAGAACCACCCCGCGTTCGCGGTCGACGGCGCCCTGCTCAAGGGTCAGGTTCCCAGCGGTCTCCCGCATCAGCATCAGCGCCGCATCGACGGTCTCGTCATTGGTGCGCGGCAGGTCGAGCTTGTAGACGGTCTCATCGAAATTGGTCGAGGCGTTGGTGTCCGCCCCGAAGGCCAGGCCCAGGCGTTCGAGGATCTTGATCATCTCGCCTTCCGGCACCGCCTTGGAGCCGTTGAAAGCCATGTGCTCAAGGAAGTGTGCGAGGCCCTGCTGGGCGTCTGTCTCCATCAACGAACCGGCGTCGAAGCGAAGGCGCACCGCCGCCTGTCCTGGGGGCGTCTGCTGCTTGCGGATCGCATAGCGCATGCCGTTGGGCAGGGCGCCGAAGCGGATATTGGGATCGGCCGCGACATCCGAACGCGCCTGGGCCCACTCGCCGGGCTTCAATTGAATCGCGGCGGCGGGGGGCGCTTCTTTCGCCGTTCCGAACTTCGGGAGTGGGAAGCTCGACGCACCGACAGGGAGGGCCAGGGCGATGACGAGCGCGGAGGCCGCGCCGAACAGACGTATCATTGAGCGTTTCGATATCCGCGATCTTGGTAAGCTCGGCACCATGCGCCGCCCAGCGTGGCCTTCGCAAGGCGCGATAGAGGCGGGGATTGTGACGTCCTGCGGGCGGGCATACGACCGCTGGAAAGCGCTCGGACGGAAAAGACCAAGCCAGACGCACGCCGAGGGCGCGGCGAAGCTGAACTTATGTGTATCTAGCCGCTTGGGCCCTTCAAGCTCGCCAAGCCCGGGCCGGGCGAGTGAATTTGGGGCTCTATATGAATGTCAGCGGAGAGCCGGTCTTGAACGAAGAGCGCCAGCCTATCTTCAACGCGCCCTGGCCATCGGTCGTGGCCACCCTGGTCATCATCGTCGGCTATCTGATTCAGACCTTCTTTCCGCAGGACTGGGTGCTGCGGAACTTCGCCTTCTCGTCGGCGGCGCTGGACGCCGGCCGGTGGCCCACCTTGTTCACGGCGATATTCCTGCACGGCAGTTGGGCCCATGCTTTGATGAACGCGGGCGGCGCCTTGGCCTTCGGCACGCCGGTCGCGCGCTATTTCGGCGCCAGCATAAAGGGCGCGCTGGTCTTCCTGGTTTTCTATCTGGTCTGCGGCGGGCTCGCGAGCCTGGGCTATGGCATGGCAAATCCGGGAAGCACCGTCTTCATGGTCGGCGCCTCGGGCGCGGTGGCCGGCCTGGTCGGCGCGGCCGCGCGGCTGATGGCGGGGGAGGGCGTTCCTGGCAAGTATATGAGCCCCATCGTCGTCAGCATGAGCATCGGATGGATCGCGGTGAACCTGTTGCTGGCCCTGGCCGGCTTCGCCCCCGGCCTAGGCAATGCCGGCGTGGCTTGGGAAGCTCACATCTTCGGCTACATCGCCGGCCTGGTGCTGATCGGGCCGTTCGGCTGGGCGTCGCGGTCCCCGGCCGCCTGACACCTTAGTGAGAACGTTGATTTCCAAGGCGTACTGAGCGACGCTGTTTCCCAGGGAATAGGGAGAACGCGCTTATGTTGGTGTCTCAGATCCTAAAGACCAAGGGCGACTTGGTGTTCACGGCCTCGCCCGCGGAGACGGTGGGCGCGATCTGCGCCTTGCTCTATTCCCGTAAAGTGGGCGCGATGGTGGTCATGGACGGTGATCGCGTGGTCGGGATGGTGTCCGAGCGCGACATGGTCCGGGTGTTCGCCGAGGAAGGCGCCGCGGCTCTGAACAAGCCTATCTCATCCTGCATGACCCATGACGTCGTCTTCGCCGAGCCCAATGAGACGATCGATTCCCTGCTTGGCCGCATGACCGATCGCCGGATTCGGCATCTTCCGGTCTGCCAGAACGAACGGCTGGTCGGCATCGTGTCGATTGGCGACCTGGTGAAGTGGAAGATCGACGAGGTCGAAGCCGAGGCCCATGGCCTGAAGGCCTATATCGCCGCCGGTTGAGGCAAAGGGCGCTCTGGGCGGAGCGGAGGGCGGCGACCTTGCGAATTCCCAAACTAGGTGACTAGCCGAGCCTGTTGAACTTGTGCAGGTAGCATAACCGTGGCGCGCGCAATCTGAGCGTGCCGTGGGGAGCGTGCCGATGGCCGACAGTCGCGAAGTCATGACGCTTCGGTTTCGATGCCCGAAGGAACTGGAAGGGATCGCGCCGCCGCCAATGCCGGCGGTGCAAGGGCTGCCCACCTGGTTGAAGACCATGCCCTCGCAAGCGTTCAGCGCCGCGGTCGCCCACGAGGACGATACGGTGAAACGCTGTCCGCCCTTCATCGACGCCATGACGTCAGGCTTCCTGATCCCGCTGCTGTGCGATGTGCGGGTCCAGGGCGGCGAATTCTCGTGGGACAACGAGCTCCCAATGGGCTCGAGCCTGCCGTTCCCGCGATCGCCGATCAGTTTCCATGACCCTAGCCAAGCGGCCGATACGCCGCTGTTCGACGCCGACCGCTTCCTGATCAAGTTCAACAACGTTTGGACGATCGAGGCGCCCGAGGGCTATTCGCTGCTTTTCACCCATCCGGTCAATCGGTTCGATCTCCCGTTCACGACCTTGACCGGCCTGGTGGATTGCGACCGGTATCGCGACGCATGGATTCATTTTCCAGCGCAGTGGCGAGACGAAAACTTCAATGGGGTGCTGCCGAAGGGCACCCCGGTCGCGCAGTGCTTCCCGGTAAAGCGAGAGACATGGAGAGGCGAAACCGCCCCTCTGACCGACGCGGAGGCCGAGCGCGCGCATGACTTGCTGACCGAGATGGAGCGCGACAGCGGCGTCTATCGCCGGCGCTTCAGAGCCTGAAGACGGCTAGGACAAGGCCGAACGGAGGAAAGCTAGCGCTGCACTGGGACGCAGGAAGAGCCGGCCGTGCGACGCGCCGGCGAGCGCGCTGATCGCGAGGGGCGCGAATGACGGCGCATCATGGATCGCGCGTCGGATAATCGCTTCGCCCTCGTCGCGACGCCCCAATTCCAGCAGGCACTTCCCAAGACTGATGCGCGAAGGCGGATCGTCAGGCTGTTTGGCGAGAGCCTGTCGGTACAGCCCTGCGGCCTCGGCGTAGTCGCCCTCGATCGTCGCCAACTGCGCCAAGGCGACTATGGCGTCTCGGCGACCTGGGGCCGCGGCGCGCACATGTTCGAAGGCGCTGCGCGCGCGGGCGCGGTCATTGAGCTTGAGATGGATGTGGCCGAGCGCGATACGCAGCCCGTCAGCCTTGGGCATGAGACCTAGCGCCTGATCCAGCACGCCGAGCGCCTCTCCATAGCGCCCGGCCGCACAAAGGGCGCCGCTCAGTTCGAGAAACGCCGGCGGGTGCGGCGGCCGGCGCTCGGTGGCTTGCCGCCATTGATCGATTGCCTCCGTAGTTTGGCCCGTCGCAAACAGTGCCCGGGCGAGCAGGTCCTCAATCACAGGATCGCCGCTGCGCCGCGCCGCCTTCATCAAGGCGGGGAGGGCTTGCTCGGGCTTCTGCAGTTCGATCAGCGCCGAACCGAGGATCTCGACGGCGACGAGGTTGCTGCGGTCAGCCTTAAGGGCTGTGTCCGCCAGCCGCGCCGCCTCTTCGGGGTTGCGCCGTCGCAAGGCGAGGACGGCCTGTTCGAGAACGGGCGTCATCCGTCGCTGCGTGGGCGCTGATCCGGTTTCTTTGCCCCTCAAGAGTGAGCTCCAGCACCAAGGACAAGATTGCGGATGGCGCGGGGCGCCGATCAGCCAGGATTGAAGACTTCGGCGCCTTCACCGGTCGCTGCATCCGCCAGGCTGTAGCCTTCCAGCACATCCGACGTCGCATCGCGGGCGCGCAATAGAGCCTCACGCAAGGAACAGGTCGCCAGGTCGGGGCAGTCGTCGCATTTCCGGAAGGAGAGACGGCTGACGCAGGGGGCCAGGGCGAGCGGCCCGTCTATGATGCGGATCACCTCAGCAAAGCTGATCTCGGCGGCGTCGCGAGCGAGGGTATAGCCGCCGAACTTGCCGCGGCGGCTGACCACCACCTTGTTACGGGCCAGCTCCAGCAGGATGGCTTCCAGGAATTTGCGCGGCGCATCGGCGCGACTCGCCAGTTCGCCAGACGTCACCTGGTCGCCGTGGGCGCGGGCAAGCTCGACAAGAGCACGTAGCGCGTAGCGGGCCTTTTGCGACAACATTCTCGTGAGAGCCTCCTAAGCCTGCCCCTTTAAGGATGAAGCAGGCTTTTCCACAAGCCAGGAGCCTCTTTTGTCGTGATCTCGTCATAAGGGCTTGCGGACTCAAATGCCGCTGGTTAGAAGCCGCCCTCGCTCGGAAACGGGCCGGACGGATGCGGGGTTGGCGGCGTAGAAGTCGTTGATTTTGTTTCGGAAAGGCAAGTGACTGGGTGTGTTGACCGGGCTGTTTTGGTGAGCCTGGGGGCGGTGTCCCTAGCGCAGACCTGAGATGGTTGTTTGGGTTGGTTCGGATGTTTCCGGGCTGGTTTGAAAAGCCTCACGGCGCGGTTGACATGAAGGGGGTCGGCGACTAGATACGCCGCTCCTTCGGGGCCGCCCCGGCGGTTGAGGACTTGAGAAACTTCTTCAAAAGTTTCTTGCTTTTCTCAGCTCAGCTGGATAGGTTCCGGACCTTCAACCGACTCGCTACGGACTTTTGAGGGAAGCCCCTCGGCGGCCCAGAGAGAGTTTTGCGCTAAATTCCAGGGTGACTTGGACGGCGCGAAAAGATCCGAAAGGATCGGTTGACACCAAAGAGACGGCCAACTAGATAGCCGCCTCCGCCGACCACCGGCGCTAAACAGTGGGGTTGGCGAGAGCCGATCGGGATCTTTGACATCGTTGAATTGGAAAGAGAAACGCAGGCGGCGGCGCTCTCGCAGATAGTCTTAACCAGACTGTCTCGACGCTGACCAAATCTGCGGTCTCTTGAAGACAATACCATGTACCGGACGATCTTCGGATCGCGAGGTAAATGGGAACTCGTCAAGAACTATGTAGAACAATGCCAGTTGGTTCCTTCCCGGAACTAGCAACATTGATGTCAGAGTCATCTCAACCTGAGAGTTTGATCCTGGCTCAGAGCGAACGCTGGCGGCAGGCCTAATACATGCAAGTCGAGCGGTCCCTTCGGGGGCAGCGGCGGACGGGTGAGTAACGCGTGGGAACGTGCCCTTTGGTACGGAACAACTGAGGGAAACTTCAGCTAATACCGTATGTGCCCTTCGGGGGAAAGATTTATCGCCATTGGAGCGGCCCGCGTTGGATTAGGTAGTTGGTGAGGTAAAGGCTCACCAAGCCTACGATCCATAGCTGGTCTGAGAGGATGACCAGCCACACTGGGACTGAGACACGGCCCAGACTCCTACGGGAGGCAGCAGTAGGGAATCTTGCGCAATGGGCGAAAG
>NZ_JAUXXE010000012.1 GCF_030681155.1 Phenylobacterium sp. | reverse complement strand
TGGTTTCGACTTCCATGATCAGCTTATCGTAGTCGAGGCTCTGGCCCTGACGGGTCGGCTCGACGCGATAGGCGACGCGCTTGACCGGCGAGAACAGGCTGTCGACGGCGATAAGGCCGATCGGAGCGTCTTCCGGACGGTTCTGGTCGGCCGGGACATAGCCCTTGCCGTTATTGACCGTGAACTCCATGCGCACGGTGGCGCCGTCGTCCAGCGTGCAGAGCACGTGGTCAGGGTTCAGGATCTCGATGTCCGACGGCACTTCGATTTGGCCGGCGGTGACTGCGCCGGGGCCGGTGGCCTTCAGCGTCATACGCTTGGGGCCTTCGGAGTGCAGGCGCAGCGCCAGTTGCTTGATGTTCAGGACGATGTCGACGACATCTTCACGAACGCCTTCAAGCGACGAGAATTCGTGCACCACGCCGTCGATCTGGACGGCGGTGACGGCGGCGCCTTGCAGCGACGACAGGAGAACACGACGGAGGCTGTTGCCCAGCGTCACACCGAAGCCGCGTTCGAGAGGTTCGGCTACCAGACGCGCCTTGCGGTTCGCGTCAGTTCCGGTCTCGATCAGCGGCTTCTCGGGACGGATGAGCTCGTTCCAGTTTCTTTCGATCACGTAGAGATGTCCCTCGAAACGCAGGATCGCCGGACGCGAAATCGCGGTCCGGCGCGTGGGGAGTGCGGTACTTCGGTACTTAGACGCGCCGACGCTTGGGCGGCCGGCAACCGTTATGCGGAATGGGGGTCACGTCGCGGATGGTCGTGATGGTCATGCCGACGGACTGAAGAGCGCGCAGCGCCGATTCACGGCCCGAACCCGGACCCGACACGTTCACTTCCAGCGTCTTCACGCCATGTTCGGCCGCCTTCTTGCCGGCGTCCTCGGCCGCCATCTGGGCGGCGTAAGGCGTCGACTTCCGGGAGCCCTTGAAGCCCATCATGCCGGCCGACGACCAGGAAATCGTGTTCCCTTGCGCGTCCGTGATGGTAATCATGGTGTTGTTGAACGAGGCGTTCACGTGCGCCACGCCCGAGGTGATGTTCTTACGTTCGCGACGTTTAACGCGCGCCGGTTCCTTGGCCATCGCTAAGCTCTCTTACTTCTTCTTGCCGGCGATCGGCTTGGCCGGGCCCTTGCGGGTACGGGCGTTGGTGTGAGTGCGCTGACCGCGGACCGGGAGGCCCTTACGGTGACGCAGGCCGCGATAGCAGGCCAGGTCCATGAGGCGCTTGATGTTGACCGCGGTCTCGCGACGCAGATCGCCCTCGACGGTGTAGTCGCGGTCGATGGCTTCACGGATCTGAAGAACCTCGGCGTCAGTCAGCTGATTGACGCGACGAGCGTCTTCAATGCCAACCTTGCTGACGATCTCCTTGGCTTTCGCCTGGCCGATGCCATGGATGTACTGAAGCGCGATCACGACGCGCTTGTTAGTCGGAATGTTGACGCCTGCTATACGGGCCACGCGTAGAATCTCCTAGTCACGCAGAGAAGCGCGAACGGCGCCCCAGCCCAGAATCCCAATGGGAAGGCTGGCACGTCCTTCGCGCCCTTTCGCGGAAGCGCACCGTTATAGGGAACGTTGCGTTTCCGTCAATGGAGCAATCGCAAGAATTTGAACCTTTTACAGGTTTCGTGCGACCGCTAGGGCGGGTTTGCCTACCGGCTCGGGGCTTCAAGAGCCCCGTCGATACCGGCGGACACGTCTTCGATCGAACCCATGCCGTCTACTTCAACCAGTTTCTTTTGGTTCTCGTAGTAGGGCAGCAGCGGCGCGGTCTGGTCGTTATAGGCCGAGAGCCTCACTTTGAAGCTTTCGGGATTGTCGTCGGGGCGGCCCGATTCGGCGAAACGACCGGCGACCCGCTTCAGGAGCTGCTCGTCGTCCACCTTCAGGCGGACCACTAGATCGATTCGCGATCCGCGCTGCTCCAGCATTAGATCCAGAGCCTTGGCCTGAGCCAGGGTCCTGGGGAAACCATCGAAGATCGCTCCACCGGAGGCTTCCGCCTCAGGCAAGCGCTCTTCAATCAATGCGATCACGATCTCGTCCGTGACCAACTCGCCGCGTTGCATCACGCCCTCGACCTTTTTCCCGAGCTCGGAGCCCGAGGCGATCGCGGCGCGCAGCATGTCTCCGGTGGAGAGCTGGACCATCTTGCGGTTCTCGACCAAACGCTTGGCCTGAGTTCCCTTGCCCGCCGCTGGCGGGCCGAACAGGATCAAATTCATAGCTTAAATGTCCCCTCCCGGCCATTCCCCAACGGCCGGCCTAAATCGACGCCCTAGCGCGCACGTCCCCCGCGCAGCTTGGATTTCTTGATCAGGCCCTCGTACTGGTGGGCCAGGAGATGCGACTGGATTTGCGTCACCGTATCCATGGTCACGCTCACCACGATCAGGATCGAGGTGCCGCCCAGATAGAACGGCGCCTTGAAGTAGCCGATCAGCGCCTCAGGCATGAGGCAGACCAGGGTGATGTACGCCGCACCGATCACCGTCAGACGGGTCAGCACGTAATCCAGATACTCCGCCGTTCGCTTGCCAGGCCGGATCCCAGGCAGGAACCCGCCGTACTTACGGAGGTTCTCCGCGGTGTCGTCCGGATTGAACACGACCGAGGTGTAGAAGAAGCAGAAGAAGATGATCAGGGCCGCATAGAGGACCATGAACGCCGGCTGGCCGTGCTGCAGCATGCCGACAGCGCCGGGCAGCCACTGCGCCCAGGCCGGCAGCTCAGCCGTCGCCAGGAAGCCCATCGCGGTCGTCGGCAGCAGCAGCAGCGAAGAGGCGAAGATCGGCGGAATGACGCCGGCGGTGTTGATCTTCAGCGGCAGGAACGAGGTGTCGCCGCCGAACATCCGATTGCCCTGCTGGCGCTTCGGATACTGAACCAGCAACCGGCGCTGCGAGCGCTCCATGAAGACGATGGCGAAGACGACGGCGATGGCCAGGACGATGATCGCGAACATCGCAAAGCCCGACAGCGAGCCAGTGCGCGTCATCGTGAACATCTGCCAGATGCCCTTGGGCAACACGGCGACGATACCGGCGAAGATGATCAGCGACACGCCGTTGCCGACGCCGCGGCTGGTGATCTGCTCACCCAGCCACATCAGCAGCAAGGTGCCGCCGGTCAGGGTCACGACCGTCGAAGCCAGGAAGAAGATGCCGGGGTTCAGCACCAGGCCAGGGCTCGATTGCAGACCCGTGGCGATCGCGAAGGATTGGAACAGCGCCAGAATAACCGTCAGGTAGCGGGTGTACTGGTTGAGGGTCTTGCGACCCGCCTCCCCGCCTTCCTTCCGCAGCTTTTCCCAGGGCGGATACACCGTCCCCAGCAGTTGCACGATGATCGACGCCGAGATGTAGGGCATCACGTTCAGCGAGAAGATCGCCATACGTTCGACGGCGCCGCCGGAGAACATGTTGAACATGCCCAGGATGCCCTGCGCCTGGCCGGTGAAGGCCTGGGCGAAAGCGACCGGATCGATGCCGGGGATCGGGATATAGGTCCCGAGCCGATAGGCGATGAGCGCCATCAGGGTGAACCCGATGCGCTTGTGCAGCTCCGTCGCCTTTTGGAAGGCGCCGAAGTTCATATTAGCTGCTAGCTGTTCGGCGGCCGAAGCCATTTAGAACCCCAGACTGTAAGACCGGCCACACATAGGGTGTCCGCCTTGCGCTGTCATCCGGTCCCTCCCCGCTTTCCCCGGCCAAGGCCGGGGATCCGTTCGGGTGGTCGCTGACCTTGAAGAAACCGGATGGTCAGCTCTAACTCCCGGCTTGCGCCGGAAGGGGCGTATTACTCAGCCGCTTCAGCGGCGACCGGCCCGGTCAGCGTGACCTTGCCGCCGGCCTTTTCGACAGCGGCCTTGGCCGCGGCCGAAGCCGAATAGACGGTGATGTCGATTTTGGTGGTCAGTTCGCCCTTGCCGAGCAGACGGACGCCGTCCTTCTCGCGACGCAGAACGCCCGCAGCGATCAGCACTTCGGCGTTGATGGCCTTCTTGGCATCGAGCTTGCCGGCGGCGATCGCCTGCTCAAGACGCCACAGGTTCACTTCCGAGAATTCCTTGGCGAAGGGGTTGTTGAACCCGCGCTTCGGCATACGCATGTGCAGCGGCATCTGGCCGCCTTCGAAGCCATTGATGGCCACGCCGGAGCGAGCCTTCTGACCCTTGACGCCGCGGCCGCCGGTCTTGCCCTTGCCCGAGCCCGGGCCACGGCCGACACGCATGCGGTTCTTCGTGGAACCGGGAGCCGGAGCGAGTTCGTTAAGCTTCGTCATGTGACGCCTCTCCTTGGAGATCTGTCGCCGGAGCGTTTCGCTCCGACTCGGCTGAAATTGAATGTGGCCGCCGAAACGGCCGAAGAGGCGACGCTTTTGGCGCCGCCTCTCCTAAACGTCCAGTGGAAAGGCTTTAGCCTTCGACCACTTCGACCAGGTGGTGAACCTTGGCGATCATCCCTCGGACTGAGGGAGTGTCTTCCAGGGTCGACACGCGGCCCATCTTGTTCAGACCCAGACCGGCGAGCGTAGCGCGCTGGTCCTTGGTGCGTCGGATGGGGCTACCCGTTTGGCGAACAGTCACCGTAGCCATAGATCACTCTCCGTCAGCAGCGGCCGCGGCGGCGCCATCGGCCTTACGGCCCAGGACGTCGGCGACCTTCTTGCCGCGCTTGGCGGCGACTTGACGCGGCGAAGACTGAGCCTTCAGCGCCTCAAAGGTCGCCCGCACCATGTTGTAAGGGTTCGACGAGCCGACCGACTTGCCGACGACGTCCTGGACGCCGAGGGTTTCGAGGACCGCGCGCATCGGACCGCCGGCGATGACGCCGGTGCCGGGAGGAGCCGAGCGGACCATCACCTTGCCAGCGCCCCAACGGCCATTGCCGTCGTGGTGCAGGGTGCGGCTCTCACGGAGCGGCACGCGGATCATGGTCTTCTTGGCTTCTTCGGTCGCCTTACGGATGGCTTCCGGCACTTCACGCGCCTTGCCATGACCGAAGCCGACGCGGCCCTTTTGGTCACCGACCACCATGAGAGCGGCGAACGAGAAACGACGTCCACCCTTCACGGTCGCGGCGACGCGGTTGATGTGCACCAGCTTCTCGACGATGTCGGAATCAGCGCGCTCTTCGGCTTGGTTGCCGCGGTTGCGGTCCCGGCGATTGTCGCCGCCACCGCCACGTTGTTCGTTTCCACGAGCCATCAGCGTACCCCTAGAAGTTCAGGCCGGCTTCGCGCGCGGCGTCGGCCAGCGCTTTCACGCGACCGTGATAGATGTAGCCGCCACGGTCGAAGACGACGTCTTTGACGCCCTTCTCGATCGCACGTTGAGCAACAAGAGCGCCGATGCGAGCAGCAGCTTCCTTGTCCGAGCCCTTGGCGGCCTTTTCACCCTCTTCGAGGGTGGAGGCGGACGCCAGGGTCACGCCGCGTTCATCATCGATGACCTGGGCGTAGATGTTCTTCGACGAGCGGAAGACCGACAGACGCGGCCGACCATTCGCCACCGACCGCAGGCGGATGCGCGTGCGCTCAGCGCGGCGCTTGGCGGTGTCACGGGGTTTAAGAGCCATGGCCTACTTCTTCTTGCCTTCCTTGCGGCGAACCTTTTCGCCGGCGTAGCGAACGCCCTTGCCCTTGTAGGGCTCCGGCGGACGCAGGCGACGGATCTGCGAAGCGATCTCGCCGACGACCTGCTTATCGATCCCCGAAATCTTGATTTCGGTTTGCTTCGGCACGGCGAACGTGACGCCGGCGGGAGCCGGAACGTCAACTTCGTGGCTGAAGCCCAGCTGCATGGAGAGCGCATTGCCCTTCATCGCCGCGCGATAACCAACGCCGACCAGTTCGAGGGTCTTCTCAAAGCCGGAGGTGACACCTTCGACCATGTTGGCGACCAGCGTACGCGACAGACCCCACATGGCTTGCGCCCGGGTGTTGTCGACACGCTTCGTCAGGAGGAGCTCAGCGCCCTCCTGCTTGACTTCGATCTCTTCAGCCACGGTCCAGGCGAGTTGCCCCTTGGGGCCCTTCACCGTGACCGTCTGGCCTTCGATCGTCACCGTCACACCCGAAGGGACGGCGACTGCCTTTTTTCCGATCCGCGACATCTTAGTAGACCCGCAAGAGGACTTCGCCGCCCACGTTCGCGTCACGCGCGGCCGTGTCCGACATGACGCCCTTCGGCGTCGACAGGATCGAGATCCCCAGGCCGTTCTTAATCGGCTTCAGGTCCTTGATCGACGAATAGACGCGACGGCCTGGCTTCGACACGCGGCGGATCTCAACGATCACCGGCTGGTTGTCGAAGTACTTCAGCTCGATCTCGAATTCCGGGAAAGCGCCCGGCTTCTGAACGAGTTGGTAGCCGCGGATGTAGCCTTCCTCGGCGAGCACGTCGAGGACGCGCGCGCGCATCTTCGAGGCCGGCGTGGAAACCTTCGAACGGCCGCGGGTAGCGGCGTTCTTGATGCGGGCGATCATATCGCCAACGGGGTCGTTCACCATGAGACCCTCCTCACCAGCTCGACTTGACGAGGCCAGGAATCTGGCCATTGGAACCCAGGTCGCGCAGGGCGATCCGGCTCATCTTAAGCTTCCGATAGTACGCGCGCGGGCGGCCCGTAACTTCGCACCGATTGCGGATGCGGGTCTTGGACGAGTTGCGCGGCAGCTCGGCGAGCTTCAGCCGGGCTTCGAAGCGTTCTTCGAGCGGCAGGCTCTCATCGTTGGCGATCGCCTTGAGTTCTTCCCGCTTGGAGGCGAATTGCTTCACCAGCTTGCGGACCATCTCATTGCGATTGACGGCGCTTTTCTTGGCCATTTTTTCTTTCCTTCCCGCCGCTTACGCTTGAACGAACGGGAACTGGAATTCCTTCAGAAGCGCGCGCGCTTCGTCGTCGGTCTTCGCAGTCGTGGCGACGATGATGTCCATGCCCCACATTTGATCGATCTGGTCGTAGTTGATCTCCGGGAACACGATGTGCTCCTTCAGACCCATGGCGTAGTTGCCACGACCGTCGAACGAGGTGGGCTTCAGGCCCCGGAAGTCCTTCACGCGCGGCAGCGCGATCGTAACCAGGCGGTCCAGGAATTCGTACATGCGGTCCGCACGAAGGGTCACCTTCGCACCGACCACCATGCCTTCGCGCAGCTTGAAGCCGGCGATGGAGTTACGAGCCTTGGTCGGCTGCGGCTTCTGACCGGCGATCTTCGCCAGGTCGGCGATCGCCGAGTTGACCTTCTTGGAGTCCGAGACGGCTTCACCGATACCCATGTTCAGGACGATCTTGTCCAGCTTGGGGATCTGCATCTCGTTCGTGTAGCCGAACTTGGTCTTCATCTCGCCGCGGATGCGCGAGTTGTATTCCGTCTTCAGCCGCGGGGTGTACTTGGTGTCGGCCATTAGATGACGTCTCCCGTCGTCTTGGCGAAGCGGACCTTCTTGCCCTCTTCAACCTTGAAGCCGACGCGGGTCGCCTTGCCGTTGGCGTCGGCGATCGCGACGTTCGACAGGTGAAGCGAGGCTTCCTTGTTCTTGATACCGCCCTGGGGGT
>NZ_JAUXXE010000072.1 GCF_030681155.1 Phenylobacterium sp. | reverse complement strand
TCGATCATCAGCTATTGGCGTTCGAGGCGGGCGCCCGCCAGCACGGTCAGGAGCTGGGATCGGGCTTTGCCTACCCTGTGACGCTATCGCAGGTCGCAAAGTGGGCTGAATCGGTGGAATCTAGGGGCTATCAGCTAGCTCCGGCTTCCGCTTTGACCCAGCGTCGTTAAATGGAATGAGATGACCGACGAACTTGCCGCCTATCGCCCGAATGTTGGAGTGGTGCTGTTCCACCCCGATGGGCGCGTGTGGCTGGGACGACGGTTCGGTACGAGCGGACCTCACAACTGGCAGTTCCCGCAGGGCGGAGTGGATGCCGGCGAGGACCTCTATCTGGCCGCCTGCCGCGAACTCGCCGAAGAGACCGGCGTGAAGACCACCACCCTGCTCGGCCGCACCGACGGTTGGCTGGCCTACGACTTCCCCCCCGGCCACAACGGCTCGAAGATCGCCAAGGGCTGGAAGGGCCAGCGCCAAGTCTGGTTCGCCCTGCGCTTCGACGGCGACGAAAGTGAATTCGACCTTTCCGGCCAAGGCCATCCGGAGTTCGACGCCTGGCGCTGGGGCCGCCTGGACGAAGCGCCCGACCTGGTGGTGCCGTTCAAGAAGGCGATCTACGAAAAAGTCGTCATCGCCTTCCACGACTTCGCGGGTCTGCGCGGCCGCGCGGCCTGACGCCGCCGACCGCTCCCACAATCTTGACCTCGAGGGGACCCATGCCCGCGCCGATCATCATGACGCACGGCGCCTTCTGCGGCGGCTGGGTGTTCGAAAACTTCCGTAAGCCGTTCGAAGCCGCGGGCCACACCGTGCTGGCGCCCGATCTACGGGGCCATGGCCCCAATGATGGGTCTGAGGCCGTGGTTGGGGTGTCGATGACCGACTACGCCCGAGACATCGCCGAACTGTGCGCAGCGCAAACCCAACCCGCTATCCTGATGGGCCACTCGCTAGGCGGCCTGGTCGCGGCCCTGGCCGCCCGCAAGACCCGCCTGCGCGCCGTCGTGCTACTCGCGCCTTCAGCGCCCTGGGGCGTGGCCTCCTCGTCGATGGAGGAGGCGGTCACCGCCTTTGGCTTGCACATGCTGGGGCCGTTCTGGGCGCAGGGCGTTGCACCCGACCGCAGCCTGATGCGCCACTACAGCCTGGACCGCATGTCGAAGGAAGACCAGGAAGCCGCTGTCGCCCGGCTGCGCCCCGAAAGCGGCCGCGCCCTTTGGGAGGCCCTGAACTGGTGGCTTGATCCTTTCATGACCACCAGTGTCGGCGTCGGCCCGCTGGACGCCCCCTGCCTGGTGATGGCCGGTCAGCGCGATGTGGTTCATCCGCCTTCGACCGTCCGCCAGACCGCGACGCGCCTGGGTGGGACCTATCGCGAGATGCCAGGCATGAGCCACTGGCTGCCCGGCGAGCCCGGCTGGGAAGACGTCGCCGCCGCCGCGCTGGAATGGCTCGCCGAACAACAGGCCCCAGCCTAGTAGAGCTCCTCTCCCCGCCGGGGAGAGGTTGGTTGAGGGGTCTTTCGGCCCAACCGCTTCTGATGATCGTCCGTCAGCAGAGCGCCGCTGCGCAGTGCCCCCTCACCTAGCCTCTCCCGAGGGAGAGGAGGCCCTCACTTCGTCCCCAGCACCTTCTGCAGGAACACGATCTCGGTCGCGCGCACCGCTTCGGTGTTCTGCTTCTTGGCGACGCCGTGGCCCTCGTCCTTGGCCAGCACGTACCAGACCTCTGTGCCCTGGGCGCGCAGCTTGGCGACCATCTGCTCGGATTCCGACTGCGGCACGCGCGGGTCGTTGGCGCCCTGATAGATCATCATCGGCTTCTTCATGCGCTCGCTCATATTGAGCGGCGAGATCTTGTCGAACACGGCGGCCATCTTCGGATCGCGCTCATCGCCGTATTCGGCCCGGCGCAGGTCGCGGCGATAGCCCTCGGTGTTCTTCAGGAACGTAGTCCAGTTGGAGATGCCGTAGAGGTCGATCGCGCCGGCGATGCGGTCGTTGTAGTGGGCCGCCACCGCCAGGGCCATGTAGCCCCCGTAGGATTGGCCCACGATGGCCACCCGGCTCGCGTCGAGGTCAGGCTGCTTCGCCACCCAATCCAGCAGGGCGCCGATGTCCTTGACCGAATCCTCGCGCTTTTCGGCGTTGTCGAGGTCGAGGTAGGTCTTGCCGTAGCCGCTGGAACCCCGGACGTTGGGGATGATCACCGCCGCGCCGACTTCATTGACCCAGGACTGACGTCGCGGATTGAAATTCGGTTGCTCCTGCCCCTCCGGGCCCCCGTGGATCTGGATGATCACCGGAAGCTTCTCACCAGGCTTGGCCTGGGGTCGGTAGATGAAGGCCGGGATCGAGCGCTTGTCGAAGGTCGGGTAGCGGAAGAGGGTCGGCTCCACCAGTTGGGCCGGATCCAAGCCGCCCAGCTCGCTCTGGGTCCACCGCACCAGCTTCTGGTCGGCCAGAGCGAAGCTCCAGACATCGCCGGCCGAGGTGGAGGTCGACAGGCTGAAGGCTAGGCTCTTGCCGTCCGGCGAGAAGCCGAGGCCAGTCATCACGCCTTGCGGCAGCTTGGGCGAGGGCAGCGTCTTGCCGGTCGCGACGTCCTTGAGCACCAGGCGCGAATAGCCTTCCTCGTTGACGACATAGGCGATCACCGCCCCGTCCTTGCTGAGCGCGAAGTCCTCGGCCGGCCACTTCAGGCCAGGATCCAGTTCGCGCATCGCGCCGCTGACCAGATCGAAGACCACGGGACGCGCGGTGTCGGCCTTGTCGTCCGACAACGTCACCACGCCACGGCCGTCGGCGGTGAAGGCGCCGCCGACATAGGCGACCTTGCGATCGACGGGTCCGATCGGCCGGGCTTGGCCACTGGCGATGTCGAGCACGAACAGCTCAACGAAGGTCGCCGAATTGTAGCGGCTGAACAGCAGCGACTTGCCGTCCGGCGAGATGTCGAGCGGGGCCTTCGAGCCCTTGCCCTCGAAGATCGCGCGCCGGCCCTGCGGCGCGGCGACGTCGGCGATCATGATGGCGTTGTTGGGATCGCCGGCCGTGACCTGGCCCCAGATCACCTGGCGGCCATCCGGGGTGAACACGAAGTCACTGTTGCGGGTCTTGGCGGCCGTCAGTTGGCTCTCGGCGCCGTTCAGGCCGCGGACATAGGCCTGGTAGTACTCGGCCCCGCCGTCGTCTCGCATGTAGACGAACCGGTCCGAGCCAGGCTGCGCCTTGGCCACATTGATCGGTTCCTTGAAGAAGGTGAGCTGCGTCCGCGCCGCGCCGGGCGCGGCCACGCGGTGGATCTGGTTGGTGTCGCCAAATCGAGTGGCGATCAGGATCGAGCCATCGTCCAGCCAGTCCTCGAACACCGCCGAGCGGGCGTTGTAGTAGGGGGCTATAGCGGCCTGCAGGGCGGGCGGGGTCACAGGCACATTGTCGAAGACCAGTTGCCCGACTTCGCGGCGCGGCAGGTCGGCGGCAGGCGCGGCGGTGACGCCGGCTAAGGCCAGGGTGGTCCCGAGCAGCAGGGCGCGCATCGTCATCAGGCAAGGCTCCAGACAGTAGAGTTTGGGGTAGGAGGACCCTGAAGCAGCCGCGCGGCGGCCGTCAATCAGGCGCTCACTCCGGCGTCGAAAAGAACTTCAATCCCAGGATTCCGGCGACGATCAGGCCCACGCAGACCAGGCGCACGACGGTCGCCGGTTCCTTGAAGAGCGCGATGCCGAGGATGACTGTCCCGACCGCGCCGATCCCGGTCCAGACTGCATAGGCGGTGCCGAGCGGCAGGGTCTTTACGGCGATGCCCAGCAGGGCCATCGAGACGACCAGGCTGACGCCGGTGAACACCGTCGGCCAGAGGCGGGTGAAGCCGTCGGTGTATTTGAGCCCCACGGCCCAGCCGATTTCGCAGATGCCGGCGATAAACAGAACGACCCAAGCCACGGCTCGCGCCTCCTAGCTGATGGGGTCGTCCCCGGGGAAAAGGCAAAGGCGCGGGGGTCGTCCCCCGCGCCTTGTTTTAGAATAGACCGCCTTGCGAGCGGCGCCAGAGCTGGCCTTAGAAGGTGCGCTCGGAGTAGAGGACTTCGCCCTCGTCCCAGGCCTTGCCGACCGGCGAGCCGTCCGGCTTCTTCAGTTGCAGGAACACCAGGCCGATCGACTCATGATCGGTGAAATATTCCCAGGAATTGGTGATGCGCTTGAAGTCGGTGGCCGGCACGAAGTCGTTGCGCTGCTGCAGCAGCTCCGGCTTATGCATGTACGAGAAGATGTTCAGGCCGACGATGATCGGCTTTTCCTGATCGATGCCGTACTTCAGCGTCAGGCGGCAAACGTCCTTGTTGGACCCCTGCGGCCAAATGGTCAGAGTGTAGGGCTTGTCGACCAGGGTGCCGACATAGGTGCCTTCGCGCTTGTTCTTCTTGTAGCCAAGGCCGCCGGCGAGCTGGTCGAGGTTGCCGCCTTTGACCAGGGGCTTACAGACGCGGTTGATCACGTCGATGATCTGGCCCTCGGCGCCGGTGGTCGGCATCACGTAGGACTTTTCCTCGGCGGCGGGCGCGGCCGGCGCGGCCTCAACGGCCGGAGCCTGGACGGCGGCGGGCGCCGGTTCGGCCACGGGTTGGGCGTTGGCCGCCGTGGCGAGGCCGGCGAAAGCGATCAGACTGGCGATGGCGGTGCGCATATGGCGGTTTCCCCTAAACTTGTCGTCGCGCATAACACTCGAAAGTGGGTGCCCCTCGCAAGTCTTGATAGCGAGGCAATGCGACCTCTCCGAGGCGATGCCTTGGTCTACGCCCTTGATCAGCCGCAAACCCACTCCTGAACGACAACGCCCGACGCCTGAAAGGCGCCGGGCGTGGCCGACAATAGTTCTTAGGCCGTAACCTCTTGCGCCTTCTCGGCCAGAATGGTCAGGCCGTCCGGCGTGACGTCGGCGAAACCGCCTTCGATCGCGAAGATCGTGGTGACGCCGCCATTGTACACCGTCACTCGGCCTTCCTTGAGCGTCGTCATGAACGGCGCGTGGTCGGCCAGGACGCCGAAGTCGCCCTCGGCGCCCGGTGCATCGACCTGGTCGACCTGTCCGGAGAACAGTTCGCGCTCAGGCGAGACGAGGGAGAAGTGAAGCTTCCCGGCCATGCTGCTTAGGCTTCCGAAGCCAGTTGTTCGGCCTTGGCCACAGCGTCTTCAATGGTGCCGACGTTGTAGAAGGCCGCTTCCGGCAGGTGGTCGAACTCGCCTTCAACAACCGCCTTGAACGAGCGGATGGTGTCTTCGAGGCTCACGAACACGCCAGGCATGTTGGTGAACTGTTCGGCCACGTGGAACGGCTGCGACAGGAACTTCTGGATCTTCCGGGCGCGGGCCACGGTCAGCTTGTCCTCTTCCGACAGCTCGTCCATGCCCAGGATGGCGATGATGTCCTTCAGGGCCTTGTAGGCCTGCAGGGTTTCCTGGACGCGACGCGCCACGGCGTAGTGTTCTTCACCGATCACCAGCGGGTCCATGATCCGCGAGGTGGAGTCGAGCGGGTCAACG
The DNA here is from genome assembly GCF_030681155.1 of Phenylobacterium sp. Lineage (GTDB taxonomy): Bacteria > Pseudomonadota > Alphaproteobacteria > Caulobacterales > Caulobacteraceae > Phenylobacterium. Next base: position 3,130 of record NZ_JAUXXE010000072.1, on the reverse strand, counting down.
GCCGGGAAGATGGCCTGGGCGGCGATGTCGCGCGAAAGCACGGTGGTCGCGTCCAAGTGGGCGAACGAAGCGGCAGGCGCCGGGTCGGTCAAGTCATCGGCGGGAACGTAGATGGCCTGGACCGAGGTGATCGAGCCCTTCGACGTCGAGGTGATGCGCTCCTGCAGGTTGCCCATCTCGGTGGCGAGCGTCGGCTGATAGCCCACGGCCGACGGGATACGGCCCAGCAGAGCCGACACTTCGGAGCCGGCTTGGGTGAAGCGGAAGATGTTGTCGATGAAGAGGAGCACGTCCTTGCCCTCTTGGTCGCGGAAGTACTCGGCCTGGGCCAGACCGGTCAGGGCCACGCGGGCGCGGGCGCCGGGGGGCTCGTTCATCTGACCGTAGACCAGGGTGCATCGGCTTTCGCCGCCGCCACCGGCCTGGTTCACGTTCGACTCGATCATCTCGTGATAGAGGTCGTTGCCTTCGCGGGTCCGCTCACCAACGCCGGCCAGCACGGAATAACCACCGTACGCCTTGGCGATGTTGTTGATCAGTTCCTGCATGGTCACGGTCTTGCCCACGCCGGCGCCGCCGAACAGGCCGATCTTGCCGCCCTTGGTGTAGGGGCAGAGCAGATCGACGACCTTAATGCCGGTGACGAGGATTTCGGCCGACGTCGACTGCTCGGCGAACGAAGGCGCCTCGCGGTGGATGGGGGCGTAGAAGTCGGTGACGATCGGGCCAGCTTCGTCGATCGGATCGCCGATGACGTTCATGATGCGGCCGAGCGTGGCCGGACCCACCGGAACGGTGATCGCACGGCCGGTGTCGGTCACCGGAGCGCCGCGGGTCAGACCCTCGGTGGTGTCCATGGCGATCGTGCGGACGGTGCTTTGGCCGAGGTGCTGGGCCACTTCCAGAACCAGACGGAAGGGCTCGCCCGTCCGTTGGTCGAAGTTTGTGGTTTCCAGCGCGTTCATGATCGACGGCAGTTCGCCTTCGAACACGACGTCGACGACGGCGCCGATGATCTGCGAGATGCGGCCCGTAGCGGCGCCGGCGACGGCGGCGTTCGGCGTAGCGGACTTCTTGGCGGCGGCAGGAGCCTTCGCGGCGGCCGGAGCGGCCTTCGCAGCAGCAGCCTTCGGCGCAGCGGTCGCCTTCGGAGCAGCGGGCTTCTTGGCGGGAGCCTTAGGGGTCGTAGCCATGGTTCAGACTCTTTCGGTTTAGAGCGCTTCGGCGCCGGAGATGATCTCGATCAGCTCCTTGGTGATCTGCGCCTGGCGAGTACGGTTCTTGAGCAGGTTCAGGGCGGCGATCATGTCGCCCGCGTTGCGTGTGGCGTTGTCCATCGCCGCCATCTGGGCGGCGTAGAACCCGGCCTGGTTCTCGAGCATCGCCGACATCACCTGAATGGTCAGGTTCTGCGGCAGCAGGGTTTCGAGGATTTGCTCCTCGTCCGGCTCGTATTCGTAGGCCGCGCCCTTCAGATCGATGGTGGCGGCGCCCTCTTCGATCTGGGCAGGGATCAGCTGGCGCACGGTCGGGGTCTGGGTGACCACCGACTTGAACTGGCTGTAGACCAGGGTGACGACGTCGATCTCGCCAGCTTCGAACAGCTCGTTGATCTTGTCGGCCACCGGCTGGGCGGTCGCGAGCGACGGCACGCCGGCTTCATGGGCGGCCACGAAGCGGTCGCCGTACTGGCGGCGCAGCAGATCGCGGGCCTTCTTGCCGAGCGCGATGATCTTCACATCCTTGCCCTCGGCGAGCAGGCTGCGGATGCGCTCGCGGGCGGCGCGGAGGATGGCGGTGTTGAAACCGCCCGCCAGGCCGCGATCCGACGTCGCAACGACGATCAGGTGCTTTTGATTGCGCCCGGTGCCGACCAGCAGCTTAGGCGCGCCGTCACCGGACACCCCCGCCGCCAGGTTGGCGATCACCGCGGCCATGCGCTGGGCGTATGGCCGGGCGTTCTGCGCCGAGCTCTGGGCGCGCCGAAGTTTCGCGGCGGCGACCATCTGCATCGCTTTCGTGATCTTCTGCGTGGATTCCACGCTTTTGATCCGATCGCGCATCTCTTTGACGCTGGCCATCTCCTAATGCTCCAGCGCGCGCTTAGGCGAAGCTCTTGACGAAAGCTTCCAGCGCTTCCTTGAGCTTGGTCTCCGTGTCAGCCTTCAGCTCCTTCGAGGTGCGGATGGTGTCCAGGAGGTCCTGATGCTTGGAGTGCAGGCGGGCCAGCAGTTCGGTCTCGAACCGGCCGACCTGGGCGGTCGGGATGGTGTCGAGGTAGCCACGGGTGCCGGCGTAGATCACCGCGACCTGTTCTTCGACGAGCAGCGGCGAGTACTGGGGTTGCTTCAGCAGCTCGGTCAGACGCTCACCGCGCGCCAGCTGGCGCTGGGTGGTGACGTCCAGGTCGGAGCCGAACTTCGCGAAGGCGGCCAGTTCGCGATACTGGGCCAGTTCGCCCTTAATCGGACCCGAAGCTTGCTTCATGGCCTTGATCTGGGCCGAGGAGCCCACGCGGCTGACGGAGATACCGACGTTCACGGCCGGGCGGATGCCCTGGAAGAACAGGTCGGTTTCCAGGAAGATCTGGCCGTCGGTGATCGAAATCACGTTGGTCGGGATGTAGGCCGACACGTCGTTGGCCTGGGTTTCGATGATCGGCAGAGCCGTCAGCGAGCCCGAACCGTTGTCTTCGTTCAGCTTCGCAGCGCGTTCCAGCAGGCGGCTATGCAGGTAGAACACGTCGCCCGGATAGGCTTCGCGGCCCGGCGGGCGGCGCAGCAGCAGGGACATCTGACGATAGGCCACGGCCTGCTTCGAAAGGTCGTCATAGATGATGACGGCGTGCATGCCGTTGTCGCGGAACCACTCGCCCATGGCGCAGCCGGCAAACGGAGCCAGGAACTGCAGCGGAGCCGGCTCCGAAGCCGTCGCGGAAACGACGATGGTGTATTCCAGGGCGCCGCGCTCTTCGAGCGTCTTGACGATCTGGGCGACGGTCGAACGCTTTTGGCCGATGGCGACATAGATGCAGTAGAGCTTGGCGCTCTCGTCATCGCCGGCGTTGATCGACTTCTGGTTCAGGATGGTGTCGATCGCCACGGCGGTCTTGCCGGTCTGACGGTCGCCA
>NZ_JAUXXE010000065.1 GCF_030681155.1 Phenylobacterium sp. | reverse complement strand
CAACTTGGAAGCAACGCCGGCTGTCGGCGGTCTTCACCTTCAACGAAACGGGACATCCAACCCCCCCAACGCTGCTGCATCAGGAGTCTACGGTGCTTCGCGTTTTTACACAGCCTCGGTCGCTAGCGGTCATCACCGCCTCCCCTGGAAGCGGACATCGACCATCGCGCTGAGAGGCGGACCCCGCCGAGGTCTCAGAAGGGTGGAAACCTGCCATTCCATCGGCGTTCGCGGAAGGGCGGATCGCTCGCCTCGCCTTGGCGAAGCGAGCGACAGCCAGATGCTCAGGACGCGCCCGTTGCGCCGAACTGCAGCGTGTCCATCACCTTCTCCAGATTGAAGGTTCCGGCCTTCTGGGCCGGCGGGAACTCCTTCAGCGTCTGGAGATACTCGCCGATGATGTCCTGGCACGGGACCAGAATGAACGCCCGGTCGAGGTACCAATCCCAGTAGGTGTTCGAGGTGATATCGGCGAACTCATAGGGATCGGTGCGGAGGTTGAACAGCTTGGGAACGCGGCCGGTGATGAAGGGCCGGGCCCAGATCTCCAGAGTTCCCTCGACCTTCTGCTCCATGAACACCACTTTCCAGTTGTCCATGCGCAACCCGGCCACTTCACCTTCGTCGGTGAAATAGATGAAGCCCTTGCGCGGGCTCTTCTCGCTCTTGGTCAGGTGGCCGACCAGGCTATTGCCGTCGAGGTAAGTTTTGAAGGTCTTGCCGTTGAGCGTGGCGCCCTTCTTGAGGTCTTCCTTGATCGTGGCGGCCCCCGCCATCTCGGCGAAGGTCGGCAACCAGTCGAGGTGCGAGACGATATCGTTCGAGACCGAGCCGGCGGGAATGTTGCCCGGCCAACGCACCATGGCGGGCACGCGGTAGGCGCCTTCCCAGCTGGTGTTCTTTTCTGATCGGAACGGCGTCGTGCCGGCGTCGGGCCAAGAATTGCAATGCGGGCCGTTATCGGTCGAGTACATGACGAAGGTGTCGTCGGCGACGCCGAGTTCGTCCACGAGGTCGAGCAGCACGCCGATCGCCTTGTCGTGATCGATCATCACGTCATGATACTCGCTCTGCCAGCGTCCGGCCTGGCCCCTGCTTTCCGGCTTCACGTGGGTGCGGAAGTGCATGTGGGTGGTGTTGAACCAGACGAAGAATGGCGCGCCCGCCTTCACCTGCTCGCGAATGAAGGCCGCCGCCCTTTCGGTCACCTCGTCGTCGATCGTCTGCATGCGCTTCTTGGTCAACGGGCCGGTGTCTTCGATCGACTGACCGCCCTTGCCGTCGGCCTTGCAGTGCAGCACCCCGCGCGGGCCGAAGCGCTTGCGGAAGTTCGGGAATTCCGCGGGATCGGGATAGTCGGGGTTCTCCGGCTCTTCCTCGGCGTTGAGATGGTAGAGGTTGCCGAAGAACTCGTCGAAGCCATGCATCGTGGGCAATTGCTCATCGCGGTCGCCGAGGTGGTTTTTGCCGAATTGGCCGGTAGCGTAGCCCTGCGCCTTGAGCACCGTGGCGATGGTCGGGATCGAGTCCTTCATGCCCTCCTTGGCCCCGGGCATACCGACCTTTGTCAGGCCTGTGCGCAGCCCGCCCTGGCCGGTGATGAAGCTGGCGCGACCGGCGGTGCAGCTTTGCTCGGCGTAGTAGTCGGTGAACAGCATGCCTTCATTGGCGATGCGGTCGATATTGGGCGTCCTGTAGCCCATCATGCCCTTGGTGAAGCAACTGAGGTTCGACTGACCGATATCGTCGCCCCACAGGACCAGTATGTTGGGCTTCTTCGCCATGGCCTCATTCCTCGCTAGTAATCCAGAGCTTGGATTCTGGCGGCCACTGTTGGAGGCCGATATCGGGATTTACCCGCGCGCTTCCAAGTAAATTGCCCCGGGGGGGCGCGCGCTTGCTCCACGCCGATCGGCAGCGCCGCGTCGGCCAAGGCGCCGCCAGCGCCATCGGTCGCCAAGCAAACAGCGCGCAGCCAAGCGCCCCAGCTCGCCGCTCAACTCACCGGGGTCTTCAGCCAGGCGGTGAATTCCGCGTGGGCGCGGGCGGCGGCCTCAGGGTCGAACCGGAACGTCGAGTCGGGCGTGGTCAGTCGTTCGTCGAAGGCATGGGTCACGCCTGGAAACTCGACGATGTCGGTCCGGGCGCCGGCCCGGCGGGCGCGTTCGATCATCGGCTGGCAGCCGGCCTTGCTCTGTACGGTGTCATGCTCGGCGAAGACCCAGCGGACGTCGCCCTTCCATGTCCAGTCCCTTCGTCCCGCCTGCGCGGGAAATGCGCAGAAGGGGTAGGTGAAATAGATGGCTTCGACACCGGCCATGGTGCGGCGCAGGCTGCCGTCGCCGGGATCGCGCAGGGTGACCAGATCACCGACCGCCCAGCCACCGTGGCTCCATGAGGCGATACGCAGATGGCGAGTGTCGACGCGCGGGTCGTCTTGCAAGACGTCTAGGCCGGCCAGGACGTCGGCGGCGCGGTGGAACCCTCGGAGCCGCAGTCCGCTACACACCCTGATGCGCGCCCAGCGCGCCTCCCAGTCGCGGGGCGCGTAGCTGTCCAGGATGGCGGCGGCCCAACCGGCCTTGACCGCCGAGGCGGCGTATTCGTCCATGATCGGGTTGGGCTCGTATGGGCCGCGAAGCCCGCCGCAGCCGTGGATGAGCAGCACCGTGGGGAACGGGCCGGGGCCAGGCGGCGTCACCAGCTCCAGTCCCGAGGCCATGAACTTGGCGTGGCTGGCGCGGGCCGACGACGTCAGGAATTGTGGCCGCCAGATCGTCGCGACATAGACGCCCGCCAAGGCGACGAGCACGGTCAGCAACGCCAGTCCGAGTCCCGCCAGAATCCGCCAGCGCCTCCTGGCCATGTCCGAACGCCCTCCGCGCGCCGCCATCGTGCGGCGGGAGTGTTGCACGTCCGCGACGCCGCGCCAGGGGCCTAAAAGTTCTCACTTTGTTCTTGGGCTCGCGACCCTTTAGGGTAAACTCTCCAGGTGCCCTCCTCCGCCGACAAGCCCTGGGTCCCGCCGCGTCAGCGATCAGTGCCGCCGATGGATCATGCCGGAGGCGGCGGCGGATCGCAGTACCGCCCAGAGTTTGGCGAGGTTATCTGCGCGCGGATCGATGCGGGAGAGACGCTGAACGCGATCTGCGCCGATCCCGCCATGCCGTGCCGCGCGACACTCCGACAATGGCGCAAGATGCACCCCGAATTCGCGGCGATGTACGAGCGCGTGCGACGTCACCTGGCTGAGGGCAAGATCCAGAACCGGCGGCTGAAGCATGTGTCCGACGCCTGGCGCGTGCCGCACGAGATCAAGCTGGGCCTGCGAAAGCCTCACCTTGGGGGTAAAAAAAGCACCTATCAGCGGGCCTGGAGCGCGGCGTTCTGCGAGCGGGTGGCGGCAGGCGAAACCATCACGGCGATCACCGCCGATCCGGCCATGCCGTCGGTGAAGGCGGTCTATGCGTGGCTGAAACGCCACGAGGAATTCCTGGACATGTACCTGGAGGCCCGGGCCGAGCAGAAGCGATGGCTGGAGTTCAACATCGACATGGTCGTGATGGAGGCGACGCCCGCCACCTTTAGGTCGGCCAAGGCCGAGGTCGCTAGGCTGGAGGGCCTGATCGGACGGCTGACGGCCAAGACCTATCGGCCTTGAGGTCGCTGCCGGGTCAGCTAGATCGGCAGGCCGATCACGTCGATCCGGTCGCCGCGGCGCAGAATGGCCTCGCCGTCGCGCAGGGTGCGGTGGGGGATGGCGCCCTCGGCCATATAGGCGGCGGCGCGGTCGGCGGCCTGGGCCTCCGGGTGGTCCGAGGCGAAGTGCGGGACGATGGCGAAGTCGACCAGGCCCATGCCCTCCCAGATCACCGCGTGGTCATAGCCGGGCGTGACGAGCTGCGGCTCGTCCATCAGGTGCAGACCGCGCAAGGTCGAGCCGGCCACGCAGGCGCCGGCGCTCCAGCCTCCATAGGCCAGGCTGTCCTGCGCCAGGCGCCGAGCGAGGATGGCGTCCAGACCGCTCTGGCGTAGAGCGCGGCACAGCAGGAAGGCGTTGCCGCCCACGGCCCAGACCAAGCCGACGTCCGCCAAGTCGCGCTCCAGCGCCGCCGGGGCGCCGAAATAGTCGCGCAGATCGAGACCCTCGGCGTTCAGGCCGGCGTCTCGCAGTTCGACCACCGGGTCATGGATCTTGCGGGCATAGGCCTGGCGCTCGGCGGGCGGGATCATGTCGACGGCATTGGAGATCACCACCGCACGGCAGGGGCCGCCGGCCAGGTCCAGCAGATCACCTGCGGTGTCCTGCGTCCGATAGGAGGAGAGGTAGAGCCGCATGGCTCAGGGCCGGCGCTTGAGGACGGCGCGGCGCAGCGGATCTCGCATGGGGAAAGCCCTCAGGTGAGGCAGGAGACTAAGGCCAAGACCGGCGGCTGCGCCAGGGCCAACGCCACCCTGAGTGGGCTTGCGTGGCGGGGCGCTATTGGCCCATGACGGCGCTCACCGCCGCAGTGAGACAGGACAGGGATCGATGAGCCGCTTCTGGAGCCCCCTGGTGCAAGACTTGAAGCCCTATGTGCCCGGCGAACAGCCGCGCATCGAGGGGCTGGTCAAGCTGAACACCAATGAGAGCCCGTTCGGCCCCTCCCCCCGCGCCATGGCGGCGATCAGCGCGGCGGCGGACGACAATCTGCGGCTCTATCCCGATCCCCAGGCGGTGGCGCTGCGCGAGACCCTGGCCGCCTATCACGGGGTGAGCCCGGCGCAGGTGTTCGTCGGCAACGGCTCGGACGAGGTGCTGGCCCACGCCTTCGCCGCCTTGCTGAGGCACGAGGCGCCGTTGCTGTTCCCCGACATCAGTTACAGCTTCTATCCGGTCTATTGCCGGCTGTTTGGGATCGAGCACGTGACCGTGCCGCTGAACGCCGGCATGGCCATCGATTTGGCCGACTATCGCCAGCCGGCCGGGGCGATCATCCTGCCCAATCCGAACGCCCCGACTGGGGTGGCCCTGAGCCGGGCGCGGATCGCCGCCCTGCTCGGCGAGCACCCGGACATCCCGGTGGTGATCGACGAGGCCTATGTCGACTTCGGCGCCGAGACCGCCGTCCCGCTGGTCGCCGAGCATCCCAACCTGCTGGTGGTGCAGACCATGTCGAAGTCGCGCGGTCTGGCCGGCCTGCGGGTCGGCTACGCCATCGGCGACGTCGCCCTGATCGAGGCGCTGGTGCGGGTGAAGGACAGCTTCAACTCCTATCCGCTCGGCCGTCCGGCCCAGGCCGGGGCCATCGCCTCCATCGAGGACGAGGCGTTCTTCCAGGCCGGCCGCGCCGCGGTGATCGCCACCCGGCGGCGGATGACCGAGGGGCTGGTGGAGCTGGGCTTCGAGGTGCTGCCCTCGGCCGCCAATTTCGTGTTCGCACGGCATGCGAGGCATGAGGGCGCGGCGATGACGGCGGCCCTGCGCGAGCGCGCGGTGCTGGTGCGCCACTTCGCGGCCCCGCGCATCGCCGACTACCTGCGGATCAGCGTCGGAACCGGCGCCCAGGTCGACCGACTGTTGGCGGCGCTGGCCGAGATCATCGGCGAGGGCTAGGCCCCAACACCCCTTCCCCGCCGCGCGGACGTCTCTAGGGTGGAGCTATTGGGGCCTGATTTGGCCCACCTGCTCATTTGACCGAGACCTGTCATGCAAATCATCGATTTCGAGTGCGACACGCCGACCAAGGAAGCTGTCGAGGACACCGTGCGCCTGATCCAGTCGGGGCGCGGCTTCGACAAGGAGGGCTACGCCCAGCAGATGGCGCCCGGCTGGGCCGCCCAGATCGGCATGAGCCTCGAGGAGTTCAACGAAGCCAAGGCGACCGAGGGCCTGACCTCGCTGGCGCTGAAGCTGTGCGACGTCGACATGACCCGGGCGATGAGCCACGCCGAGGTCATCGAGATGCTCGACAAGGCCGGGGTCGCCAAGGCCTGCATCGGCAACGCCGGACGCCGGGCCAGCAACGAAGACGTCGCCAAGTTCGCGGCGGAATATCCGGATCGCCTGATCCCCTGGTTCCGGATCTGGGGCGAGGAAGGCGAGGCCGGGGTCGCCAAGCTGGAACATGGCGTGCGCGAGCTGGGCGTGAAGGGCTTCGAGGTCTCGTCCTATCGCGAAGGCCGCTACATCAACGACCCGGCCTATTGGCCGTTCTTCGAGAAGTGCGTCGAGCTGGACATCCCGGCGCGGATCACCGCGGGCCTGCATCTGCTGTCGGACCGACCCTATGACTACGCCCATCCAAAATACCTGGACGAAGTGGCGGTGCGCTTCCCCACCCTGCGGATCATCGCCGGGCTGTCGGGCTGGCCCTGGGTCGCCGAGACCTGCGCCATCGCCTCGCGCCACCAGAACCTCTACATCGACTTCGCCTGCCGGCGGGTGAAGCACATGCTGGCGCCGGGCGCGGGTTATGAGGCGCTGATCTATTACGGAGCCCGCAACCTGCAGGACAAGATCATCTTCGGCTCCGGCTGGGGCACGCACATGATCCCGCTGGCGCAACTGGTCGCCGAGACCGACGAACTGCCGCTGAAGGATTCGGTGCGCGCCAAGTGGATGGGCGGGAACGCCGCGCGCGTCCTGAAGTTGGGCTAGAGTGAAGCATCTGCGCGTCATTCCAGATCCTCCCCCGCTGGGGGAGGTGGCGCGCGTAGCGCGACGGAGGGGGTTTGCTGAAGGAGTCAAAGTCCCCCTCACCCCGCCATTGGGGCGGGAGCTCCCCCAGGGGGGGCGCATCTGGCGAATTTGTCTCTTGTCCGGGCTGCTGCTCGCCGCCTCGCCGGCCGCGGCGGCGGGACTGACGGAGGCCCAGGTACGTGACTTCGCGGCGCGCCAGGAGAAGACCTGGAACGCTCGCGACCTGACCGGCTTCTTCGCGATGTTCACGCCCGACGCGGTGTTCATCGACCAGACGCGGACGCCGAAGGGGGAACTGATCCCCTATGGCCAGAGCGACCGCGCCAAGGCCAAGGAACTGGCGCGCAAATTCCTGGCCGGCTCGACTTCGGTCGAGCGTGGGGTGATCGACAAGGTGGCGATCGCCTCGGATGGCCGCAGCGCCACGGTCACCGGCCGCGAGATCACCACCATCCAGACCGGGACGCGGACCCGGAAGGTTTGCGCCAATACCCAACAGACCCTGGTGCTGAGCGGCGGGGTTCTGAAATCCAAGGGTCAGACCGACACGGTGACCCGCTGCCGGTGACCTGCCCCCCGCTCGTCCCGGCGAAGGCCGGGATCCAGATGGGTTGGCTCGGAGGTGGGCGCTACGGGCTCAGAGTTTATCGCGTCAGCCACCATCTATGAGATCTGGGTCCCGGCCTTCGCCGGGATGAGCGGCGTTAAGGGTGCGAGCACCCAGGCGCCCAGGTCAGGGCTAATCGAGGGATCAAAAGCCGCGGGCGTCCAGCCATTCGGTGACGGTCTTCACGGCGGTGGGCAGCAGGTCGGGGCGCTCCATGTAGTAGTGATCGGCGCCCTCGATATCGACATAGGTCTTGTCCTTCGACCCCAGCGCCTCGAACAGCCGCCGGGCGTGGCTGGGCGTGCAGGCGAGGTCGGCGGTGTTGTTGATGGTGAGCGTCGGACAGCTGACGCCAGCCCCGTTGGTGACCCCGTTGGCGCGACTTTCATCATAGCTCCACTGCGATAGCCAGGAGCGCAGGGTGGTGAAGCGGCCGAGGCCCACCGGGCCGTCATTGGCGATCCGCGGCTCGCCGAGATAGCAGGTGTAGGGTCGGCGGTCAGAGGGGTCCTGGGTCGGATCGGTCCAGCGCACATCCGACATGGTGCCGTAGACCACGAAGGGTCGCTCCATGTCCGGATCGGTGGCCTTCAGCTCGGCCAAGGTCTGCTTGGCGCGCGCCGTGATGCGGCGGTTGCGCTCGATCTGGGCGGCGCGGAACCGGGCGACGAAGGCCTCGCTATAGGGCGGCTGGTTCGGGCAATCAGGGTCATAGATGTTCAGCTCGCGGTCGCGCTCGAACGGCCGATCCTCGTCGAGGATGGAGGGGTCGATCCACTCGGTCATGGTGACCGACCGGCTGATGTGGGCGGCCAGCAGCAGGATGGCGTCGGCCGGCTGGAGGTTCGCGGCCACCAGATCGACGGGATCGCCGGCCGGGGTGTGGGTGATCGTCGGATGCTCGGCCTGGTCCTGGTAGAACAGCGACAGCGAACCGCCACCCGACCAGCCGCCCAGCACCACCTTTTCGTAGCCGAACCGCTGCTTCAGATCGGCGATGCAGGCGCCGAGGTCGAGGACGCACTTCTCGAGGATCAGGGCGGTGTCGTTGCCGCGATAGCGGGTGTTGCAATAGATGACGTGGCGACCAGCCTTGGCCAGGGCCGTGACCATCGGCAGGAACGAACCGCCGCCGATCGGGTGGCTGAACAGGATGACGGTCTTCGACTCGCCCTCCTCAGGCCGGATGCGCATGCACTCCACGAAAACCTGGCCCTCGGGACCGCCATAGGTCTCCTTCAGCCGGCTCTTCTCGGCATAGGCGTAGCCATAGGGCTCTCGCATTATTCGCATGGTCGCTTCCCGCCGCCCGTTGCTTCGGGCTTAGTTTCTGATTACAAAGTCAGAAATACTGGCTCTGGAGTCAAGTGAATGGCGAAGGTCCTGGCGCAGGCGCCGGCCCGCAAGGGGCCGCAGACCGCGATCCGCATTCGCGAGGCGGCGCTGGAGCTATTCTCGCGGCTGGGCTTCGAGCGGGCGAATATGGCGCAGATCGCCGCCGAGGCCGGCGTGTCGCAAGCCACCCTGCACTATCACTTCGAAGACAAGTTCCAGCTTTGGCGCGCCGCCATGCTGCAACTCCGCGCGGTGATCGGCGAGGAGGAACGCCTGCTGGAGGCGGCGATGGACAGCCCGCCGGAAGTCCAGCTTCGGATGGCCATGCGGCTGTTCCTGCAGATCAGCTGGCGGCACCCGGCGCTGGGGCGGATCGTGGCCCTGGAAGGCATGGCCGGAGGCGAGCGGCTGGAATGGCTGGACGCCCACCTGATCGGGCCGCGCAACCGGCGGCTGGCCGAACTGGCCAAGGCGGCGATCGACAGCGGCGCGCTGAAGCCCTTCCCCGCGGAGATGCTGATCATCACCCTGCAATCGGCCGCCGCCGGGGTGATCAATCTGGCGCCGATGATGAAGACCAGTTTCGACGTCGACGTGAGCCAAGCGCCGGCGCGCGCCGCGCACGAACAGCTGATTTTGGACGCCTTGCTGGGCGGGCTGCTCACAGATCCCAGCGCAATGACATAACGCGGCGAGGACACCCCATGGGACAGCAACCGACCGGCATCCATCACCTGGCTTTCATGGCCGGGGACATCAAGAAACACATCGCGTTCTTTTCGCAGGTCATGGGCTGCCCGCTGGTGGCGCTGTTCGACATGCACGGGGTACCGGGAGGCCTGCACGCCTTCCTGCGGATGAACGACCACAGCTATTTCTCGATCGTGCAACTGCCCAAGGTCGATGAGATCCCCATCGAGATCGGCAAGACCCACGCCGGCAACGGCGCCCTGCCCAGCGCGCCAGGCACCCTGCAGCACCTGGCGTTCCGCGCCGACAGAGACGAAGACCTGCTGGCGATGCGCGACCGCATCCGCAGTCACGGGGTCAATGTGATTGGGCCGATCGACCACGGGATGTGCCGGTCGATCTACTTCGCCGGGCCAGACCAGATGACGCTGGAAGTCGCCTGCTCAACGCAGCCGATCGACCCGGCGCGCTGGATCGACCCGGCGGTGCTGGCCAAGGCGGGGATCGACGCCGAGGAGGCCGCGCGTTTCGCCGCCCCCCAGCCCTATGCCGGACCAAGCCCGGTCGCCCAGCCGCCCTACGCCGCCGACAAGCCGCACATGGCCTATCCGAGCGAGCAGTACCGGGCGATGCTGGCCGTGCCCGACGAGGTGGTCACAGCCAGCGCCTCGCATGCCGAACCGCCAGTCCCGGCTCTCGCCTGAACCGAGGGTGCGGCCGCCGGGCTAGCGCGCCGGGCAGGCCGCTTCGCTGTTGACGGCGATGTTGACCGGCGAGGCGCCGCCACCGGGGGTGGCCAGCGTCAGGTCCACGCGGGCCGGGGTGGTCGGCCGGAAGGTCAGCCGAACCAGCCGGCAGTCAAAGGCGAAGCAGTCCTGGCGCTGCGGATCCTCGGCCGGCGGCGTGCGGCCGCCGATGGCGCGCAGATGCTCGACGGTCAGTCCCGAGGCCTGAGGCGCGGTCAGGGTAATGTCCTGCCATCCGACATTGCGGCCGCGGAGGGCGACGATGCTGGTCAGGGTGGGTTGGCCAGGGCAGTTCGCAGCCGGGCGGTTCTGGCTTGGCGGGGACCGCACCGGCCCGAGGCCGAGGGCGGCGTAGCAGTCGCGGCGCGGCTCGCGGTTCTCCAGGCGGACCGAACCCGGCTGACGGCAACGGGTGATCGGCCCGACGGATTCGGAGGTGAAGCCGCGCGGGCAAGTGATGCCGCGCGGCGTCAATTGGGCGGGAATGACATTGTCCGGACCGCGCGCCTCGACCTGCACATTGACCGGTAGGGTGGCGCAATGGCTGTTCTGGGCCGCCGCCGGTAGAGCGATGGTCATCAAAGCGATGGCCACCAGACTGCTCCTGATCATGGGTCTCGTCCTCCCTGCTCGCTGCGTTCGGTGAACTCTGCTCCAATCTCAATCGCTTTGGAAGAGAGCCGCGCGGGCAGGATAACCCTTGGTAGAAATCGAACAGCTTAGGGAGAGGGCGCGTCGCAGCCCCCTCCCCGCCAGCCCCTAAATCAGGGCGCGCTTGTAGAGATCGAGCAGTTCGGCCCAGGCCTTTTCCGCCAGGGGTTCGTTGTAGACTTGGCTGCCCTTGACCGTCCAACCGTGCGCGGCGCCGGCATAGACCTCGACGCGATGCGGACGGCCGGCGGCGGCCAGAGCCGCCTTCAGTTTGTCCTTCACCGCCGGATCCTGCTTGTCGTCGTTGTCGGCGATCAGCACCAGGAACTCGGCGCGGGTCTGGGGCAGCAGCAGGTGGGGACTGGACGGCTGGTCGGTGACCAGGCCCCCGCCGTGGAAGCTGGCCACGGCCGCCACCCGGCCAGGAACCGCTGCAGCGGTGCGGAAGGCGAGCGGCCCGCCCATGCAATAGCCCTGGGTTCCAACCTTGCGCTTCTTGTCGGTCTGCGGCTGGGCGTCGAGGAAGGCGAGATAGGCGACCGCGTCGCGGTCCGTGCCCTCCGGCGTCACGCTGGCGCGCAACGGGGTGAGCTTGGCGCGGTCCTCGGGGTTGGCGAAATTGAAGGCGCCTTCCACCACCGGGGCGGGCTTCACGCGGTAATAGAGGTTGGGGACCAGCACGACGTAGCCCGCGGCGGCGAGACGGCGGCCCATCTCGCGGAACACCGGGCGCAGGCTCATCACGTCGGGCCAGATCAGCACGGCCGGCCAGGCGCCCTTGCCCTCCGGATAATAGAGCGCCGCGTCGGCGACGCCGTCGGGGGTCTTTATCTGGACGTCCTTCTCGACCACCCGGGCCGTGGCGGCGTTGGCGGTGGTCGCCAGCCCCGCGGCGGCCACGCCCATCAGGCCGAACGTCCGGCGCGAAACCGTCGGATCCTCAACGAGACCCTGGTGAATATCGTCGTCACACATGCGCGATCCTCCCTTTGGCGCTGGAAGCTTCGCCCATTTTGTTACGGGCGTATTTCGAGCGGATTTGGGCGAGCCTCCCACATCACGGAGCGCTCGAACAGCCGTCGCCATTTGGGTCGGTCAGCGGGGCGCCGGCTCCGGCGGCGGGTTCGGGCGAACGGGTCTCGGCCGGTCAGGCTGTATGAGCACGCCGGCCGAATGCGGGCCGAGCGGCCCGGCGGCGTCGCCGGGTCGATGTTCAGTAGAGCAAGCGCGCACGGTCCCGGTCCGAGCGGCGCGGTCAGGGCCTTCGAACTTGCAGGTCTGGCCCTCATGCACGCCGCAGGCCGCCGCCGGTGGATAGATCGCCTCCTTGACGCCGCCGGGTCCGGCGTCGCACTGGCAACGGCACACGACATCTGGCGCCGATTGGGCCGAGCCGGCGCCTGCGGCCGCAAGGTTTATCGCCAGGGCGAAGGGCGCGAGGGACGCGAGCTTTGGGCCGAAACGAGCCAGGACGAGGATCGGCATGACGAACTCCTCCGCCTAGGCATAACCCCCGCACCCAGGCGAGGGTTCGAAGGCCAAAGCCGAATAAGGACAAGCCGCCGGCCGGAGCGACGCTGGGTCAGCCTTCCTCTGCCAAGGCTGCGGGGTCTAAGACTGTTGCAAACAACAGGGAGAGGACATCATGGCTCAAGACACCCAACTGGCCGGCAAGACCGCGTTCGTGGCGGGCGGATCCAGCGGCATCAATCTGGGCATCGCCAAGCGGTTCGCCGCGGCCGGCGCCAATGTCGTGCTGATCAGCCGTAGCCAGGAGAAGATCGAGGCGGCGGCCAAGGAGGTCTCCACCTTCGGCAAGCCGGCCATCGGCATCGCCGCCGACGTGCGCGACTACGCCGCCGTCGAGGCCGCCCTGAAGCGGACCTTCGACGAGTTCGGCCCCATCGACATCGTGCTGTCAGGCGCGGCGGGCAACTTCGTGGCCCCGGCGCTGGGCATGAGCGCCAACGGCTTCAAGACCGTGGTCGACATCGACCTGATCGGCACTTTCAACGTGCTGCGCGCCTCGTTCGAGTTCCTGCGCCGGCCGGGCGCCTCGCTGATCTCGATCACGGCGGGGCAGGCTGAACGCGCCTCGCTGTTCCAGGCCCATGTCTGCGCCGCCAAGGCCGGGATCAACATGCTGACCAAGTGCCTGGCGCTTGAGTGGGGACCGGCCGGGGTGCGGGTCAACGCCATCTCGCCTGGCCCCATCGCCGACACCGAGGGCATGGCGCGCCTGGCCACCACGCCGGAGGCCGAAGCAAGGGTGAAGGAACGCAACCCGCTGCGCCGCTACGGCACCAAGGACGAGATCGCCGACATGGCGCTGTTCCTATCTTCGGACCAGGCCGCCTACGTCAACGGCGCGATCGTGCCGGTGGATGGCGGCAGCGGCGCGGGCGACGCCTCGGGCAACGCCCTGGCGAACTACGCCTAAATCTGCGCGATATCCCTCCCAGAGCAGGCCGCGGCGGCGAGAGTCGCCGCGGATCTGCCGATTTCAAAGGGACGGATTTCAAGATGAAGCTCTATTCGGGCGACCTAAGCCCCTACTCCGCCAAGGTGCGGATGCAGATCTACGCCAAGGCCATTTCCGACATCGATATCGAACTGCCGCCGGGATTTCTGACCGGCGAGTTCCACAAGACCTCGCCCCTGGCCCGGATCCCGGTGTTGGACCTGGGCGGTGACGTCATTCCGGAATCCGAAGTGATCTCGGAATATCTGGAAGAACTCTATCCGCAGACCCCGATGCTGGGCTCGACCCCGCGCGAGACCGCCCAGATCCGCACGGTCTCGCGGATCGCCGACATCTACCTGATGAACAACATGTTCATGCTCGGCGGCCAGACGCGGCAGTCTACCCGCGACGCCGCCGTGGTCGCCCTGCTGAGCGGACAGGTGATCCGTGGTTTGAAGGCGCTGGAGCACTATATCGGGGAGGACGGTTTCGCCGTCTCGGGACGCCTGACCATGGCCGACTGCACCCTGGTCCCGGCGCTGTTCCTGATTGAGAACGTGCTGCCGACGGTGGGCGTGGAAAATCCGATCCCGCACACACCCAAGGTCGCCGCCTATTGGACGGCCATCCAGCAGAACGAGCACGCCGCCAAGGTGCTGGTCGAACTGCATCGCGGCCTGGTGGAGCGCCGCGAGCTGATCGCCAAGATGGCGGCCAAGGCTAAAGCGAAGGCCGAGGCGCAAGCCCAGGCCTAGGCGCGGTCCGCCGCCGCGCTCGCGTGGTCGGCGGGATTGTAGAAGAGACCCAGCTTCAGGCTTTCGCCGATACGGGTGGCGCGGGCCTGAAGCGCCTGGGCGATCTCGCCGGGAAACATCTCGTCGGTGGTCTCGCGCCAGAGCGCCAGCCAACGGTCGAACATTTGCGGGGTGATCGGGTTGCGGCGGTGGGCGATCATCGGGCTGCCGGTGAAGCGCCCGACGCCCAGCAGGGCGCTCGACCAGAACAGCGCGATATGATCGAGGTGGTGGTCCCAGTCCTCGACGGCGGCCTCGAACACCGGCCCCAGTTCGGCGTCCTCGCGGGCGCGAGCATAGAACCGGCCGACCAGTTCGCGGATCGCCGCGGGGGTGAGAGCGAGAGCTTCAGCAGGCATGAGCGCTAGATAGGCCCTCCCGGCGGCCGGGAGAAGGCGGGTTTGGGGCCTCGTCGAATTTTGTCATCGATCGATGACTTTTGTCATCGGCCGATGACAAAAGTGGCTCGAAACCTGCGCGTGGTCGCGCGGGCCGAGAGCTGAACTTGCCAAAAATCATGCAAAAACAGTGGATGAAAGGCCTGATTTCACGATTCGCGGAGGGCCTTTAGGCCCGCGCGAGGCTTTTTCAAGGCCCCTGGGCAGGGGTGTGACTGACCGGTCACACCCATTCGGCGACCGGCGAAATCCGAAGAGCTCAACCATTGTGACAGGCCTGCGACAGGCATAGGTCCGCTGCCTCTTCAGTACCCAAGGACAAGAAAATGAGAACTCAACTGATCGCCTCGGCCGCCGCCGTCGCCCTGTTCGCCGTCGCCGGCGCCGCCCAGGCACAGACCGTCGGTCACGTGGGCGCCAACTACGGCCGCGTCGAACTCGACGCCGGCGCCCTGGGCGACACCGACGCTGACGCCCTGCAACTCGAAGGCGCCGTGCGCTTCGACGCCGGCTCGCTCGGCGCGCAAGTCGACGGTTCGGTCCAGAACTTCGACGCCGATGGCGGCGACGCAACCGTCTGGTCGGCCACGGGCCACTTGAACACGAAGTTCGACGGCGGCCTGGTCGGCGGCTTCGCCGGCGTGAGCACCAGCGACGACGTGACCCTGTGGGCCCTCGGCGCCGAAGCTCAATTCAACGTCGCCCCGTCGACCACCCTGTACGGTCAAGCCGGCTACGGCCGCGCCGAAGACCTGAACGACGCCGACCTGTGGGCCGTGAAGGGTGAAGTGCGTCACTTCTTCACCGACAACTTCAAGCTCCAAGGCTCGGCCGGCTACACCAAGGCCGACACCAAAGGCGCCGACTTCGACATCTGGAACATCGGCGCCGACGCCGAGTACCAGTTCGCCAGCACCCCGTGGAGCATCACGGGCGGCTACGAGCACGGCGAGATCGACGACCTCGACCTGAAGTCCGACACCTTCCGCGTCGGCCTGCGCTACACCTTCGGCGGCACCCTGCGTGATCGTGACCAATCGGGCGCCTCGCTTGGTTCGGCCTCGAACCTGTTCGGCGGTTCGCTGGGCCAAGGCGTGATCGCCGCGGTCGGCGCGTTCTAAGAACGTAAGTCTGATCGAATAGATCGGGAAACGCCCCCGGCCTCGCGGCCGGGGGCGTTTTCATGTTTGGGCCAGCGCCTTGCGGGACAGGCGCACGGCGGCCTAGACCCGACGCTCTTTCAGCCGGGCAGGAGATCAAGATGGACGTCAGGGACAGCAATGGCGCGCTTCTGGCCGACGGCGACTCCGTCACCCTGATCAAGGACCTGAAGGTGAAGGGCGCCTCCGTCACCCTGAAGCGAGGGACCGTGGTCAAGAACATCCGCCTGACCGGCGGCGAGGGCGAGATCGAGTGCCGGGTCGAGAAGGTCCGCGACCTGGTCCTGAAGACCGAATTCGTGAAGAAGGCCTAGCCTGCGCGGGGGCGTCAGGGCGTCTGAGAACTGAGGCTCTGTTCGAAGTCCATGAAGATGTCGACCAGCTCGTCCACGGGCACCCGCTGCAGCTGCTTGGGCGGGAAGCGATAGCGCCAGAAGCTGGCGACGTGCTCGATGCTGCTGAGCCGCTCGCCCAGGCTGTTGAACATCGCCGGCGCGCGAAGCAGGAACTCGCGGAAGGCGGCGGGCTCATTCTGCTTGGTCATGGCCGCGTAGGCCGCATCATAGACGGCCAGCGAGTCCGTCACGCTCTCGACCGCCCCGAAGATCCAGCTACGCAGCTCGATCTTGATCTTGGCGATATAGGCCTTGTCGTCGAAGTCGACATTGCCGATCGGCCGGATGATCGCGATCTCGTTCAGCACCTCGCGGATGCGGGGCATCAGATCGCGTAGCTGCCACTTGTAATAGAGGAAGGCCTTCCAACAGAAGATGCCCTCCTGGAACTGGCGGGCGTCCATGCCCATCACCCGGCGGAGCGGTTCAAGCTCGACGCTGTTGGCGTCCGACAGGATCTTGTTCAGGAAGGTCGCCGCGTGGCTGGAGAAGGCCAGGTCGGTGCCGAACGACATCTGGATCAACGGCTCCAACTCGACGCGGGCGGATTCGAACATCCGCTGAAGGTCGGCTTCGGAGACGTTGAAATAGCAGGGCGCGGGCGTGTAGCCGTTGGTCTTCAGGATCTCCCGCATCAAGAAGGGATCCAGCGACGGCAACCGGTCGATGATGTCGAGAACGTTGCGGTCGCGCGTACCCACCTGCAGGTCGTCGCCGAACGAGACCGCGATCACCTCCTCGAAGTTCCTCTGCCCAACGAAAACGAAGCGCGCGCCATACCGCAACTCGCGCTCGGCGATCGGCAGCAGGATCTTGGTGGCGTTCTGGACGGGATACTCGAAGAGATCGGCCTCGCCGCCGCGCACCCGATGCTTGACGATAATGGCCTTGTTGAGCAGCGAGTTCTTGAAGAAGGGGCTGGCTTCGTACTCCTGCTTGCCGCCCTCTTTCAGGGAGATTTGCCACAGGTTGAGCACCCGGGAGGTGGCCGCGCTCTTCTTCAGGAACTCGAGGCTGCGATACGAACGATCTCGCGCCACTGATCAAAACCCCCGACGAAATCGCGTTGCCGCCAAGCTAGGCCGGCGCCTTGGCTGTACACCAGAATTGGCTAAGGCCGCGTTAGCTATCTTGGCGCAATGCGCGCCAGACGCTCAAACGCGCAGATCGACGCCCACGCCGGGATCACGATCCAGGGGGGCGGACGGGACGACACGAGCCTCGTCGGCGAACCCCATCTCACGCAGCGTGCGCGCATGCATGGCCGCGACGAGCTGAGTCATCGGTGCTGCGCCCCGATTCCACAGCCCCTGCCCCTGGTAATGATACTCCACCCTGAACATCGCCGGCCCTTCCGTGCGGTCAGAGCACGCAAGGTGAGCGGCGTTGGTTAGCGAGAGGTTAAATTACACAACGTTCCGCGAACGCGGTTCGATCAAATGAACGAAACGCCGCAAAACGAGGCCAGGCAAGCCTGATTGGCGCGCAACACGAGGCTGCGCGCCGCAGGTCTAGGTCTAGGTCTAGGTCTAGGCGGTCGTCGTAGCGGCGACCGGCATCGGCATAGGCGAACCCGGAGGGCGACCGATCCAGATCTGGCCGGAGCGGGCCATGACCTCTCCAGCGCCATCGAACAGGGCGACGCCGGCAAAGTGCTTGCGGCCCTCAACCTCGCGCGCCCAGGCGACGACGACGTACGTCTCACCGGCCTTCGGCTTCTTCAGGACCTCGCCAGCCATGGTGCCGAGCAGGCCCACCGGCGATCCAGCCTTGATCCACCAGGCCATCGAGCCCGAGCAATCGAGAGCGCCCCAGGTGATTTCGTCGGGAACGGTCCCGTCGGCGTCGGCGAAGTTGGCGTGCGGCGTCCAGACGCCGGCGCAGTGACCGGCGGGCGCGCCGTCGATCTGGCCGACGTGGACGCCCAGCCCTTCGCCGGCCTCGCGTTCGATGCAGCAGGAGAAGCAACCGCGATGCAGCGACTTCTGCGCGAACTGGCCGGCGGCCGCGAAGGCCCGGGCTTCCTCGATAGTCGGGGTGGCCGGCGGCGGGGTCGGGATCTGGCTGTCGTCGGCGGGCTTGGCCGAGCCGAGCACTACGCCCTCGGCGTTGACCAGCGACACCGCGCCGTCCTCGCCGGGTTGCAGGGTCACGGCGACGTCAAGCGGAACGCCTGAACGCAGCATCGCCACGCCACGACCGCCGACGGCGTTCGACAGAACACCGCAGATATAGCCGCCATTGGCAGTGAAAGGAGGCCCGCGAAATTGGCGGGGTACGACGATCTCGGTCATTGAAATGGTCTCAGGCTGGAATCGAATATCAAAGAATATGCCGACCATAATGGCCCAGGCGGGGCGCTAAAGGGAAGCGTGACCCTGGGGAAGTCGCGCCTTCAGCGCGGAACCCCAACTCCGGTAACGGGTTGAAACTGCAGCACCTCAACCCAGGAGCCGGCATGAGCATCGACATGACCGATCGCACCGCCGTCGAACGGCGGCTGTGGGAGGAGATTGAACGCCATCAGATTGGCATGTTGGGCGTCGTGGGCGCCCAGTCTCACATGCAGCCGATGACCGCCTTCGTGGAGCCGGATCGAGAGCAGATCTGGTTCTTCACCCGCGCCGACACCGACCTAGCCAGACATGTGGTCACCGGCCACCCGGCGATGTTCGTGTTCCAGCAGCGGGAAATGCAGGCCTGCATTTTCGGCGAGCTGACCCGCCATCATGACCCCGCTCGGATCGCCAAATACTGGAACGCCGTCGTCGCGGCCTGGTATCCGCAGGGCAAGGACGATCCGCGCCTGACGATGTTGCAGTTGGAGTGCATGGACGCCGAGGTCTGGATTTCGCAGGCCGGTCCGATGAAGTTCGCCTGGGAGATCGCCAAGGCCAACGCGACCAAGCACGAGCCTCACATTGGCGGGAAAGCGAACCTTCACTTCCATTGAAACGACACATGTTTCGAGCGATAGGCGGGTGGGGCTGAGATGCTCCGATGGTTCCGAGCGTCCATTACTTCGGTTGACCTTAGAAACGTCGAACGCAGTTAAGGCAGGCGCGGCTCTCAAACCGCACCTTCCGACCTGCTCTTATTTATGTCGACCCCGCCAAGTTGTGTCGTCTTCTCGACAGTTTTTACAATCGAGCATCGCTAGGTTGAACGCAGAGCCGCAAGGCGATGTTCGATTCCCACGCAAAGGCCTGACAGCTCGGTGCAAAATCGCTTACTCGCCGCGCTTCCCCCCGAAGACTACGGGCTGATCGCACCGCACCTTACCCATATCGATCTTGAGCGCGGCCGGATCTTGTATGAGCCGGGCGACCGGGTCGACGTCGTCTACTTCCCGCACGACGGGGTCATCTCCTTGCTGACCCTGATGGAGAACGGCGGAGGCATCGAAAGCGCCACCATCGGCCGCGAAGGCGCGCTTGGTCTGACGGCGGCGGTGGCGCCGCGCCTGTCGCTGTCACGCGCTATCGTCCAGACGCCATGCCGCTGCGCCCGGATTGGGTCGGGGCCGCTGCATGAAGCCTATGACAAGAGTCCCAGGCTGCGGGATTTGGTCGATCGTCACGCCGAAGCGCTGCTCGGCCACGCCAACCAATCGGTGGCCTGCAATGCGCTGCATTCGGTCGAGGCCCGCTTCGCCCGCTGGCTGCTGACCTGCCATGATCGGATTTCGACCAACACGGTCGCCCTGACCCAGGAGTTCCTGGCCGACATGCTGGGCGTACAGCGCACCACGGTCACGGCCGTCGCCCGGTCGTTGCAGGAAAAGGGGTTTATCCGCTACCGGCGCGGCGTGGTGGACATCGTCGATCGGGAAGGCCTGCAGACCCTGAGCTGCGAATGCTACGGGGTCGTGCGGCGCCACTATGAGCGGCTGTTGCCGCAGGCCGGCTAGAGCGAGAAGGCCAGCCGAGCGGTGACGCTGGGCCGAGTCTCCAGCTTGAAATCTCCCCTCACCTGCGCCGCCAGGCTGCGGACGAACCAGAGGCCGAAGCGTTCGCGAGCGGCGGGCGATCCGGGGTCGAAGCCGCAGCCATCGTCGATCACCGCCAACTCGTAGCGGCCGGCCTCGTTGCTGGAGAGGCAGATCCGCACCACGCCGCTGCGCCCCTCGCCATAGCCATGGGCCAAGGCGTTTCCGACGAGTTCCTGGACGATCAGCGCCAGGGTCGACGCGGCCTGGTCCGGCGCCATGATGGGTTCGACCTCTAGCGCCACCTTGGCCCGCCCTTCGCCGCCACGACGGCCCCAGACCGGGATCATCTCCTCCAGATAAGCGCAGAAATCGACGCCCTCATCGCGCCGATGCCGCTCGAGCGCGCCCAGCGACCCGATGGCGTCGGCCATCCAAACCAACTGGCGGCGTGCCTCTGGCTCTCCGGCCCGCTGGCTGCGCATGCGCGCCAGGGCCGACATCAGTTGGAAAGTGTTGGCGGTGCGATGGCGCAGCTCAGCGGCGCGCGCATCATCCAGCCTGCTATCGTCAGTCATTTGTTGCAGACGCCCCACCGCCACATCAACCAGCATCAAGTAGATCGATGCTCGCCCCAGCCGTCCGTCGGGGAGGCGACAGATCTCCCAGGAATTCGAAGCCTAGGCGTCAAGCCAGACGCGCGAAAGCATAATAACGACCGGATAACGCGGCTATTTGTCCGACCATTCAAGTTCGCGAAAACGTGTTCGCGACGCCCAGACTCGCAGCGACACCCAATACAAAGCCAAGCTCGAAGACCTGTTCGATGGCGCCAAGCACATCTCCAGTATAGCCGCCCAGCAATCTACGCGCGATCAGCGACACTGCCAAAGCCAGGATCGCGCCGATAAGGATGGCCAGTCCGACCACGCCGTCGGGGGACAGAGCCAGGGGCAGGCCCGCCACCGCCACCGCCGTCAGCACCTCGGCCAGGCTGAGATCGGCGGGCGAAGGTTTCCACTTGCCGACCTTGGCGTCGCCGACATAGGGCAAGGCGCGCATGGCCAGCACCGAGGCGCCGCGTCCCGCGCCGTGGGCGGCGACCAGAGTCCAGGCGCCAAGTCCAGCCGGCAGGGTGGCCAGGGCTGCGGCCTTGATCGCCAGGGTCAGGCCCAGCGCCAGGGCGCCATAGGTCCCGATCCGGCTATCCTTCATGATGGTGAGGCGCTTGGCGACAGTCGTGCCGCCGCCCAGGCCGTCGGCGGTGTCGGCCAGGCCGTCCTCGTGGAAGGCCCCGGTGATCAACACCCCTGCCGCGATGGCGAGCAGGGCGGGCAGCCAGCCGCTCCAGATCAGCGAGGCGCTCCAGAACACTGCCGCGCAGCCGCCGCCGACCAGCAGGCCGACCAGCGGGAAGTAGCGGGCGCTGCGCGAGATCCAGTCAGGCTGGAAGTCCCGCAGGGCTGGCGTCGGGATGCGGGTCAGGAACTGCACCGCGCAGAGAAAGAGCTGGAACTGATGCGACAGGCGGCTCACAGCCGTCCCGCCAGGACGTCGTCGAGGCTGGCCACCTCGGCGAGCAGGCCGGCGGCCGCGCGAACCAACGGCAGGGCCAGCAGCGCCCCGGTTCCCTCGCCAAGGCGCAGCGAGAGATCGAGCAGGGGCTCGGCCCCAAGGGCGGTGAGCATCACCTCGTGTCCACGCTCGGCGGAGCGATGCGCGAAGATGCAATAGTCGGCGGCGGCAGGATCGAGGCGAATGGCCAGCAGAGCCGCAGCGCCGACGATGAACCCGTCGATCAGCACCGGCACGCGCTCGGAGGCCGCTCCCAAGATGGCCCCGGCCATCATCAGGATCTCCAGGCCGCCGAACTGGGCGGCGACCTGCAGCGGTTCGATCACCGGCGTACGTGCGGCGGCGGTTTCCAGCACGGCGCGCTTGCGAGCCATGCCCTCGGCGTCGTGGCCCGCCCCCGGACCGATGCAGTCGGGCAAGTCGGCCGGACCCAGGCGATGCAGTAGCAGGGCCGCCGAGGCGGTGTTGCCGATGCCCATCTCGCCGAGCGCGAGGATATCGAAACCGTCGTCCTTGGCGCGGCGGGCGATGGCCGCACCGCGGGCCAGGGCCGATTCCACTTCCTCGGCCGTCATGGCCGAGCCGAGCGCGGCGTTGCGCGTGCCCTTGCGGACCTTGGCGTCGATCAGGAGAGGGTGGGGCGCGAGATCGGCGGCGACGCCGGCGTCCACCACCTTGACCTCGGCGCCGACCGCGCGCGCGAAGGCGTTGGCGCTGGCCCGGCCCGCCAGCAGAGTCGCCACCATCGCGACGGTGACCGCCGAGGGATAGGCCGAGACGCCGGATTCCGTCAGGCCGTGGTCCCCGGCGAAGACCAACAGCAGGGCGCGCTCATAGTTAGGGTTCGGGCGGCCGGCGACCAGAGCCAGATGGATCGCGAGGTCCTCAACCTTGCCCAGCGCGCCGAGCGGCTTGGCCTTGCCATCGACCAGGGCGCGGTACGCGGCCTCGTTGGTGCGATCGAGCGGAGTGATGGCGGGCCGGTTCATGGTCGTGGCTCCAAGCCGGCGATGGACGCCAGGAGGGGGATGTCGAAGGCCTGTTCCAGCCGTTCGGCGATCTCGTCCAGCGCCGCATCGACGCGAGTCGCTTCATTGACCCCATCGGAAGACGCGCCCAGTTCAGCCAGGAAGGCGGCGCGGGCTGAGGCCAGGCCGAACAGGCCGTGGACATAGGCGCCCGACACCCGTCCGTCGGGCGAGATCGCCCCCTCGCCCGACCCGTCGTCGCGGATCAGCAGCGGGCGTTGCAGGGCGGGACCTTCGGTGCGGCCGACATGGATTTCGTAGCCCTCGAAGGCGCCGCCGGAGGCGAGCTGGCCCGACGCCCTGCGCAGCACCTTGTCGCCGGTCAGCACCGTGTCGATTTCGAGCAGGCCAAGGCCCTGGGCCTGTCCCGGGGGGCCTTCGACGCCGTCGGGATCGCTAATCGTGCGCCCCAGCATCTGAAACCCGCCGCAGATGCCCAGCACCCGGCCGCCGCGGCGGACATGGGCGGCGATGTCGATGTCCCAGCCCTGGGCGCGCAGGAAGGTCAGGTCGCCGAGCGTCGCCTTGGTGCCGGGCAGGATGACCAGATCGGCGTCGCCGGGCAGCGCGGTTCCTGGCGGCACGAAGCCGAAATCGACCTCCGGCTCTGAACGCAGCGGATCGAAGTCGTCGAAATTGGCGATGCGCGAGAGCAAGGGCGCGACGACCTTCACCTTGCGGCCTTGGCGGACGCTCGCCTGATCCAGCACCACCGCATCCTCGGCCGGCAGGCGGCGTGCGGCGGCGAGCCAGGTGGCCATGCCGCAGTCAGGCCAGCCGGTGCGACGCACGATCTCGGCGCGGCCGTCGTCAAACAGGGCCGGATCGCCGCGGAACTTGTTGATCAGGAAGCCGGCGATCATGTCGCGGTCCGCCGGCTCCAGCACCTCATAGGCGCCGACGAGGGCGGCGATCACATGACCGCGGTCGATGTCGCCGACCAGCACCACCGGCACATTTGCGGCGCGGGCGAAACCCATATTGGCGATGTCGCCGGCCCGCAGATTGATCTCGGCCGGACTGCCCGCGCCCTCGACGATGACCAGGTCGCTTTGCGCTTCCAGGATCCGAAAGCTCTCGACCACCACGTCGAGCAGGCCGGCCTTGCGGTCCTGATAGGCCGCCGCTTTCCAGGTGCCGGCCATCTGGCCGCACACCACCAATTGAGCGCCGACATCGCTTTGCGGCTTCAGCAACACCGGGTTCATGTGGACGGTCGCCGGCGTGCGGCAGGCGATGGCCTGCAGCGCCTGGGCGCGGCCGATCTCGCCGCCATCAATGGTGACGGCGGCGTTGTTGGACATGTTCTGGGGCTTGAACGGTCGCACGGTCAGGCCGCGATTGGTGAACAGCCGGCAGAGGCCGGCGACCAGCACCGACTTGCCGACATCGGAGCCGCAGCCCTGGATCATCAACGCGGCCATGCCAGACCTCCCAGGGCGAGTGCTGCGGCGAGGATCGCGCAGGCGCGCAGATAGAGCCCAAGCCCCCGGTGCAGGTCCAGAGGCGATGGGCGCGGGCCATCCCCGAAGGTCGGGCGCTCGTGGGCGACGCCGTCATAGCTGGCCGGCCCGCCGAGTTGCACGCCGAGCGCTCCGGCCACGGCCGCTTCGGGCCAGCCGGAATTGGGCGAGGCGTGCTTGGCTGCGTCACGCAGCATCACAGTCCAGCCACGTCCGGCGGCGAGCGCGATAAGGGCGCCGGCGATGCGGGCCGGGATCAGGTTCATCAGGTCGTCGGTGCGGGCCGCCGCCCAGCCGAAGCAGCGATAGGGCTCTTCCCGGTGGCCGATGATGCTGTCAGCGGTGTTGACGGCCTTGTACGCGAACAGGCCCGCGAGCCCGCCGACCAGGAACCAGAATAGCGGCGCGACCACCCCGTCGTTGAAGCTCTCGGCCAGGCTCTCCAGGGCGGCGGCGGCGACGCCTTCTTCGTCAAGGCACCCGGTGTCGCGACCGACGATCATGGCGACGGCGGCGCGGGCGGCGGGAAGATTGTAGTCCCCCTCAGTCGACTGAGTTTCTTTCCTCCCCCATTCATGGGGGAGGGGGACCGGCGAAGCCGGTGGAGGGGGCGCGACTAGGCGCTGAGCTTGAGGCTCGCCCCCTCCACCACCCTGCGGGCGGTCCCCCTCCCCCGCTGCGCAGGGGAGGAAAGACTCGTGGGGTGAGAGCGCGCGGCTGACGGCGGCGACGTGGTCGTAGAGGCTGCGGGCGGCGAGGCCCAGGGAGCCCACGAGCGCGGCCAGGATTACGGCCCAGCCGGTGAGCAGATGGTCGAGCAGCAAACCAGCGCCCGCCGCTGATCCGGCGGCGATCAGCAGGGTGGCGAGGCCGGCGATCCGGCGGGCGAGATCGCCACCTCGGTTCAGCCATCGCTCAAGCGCGCGAAGCTGCCAGCCGATCCAGGCGACCGGATGCGGGACAACGGTGTGCAGCCTGCGCGGATAGCCGGCCACGCCCTCCACCGCCGCGGCGGCGAGGACCAGCCAAGGATCAGCCGCCACGCCCGACGATCTCGATCAGCGGTCCGCCGGCGCCTTCGATCACCCGGGCGCGAACGCCGTAGGCGCGGGCCATCACATCGGGCGAAAGCGCTTCCGATGGCGGGCCGTCGGCCAGCCCCTTGCCGGCCGCCATGACGATGATCCGGTCGGCGATGCGCGCGGCCAGCGACAGGTCGTGCAGGGTGACGATCACGCCCCGCCCCTGCTCATGGGCCATGGCGCGGAAGAGCTCGCCGGCGTCGAGCTGGTGGCCGGGATCGAGGCCAGTGAGCGGCTCGTCGGCCAGCAGCCATTCGGGGTCGCCGGCCAGGGCGCGGGCGATCAGCACCCTGCCCCGTTCGCCGCCCGATAGCGTGGTGACGTCGCGGTCGGCCAGTTCAGTGACGCCGGCGGCGTCCATGGCGCGGTCGATGGCGGCCGCGTCTTCCAGCGACAGTCCGCTGGAGCCGATGAACGGCGTGCGGCCCAGGCCGACCAGGATCCGGGCCTCGACCGCCCAGGCGACTTCGGCGGTCTGGGGGATGAAGCCGATACGCCGCGCGCGGGCGCGGGCGGGCATCGACAGCACGTCGGCCTCATCGAGACGGACGCGGCCGGCGCCCGGTTTGCGCAGCCCCGCCAGGCAGGCGAGCAGGGTCGACTTGCCCGCCCCGTTCGGACCCAGGATCGCGGTGACCGTGCCCGATTGGAAGGTCGCCGCGACGCCGGCCACCACCGGCTTGCCGCCGAGACGGACCTCGATGTCGTGAGCGCTGAGCGTGCTCATGCGATCCTCCGGCGAAGCGAGAGCAGCAGGACGAAGAAGAACGGCCCGCCAAGCACGGCCATGGCGACGCCCAGCTTCACCTCGCTGGCGGCGGGGGTCAGCCGCACGGCGATGTCGGCGGCCAGCACCAGCACCGCCCCGCCGATGGCGCTGGGGATCAACAGGCCCCCGGGCCTGGCGCCCACCAGGGGCCGGAGCAGGTGTGGGACGATCAGGCCGACGAAGCCGATGACGCCGGTGACGGCGACGCTGGCGCCTGCGGTCAGGGCCACGCCGATCGCCAAGATCCAGCGGGTGGCGGTCATGTTCACGCCGAGCGAGCGCGCACCGGTCTCGCCGAGGGTCAGGGCGTCCAGGCCCCGCCCGATGAACACCAGCATCACGCAGCCGGCGGCGATCAACGGCAAGGCCATCTGCACCTCGCCGATGCTGCGGTCGGCGAGCGAGCCCATCAGCCAGTTGATGATCTCGTTCACCGCCCAGGGATTGGGCGCGAGACTGAGCGCCAGGGCCACGCCCGCCCCGGCCATGGTCTGCAAGATCACCCCGGCTAGGATGAAGGTGACGATGCTGGAGGCCTGGCCCGACAGCGCCAGCAGTAACATGACCGCGATCAGGGCGCCGATCATGGCGGCGGTGGCGATCACCCAGGGCTCAGCCGCGCCGGCGCCCAGATAGAGGGTCAGCACCGCGCCTAGAGCGGCCATCGACGAGACGCCCAGCGCGCCCGGATCGGCCAGCGGGTTGCGGGTGTAGCCCTGCATCGCCGCCCCGGCCATGCCAAGCGCAGCGCCGACGCCGATCGCCAGGATGGTGCGCGGCAGTCGCAGCTCGAAGATGATCGCCCAGCGCGGATCGCTGTGATCCGTCCACGCGCTGAATGGCGTCCAGACCCGGCCGGCCGCCATGCTGACCATCGACAGCAGGATGGTCAGCACGATCAGGGCGAGAATGGTGGTCTGGCGGCGGGTCATGCGCGGGCCTCTCTGGCGCGCAAGGCGCCCTGCCGGGCGCGGACCAGCATCGCGGCGGTCTGGATCAGCACCGGCCCGCCGCAGAAGGTGAGCTGCTGCGGGAAACTGGCGCGGTGCATTTGGTGAGCGACCCGCGAGAGGGCCGGGTGGTTCAGCACCCGGTCGGCCCAGGTCGGCGCGCCGGGCTTGGTCTCCCCAGCCAGCAGCACGTCAGGCGGATCGGCCACCAGAAGTTCCAGCGGGACGTTGCCTGTTCTCTTCAGGCCATAGCGCGAGGCGGCGTTCTCGAAGCCGGCGCGGCGCATCATGTCGTCCATCAGCGTCCCCTGGGCCGAGGCGAAGCCGCCGGACTGATAGACCAAAGCGGTCAGCTTCGGCGTACCCGGCGGCGGGGCGGACGCAGCTACGGCCGCTTCGATCCTGGCGACCAGCGCCTCGCCGCGCGCCGGGCGATGGACAGCGCGGGCCACCTGACGCACCTGCGCCAAGCTCTCCTCGAACGTATTGGGGACGCCGAACAGCTCGGCGCGAATGTGCAGCCGCTTCAGCGCCGCACGGGTCGCAGGCGAGGAATGGCGGCCGGTCAGCACCAGGTCCGGCCGCAGGGCCAGCACCTCCTCGGCGCTCTCATAGGTGAACGGAAAGGTCCGCCCCAGCTCGCCTAGGCTGGAGCTGGAAGGTTCGTGGGAATAGTGGCTAAGGGCAGCGATCTGAGCGCGGTCGGCCACATGTACGAGGATCACGTCCAGGCAGGGATTGAGCGAGACGATACGGCGCGGATCGCCCGTCGCCGCCCCGCCCAGTCCCACCACGGCGCCGGAAGCGAGCACCGCGCGCCGGGTGATCCTCCAGCTCAAAAGTCGATCCCGCGCTGGGCCTTGATACCCTGCTCGAACGGATGCTTGACCAGGGTCATCTCGGTGACGAGGTCGGCGATGGCCAGCAGCTCCGGCTTGGCGTTGCGACCGGTGATGACCACGTGCTTGTCGCGCGGCCGGGCGTTCAGGTCTGCGACCACCTTGTCGATGTCGAGATAGTCGTAGCGCAGGGCGATGTTCAGCTCGTCCAAAATCACCAGGTCGAGTTCGGGATCGTGCAGCATCTCGACCGAAGTAGCCCAGGCGGCCTGCGCGGCCTCGATGTCCTGGGCGCGGTCCTGGGTGTCCCAGGTGAAGCCCTGGCCCATGATCTCGTAGCGGACCTGGCCAGGGAACTTCTTGAAGAACTGCCGCTCGCCAGTGATCCACTTGCCCTTGATGTACTGGACGATGCCGACCTTCTGGTTCCAGCCCATGGCGCGGGCGACCATGCCGAAGGCGGCCGTCGACTTGCCCTTTCCGTCGCCGGTGTGGACCAGCAGCAGGCCCGGCGCCTCGTCGGTCTTGGTGGCCATCAGCTCGTCGCGTTCAGCCTTCAGCGCCTGCATGGCGGCCTTGTGCTCGGCGTTCTTGACGTCTTCTTCGTCGCTCATCGGCGGGAGCCCTCCAGGGCGGATTGCAGTCTGGGCCAGTCTTTGGGTTTCGGCAGGCCGAACCTGAGCCAGGTCGGCTGATCGGAAAAGGGCCGTGTGAGCACGCCGCGCCGCGCCAGGGCGGTGAAACGGCGGGCGGCGTCAGGGGTGGAGGCCAGGCGGAACAGCGACGTGCCGCCGAGCACCTCGAAACCGTTGGCGGCGAGCAGCCCGTCCAGGCGCGCCGCATCCTTGGCCAGGCGCGCGGCGGTGCGTTCGCGCCAAGCATGGTCTGCATAGGCGGCCGTGCCGGCGGCGATGGCCTCGGCGCTGACCGGCCAGTCACCGAACTGTGCGGCGACCCGCGCGGCCAACCCCGGCTCGGCGATCACGAACCCCAACCGGACGCCCGCCAGGCCATAGAACTTGCCGAACGAGCGCAGCACGATCAGCCGATGGCCGGCGCGGACGGCGACGCTGAGTTCCGGCGCGGTCTCGACAAAGGACTCATCGACGATCAGCCAGCGGTCGCCGGCCTCCAGATCCTCGCGGCGTGCGCCGTCAGGATTGTTCGGATTGACCACCACCACCGCCTCGCTGGCCACGGCGCTGAGGTCCCCTGGCGCGACACAACGAACCTTGGCTCCTGCCAAGCGCCAGGCCTCGGCATGACCGCCATAGGTCGGGGCGGCGATCGCGACCGAGCGCGCGCCCAGCAGGCGGGGCAAGGCGCGCAAGGCCGCCTCGGCGCCCGGCACTGCGGCCACACGATCAGACGATACGCCAAAGGCCGCGGCGGCCGCAGCCTCCAAGGCCTTGATCTCATCAGGATCAGGCAACCGCGTCAGGCTCGCGGCGGTGGCCCGCGCCCCCTTCCAGGGACGCGGGTTGATGCCCGTCGACAGGTCCAGCCACGGCGTGGGCGCGTCCGGAAACGCGCGCCGCGCCGCGGCCAGCCGGCCGCCGTGACGGAGGAAGTCCTCCAGGTCCAGATCAGAAGCTGGCGCGGACACCGACATAGATTCCACGTCCCGGCGAGCCGTAGTTGCGGGTCGTCTCGTAGCTGTCGTCGAAGGCGTTCTCGACGCGGCCATAGACCTCGAAGGTCTCGTTCACCGGATAGGACGCCCGCAGGTCCACGAGGGTGTAGCTCTGCAGGACATAGGAGTTGGCGGCGTTGTCGAAGCTGGCGCCGACATAGCGGATCGCCGCGCCCAGGGTGGCGTCGTTGGTCCAGGTGTAGGTCGTCTGGATATTGGCCTGATGCTCGGGCCGGCGCGCCAGCTCCTTGCCGCGGTTGGCGTTGCCGGGCGAGTCGTTCTCGGTGTCCGTCCAGGTGTAGTTGGCCAGCACCGCCAGCGGGCCGAGATCGACCGAACCTTCCAGCTCGACGCCGTGAGCCTTGGTGCGCGCGGTGTTGTCGTAGAAGCCGAAGCGACGAACCCCGTTCACGACGCAGAGCGGATTGGGGGTGGTCGCGGTACAGGAGAAGTAGTCGATCTGATTGTCGGTCTTGCGGCCGAAGTAGGTGGCGCGAACCATGAACCGGTCGAGGAAGTGCTGCTCGATTCCGGCGTCCCAGCCATCAGCCTCCTCCGGCGACAGGGTCGGATTCCCGTACTCGCTGTAGAGCTGATAGAGGGTCGGAGCCTTGAAGCCCTGGCCGAAGCTGGCGCGCAGGATGGTGCTCCCGTCGTTCAGCGACCAGGCGGCCGCGAGTTGGCCTAGCGTCTTGTCGCCAAAGGTATCGTGGCTGTCGCGGCGCAGACCAGCGGTGATCGTCAGGCCGCTGACGATCTCGCCCTGGACCTGGGCGTAGATGCCGTCGAGACCAGCCTTGGCGTTGGTGGCGGCGGGGTTCGGGTCAAAGGCGCTGGGCGAGGCCGAGCGCATCTTGGAGTCTTCGATCTCGCCGCCGAAGGTGGCGGTCCAGGCGTCGTTGATCGTCCAGACGCCCTGGTATTCCCAGCGCTTATTCTCGCCGCGCGCGTCGAAGGTGACGTCGGTTACCGCCTGGTCGGGATTGAAGTTCTGGCGGTCAGTGCGGGTGTAGCCATAGGCGATGCGGTTCTGCAGGGCGCCGTCGAACAGATCGAAGTTGAGCGCCGCATAGCCGACGAACTCCTCGGTCTTGCCGTACTCGGGGGTGTCGCCGAAGGTGAAGCTGGGCGGCGGGAAGCCGTCGAAGCCGTTCTTGCCCTTCGAATAGACGCCGCGCAGGTCGATGGAGACCGCGTCGGTGGCGCGGATCACGGCGCGACCGCTGATGCCGGTGTTTTCGTAGCCGTCCTTTTCCTTGCCCAGCCGGTAGGAGGAAACGCCGTCGGTTTCATAGCGACCGCCGGCCAGCCGCCAGGTGACGCGATCGGTCGTGCCGGCGGCCGCCGCGCGCAGATAGCCGGTGCTCATGGAGCCGCCCTCGGCGGTGAGCGTGGCCTCGAACGGCGATTGCGCCTCGGCGGTGATGATGTTGACGACGCCGCCGATGGCCTGGCTGCCCCACAGGGTCGATTGGGCGCCGCGCAGGATCTCGATGCGGCCGATGTCGCCGGCCAGCAGGTTGGCGAAGTTGTAGCCGCCGCCGGCGGTGGATGGATCGTTCAGCTTCACGCCGTCGATCACCACCACGGTCTGGTCGCCCTCGGCGCCGCGGATGCGCACCGAGGTCGAGCCGCCGACCCCGCCGTTGCGCGAGAAGCTGACGCCGGGCGTCTGGGCCAGCAGGGTCGAGACGTCGATCGACTGGCTGGCGCGGATGGCGTCGGCGTCCAGGACGGTGACGCTTTGGCCGACGCGCTCGGCTTCCTGCGGCGAGCGGTTGGCGGTGACGACCAGTTCGCCGACGGCGGCGATGGCGATCGGCGAGGCGGACTGCGCCGCGGCATGGGTGGAGAGACCGCATAGAACGGCGGCGGTGGTGGCGAACAGAATAGTCTTCATCGGGTATCCCCCAGACGTGTGACGACGAACCCGCGCTTGCACGCAGGTGACGGACGTCGTCTCTCGGGAAAATACCCGTTCGTCCGGTCCCACCGACCGTCCGAAGGACGACTGCGTCAGGCAGGTCTCCTGGCTCACGGGTCACAGCCGGTGCGCGCCGCCTTCCCAGAACCCGGTCTTTTACGACCATCGTCCAGTGGCTTATGACGCGCGGGCTCGCCGCTTACAGTTGCGGGGGCAGCCCAGGTGTCTCACCTGAGTTCCCTATTAATCCCCTTGCGGGGAACCTGTCGCGAGGCCCCACTAGGCTTTGCCATGCGGAGCGTCAATCCCGATGAGCCTGACCTTCATCCTGGGCGGCGCCCGATCGGGCAAGACCAGCCATGCCTTGGCGCGCGCGAGGGAGCTTTCCCAAGGGCGGCTGATCATGATCGCCACGGCCCAGGCGCTGGACGCCGAGATGGCGCAGCGCATCGCCCGCCACCAGGCCGAGCGGGACGAGGCCTGGACCACGATCGAGGCGCCGCTGGACCTGGCCGGCGCGGTGCGGGGACTGGCCGCCGGCGACGTGGCGGTGATCGACTGCCTGACTCTATGGCTGACCAACCAGATGCTGGCGGAGGCCGACATCGGCCTAGTCGTGGCCGACCTGGTCGACGCACTGGCCCAGAGCCCGGCCGCCCTGGTGGTGATTTCGAACGAGGTCGGCCAGGGCATCGTGCCCGACAACGCCCTGGCCCGCCGCTTCCGCGACGAGGCCGGGTGGATGCACCAAAAGGTGGCCGCGGCGGCCGACCGGGTTGAGGCGGTCATGGCCGGCCTGCCGCTGCCGCTGAAGGGCTGACCCTCCGGCGGCTGGCCTCGTCAGAGGTCCTGCTTCAACCGAGCGATCATCAGGGCCCCGACCTGTTCCATCGCCGCCGAGACGTCCAGGCGCCAAAGGGTCGGATCGACCGTCACCTCATAGGTGCGGGTCTTGGTTCCGCCCACGCCAGCCAATACGCCGATGGCGCTGCCGACAGCGTCGCCCATCTTGCTGGCGCCGGTGGTGGTGTCGCTGGCGGAAATCACGCTGCCCGGCATCACCACCGCGCCGGTCAGGGCGTAGCGAAGCCGGTGGCCCAGATCCATCGGCGTCGACTT
The DNA here is from genome assembly GCF_030681155.1 of Phenylobacterium sp. Classification (GTDB taxonomy): domain Bacteria; phylum Pseudomonadota; class Alphaproteobacteria; order Caulobacterales; family Caulobacteraceae; genus Phenylobacterium. The sequence continues at coordinate 73,061 of NZ_JAUXXE010000065.1, read as the reverse complement.
AGCTTTCGGCGTGATCACCCATAGCTGGGTGTCGGTCGGCAGCAGGGCGACATTGGCCTTGCTGGTCACCTTGGCGGTCATCGGGCGCATGCCCAGCACCCCGCGCCCACGCGCCTGGATTTCAGCGAAGTCCACCACCATGCGGACGCCCATGACCCCGGCGTCCAGCTCACGCATGGCCATCTCCTCGGGCACCTGCGAGCCGGTGGTGGTCATGGTGTCGCCGAACCCCTTGGCGCGACCGTCATTGGGGGTGAAGTAGAACTTCATGCCCGGCGGTGAATAGAAGGCGCTGCGATTGGCCTTGCCGCGCACATACGGCGCCGGCTTGGCCATGTTCATCAGCCGCACGAGGCCAGGACTGCGCGCCATCGCCTCGTCCAATGTGATGACCTTGACACCGGTTGCCTCCAGCTCGGCGACGAACTTGGCGTAGTAGGCGTCGGTGATCGCCTGCATGTCCTGCGGGCTTGGACCGTTCAGGGTGTAGCTGACCTGGGATTGCGACAGGCCCGACCCCGTCGACGTCGCGCCGGAATTGGTGACGAACTCGACCTGGAAAGAGGGGATCACCACCTGGCGAAGACCACGCGCGGCCTCGCGCTCGTTCTGCCAGATCAGCACGCCGCTCTGGCCTGACAGGTCGTCCCCGGCGCCGAACGAGACCGGCTCGCTCACCGGCGCGCTCTTGGGCCCCAGATTGATGAGCGGCTTGGCCGCGTACGCCTGGCTTGTTCCAGCGCAAGCCAGCAGCAAACCCAAGAACGTCGCGACCAAGCCGCCCTGAAGTTTCGGCCCCATTGTTGTCACCCTCCCCCGAAGGCGCCGGTCATGACGCCGAGCGGCAGAGCCTATGGGACGCCTACTCCGCTGAATTGGACAAAACGGACCCGTCGGCCTGCGCGGCGTGCAAGCCCTGGAGCGATGCGCCGAGCGCGGCCATCCGCGCGCGCGCCGCGGGCCCCAGCAATCGGTGCGGCAGGGCGAAATAGGCCGAGGGCGACATGCCCATGAAGCGGTGAAAGTCGCGCACGAAGTGGGACTGGTCATAGTACCAGGCGTCGATCAGGCTGGCCCAACCTTCGCCCGGATGAGCGCGAAGCTCCTGCAAGGTGCGCAGGAACCGCTGGCGGCGCAGCAGCAGTTTTGGCGCAAAGCCGAACTTGCGGAGCGACAACCGCGCCAAGTGGCGAGACGAGACGCCAAGCGCCTGGGCCAGGGCGTCGACTGAGCCCATCGTGGGGTCGACCAGCAGGTCGTGAGCCCGCACGAGGATGGCGTCCGGCGCGCCGCCGGCGCTGGCCATCGCGGTGAACAGGGCGTCCAGGATCGCGACGCGCGCGTCGTCGTCGCCGGCGCTGAGCAACGCCTCATGGGTTTCCTGCGCGCGCTCGCCGAGCACCTGGGCCAGGGGCGCGACGCGATCTGCGTACTCGGCGGCGGGCGCCTTGAAAAACTGCGCCCAGCCCAGCGGCAACAGCCCGATCCCCAGCACGGTTCCAGCCTGGCCCCGCACGGTTCCGGTGACGCTGGTAGGGCCGAACAACGCCGCCGGGGGGGCGGGGTCATAGAGTTGGCCGTCAAGCCGCAGCGACCAATGGCCGTTCAGGACGAAGCGAATATTGGCCCACTCCGGATGCAGCAGATCTTCCACCGCGCCCGCAGGCCCGGCCGGAACCTCGACGAAATAGTAGGCGGTGATGAAACGCTTCAGGGCCGGGTCCGGCAGCCGGAAACGCACAGATGGTGAGGAGTCGTCCAACCCGTCCACGCCCCGCCGAGACGCCCGCCCCCAAGGCCGCGTGTCGAATGACCTCAGCATGGGCCGCAAGACGGGCGACGTCGATTGGATCATTGGAATTGTCGATCCACTTGGACCTCAGCCACGCCGTCGCCGCCACGATCGCGCCGACCCGGGCGCGGCCTCTTGGCGAGGACGTTTGACGCAGGCAAAAGACGGGAGGGTCACCAAGCCACACCCGCCTGGAGAGCTATGAGAGCCGTAAGGATTACTCGCCCCCTGCTCGATCTATTCACCGCGCGGCGCATCTATCATCGCGTCCACGCTGGTGAACGGTGGCGAGTAGGTCAGCAGATCGGCGTCGATGAGCGTTGCGAGATCGAGCCCTACGTCACTTTCGCCAGTGGCGATGTCATTCCGAAAGCCGTCGGCGCGTTCTCGTATACCCACTCAAGTTTGCAATCGGACGTGTCGGTCGGCCGGTACTGTTCGATTGCGGCGGGCCTGAGCTTCTTTGGGGCGGCCCATCCGCTCGACAGGGTCACGAGTTCGCCGACGACCTTCGATCCACCCCAGAGCGCCCTGCGCTTCATCTCTGGCTACCTCGCGGACTACGGAATCACCGACTATCCGAGCTTCCCCTTCGAACACCGCCCTGCGCCCGTCACCATCGGCCACGATGTGTGGATCGGCGCTCAGGCGATGATCGCAGGTGGCGTCGTCGTCGGACATGGCGCGGTCATTGGCGCCAGAAGCGTGGTGACCAAGGACGTCCCGCCCTATGCGATCGTGGTGGGGTCCCCCGCCCGCACCGTCCGCTTTCGCTTCCCGGAAGCCACCATCGCCAGGCTGCTCGCGCTGCAATGGTGGCGCTTTGGACCCGAAGTGATCCAGCGCTTGGATCCGCTTGACCTTGATCGCTTCCTGGACGCCGCAGAGGCCGAACTCCCCACCGCGCTCGATCTGCGCCCCCTCACCTTCGCGGAAATTGTCGAGGCAAGTAGACGCGAGTGACCAGGGCCGGAGCGAATAGGGCACGCTGGAACGTAGGGCGAGCCAGTCCGGAAGCGATAAGATGATCTAGGAGGTTGGAGCGGGCGATGGGATTCGAACCCACGACATTCAGCTTGGGAAGCTGACGCTCTACCCCTGAGCTACGCCCGCATGTGTGAAGGGGGGTCGCCGACGGGTCGGCGCGTTCGCACGCTGCTTCTTAGCGAGTCCTGGTGCGGCGCTCAAGGGCGGGCGAGGAATCGACCCCCGGTTGCTTTGAGTGCATTGCAACATAAGCGCGCGGCCTCAAATTCCCCAAAACAGGGACATTTTAACCACGATCCACCCGGTTTCAGCACAATTTACAATTTAAGACTCCCGCACTGCGGGAACATGGTTGCGCGATCGTTAAGCCCCAGCTTTATTGCGCTCTCCGATAGTACCGTTCCGGCACACTCAATTTTTGATTGCTGGAGCATGGTCAAAAAGCTGGAGTAGTAAATTGAAGAAGCTTCTAGTTGGGGCGGCCTTGGCCGTTTCGATGTTGGCCGCCGCTCCGGCCGCCAACGCCGCTCAATACATCACCGTCACCGCCCCCCAGGCCGATGGTTCCGTCACGGGCGTCTTCGGTGACACCGCCGTCGCCGGCGGCAATTTCTCTCATATCTTCGACTTCGTCTTCCCGGCGAACGGCGCTGGCGGCGCGACGATCAGCTCGATCCTGACGCTCGGCGCTCCGTCGACCGACATCAACTTCACTTCAGTGAAGCTGAACGGTGTGGCTCTCGATCTGGTGTCGGCCGGCAACGTCGAGTTCCGCTCGCTGTTCAACACCCCGATCACCGGCGGCCCTCAAAAGCTCGAAGTGACGGGCTGGAGCGGCGGTAACGGCTCCTACAGCGGCACGCTGACCTTCGGCTCGGCCGTTCCGGAACCGGCGACCTGGGCGATGATGATCATCGGCTTCACGGGCGCTGGCGTGGCGATCCGTCGCCGTCGTCGCGACGACTCGGTCGCGTTCGCCTAAGATCTGATCTCATCTAAGCGATCAGGCCCGTCAGCCATGCTGGCGGGCCTTTTTGTTGGGCCGCCCCTTCGTTGACCTCGCCGCGCGATAACCGCACGATAGGGAAAACAACGTTAGGGAGACGGCCATGGCCGACGGCGAGGCTCTATCGCAGGCGCAGTTCACCGCCATGACCGAGGGCACCCAGGAAGACTGGATGGCCATCGTGAAGGCCGCGGGCCCGTTCAGCCGCGAACTTCCTGACCGGCTTATCAGCCACCTGAAGATGCTGGCCGGCGATAGCGGCGGCTACCCGGTCGATAGGCTGGAGCATTCCCTGCAGACCGCCACGCGGGCCTTCAAGGACGACAAGGACGAGGAGTATGTCGTCTGCGCGCTGATGCACGACATCGGCGACTTGCTAGGCCCGTCCAATCATGCCGAGATCGGCGCCATCATCATGAAGCCGTACGTTTCGGAACGGAACTACTGGATGATGGACAAGCACGGCATCTTCCAGGGGTACTATTTCTTCCACCACCTGGGCCTGGACCGCGACATGCGCGAGCAGTTCCGCGGCCATCCGGACTTCGAATACACCGCGCAGTTCTGCCATCTGTACGACCAGAACAGCTTCGATCCGGCCTATGAATCGATGCCGCTGGAAGCCTTCGAGCCGATGCTGGCCGGGTGCTCGCCTCGCCGAAGCGATCGATCTACAAGCGCGAGGCGGCTTAGAGGCCCCCGCTCGCCTGCTCGTCATGGCCGGCCTCGTGCCGGCCATCCATAGACTCCGCAGTCGAAGTTTTCCCTGAACGGCTCGCGTGTATGGATCCCCCGGGACAAGCCCGGGGATGACGAACGTGGGGGGAGGTACGACGGCTTCCCTAGGCGTCCATATCCAGCGAATAGCCCGCCGAGCGCACGGTGCGGATCGGGTCGGCCATGGCGTCCTCGCGGTTCAGCGCCTTGCGCAGCCGGCCAACGTGGACATCGACCGTGCGGGCCTCGACATATACGTCCGAGCCCCAGACCGCGTCCAGCAACTGCTCGCGGCTGAACACCCGGCCGGGGTGCTGCATCAGATAGTCCAGCAGACGAAACTCGGTCGGGCCGAGGTGGATTTCCTTGCCCGCCCGCTTCACGCGGTGGGCGACGCGGTCGATGACCAGGTCGCCGATGTGTACGCGGTCCTCGGCCAGGCCCGGACGGATCCGGCGCAGCACCGCGCGAATGCGGGCCGACAGCTCGCTCATGGCGAACGGCTTGACGATGTAGTCGTCGGCCCCGGTGTCGAGGCCGCGGATCCGGTCGCTCTCCTCCCCGCGCGCGGTCAGCATGATGATCGGCACGTTGCGGCTCTCGGCGCGCTGGCGCAGGCGGCGGCAGACCTCAATCCCGGAGATCTTTGGCAGCATCCAGTCGAGCACGATGATGTCGGGCAAGCGCTCGGAGACCAGGGTCAGGGCCTCCTCGCCGTCGGCGGCGACGGCGACCTCGTAGCCTTCCTTGTCGAGATTGTATTGCAGCAGGGTCGAGAGGGCGTCTTCGTCCTCGACCACCAGGATATGGGGCGTCAAATCGCTACTCCTCGGGCGGCGCGCTAGAGGCGCAGCGCATCGGTCTTCGGCCGGTCGGCGGAGATCATGTCCTCGCCGGTGATTTCGTAGTGGATGATCTCGGCGATGTTGGTGGCGTGGTCGCCGATGCGCTCGAGGTTCTTGGCCACGAACAGCAGATGGGCGCAGGCCGTGATCGTACGCGGATCGCCCATCATGTAGGTCAGCAATTCGCGGAACAGGCTGTTGTAGTGTTCGTCCACCTCGTCGTCGCGAGACCAGACGGCGACCGCGCGATCCAGATCCGAGCCGGTATAGGCGTCCAGCACGTCCTTCAGCCGGCCCAGCACCAGCCGCCCCATCCGCTCGATCGAGCGGGTCAGCGGCGTGATCGGTTCGGCCTCGTTCAGCACCAGGGTGCGCTTGGCGATGTTCTTGGCCAAGTCGCCGCAGCGTTCCAGGTTGGAGGCGATCTTCATCGCCGCCACCGTCTTGCGCAGGTCGTTGGCCATCGGCTGGCGCAGCGCGATCAGGCGGATGGCCTTGCGCTCAATATCCACTTCCAGGACGTCCAGCCGCTCGTCACGGCCGACCACGGCCTGGGCCAGGCCCTGGTCACGCTTGACGACCGCGTCGATGGCGTCGCCAACCTGGGCCTCGGTCAGGCCGCCCATGCGGGCGCAGTCGGCGGTGAGCGTGTTCAGCTCGTCTTCGTAGGATTTGACGATGTGCTCGTTCATGTCGCTCGCCCTTAGCCGAACCGGCCGGTGATGTAGTCTTGGGTGCGGCTGTCGCGCGGATTGGTGAAGATCTCGCCGGTGGGGCCGGCCTCGACCAGCTTGCCGAGGTGGAAGAAGGCGGTCTTCTGCGACACCCGCGCGGCCTGGGCCATGGAGTGGGTCACGATCACGATGCAGTACTGGTTGCGCAGTTCGTCGATCAGCTCTTCGATCCGCGCCGTGGCGATAGGGTCCAGCGCCGAGCAGGGCTCGTCCATCAGGATTACTTCAGGGCTGACCGCGATGGCGCGGGCGATAACCAGGCGCTGCTGCTGACCGCCGGAAAGTCCGGTGCCGGGCTGGTGCAGGCGATCGGCGACCTCGGCCCAGAGGCCGGCGCGCTTCAGAGAGCGTTCGACGATCTCTTCAAGCTCGGCCTTGCCGGTGGCGATGCCGTGGATGCGCGGGCCGTAGGCGACGTTCTCGAAGATGGTCTTCGGGAACGGGTTCGGCTTCTGGAACACCATGCCGACCCGGGCGCGCAGCACGACGGGGTCGATGGACCGGTCGTTGACGTCTTCGCCGTCCAGCTCGATCCGGCCGGTGACCTTGCAGCCGGGGATGGTGTCGTTCATCCGGTTGATCGAGCGCAGGAAGGTCGACTTGCCGCAGCCCGACGGGCCGATCAGGGCGGTGACGGAGTTTTCCGGCACGTCTAGCGAGACGTCGAACAGAGCCTGCTTGTCGCCGTAGAAGACGTTGACGTCGCGAGCGCGGATCTTGATCGGGCCGGCTGGCTGGCTGGCGTGAGCGCGATCGACCGCGATGTGTACAGGGGCGACCGTGTCGTGGGCGATCGAGTCGTCGCGCTGGCTTGGCATGGAGAACCTCGGGATCAGGCGCATGGAGACTACCACCGCCGCTCGAAGCGGCGCCTCACTAGAATGGCGGCCAGGTTCATGATGATCATGAACACCAGCAGCACGATGATCGCCGCGGCGGTGCGCTCGTGGAAGCCGCGTTCGGACGCGTTTTCCCAGATGAACACCTGGACGGGCAGGACGGTGGCGGCGCCGGTGAAACCTTCCGGCACGCCAGGGACGAAGGAGATCATGCCGATCATCAGCAGCGGCGCCGTCTCGCCCAGCGCGTGGGCGAGCGACAGGATCGCGCCGGTCATCACGCCGGGCATGGCCAGCGGCAGGACATGGTGGAAGACGGTCTGGGTGCGCGAGGCGCCGACGCCGAGCGCCGCTTCCCGGATCGAGGGCGGAACCGCCTTCAGCGCCGAGCGGGTGGCGATGATGATGGTCGGCAGAGCCATCAGGGCCAGCACCAGCCCACCCAGCAACGGCGAGGAGCGCGGCACGGCCAGCCAGTTGCTGAACACCGCCAGGCCCAGCAGGCCGTAGACGATGGAAGGCACGGCCGCGAGGTTGTTGATGTTGACCTCGATGATGTCCGTCCAGCGGTTCTTGGGCGCAAACTCCTCAAGATAGGTCGCAGCCAGCACCCCGATCGGGACCGCCAGAACGGCGGTGACCAGCAGCATCATCGCCGAGCCGACGATGGCGCCGAGCACCCCGGCCTGCTCAGGCTCGGTGGAGTCGGAGTTGGTCAGGAAGCTGACATTGAAGCCGCTGGTGACCGCGCCCGAAGCCTTGAGCTTGTCCATCCAGTCGAGCTGCTGGTCGTCCAGCTTGCGGCTGTCTTGCGGCGTCGAGCGCTTGATCTGGCCCTTGAAATAGAGAGCAGCGTCAGACTTGACCGGGCCGGTGACAGTGATGGTCTTGCCGATCAGCGATGGATCCTCGCGGACCATCTTGAGCAGCTGGAAGCCTAGGTCGTTGGACATGATTTCCATGACCTTGCCGGACTTCTCACCAAGGTCGTCGTCCTGCTCGCCTAGCTTGGTCAGGATCGATTGCGCGACCAGCATGTCGTAGTTGGCGCCGGTCGGGTCGGCCTTATCGATGCGCGCGGGGTCCAGATAGACCGGGACCGCGATCCGATAGTCGACGAAGGTCGAATAGCCCTGAGTGACGATCCGGCCGAGCAGGAGCGCCAGGAAGCAGAGCGCCACGATGATGGCCATGCGGCCATAGAGGCGGAACCGCATCTCCTGGGCGTGGCGCTTCTTCAGGCGCGCCTCGACGGTCTGGCGCAGGCTCGCGGCGGTCGGGATGGCGGCGTCAGTCATACTGTTCCCGATACTTTTGCACGATGCGCAGGGCGATGATGTTGAGCATCAAGGTCACCACGAAGAGGGTGAGCCCCAGGCCGAAGGCCGACAGGGTCTTGGGGCTGTCGAACTCTTGGTCGCCGGTGAGCAGGGTGACGATCTGAACGGTCACCGTCGTGACGGTGTCGAGCGGATTGAGCGTGGTCTTGGCCTGCAGGCCGGCGGCCATGGTGACGATCATGGTCTCGCCCACCGCGCGGGACACCGCCAGCAGCAGAGCAGCCATGATCCCCGGCAGGGCGGCGGGCAGGACCACCTTCTTGACCGTCTCGGAGCGCGTCGCGCCCATCGCCAGGCTGCCGTCGCGCAGCGACTGGGGCACGGCGTTGATGATGTCGTCGGACAGCGAGGAAACGAAGGGGATCAGCATGATCCCCATGACCGCCCCGGCCACCAGCGCCATCTGGTTTTGGACCTGCATCAGGTATTGGCCCAGGCCGTCGAACGACCCGCCGACCAGCTGCGCCCCAATCCAGTTGAAGAAGGAGCGGAAGATCGGCCCGACCGTCAGGGCGGCGAAGAAGCCGTAGACCACCGTAGGGACGCCGGCGAGAATCTCCAGCAGCGGCTTGACCACCGAGCGGGTCAGCGGGCTGGCGTATTCGGAGAGGTAGATAGCCGAGTAGAGACCGATCGGCGCCGCCACCAGCATGGCGATCATCATGATCAGGAAAGTGCCGACGAAGAGCGGGACCGCCCCGAAGGCGCCGGTGCCGGCGTACTGGTCGGCGCGCATGGCGATCTGGGGGTTCCACTCCATCCCGAACAGGAACTCGTGGATCGGCACGGCCTGGAAGAAGCGCCAGCTTTCCCAGACCAACGAGGCGACAATGCCCGCCGTGGTCAGGATGGCGGTGACGGAGCAGGCGATGAACAGGCCGGCGATCCAGCCTTCCACCTTGTTGCGGGCGCGGAACTGCGGGCCGATGCGCGGATAGGCGATCATGATCCCAGCCAGGGCCAAAAGGGCGCCGAGCGCCACCGAGCCGTACTGGATGAGGTTCTGCAGGTGAGCGGCCTTGGCCGCCTTGGCGTCCAGGGCGGTCTTCAGATCGCCTTCGTAAATGGTCTCGCTAGGCTGGCCGCCGTGGGCGATGGCGCGGGCGTCGTCGAAGAAGACGTCCTGCTGCGGGGCGGTCAGCGCCTGGACCGCCGCGGGCGGATCGGCGCGCAACAGCGCCTCCTCCATCCGGCCGCCGAACATGGCGAACAACAAGATCAGCAGGGCGGCGGGGGCGCCGACCCAGAGCGCTGCATAGCTGCCATAGTAACCGGGCAGCGAGTGCAGGAGGACGGGCTTGCCACCCGTGGCGGCCACAGCCTTGCGCCGGGCGGCCATGTAGGTGGCGGCTGAGAACAACAACAGCGCCGTAAGGGCGATCCAGATGAGCATCAGGCTTCCGTGCTTGTCTTCGCCCGGACGTTCGGAGACCCTTTCAAGGACCCCCTGACCGCGCAGGCCGGAAATTGCCTGCCTAATGCTGTCGGCTCGCGACAGTTCGGTGACAGTTTTATTACAGCGCAGGTCCAGCCTGGAGGTTTGGAGCGATGTTGGCAGGCCTCCAGCCTGAGGATGGCTTCTTCCAGCGATACTCCGCGCCGGATTTTTCCGAATTGGAACAACAGATAGCGAGGCGTTCAGCCGACCTCACGGCCGCGCTGGCGCAGAGGTGACCTTGCAGGCCAGGTGCGACAAACCATCGGGCTCGGAACTGCGAATGCGAGGCTGGGCAGTTAGACGCCCTAGGCGCGCAGTCGGTCGGCGTAGATCAGACGTCCTTCGCCCAGCCGCGCCAGAACTTCTGGAAGAACGTTCTCGGCGACCGCGAAGCAGCCCTCGCTGCGCCCCAGCTTGCCGTGATCCCTCACCATGCCCTGGCTGACGTACCATGCGCCGTGGACCACGATCGCGCGAGGTTCGGCATTGTTGTTGGTGGGGTCAAGACCGGCGATGCGTCGCGATTGTCCGTGCTTGCCGACATAGAGCGGTCCGGTCCTGTAGGCGCCGGCCGACGAAGCGGCCGAGCCCGGCGCGTTGGACAGGCGCTTCACCCAGCCGCTGTGATCGGGATCTGATCCTCGCCCATGCGCCACAAGCAGGCTGGTGACGCCGCCGCTCACGAGGTTCACCAGGTGGAAGCGCGGAACCGACGAAGCGGCGTCGAAGTCGGCGATGGCGATCAGATCTCGGGTGAAGGCGCCGGGGTGGCGGTCAAACGCGGACATGGCGCGCGCCATCAGGGCCGAACTTGGACCGGCCGGCGAAGCGGCGGCCCTCGCAAGGCGCGGCGCGACGACGCCGGCGCTGCCGACCAGGGCCGCGGCCAAAACCCGGCGGCGGGAAAACGTTGCGTCCAAGCCCTGACTCCTAGAATTTCCCGGCGGGGCGTAGGCCCTTCCAAGTCCATCAGCTGCGTCGGAGACCATGCCAAGCCGCCCCAAACTGCCGCTGCTTACGCTTTGCCTGGCGCTCGCCTTCTACGCGGGTGACGCCAACGCCCAGGGGGCCAAGGCCAGTTCCGCCGCAGAGTTCGCCCGTCAGGCGGACCAGCTCAAACCTGGCCAGTGGGTCTGGGCTCCCAATGTGGCTCAAGCTGGACCGGTCCTGATATATGTCGACTTGTCGCGGCAGCTAGCCAGCGTCTACCGCAACGGCGTGCGGATCGGGGTCAGCACCGTCTCCACCGGCAAGCCGGGTCACGAGACCCCGACCGGGGTGTTCACGATCCTGCAGAAGGACGCGACCCACCGCTCGAGCATCTACAACAACGCGCCGATGCCGTTTCAGGAGCGGCTGACCTGGGATGGGATCGCGCTCCATGCCGGCGGGCTTCCCGGGTTTCCGGAGAGCCACGGATGCGTTCACCTGCCGCTGGAATTCTCGCGTGAGCTTTTCGCGGTCACCAGCCTTGGCGTAACGGTGGTGATCGCCGGCGATGCGGCCGGTCGCGTGCAGACGACCAACCAGAGCCTGCTCGCCCCGGTCGACGCTCGCGGCGCGGCGGCGGCGCAGCGCAAGTTGGATAAGGAGCCGTTTCGGTGGACGCCAGAGCTCTCCCCTTCCGGCCCGCTGAACATCATCGTCTCCAAGCAGGACCAGGCGATCGTGGTGATGCGCAATGGGGTAGAAATCGGTCGCAGCGTGGCGCAGATCGACGATGACGATCCCGGCACGCACGTGATCAGCGTAACCCGCGGCGCGGATGGAAAGCCGCACTTCGTCTATATGGGCCTGCCCGGCCATGACGCCGATCAGGGCCGCGAGCTGGATCAGGCCACGATCGAGCGCGTGCGGGTGCCCAAGGGCTTCTACCAAGCGGTCCGCCCGCTGGTGCAGCCCGGCGTCACCATACTGGTGACCCAGTCCAGCGTCGGAGAGGACGTGACGGGACGAAAGCTGACGGTGATCGACGCCGTCATTCCCCAGCCATAGCCGGATGATCACCCGCGCATCCTTCCGCGATCTAGCGTTCGCCATCGCCGCTCAAGCCTGCGGGTTTGGCTTGCTCGGCCAGCAGGCCAACGCCGCGCCCCCGCCGCCGAACTGGGGGGCGGCCACCACCGACTGCAGGGCTACGCCCGTCTACGCCATAGATTCGCTGATCTGCGAGGATCTCGAACTGGCGCATTTGAACGCGGCCCTCGCCGCGCGGATCGCAGCGCCGGGCGCCGTCCCAGATCTCCCGATCAGCCACGACCAATGGTACCGGGCCAGCCGCCTCTGCGCGCAAAGGGCCGATGCCAAGGCCTGCATCCTGGATGCCTATCTGGAGCGACTGCGACAGCTCGGGCCTATCGTGGATGGCCCTCAGGGCCCTACGCCCTCGCCCCAAATTAGAACCATCCCGATGCCGCGCTAAGACCACAAGATATATCTGATCGGCGTAGTTGGCAGGTCCAATAGCGGGCCGCTGGAGATTCCGAGAGTGGAAAGGGGACCTTAGCCGCGCGCCGAGTTTGATCTTCTGCTGCTACTCTCACCATGTTGGTATCTGCTGAAACGAGAGGGGGCGGCGATGACCATCCGGACGGCGCAATGTGCGTGTCGCGCTTGCGAAGTTGAGGTTGAGGGCGAACCGGTCAGCAGCGGCCTTTGCAGTTGCGACAACTGTAAACGGCGCACAGGCGCTCCGTTCGGTTGGTCCGTCTACTTCCACGATGAGCAGATTAGGAGGGTGGAAGGTCCGCTGGCGGTTCTCGAAGGCTTCGGCAAGCGCTGGTTCTGCTCGACATGCGGTTCAACCATCTATTGGAGGTCGTTCGGCGCGTGGAGGCCCGGCCAGACCGGGTTTGCCGGAGGCTGCTTCGCCGATCCGACCCTGCCTACTCCCACAATCGCGGTACGCTGCGCACAGAGCATGCCTTGGGTTGCGTACCCGGAGGGCTGCACAGTGTTCGATGACATGCCTTCCGCTCCTCCACGGTCCCCATCGTAAGTGTCCGCGTTGGGTCACCTCCCGTCGCCGGCATCCTGCCACCAACTCGCCGTTGACTGTGCCGCAGCCGTCTTGGCCGACAGCGGCGATTCCCCGCAGGTCGGATGGGTCGGGGCGGACACAGGTGCGGTGATCCGCAACAGCCGGACGGCGGCGAACCTTGGCGGACCCCAGCCGGGAGGACTCCCCCGCGACGCTTACATCTCGGCTTGGTCCCCATATGCGTTTGGGCGCGTTAGCGTGATCCGTCCCATGGAGACCGGACATGAAAATTCTGATGGTTCTGACGTCCCACGACAAGCTCGGTGAAACGGGGGAGAAGACCGGTTTCTGGCTGGAAGAACTCGCAGCGCCTTATTATGTCTTCAAGGCGGCGGGCGCCGACATCACCCTGGCGTCGCCCCTGGCCGGACAACCGCCGCTGGACCCGAAAAGCGATGCGGCCGACGCCCAGACGGACGACACACGCCGCTTTCATGCAGACGCCGAGGCCAAGGCGGCCCTGGCCGCCACCCACAAGCTGTCGGACATCGACTTGGCCGCCTATGACGCGGTGTTCTACCCGGGAGGCCACGGCCCGCTCTGGGACCTTGCAGAAGATCCGATCTCTATCAGGCTAATCGAATCGGCGATCACGTCCGCAAAGCCAGTCGCCGTCGTCTGCCATGCGCCTGGGGCGCTACGCCACGTAAAGGGGCCGGACGGTGGGGCGCTCATCCGCGGAAAGTCCGTGACTGGATTCACCAACACCGAGGAGGCAGCGGTGGGGCTGACCGACGTCGTGCCCTTCTTGGTTGAAGACATGCTCAAGCAGAACGGCGGGAACTACTCGAAGGGGCCGGACTGGAGCGTCCATGTGGTCACCGACGGTCTGTTGATAACCGGGCAAAATCCGGCGTCCTCTGGCCCCGCCGCGAAAGCCCTTCTGGAGGCGCTCGGGGCACCCAGAGCGGATATATCTAGGGGCCGCCCGTGAGCTGGTCACGAACGCCGACGTCCGGGTCGTCCCCGGGCCAGCCCCGCACCTACGGTGCGTCCCTGACGGCGAAGTTCTAGGCGAGCGGCGTCGCCGGTTCGGCCGGCGGCGCCTCGACCCGCGCGAGGGGGAAATAGGCGGTGAACGTGGCGCCTTCGCCCAGCACGCTTTCCACCGCCAGGCCGCCACGGTGGCGATTGACGATGTGCTTGACGATGGCCAGGCCCAGCCCAGTCCCCGCCCGCTCGCCGCTCTTCTGTCCCTCGACCCGGTAGAAGCGCTCGGTCAGGCGCGGCAGGTGCTCGCGGGCCAGGCCGACGCCGGCGTCCGTGACCCGCAATGACGCATAGAGATCGCTCGCCCGGTCCGGCGTCAGCAACGACAGGCGCGAGGCGCGACTGTCGCCGGGCGCGCCCGCCGCCGAGGCCGAGAGGCCCGAACGCAGCGAGATCTTCACCGCCGCGCCCCTGGGCGTGTACTTCAGCGCATTGTCGACCAGGTTCTGAACCACCTGGATAATCTGGTCGCGGTCGCCGGCGACGATCACCTGGCCGCGCGGCGGCAGGTCGTCGGCCTCCAGCCGAACCCCGCGATCCCGCGCCAGAGGGCCCAGGGCGTCCAGGACGTCCATAACCGCCATGGAGAGGTCGGCCTCGCCCTCAGGCGCAATGTGTTCGTTGAGTTCGATGCGGCTGAGCGAAAGCAGGTCGTCGATCAGGCGCGACATGCGTTCGGCCTGGGTCTGCATGATGCTAAGGAACTTTTCGCGGGCGTTCACGTCGTCCTTGGCATGGCCGCGCAGGGTTTCGATGAAGCCTGACAGCGAGGCCAGCGGCGTGCGCAGTTCATGGCTGGCGTTGGCCAGGAAGTCGGCGCGGGTGCGCTCGGCCCGCCGGATGTCGGTCTCGTCGCGAAGCACCAGCAGGGCCAGGGGCGCCCCGTCCGGCGCAGTCCCCAGCGGCTTGGCGAAGGCCCGCATCACCCGTTCCTGGGCGCCGCCCAGTTCGTAGATCGCCTCGGCCTCCTTGCCGCGGAACAACGCCTCGTCGACCGCCTCAAGCACATCCGGGTCGCGAATAATCGTGACCAGCAACCCTGCGTCATATTGTATCCGAAGGGTCTGCCGGGCGGCCTCATTAACCAGCACGAAACGTCGCCCTGTGAGGTCATCTGGTTCATGTGCGGCGATCACCAAAACCGGGTCCGGCAGGGCGTTGATGAGGCTCCCATAGGGCGGCGCGTCCTCGTGGGCGGGCCGGTCGGCGTCGCTGAGCGCGGGCGTCGCCGCGCCGACGCGCTCGAACACATGCCATGCCGAAAGACCGGTGACGCCGGCGGCCACGAGCACCATCCATGAGATGGCCTGCGGATCGGCGCGCACCAGGAAGCCAAACCCCAGGATCGCCACCACGCCAGCGCCGCCCGCGACCAGGACGGGACCGATGGCGACAAGCCATTCGGGGGAGGTGCGGGGAAAGGGCGGCTGGGTTAGCGCCAAGGCGAATCTATCCTGAACTGCAAATTCCGACCAAGCCCGACCCTTATGTCACTGCGATGACAGCGACCCAAGCGCGAGACCGCGCCGGACACTTGCTGTCAGGAAATCTACGACCGCTTGAAGTCAATCTCCATTTTCCCGATAGGATTTATCGGGTCTTCATACGGTCGAGTTTGTAACGAACTCCAACAAATCGAGGGGCAAGACCACATGTCGTGGAAAACCAAACTCATCTCCGGGGCGGCGGCTATCGCATTCGCTTGGCCGGGACTGGCGGCGGCCGACGAGGCCACCGACGCGCGGATCA
Source organism: Phenylobacterium sp. (assembly GCF_030681155.1). Classification (GTDB taxonomy): domain Bacteria; phylum Pseudomonadota; class Alphaproteobacteria; order Caulobacterales; family Caulobacteraceae; genus Phenylobacterium. Next base: position 57,584 of record NZ_JAUXXE010000065.1, on the reverse strand, counting down.
AGCTGCTGGAAGAGCAGTTGACGCTGCTGCAGGGCCAGATCGCCGACCTGAAGCAATCGACCGCCAACAACATCGCCGCGGTGCGCAAGGATTCCACGGCCACCAAGGTCTCGATCAACAATGGTCGGCCGACCATAGAATCTGATGACGGACAATTCAGCGCCTCGTTCCGGGGTGTGTTCCAGTTGGACGCCGCTCACTACGACCAGGCCCCCGCCGGCCCGCTGGCGACCGATTTCCGCCGCGGCTCGTTCGGCGACGCCGCCGAGAATGATCACGCCCGCGACCTGTCCGACGGAGCCAACTTCCGCCGCGCCCGTATCGGCATCGAGGGCAAGGCCTTCGGCGCCTTCGACTACAACTTCCTCTATGATTTCGGCGGGTCCGGAAACGAGGAAGCTGGCAAGATCAGCGCCGCCTGGGTGCAGTACGGCTTCCCGGTCGCCAATCTGAAGCTGCGCATCGGCGCCTTCTCGCCGCCGGCCGGCCTCGAGGAAGCGGTCTCCACCAACGGCTCGCTGTTCGTCGAGCGCGCGTCGCCCTCCGAGACGGTTCGCGCCATCGCCGGCGGCGACGGCCGCACCGCGGTCGCCCTGCTCGCCAGCGGCGACAACTGGACCGGCACCGCGGCCATCACCGGCAACGTCATCGGCACCTCAAGCTTCGATGAGCAGACCTCGTTCGTCGGCCGCCTGACCTATGTGCCGTTCCGCCGCGACGACGCCTTGATCCATGTCGGGGTGAACACCTCCATCGTGTTCAATCCGGCCGCCAGCGGCCCGGACGTGGCCGGAACCGCCGCCACCAACATCCGCCTGCGCGACCGGCCGGAAATCCGCGTTGACGGCACGCGCTTGATCGACACCGGCAGTATCGACGCCGACGGCCTGACCGCCATCGGGGCCGAGTTCGGCGCCCAGTGGAAGAACCTTTATCTCCAGACCGAGTACTTCGACATCGACGTCGATCGTAAGGGGCAGTTGAGCGATCCGGACTTCTCCGGCTGGTACGCCCAGGTGGGCTGGACCATCACCGGCGAGGCCCGCCGCTACAGCGCCGGCACCTTCGACGCGCCTCGCCCCGCCCAGCCCTTCGATCTGAAGAAGGGAAGCTGGGGAGCCTGGGAGCTCGGCCTGCGTTATTCGAAGCTGGACCTCAACTACCTTGCGGGCGCCGCCGGGACCGCGCCGGTCGCCTCGGCCATCCGTGGTGGCGAGCAGGAGATCTTCACCGTGGGCCTCAACTGGTACGTCAACAACGTGTTGCGCTTCCAGGCGGCCTATCAGGACGTCTCGGTCGATCGCCTGTCGCCCGGCGGCACAGCCTTTGGAACCGGGACGGCGACGCCGCCAGCCGGGGCCCAGGTCGGCCAGGACTTCAACATCTACTCGCTGCGAACTCAGTACGCGTTCTGACGACGGCGGGGCGGCCCGTGCGGCCGCCCCGACCCCGCGCTTCCCGATCCGCGTCCCCAGACAACCGAGCCTAAGAACAAGGATCTCGAACCATGAGCCAGAAGCTGAAGACCCCGTCCCGCCGTGGCGTGCTCGTGGCTGGGAGCGCCGGAGCCGCGGCCGTCGCCGCGCCGGCACTGCTGGCCGGACCGGCCGCCGCCCAGGGCAAGGCGCTGACCTTGCTGAATGTCAGCTATGACCCGACGCGTGAGCTCTACAAGGACATGAACGTCGCCTACGCGAAGTACTGGAAGGACAAGGTCGGCCAGGAAATCGTGATCAATCAGAGCCATGGCGGTTCGGGCAAGCAGGCCCGCTCGGTGATCGACGGCCTGCAGGCCGACGTCGTCACCCTGGCGCTGGCCAGCGACATCGACGAGATCGCCGCCAAGGCCAAGCTGCTGCCGGCCAATTGGCAGTCGCGCCTGCCCAACAACTCAACCCCCTACACCTCGACGATCGTGTTCCTGGTCCGCAAGGGCAATCCCTGGAAAATCAAGGACTGGGGCGACCTCATCAAGCCGGGCATCGACGTGATCACGCCGAACCCGAAGACCTCGGGCGGCGCGCGCTGGAACTATCTGGCCGCCTGGGCCTGGGCGCTGCGCCAGCCCGGCGGCAACGCGGCCAAGGCCGAGGCCTTTGTCGGCGAACTCTTCAAGCACGTGCCGGTGCTGGACACGGGGGCGCGCGGCTCGACCACCACCTTCGTCCAGCGCGGCATCGGCGACGTCCTGCTGTCCTGGGAGAACGAGGCCTATCTGGCGATCGAGGAACTGGGTCCCGGCAAGGTGGACATCGTCTATCCGTCGATGTCGATCCTGGCCGAACCGCCGGTCGCCCTGGTCGACAAGGTAGTCGATCGCAAGAAGACCCGCACGGTGGCCGAGGGCTATTTGAACTTCCTCTACAGCCCCATCGCCCAGGACCTGATCGGCAAGAACCACTATCGCCCGCGCAATCCCCAAGCGGCCGCCAAGTGGGCCAAGAAGTTTCCGAAGATCCCGCTGGTCACAATCGACGACACCTTCGGCGGCTGGAAGAAGGCCCAGGCCTATCACTTCGGCGACGGCGGGGTGTTCGACCGGATCTACAAGCCGCGCTAGTCCTCCCCGGGCGCGTAGCTGACAAGAGGCGCGGAGCCGACGCTCCGCGCCTTTTCCTTGCCCGCCGCAACCTTGGCCGCCGCGGGCCCGTTGAAGGCTCCATGAACCTCTCGACGCCGGACCTGGTCGGAACCGCCGCGGCCATCTGCTCAATGACCAGTTTCACGCCGCAGATCGTCAAGATCTGGCGCGAGCGCGACGCCTCGTCCGTCAGTCTGCGGATGTATGTGGTGACGGTCACCGGCTTTGCGCTGTGGATCGCCTACGGAGCCCTCACCCAGAGCTGGCCGATCGTGGCGTCCAACGGCGTCTGCCTAGTTCTCTCAGGCGTGATCCTGGCGCTCAAATGGCGTTTCCGCGACGGATAATCGCGCCATAGTTGGCGCCAGGGCGAGGCGCCACTAGATTGCCGCCGATCCGCGCGAGCCCGCGCGCCCTAAAACCCCAACGCGCGTGGAACCACGGCCCGGCCGCCCCCTGCGCGCGACAGGAAGTCTTGATGTCGATCGACAGATTCGCCGCCGCCGAAGCCGCTTTGAAGGCGGGTCAATTTGACGAAGGCGTCGAGATGATCGAGGGCGAATTGAACCGCGACCCTGCGGCGTCGCTGCAGCTCTATCGCAACTTCACGACCATGCTGGTGCGGCGGCAACGCTACGATCAAGCAGCCGACTGGACCGGCAAAGCCGTTCAACGTTTCCCCAAGGACATCGATCTCTGGAACCTACGCGGCGTGGCCCTGCGCCGTCTTCGCCGCTTCCCTGAAGCGCTGGACGCCCTCAACAAGGCTGGCAAGCTCGACCCCAAGAACCGCTCGGTGCTCAACAACAAGGGCAATGTCTACAATGACATGCGCAATCCTGCGGCGGTGGAGACCTTCACCAAGCTGGTCCGCGTTACGCCAAACGACGCCGACCTGCAGCGCAGCCTGGGGCGGGCCTATTGGTTTGCTGGCGAGTACGACAAGGCCGAGATGCGCCTTAGCCTAGCGGCCAAGCTCAGGCCGACCCTAGTGGACGCTTGGTTGGACCTGATTGGCTTGATCACCGAGACCAAGTCGCAGGAAGAGGCGGAACCGGTGTTGGAACGCGCGGTCGCCGCCAATCCCATTGACATACGCCTGATCGAGGCCCGGGCCGTGGGTATCCGTCGCACCGGTGCCACTCGCGACGCCGAGCAATTCCTGCTCGACCAATTGAAAAAGCATCCCAACGAGGCGTCGCTACACTTCCAGCTTGGCAGCAATATCGCGGACTATGATCGCGTACGTGCAAACGCCGCGTTCGAAAGGGCGATCGAACTCGATCCCAAGGACGTTCGCTACCGCGTCTCCCTGGCTGAAAGCCTTGGCCGCTCACGCCACGGCGATGAGGCCGCCAACCTCGAACGCGCCTATCGGATCCTGGTCGAAATCCTGGACCAGATGCCGATGACGGCGCCCAACCTGAAGATCGCCTACGAGCTGATGGTGCGTGTGGCGGCGTTCGACGACATGGAGAAGCTCGGCAGCTTCTCAGAGGTTGGCCGCACATGGGCCGAGGCTGGTCGCCACACCGCACTATTCGCCCACCTAGCGCGGGTGAAGACGCTGGAGGACCGCCGAGAACTGGTCGAACAACACTTGATCTGGGGCCGTAAGGTCGAGGCGGTTGTGAAGCGGCGCCCCATCGAGCATCGTGGCCCGCGGAGGCCGAACGGCAAGATCCGGGTCGGCTTCATGTCTTCGGATCTGCGCACCCATCCGGTGGCCTATTTCGCGCTGCCGCTGTTCCAGCACTACGACCGCAACCGCTTCGAGATCTACTGCTACTCGTACTATCAGGGCGAAGAGGACGCCACGCAGAAGCAGATCACTGAGTGGGTGGACGGCTTCCGCTGGGTGAAGGACATCGACGATCGCGGCGCGGCCCAGATGATCGCCGACGACCAGCTGGACATGCTGATCGAACTGGGCGGCTCGACACACATGAACAAGCTGCCGGTGATGGGATACAAGCCCGCGCCGCTATCGGCGAGTTGGGTGGGTTATCCGCACTCCGCCGGGCTTAAGGAAATCGACTACCTGATTCTCGATCCCTACATGACGCCGGAAAAGCCCGGCCTGATGATCGAAAAGCCGCTCGAACTGCCGAAGGGTTGGTACGCGCTGGGCGAACGAGCCTTCCGCGAGGAGCCGCAGGCCGATCCGGTCGCCCCGGTCGAACGCAACGGCTACGTCACCTTCGGCACCGCGAACAACCCCTACAAGTACGGCAAGGAAGTTGTTGGAGCCTGGGCCAAGATCGTGGCTGGGACACCGAACTCGAGGTTTATGTTCGTACGGCCCGAAGGTGGGACGCCGACCTTCTGCGCGAACATTCGCAAGGTTTTCGCCGAAGAAGGCGTGTCGCCAGGACGCGTGATCTTCGAAGCCGTCCGCGGTCGCCACCTGCCGTTCTACAACCAGATGGACATCTCGCTGGACGCCTTCCCCCAGACGGGCGGCACCACCACCTGCGAGTCGCTATGGATGGGCGTGCCGGTGGTGGCCAAGGTCGGTGACGCCGTATTCGAGCGGCTTAGCTATTCGGTGCTGATGAACGTCGGCTTGGGCGATCTCATCGCACGAAGCACGCAGGAGTACATCCAGATTGCGATGAAGCTCGGCGCCGACCACGCCCAGATTGCGGAACTTCGCCGCGGTATGCGCGCGCGGTTGAAGGCGAGCCCGTTGGCCGACACCAAGCAATTCGCTGCAGACTACTTCGCGATGATCGAAAAGGCAGTCAAAGCCGCCTGACCCTCACGCGGGGCCTGACAACATTCCGGAGGACGCAACGCGTTGATAGTATGCGGCGTAGTCGTCCCAGAATCTGACCGCCGGCCAATCAGTCGTGATCCATGGGTCGCTATTGACGCGCACCAACGGCTCGATGAGCTCTGGTTGAGGCGCTGCCTCGATCCGGCACGCCAGCCCAAGACGCGGCGACATCTCGCGCGCCAGCAGATGAGCGAACGCCTCCTGCGTGCCCACGAACCCCGAGGGCCTCGCGATCTTCTGGTCTGGCCCCGCCGCGTTCAGCAAGTCACCCGCCAACAAGACATAGGCCTTGCCCAGGAGCGGCACAGGGATGTTGTCACGAATATAGCGTGGTGTGCGGACCAGCCCCGCCTCATCCGCAAACCAGCGCTGGAACAATGACCAGCCGAAGCGCCCTTCTTCCAGCGGGCCGAACGGACCGGCGATGACGAACTTGCCGAACTTCAGGCCCCGCCAGCGGGCGAAATGGCGTATCGCCTCATTGGTTAGGGTCTTGGACAGCCCATAGGGGCTGACAGCCAGGTCGCCGGGCTCGGCCTGCCCCTCGCCAGCCTCAAACGCCGTACCGGTGGCGATCACCGCCTTGCCGCCAGCCTTGGCGAAGGCCGAGAACACCACCTCCGCGCCCAGCAAATTGCGGCTCACGCCGTCCATTACGTCGTAGTCGGCCGAGCGGTAGTTCGGAATATCGGCCGCGTGGTGGGCGAGCAGGTCGAAACCATCGCCAGCCAACTCTGAGAAGACCGATGAGGCGAACGGGGCCTCGAACACCACCTCCACCGACGTCGCCAACCGCTCGATCCGCTCGGCCCTTAGACCCGAGTAGTAAGCCCACGGCCGACGCACGGGGGCGGTGACTTGGTACCCCGCGGCGGCCAGGGCCTCGGCGATCCAGAGGCCGGAGAACGAGCTTGCGCCGGTCAGCAGGATCTTGGCCATGTCAGCCCTCGTGGTTCGGATAGGCTGCGTCGCGCTCGGAGATCACCAGCGGCGTCAACGGCCATTCAATGCCGAAACGCGGGTCGTTCCAACGCACGCCGCGCCCGTGGCCAGGCTCGAACATGCGGTCGATCTGGTAGAGGACGTCGGTGTCGTCTTCGAGCGTGATGAATCCATGGGCCATGCCTTGGCCGATCAGCAGAGCCCGGCCGTTCTCGGCCGAGAGTTCCGTGCCGGTCCAGCGCAGATAGGTCGGACTGTCCGCACGCAGATCAACCGCGACATCGAAGATCGCGCCGCGCGTCGCGCGAACCAGCTTGGCCTCGGCATGGGGCGCGGCTTCATAGTGCATGCCGCGCAGGGTCCGCGCCTTGGCGTTGCGCGACAGGCTGGTCTGCGCAGGCAGGAACGGATGACCAGCCGCGGCGAAGTCCTCGGGGCAATGCAGGCGGGAGAACGAGCCGCGATCATCGCTGATCACATCCAGGTCGACGATCACGACGCCATCGATGTCGGTCGCCGTAAACCGCATCAGCGCACTACTTTCGCATCCGGCGCGGCGGTGACGAACTGGCCGCCCCAGTCGGCGATGTGAGCCAGCTGGCCTATGATCTCGTCCTTCAGGTTCCAGGGCAGGATGATCAGATAGTCGGGCTTGAAATCGTCGATCCGCGCCGGGGAATAGGTCGGGATGTGGGTGCCAGGCAGGAAGCGGTCCTGCTTGTGCGGGTTGGCGTCGAACACCGCGACGATGTCGTCAGCCGTGACCCCGGCATAATTCAGGAAGGTGTTGCCCTTGGCCGCCGCGCCGTAGGCGGCCACGCTCTTGCCGTCGGCCTTGGCCTTGGCGAGGAAGTCGAGGAAGCCGCGACGCACCGCTTCGACGCGGGCAGTGAAGCCCTCATAGCCGGGCAGCTTGTCGAGGTCAGCGGCTTGCTCGCGAGCCCGCAGCGCCTTCAACGCCGGCGTCTCCTGATGGCTCGAGGCCTGGTGCGCGCAGAACAGTCGCAGCGAGCCGCCGTGGGTCGGCAACAACTCGACGTCGAACGGACGCAGACCATTGGCCAGCAGCACCTTCTCCACCGCCAGCAGCGACAGGTAGGAGTAGTGCTCGTGATAGATCGTATCGAACTGGACCTTCTCGATCAGGTTCAGCAGGTGCGGAAACTCGAAGGTCAGTACGCCTTGCGGTTTCAGCACGTGCTGGAAGCCGGCCACGAAATCGCCGATGTCAGGCACGTGGGCCAGGACGTTGTTGCCCGCCATCAGGTCAGCGGCGATCCCGCGCGCGGCCAGATCAAGGCCCGTCGCGTCATTGAAGAAAGTGACCTCTGTCGGGATCCCCCGCTCCTTGATCGCCACCTGCGCGGTGTTGGCGGTGGGCTCGACGCCCAGCACCGGCACGCCCATGGCCTTGAAATGCTGCAGCAGATAGCCGTCGTTGGAGGCCACCTCGATCACCAGCGAGTCAGCGCCGAGCCCGAAGCGCTCGGTCATGGCGTCGGCGTAGCGCTTGGCGTGCGCGACCCAGCTTTCCGAATAGGCCGAGAAGTAGGCGTAGCCGTCATCGAAGATCGCGTCGGCGGCCACCGGATCATCGGCCTGCACCAGGAAGCAGGTTCCGCAGACGCGGGTGTGCAGCGGATAGAAACCTTCCGTCCCGGCGTCGAGCTGGGCCTTGGTCAGGTAGGAGTTGGCCAGCGGCTGGTCGCCCAGATCCAGAAAGGTCTGGGTGAGCGGGGCGCGGCAGAAACGGCAGGCGGGGACGGTCATCAAAGGCTTTCGTATCGCTTGATCTGGTCTTGGACGAGGGCCAGCGCCGCGTCGCCATCGGCCTGGGCTCGGTACCAGCCCATGGTCCATTCGACCGCGGCGGGGGCGTCCAGGCGGCTCTCGAAGCCGAGCACTTGGCGGGCCAGGCTGGCGTCGATGCCCAGCGCCTTGGCCTCCAGGGAACTGGTATCGGGTTCGTGACGCCAAGGCTTGGCGCCCAGGGCCTGGGTGGCGCGGGTCGCCAGTTCGCCGACGGTGACTTCCGGCCCGCCGGGCTTGGGTCCGAAGTTCAGGGCGCGCGGCGCCGTCGGATCCCTGGCCAATCGTTCGAGATAGACGAGGTAGCCGGCCACGCAGTCGAGCACATGCTGCCACGGCCGGGTCGCTTCCGGATGGCGCAGGACGGTGACGCCCTGGGCCTGACCAGCCCGGACGATGTCGGCCACCAGACGGTCGCGGGAATAGTCGCCGCCGCCGATGACGTTGCCGCCGCGCGCGGTGGCGACCGGCACGCCGGCCTTGTCGAAGAAGCTGCGGGCGAAGCTCTGGGTGACGATCTCGACCGCGGCCTTGGAAGCCGAATAGGGGTCCTTGCCGCCCAGGGCGTCGCCCTCCTGGAAGGCGCGGCCCTGCTCGTTATTGGCGTAGACCTTGTCCGAGGTGATCACCAGAACCGCCTGCAAGGCAGGCTGGCTACGCAGCGCCTGCAGCAGATGCGCCGTACCCAGAACATTGGCCGCGAAGGTCGCCACCGGATCCTCGATCGAGGTCCGCACGATCGGCTGGGCGGCCATGTGCAGGACCAGGTCGAAAGTCTCGCCCTTCAGCGCCTGTTCGACCGCGGACTGGTCGCGCAGGTCGGCGATGCGTGACTGGGTCAGCCCCGTGACGCCCGCCAAATCGAACAGCGCCGGGGTCTGATCCGGCGCCAGCGCCAGGCCCGTGACCTTGGCGCCCATCGCCGAGAGCCATATCGCCGCCCACGAACCCTTGAAGCCGGTATGCCCGGTCAGCAGGACGCGCTTGCCCGACCAGAAGTCAGGGTTGGGCCGGGTCATTTCCAGATGCGCCATGGCGCCTGGCCCGAGGCCCACAGGCTTTCCAGGTGATTCTTGTCGCGCAGGGTGTCCATGGCGGCCCAGAAGCCGTCGTGCGGGCGGGCCATCAGTTGGTCGTCACGGGCCAAGCTTTCCAGCGGTTCGGCCTCGAAGGTGGTCGCGTCGCCGGCAATCCGCTCGATCACCTCGGGCTGCAGCACGAAGAAGCCGCCATTGATCAGGCCGTTGTCGCCCGGAGGCTTTTCGATGAAGCGTTTCACGCCGCCCTCAACAATCTCCAGGGCGCCGAAGCGACCGGGGGGCGCGACTGCGGTGACGGTGGCCTCTTTGCCATGCGCCTTGTGAAACGCGACCAGGGCCTTGAGATCTACATCGGCGACACCGTCGCCGTAGGTCAGGAAGAAAGGCTCGCCAAGGGGCAGGTACTCGGCCACACGCTTGAGCCGGCCACCGGTCATGGTCTCCTCGCCGGTGTTCACCAGGGTCACCCGCCAGGGCTCATGGTTGGTAGCGTGATACTCGACGCTGCCCTTGGCCAGGTCAACGGTCAGGTCAGCATTGTGGAGCACGTAGTTGGCGAAGTATTCCTTGATCACATAGCCCTTGTAGCCAAGGCAGATGATGAAGTCGTTGAACCCATGTTCGGAGAATACCTTCATCAGGTGCCAGAGGATCGGACGACCGCCGATCTCGATCATCGGCTTGGGCTTCAGATGGCTTTCCTCGGAGATCCGCGTACCGAGGCCGCCGGCCAGAATGACGACCTTCATTTCGAATCCCCGCTCATCGTCACATTCACGGGGCCAGGCCGCCGCAGCTCGACAATAGTCCTACCAGAACGTCGCTCGAGCTCCACGCCACGCAGCCAACGCAATCGCCCCCTCTTATCGCGTGTCGATTGCGCGATGAAGTCGTATCCAACGTCGCAGCGCCGCTGGCGTCCAACTTGAGGAAACCTCGTGCCCACGCCCCTGGTGAATTTTATCGTTGTTGGCGTTCAGAAGGCCGGCACGACAGCCCTTTTTGACTACCTCGGCGATAGCCCCGCCGTGGCGCTGTCCAAGGTCAAGGAGGTTCACTTTTTCGACGACGAGACGGTGGACTGGTCCAAGCCGGACTATGGCCCCTACCACGCCCAGTTCGAGTCCTCGGCGCCCGCGGCGCTCCACGGTGAGGCGACGCCGATCTATCTCTATTGGCCCGGCAGCCTTGAGCGAATCGCGGCCTACAATCCGGACATCCGCCTGATCGTGATGCTGCGTGACCCAGTCGAGCGCGCTTGGTCCCATTGGCGGATGGAGTACTCACGTGGGGTCGAAAGCCACCCCTTCTCATGGTGCATCCGGGAGGGCCGCCAGCGGTTGTTCGCGGCCGAACCCTGGGGCGTGCACCGGGAGCTTTCCTATGTGGAACGCGGCTTCTACGGCGAGCAGATCGAACGGCTGTTCTCCATTTTTCCGCGCGAGCAGGTTTTGATCCTAACGGCGGACGGCCTGCGCGAGCAGCCAGCCGAGACCTTGGGGCAAGTCGCCGACTTCCTAGGGATCGCGAGGGGCGTCTCTGTTGAGCACCGCGACGTACATGTGGGACGCGAGGTCGGCGGCCCGCTCGCCGCCGAGGACGTCGCCTATCTACGCGAGCTCTATGAGCGAGACATGATCCGCCTCAAGAACCTGACGGGCGTCAGCTTTTGATGGGCGGTCACATTTCCAGCCACCATCTTCCGCAGACACGCCGAAGAAGGAGATGCTCATGAAGATCGCCCCCCTGCTCCTCGCGGGCCTGATCGGCGGCTGCGCGCCCGCGGGTGATTCCAGCGCCCAGGCGGTGAAGACCCCGTCACGCCCAGCGACTGCCGAACGAGCCCTGGCGATAGAGGGCCCGCGCCTCGCCTTCCCGGTCGCGTGTGACATCGGCAAGACGTGCGAAGTGCAGAACTTCGTAGACCGCGATCCGGGGCCAGGCGCCGAGGACTACCGCTGCGGGAGCCAGACCTATCAGGACCATGGCGGCGTCGATATTCGCTTACGCGACATGGCTGCGCAGGCGGCAGGCGTGAATGTCTTGGCCGCAGCGCCGGGGCGCGTCGCACGCCTGCGCGACGGGGTGGCCGATATCTCTGTGAAGGCGCCGGAGGCGCCGCCGCTGGCCGGTCAGGACTGCGGCAATGGCGTCGTCATCGATCATGGCGATGGGTGGGAGACTCAGTACTGCCACTTGGCCCGAGGCAGCATCATGGTGAAGCAGGGCGACCAAGTCGCGGCCGGTCGCCCGATCGCCCGCATCGGCCTTTCCGGAAATACAGAATACCCGCATCTGCACCTCAGCGTTCGCAATGCTGGGAGCATGGTGGATCCCTTCGCGCCTGACATGGCGGCCGGGACGTGCGCCGCGGGCGCCCCGGGCGACGGCCTCTGGGCGCCGGAGGCCGCCAAGGCGATGGCCTACAAGCCAGGCGCCGTCCTGAACGCTGGCTTCGCCGCCACTCCCCTGACCATGGAGGCCATCGAAGCGGGCCACATCAACGCGCCGATGCTCCAGTCGCCGATGCTGATCGCCTATGTCCGGGCCATCAATCTTCAAGGCGGCGACATCCAGAAGTTGGTCATCACGGCGCCTGATGGAGCTGTGCTCACCGAAGCGACCCAGCCCGCGCTCGACCGGGCCAAGGCGCAGTACATGTTCTTCACGGGCAAGCGCACGCCGGCGGGAGGATGGAAGCCGGGCAGCTACTCGGCGACCTATTCAGTCGAACGGGCAGGCAAGGCGGCGATCACGCAGACCTTTGCGATCACACTCTGAACGAGGGTGTTTGCTCCGCTCACAAAAGCGTCAGCAGCGTCCATCGTAGCTAGTGTTTCTTTGACCGATACCGCTGTTGAGCTATTATCTATCGTCAGCCTTGCTCTCCAGGGCTGTGTCGCATCGATCGGGCGGCGAAGCTAACAGCTTCGCCGCCCGATTTTTATATTGCGCACGCGTTTCGCGCCGTGCGCCGATGGCGGCGCAGCCAGAACATCGAAGATATTGGCGCCTGACTTAATTGGGCGTTCCAAGCGCGGCTGGGGACGGTATTGTCCCTCAACTCCTCCGATGCAGTCCGGATTCGCCCGCTACCAATGAGCCCACCCCAATATACCAAGGACGCCTTGAAGCCTCTCGTCGACAGGGGCGTCGCGATCATTGGTGACCATACGTATGGGGCGCCAATCCTTCGCTATTGGCAACAGGGATACAAATTCCGCTGCGGGAAGTACTGCTCCATCGCCGACCGGGTGCAGATCTTCATGGGCGGCTACCATCGCCCAGACTGGGTCAGCATGTATCCTTTCCCTGCCTTCCCTCATTGGGGTCCCGAAGCTGCTCGGATAAGAGATTTCGCTGTGGGTCGCGACGACGTCGTGGTGGGAAATGACGTCTGGATCGGCAGCCACGCAACAATCATGTCAGGCGTAAAGGTCGGCGATGGCGCCGTGATCGGCGCCCATGCCATCGTTTCCAAGGATGTGCCGCCCTTCGCCGTCGTAGTCGGCAATCCGGCGCAGATCGTGAAATATCGCTTCGACGACGTGAGCGTACGCGAGTTACTCGCGATCGCCTGGTGGGATTGGCCTGAGGAAAAGATTAGGCAAAACATCCCGCAACTGCTGAGCGGTGACGTCCAGGGCTTCATCGAAACCCATCGCGTCAACGCGGCCGCGAGCTGAGCAGACCAGCTAAGCCTCGATCAGTTTGAAGCCCTCCTCTGGGGGCACAATTCTGATGACATCGAATTTCACGAGCCATAGAAGCCCACGCTCTACGAAGCCACGATGAGCTACGGGCCATCTGGCGAGCAATTCCTCCAGTGTCGCCTTGCTACTTGCGGCCAGGAAGTTGACGATCTGATCGCAATGCTCCTGGGCCAGCAGAAGAGTACGCGCGGTCGCCCCGAAGGTGCTCCCGAGGATCTTTCTAGCGGCCTCGACCGTCATGCCCGGCGTGAGCGCAAAGACCGACGACGCAGAGATCGTTTCGGTCGGATAGTCGGCGAAGAGTGTAAAAGGGTCTAGTCGGCGCGGGTTCGTCGACGGGCGCGATGTCTCAAGCCCGGCTTTCGCCGCGAGACGCCGATCGTTGAGTTCCGTCCAGAACGCTTCGTACTGCGGGACGATCACCGACCAATCAAAGATCTGACGCGCCGCATCCCGGGCAGAGGCAGCCATCCGCATCCGTAGGTCTGGGTTTTCAATCAGGGACACGATCGCATCGACCGCGGAGGCATGGTCGATCCCCGTCATCTGGGACGCCGCCGCGAGGTAGAGTTCATAGGAGAGCCATGCGTTCGCATGTTGGTAGGCCAAGTCGCCGCCAAGCCCTGCTCGCGGGGCAAAGGTCCGGATCCGGAATCCGTCGAGGCCATGTCGGACAGTATCGCGATACCCGTCCCAATCGGTGACGACACATGGCAGGCCAGCGGCCATCGCCTCCACTGGCGTCAACCCGAATGTCTCTTGGATATTGTCAGAGAGGGAAATGAAGAAGTCGGCGATCGACCAAATTGAAAATCGGGTGTCCAAAGGGCGACCGTCGATCTCGCGGTAGTGGACCGAAGGGCAGAGCGCGCGCGTCTCGCTGTGGTAGACTTCCGCCGCCTTCTCGGAGGCGCTCCAGCCTGACACCACCCAGTAGATTTCTTTGCCTGTTCTCCGAGCAGCCGCCTCAAGGACCATCGCCATCATTGCGGGGTTCATCTTCGCGTGGGGATTCAATCGCCCGACGTAGAGTGCAACGATCGCATCGCTTGGGATATCTAGCTTGGTGCGCCAGGCGGCCCGCGCGTCCTGCGAAGGCGTGAAATCTGCCGCATTGACCCCAAGTGGAATGGTGGCGAGTTGGGGACTTGGAAAACGCGTGGCGCCAAGCCGGGCGGCTAAGTTTTCCTGAACGGCTTCCATCTGGAGGTGGACGCTGGAACGAACCGCGCGGGAAGTACAAATCAAGCCATCCCAAGGCTGCACTGGCGCCGTGGTCATCTCAGCGATGATGTCCATCGCACCATGGCTGGCAGTGGTGTGCGTTATTCCACACAAGCTGTAGCGGTCATCCCCATGGGGCTGGCGGGTCCACGCCAACCGCGGCAGTTCCGGCGACGGGCAATGAAGTACGCCGGGTGTAGCCAACTCGCGAAGGCTCCGCATTCCAATCCACTTAGTGGATTTAGCGGTCGGCTCTATCCGCCGTATAAGCGCCTCCAGGTCCGACACCGGGCGATTGGCGGCGTTGTAAGCGTAAAATTGTTCTCCCGCCGCGTGGCGCAGGAGGCCGCGCAAAAAGCTCTCTCCCGCAGAGTGGCGGCCCATGAGCTTCGAGCCGGTGGTGTCGTAGGCTTCAGGATGGAGGTAGAGCGCGGCGCTTGTCATGCCATCGCTGTAGCCGAGCTCGGTTCAAGAGGCGAGTACTCAGCATTCAGGCAAAGAAAAAGGGCCGCCCCGGCGGGGCGGCCCTCAAATCTTCCAACGCTATTAGGCGTTAGATGAAGTTAGTGTCGCTGATCGAGTTCAGGTTCGCACCGACCAACGCAATCGCGTTGTCCACCGCACCCGCGCCGTCGTTGACGAAGACGACAACATCAGCACCGATTTGAACCGCCACGATGTCGCGGCCAGCACCGAACAAGGAGATCGCGTCAGCTTGCGCCTGCGCGTAGTTGGCAACCGTGAGCTCCGAGTAGTTAGCCGCGGTGCCGGCAGTCCCAACGCTCAGCTCGTCGCCGACTTCCCAACCGTTGATCTGGTCAAGCGTACCAGCAACCGAGGACGAGTCGCCCGAGGCGAACACGAAGACGTCGTTGCCCACACCGCCGGTCAGCGTGTCTTGGCCAGCGCCACCGGTGATGGTGTCGTTGCCCGGACCGCCGCCGATCACGTCGTTGCCAGCACCTGCGGTCAGGATATCGTCGCCGTCGCCGCCGGAGAGGGTGTTGTTGCCCGCGCCCGCGTCGATGGTGTCGTTACCGCCACCGCCGATGATCGAGTCATTGCCACCAGCCGCGAGGACCGAGTCGGCGCCGAGACCGGCGTCAACAACGTTGTTGCCGGCGCCCGCGTTGATATTGTCGGCGTCGTCGCCACCGCTGATGGTGTCGTTACCCGTACCAGCGACAATGCTGTCGATGCCGGTTCCAGAGTTGATGAGGTTGTTGCCATCACCAGCCTGGATGGTGTCCGGACCGTCGCCACCGTTGATGGTATCGTTACCAGCGCCAGCCGTGAGGCTGTCAGCGCCAGCGCCGCCATCGACGTTGTTGTCGCCGGTGCTCGCCTGGATGGTGTCGTTGCCGTCACCGCCGAAGAGCACGTCGTTGCCGGTGCCAGCAGTAATGCTGTCGGAGCCTAGATCGCCGCTCACATAGTTGGCGCCGTCGCCGGCCAGGATGGTGTCATTGCCTTGACCACCCAGAAGGGTGTCGACGCCGACGCCGCCGGTGATGCTGTCATCGCCCAGATTGCCGTGAACGTAGTTCAGGCCATCGCCGGACACGATGGTGTCGTTGCCTTGACCGCCGAGCAGGGTGTCGTTGCCCAGACCGCCAACAAGACTATCGGCACCTTGGTTGCCTTGAACCCAGTCGTTGCCGTCGCCAGCAACAACGGTGTCGGCGCCTTCGCCACCGGTGATGTTGTCATCGCCGACGTCGCCCAGCAGGCTATCGTCACCAATTCCACCGTCAATAGTGTCGTTGCCGGCGCTGCCGTCGATCACGTCGTTGTCGTCACCGCCGAAGAGCAGGTCGGCGCCATCACCACCGGTGATATCGTCTTCGCCCTTGTCACCGTAGACGGTGTCGTTGCCAGCAGCGCCATCGATCTCGTCGTCGCCTTGGCCGCCATAGATCAGGTCGTTGCCCGACCCAGCAACGATGCTGTCGTCGCCGATGTTGCCATGGATGAAGTTAGCGCCGGCGCTATCGGTGATGGTGTCATTGTCTTTGCCACCCAGCAGCGTGTCGGCGCCAGCATCGCCAACGATTTGGTCGGCACCCTGGTTGCCCTGCAGGAAGTCAGCGCCTTGGCCACCGGTCAGGGTGTCAGCGCCGTCGCCACCGAACAGCACGTCAGCTGCGGTGGTGCCAGCGACGTTTTCAGCGCCAGCCGTACCGAGGAACAGCTTGGACTGATCCGGGAAGGTCACGTCGGCGTCGCCGAGAATGCCCGTACCGAAGACCACGGTGCGGCCGCCGAAGGTCAGGGAAACGGTCTCGGGCTGAGTCGCGGTCGCCGCGTTTTGCGTGACGGTTACAGCCGCGGCCGTAGCACCAGCAGTCGTGAAAACGAGTTGATTCGTCGAACCGTCGTAGGCAAGCGCCTGGGTCGCCGTAATCGTCTCAAAGAAATAAGTAGCCATGCTTCTCTCCAGTCTGTGTCACATGGACCCTGAAACGCCTGGCCACCATTTTCCAATGGAGCGGTCCCAGCGGTCCTTTGCCCGCACCACGACAAGATCGCGGCGAAGGTTAAACGAGCCCGAGGAAGAGGTATCGGAACCACAGGCGATGCGCAACAGCAAAAAGGGCTGTGCACAAGGGCAGGTAGCCCTGCTTCCAAGGGTAAGAATTCCGTTAAACTAGTCTTCGCGAAGCGCGTCGCGGATCGTGTCGGTCAACGGGCTCACGATGTAGGACAAGATCGAGCGCCGACCCGTTACAATCATGGCCTCTGCAGGCATACCTGGGGTCAATTTCGAGCCCTTTGGCAGTTTGGCGAGCTCAGCCGGGGGTATCTTAAGGTCGGCCCTGAAGTAACCAACGCCGGTCTTTTCATCGACCAATTGGTCAGCAGAAACCGTCAGCACCTCGGCGTTCACGGGGGGCGCGGTGCGCGCGTTGAAGGCCGAGAGGCGAACTCTCGCGGTCATTCCATCATGCACGCTATCGATGTCCTGCGGCCTGATTCGCGCCGTGACGATCAGCGGAGCGTCGGCAGGAACGACGCTCATCAGCCGCTCTCCGGGGCCGACAATGCCTCCGACCGTGAACTGAGTCAGGTCAAGCACATAGCCGTCCGACGGCGAGCGCACAGTGGCCGAATTCAGCATTTGCCGCGCGGCCGTCAGTTTCGGCGTCACCTCGGCCAGACCGGTCTGCATCTGGCGAAGGCCCTCGGCGGCTTGGCTGATGCGTTGCTCGCGCAGGGTAGTGATCTGCAGGCGGGTTTCGCCGATCTGCTCGCGCAGGCGGGTGATTTCGGCGATCAGCTGACCGCGTCGCCCGCCCAGGTCAGCCAGGGTGCGCTTGTAGCGGAGGATCAGAGTTTTGGGCGCATAGCCCTTCTCATAGAGCGTCTGATAGCCAGCGAGTTCCTCACGGGTGAGGTCGTCCGACTCCTTCACCGCGTCGACCTGGGCCTGAACGCCGCCGATCTGGGTCTCAAGCTGCTGGAGCTTTTGGGCCAGCACGGCGCCCTGGGTCTCGAAGAAGGCTTGCCGGGTCGAGAACAGGAACTCCTGGTCGCGGATGATGCCGGCCACTCGGGGATCAGTCGCAGCCCGGGCGGTCAGTTCCGGGGCGAACGCCACGGTCTGTTGGCCGGTCGCCTCGGCCTGGAACCGGGCGGTCTGCGACAGCAGGGAGTCATACTGATTCTGCAGGACGTCGGTTGTAGACTTCGGCTGCACCTCATCAAAGGTCAGCAGCACCTGGTTCTGCTTAACGCGCTGGCCTTCCTTGACCAGGATCGCCTTCACCGTCCCGCCCTCGCGGTGGCGAATGGTCTTGCGATTGTCCTCGACCCGCACCGTGCCAGGGGCAACGACGGCGCTATCGATCTTGGCCACGCCAGCGAAAAGGGTCAGGCCGACGACGAATACGCCGACCACGGCGCTGCCGACGATGATCGGCCGCTTGATGCGCCGGTCCATGGTCCCGTCGAGCGGAACCAGATCCTTGTCGCCGAAGCTTGGGGCCTCGTAGGCCTTGGGGGCGTTGAAATCCAGTTTCATCGGCCAGCCTCGATCACGCGCGGGGCGGCGGGTTGGACGACCCGGGCCATGACTTGCTCCCGCGGCCCAAACATCTCGATCCTGCCGTCACGAAGCATCAGCATCTTATCGGCCGACCGGAAAACGCTCGGCTTGTGGGACACGATGACGATCGTAGAGCCGCCGGCCTTCAAGGCGTCTAGCGCGGTGACCAGAGCCTCTTCGCCCTCGGCGTCGAGCGCCGCGTTCGGTTCGTCGAGGACCAGCAGTCGGGGCGCGCCCAACAAGGCTCGCGCCAAGCCGACCCGCTGTCGCTGTCCTGCGGACAGGACATGGCCGGTTTCGCCAAGCTCGGTGTCATAGCCGTTCGGTAGCCGCAGGATCAGTTGGTGCACGCCGGCGACCTGAGCGGCGCGGACGACCTGCTCGTCATCCACGTCGGAGCGGAAGCGAGCGATGTTGTCGCGAATGCTGCCGGAGAACAGCTCGGTATCCTGCGGCAGATAGCCGACGTGCCGGCCAAAGTCGGTGCGGTCCCAGGTATAGACGTCGGCGCCGTCGAGACGCACGTGACCGGAATTCGCCTGCCAGATCCCGACCATCAGACGGGCGAGCGAGGACTTGCCGGCGCCGGACGGGCCGATGACGCCGAGCATCTCGCCGGGCTCGATCTTGAGGCTGATGCCTTGCAGTACGAACCGGGTCGCGCCCACGGGCGCAAAGTTCACGCCCTCGACCGAGAGCTGGCCGAGCGGCTTTGGCAAGGTTGTGAGGGGCTTGGACGGCTTATAGTCGCCAAACAGGGCGTTCAGGCGCTCATAGGAACGATAGCCGTTCGTCAGCGCGTCCCAAGAACCCACCAGGCGATCAATCGGCTGAAGCGCGCGCGCGGCCAGGATCATGTTGGCGAACAGCAGGCCGGAATGGATCTTGCCCATCACCACCAGATAGGCGCCGATGGCGATGATCAGCACCTGGATCGCCTGACGGGTGAACTTGCTGATGTTGCTGAGCACGCTGGCGCGCTCGCTGGCCGCAGCGCTCCGCTCCATGGTGATCGCGCGGAAGCTGGCCCAACGGGCGCCTAGGGGCTCGATCATCCCCATGGCACGCACCACTTCGCCGTTGCGCAGCGCTGCATCGGTGAAGGCGTAGCTGCGCAGGGCAGCTTCGTTGGCTTCCCTAAGGGCCGGCCGGGTCGCGCGGTCCTGCAGGAGGGCGATACCGAACAGCAGGCCGGCGCCGACGATCGTCACGACGCCGATGATCGGGTCGATGATGAACAGCACCAACATGAAGACCGGCATCCAAGGCAGGTCGAAGAAGGTGCCGAAGGCTGGGCCGGTCAGCATCTGCCGAAAGCCGTCCAGGTCGCGCAGCGCCTGGGAGCGCGCCGCCGGGTTGCCGCGAATGACCGTATCGAATAGCGCCGAGAACACGCGTCCGGACACGCGTTGGTCCATGACCACGCCGAAGTTCACCATCACCCGGGCGCGATAGTCATCAATCACGCTGGAAATGACGAAGGCCAGCAGCACGCCAAAGGTGATCACCAGCAGCGTCGGTACGCTGTAACTGGTCATGACCCGGCCGTAGATCTGGAAGGTGTAGATCGGCAGCGCGAGGTACAGCAGGTTCGAGACCAGGCTGAACAGGCCGGCGAACGCGAGAGGGGTGTAGCCCTCCTTGATGGCGCGCGTCAGTGGATTGTCGGGCTGATCCGCCAGCGGATTAAAAATCTTCATGCGCGCCGCGCTGTTCCGTGGATGCTCGATGAAGGCAGCCTGAGCGACCCTCGCCGAATTTGCTGCTCGAAGTCCGAGGCTGAGTGCGCCGAAAACGCGGGAGACATGATCGGGCCTCTTAACGATGTCAATGGCGCACGCAAGGGCGCCGATTCGCGCACCGCGTGTTAAACCTCGACTGTCCAGCCATTCCGTGCCGCAAGGAACCCGTCTTGTCCAAGGTCGCCATTGTCGGCAGTTGCATAACCAGAGACTTGTGGCCGATCGTAGGCGCTGAGCCCTCAGACCTACTCTATATTTCCCGCACCAGTCTGCCGAGCCTGTTCGCCCAGCCGCTCGAAGGCGTAGAGACGGCGCAGGAGCCACCCGGGGGCCTTGGCGTCTTCACACATCGCGCGATGGTCAATGACCTGAAGAAGCGCGCGCTGGCCGCGCTGATCGCTCACCAGCCCACCCACATCATTTTCGACTTCATCGACGAACGGCTGGACCTGCTGTCCGTGGGGGGGACGGTCGTCACCCATAGCTGGGAGCTGGATGTCAGCGGCTATCTGAGCCAGCCGGCCTTTGAGGGCGCCTCGACGATCGCACGCACCTCGCCGGCATGCGAACTGCTCTGGCTGCAGGCGGCCGACGAGATGGCGGCGTTCATTCAATCGACGCCGCTGCGAGACGCCACCGTTATCGTGCACGAAGCCCAATGGGCCACTCAGTATCGCGACACTGCCGGCGCCATTCAGGACTTCACCGACGAGGTCGAGATTTTCCAGGGCAAGCCGGCCGCCATAGATGACCACAACGCGATGCTGGCCCTGTACCAACCGGCGTTTCGCGCTCGCCTTCCCAAGGCGGTGAGCGTCGCGGCGCCGCGCGAGCTACAGCTGGCGAGTGTCGATCACCGCTGGGGCCTCAGCCCCTTCCACTATGTCGACGACTACTACCGCGAGGTCTGGACCGGGCTTAAGGCGCTGGGTGTCTGAAGGTCGCCCTGCCGGGCCCAATGCTCCAGCGGGGTCATGCCCGAGAGCGCCAGCTCCGAAGCGGCCGCCAGGAAGGCGATGGTGGTCTTGCCTGGCCACGGCTCGCCGATGCTCCAGGCTCCGCCCTGCAGATAGTCCACCAGCAGATTGACGCCAGGCGGCAGATCCACGCCACGCTGGGCGCCATAGCGATGCGCGTCGAACCACGGGCTCGGATGACGCCCTTCGGCCCCGCCCGCCGCCGCATAGTGGCTTAGCGGTTCGAAGCCGCCGTCGATCACGTCCGGGTTCTGGTCGCGATACCAAGCTGGATCGAAGAGCGGATGGGGACGAAGACCGTTGAACACGCCCTCAGTCAGATAGTGAACCAGCGGCGCGACCTCGGGTCCGCCGGCGCCGATCTGAGCCGCGTAGAAGTCCGCCGCAAATAGTGGGTGCGGGCTGAGACCGCGGCGCCAGCCCACTTGCAGATAGTGGGTGATCGGGTTGCCGCCTGAGGCGATCAGGTCCGGCGCCTGGCGAACATAATGGCCGATGCTGAACAGCGGATGCGGATCGCGGCCTTCGGCGGCTCCGACACGCACGAAGTGCTCCAGGGGCGTCAGGCCGGTCGCGGCCAAGTCGGCGGCGTTGCGGCTCGCATAGTAGCCGGAGTCGAACAAAGGGTGCGGGCTCGCGCCCTCCGCGCCGCCATGCAACAGATAGTGGACCAGCGGACTGTTGCGTGAGCCGGCCAGATCAGCCCGCCCCTTCAAGTACCAAGCCTGGTCGAAGATCGCTGACGGCTGGACGGCCGGGTCGGCGCCGCGCCGCGCATAGGCGGCCATGGCGCGCAAATCGCCCCCTTCCCAGACGCCTGAGCGCGCAATGACCATCGCGCGCCCGGACGAACGGCCGAGATCCAGGACGCGGTCGATCCCCCGCGCCACGCGATTGCGGCGGCGGGGACGCGCAAATCTCGCGGCGGCCGCGCGATAGCCGACCAGCGCGATATCCCGAGCTTCCTGTTCGACCCGGGCTCGCGCCAGCATGGCGTCGGCGAGCGCCACGCCAAGACGGGTTCGGTTCAGGGCCTCATCGACCTCCGAACGCTGGAAGTCGCCACGCGCGGCGGTGTAGCGCCGCGCCAGGACTTCAAGCTTGTCGATGAGCGCGGGGGCTGCTTCCCCCTCGGCCTGCTGGGCCAGATTATCGGCCGCCATGATGGCCGGGCCCTCCTTGATATTGCTCGCCTCGTGTCGGGCGCGGGCCAAGCGCTGTCAAGCGGCCGGCCGCTCGGCCAGGCCTTCGTCCATCAGCCAGCCCAGATAGCCGCCGCCGGCCACACTGAAGGGGTCGGGGAAGCGCGCGCGCAGATCGGCGCGGTCGCGCCAGATCAGCCGGTGGGCCTTGGTGATAGGCGTCCCGTCGCCATAGACGCCGTAGGCCCAGTAGCGCTCTGGGATGGCCGTCTCGCTCGCCGCGGCGACCTGCTCCTTATACCAGCGCCAGATCTCATAGACCGCGTGGTTGTCGCCGGCGTAGCGCTTGGTCATCGCATCGCCCGTGGGGCCGAGCTTGGTGAAGTGCCAGAAGCGCAGGGGCGAGCCGTTGACGATGATCGCCCCGTCGCGACCGATCGCCACCTGCCGTTGGCTCAGGTTCCAACTGGCGACATTGTACCCGGGATCGCGGACGACCTTGACCTTGTCGAACAGGGCCGGGACGTGGTCGCACCATTTCTGGTCGACGAACAATCCCATCGGAATGTCATCATAGCAGAACTCCAGCAGCCGATCGTTCCACCACTGGCCGAACCGAGCGCCCTCGCCGCCGGCCTTCACCGCGACGAAGCCGAGATTGAAGATCCCGGTCCGCGAGGCCGAGAGATCATTGTCGAAGATCGCCTGGTGGTCGGTATTGGCGTCCACCAGATGCGGGGTCAGCAGGATGTCGTTGGCCGCCAGCAGCTCAAGCAGCGGCGAGAGACTGGAAAACAGCGCCGTATCCGGATCGAGATAGATCACGACGTCGGCGTCCGTGGCGCAGGCCTGATGCAGGAACGGCCCCTTCACCGCGGTGCAGACTTCGACGACGTCATGCTTGAACAGCCAGGCCTTGAAGTCAGGGATGCCGAGGTCCTGGGCGTAGACCACCTGGTCGAAGGGTTCGCTGGCGGGGTCGAAGCGGAAGCCGGGCGGGGGCTCGTCGGTGATCAGGGCGACCAAATTCCAATCAGGGTGGAATTTGCGCAGGGTCGAATAGAGCACGCGCGCCCGGTTCAGATAGGCGAAGGTGAAGCTGGAAAAGCAGGTGACCTTCACGCGGCCTCCACAAGTTCGGCCGTGAGTTTGCTGAAGCTCAGGTCATAGATCTCTCGGTTCCGCCGCGCGCGCGCCAGCTTCAGGATTTCCCCGCTTTCGAACCAGGCTTCGAGCTGATGCTCGTCGGGCAGGACGACGCCGTATTCACCCTGACTGGCGAAGACCGCGACATTGCCGCTGTCAGGGCCGGTGATCACCGCCACGCCTGCGGAGGCGGCCTCGTACGACACGAAGGAGAAGGTTTCCAGGCACAGCGACCAGACCATGGCCGCGTCGATGGAAAGCTCTTCCAGGGCTTGCCGCATGGCGAAGGGCCGCTCAGCGGTCACAGTGACCGGGTGATGCTGGGCGAGGGATCCTGCCACCGGCGCGCTGGCCAGGTGGATGAAGGCGTAACGGGGGTCATGAGCGAACCGGGCCGCCAGATCGCGGAAGATCGGCCAGCCCTTGTGGACGGACGGCGTGCCTGGGAAGGCGAAGCGGAACACCCCGTCCGGCTCGGCCGACGCCGCGACCCGGGCGGTCGGAACCAGCTTTGCGAGCGGCGTGACGACCTCGGCCTGGGCGTCGAGCGAGCCGCCGGCGCGCCAGGTTTCCAGCGCCACGGCTGATGGCGAAGCGACGGTGAGCTCGAGGCGATCGAACAGCAGCTGATGCTCGCGCACCTGGGCGCGGCGCCAATCGCCATAGACGCAGATCGAGCAGGCAGGGCTGCCGGCGGGGGGCGCGCCGCAATTTTCCACGTCGTTGCGAAGCAGATGGATGCCGACGCAAAGACTGCCCATGTCGTGCAGCCAGAAATAGCCGGCGTTCATGCCCCCGGCCCGGACGATGTCGATCACATCGCGACTGGAGTGGCCGAGCATATTGTGGATCGCGAAGCTATGCGGTTCGCCATGCTGCGCCCAGGCCTTCATCGCCTCGACAATGGCGGGCGGCGTGAACACCCCGACGCTCTGGCCATTCCACAGTACGCCCATCGGGGTCTGGGTCGGGCCGTTGCGAACGATGGGCCAGCCGTTGGCGGGATGAACATGCAGATGGTTGCGGCCCAGCAACGCGAACTCGGCAGACTCGCGCTGCACGCAGAGCTGCGAGCCGCCGACCGAACGGCTGTAGTCGTCCTGGCTGAAGGTCACGTGCAGTCCGCGCGGGCGCGCCTTGCCCATCGCGGCGATCAGCTCGCTGACCGGCGACAGTTCCATCGGCTGCGCCCAGGCGGTCGAATCGGCCAAGCGGGTTTCGAACGTTTTCAGGTTGGCCAGCACATCGTGACGGAAACCCAGACGCGCCCTGGCCAGCCGTCCCTCCCCGCGCCCCGTGGTGACATAGTGCAGGAACGGGTGGACGCCGCTGGCGGCGACATCAGGGTTGAGCTCGAAGTAGTCGGACACCGAGAAGTCGTTGCTCGGATCACGCCCCTCGCGCCAACCGTGGCTCAGGAAATGGTCCAGCGGGTCGCCGCCCGAGGCCGCCACATCGGGGTACATGGTCAGATAGTATTGCGGATCGAAGAACTGGGCGGCGAGCGCCCGCTCCTCGCGGCTGATGATCCCTGCGGCGACCGCCCGGCGGTCGGCTTCGGTCATGGCGTGATAGGCCGCGGCCTGCGCAGAGGCGACGATCTCCCGCCCCTCGCGATAGCCGGCGGTCAGGTAGTGGACGAGCGGATTGGCGCCCGCAGCGGCCACATCGGGATAGCGCGCCAGATAGTCGCGGGTGGAGAACCAGGGCGCTGGGTCACGGCCCTCGAGCCACCCAGCCTCGCCGTAGTGCAAGACCGGATCGACGTCGGCCAGGCCCAAGCCAGGGTTGGTTTGCTTGTAGAAATCAGCGTCCACCGCCAAGGCGAGCACATAGTTGACGCGATCTGGTGTGGCCACGGCGGCCATGCTGTGATGTTCCCGTGCGACGCCAAGCCCGAGGCGTGGTTTGCATCAGAAGAACGGCCTGATCAATGGTCCCGCCCTTGCGGCAGGGCGCGAGCGGCCATACAGCGGGGCGGCGAATGGGCCGCGGGGGCGGGACGGCGAGAGCAGCGAAGATGCAAACCACCTCCGAGCGATCAGCCTATCTCGTCCTGGGCATGCACCGGTCCGGCACCTCTGCGACGGCGCAATTGCTGGCGCTGGCCGGGGCCGAACTGCCCGACAATGTGATGCCGGGCGACGAGCACAACGCCAAGGGCTACTTCGAACCCTGGAAGATCTCAGTCTTCAACGACCAGCGCCTGCGCGCCGGCGGCACGGCCTGGGACGACCCCTTCAACCTGCCCTATTCGCCCCTGGCGCCGCAGGACGAAGCGGCCTGGCGCGAGCGTGCGGTGGCGCTGTTCCGCGCCGAGTTCGGCGAGGCCCTGCATCCGCTGCTGAAGGATCCTCGCGTTTCGGTCCTGCTGCCGATGTGGCGCGAGGTGCTGGACGCGGCCCAGATGCCGGCCCGTGTGGTGATCCCGGTGCGCGGCCCGCTCGCAGTCGCCGGTTCGCTGTCCCGGCGCGACGCCTTCCCGGTCGAGAAGTCGGTCCTGCTCTGGACGATCTACATGCTGGCGGCCGAGGCCCACACCCGCGACCTGCCGCGCGCATTCGTCTCCTATGACGGGCTGCTGACCGACTGGCGCGCCGAAGTCGCCGCCCTCGAAAAGGCCCATGGCGCGCCGCTGCCGCGCATGAGCGCGCGCGCCGCCGAGCAGATCGACGGCTTCCTCACCAAAGACCTGCGCCACAACGACGGCGATGGGAACCTCGCCTCGGTCCCGCTGGTCGGGACCCTGGCTCAAAGCGTGCTGGACTGGTTCAACGCCGCCGCCGCAGGCCAATCGCCGGACCACGCGGTGCTTGATCGCGCCGCGGCCCAGATCGCGGAAATGAAGGCCCAGATGGGCGTCTTCGTCTCCCCCGTGACCAGCGCGCTCGACTCCACCCGCGCCGAGCTCCTCTATGAGCGCCAGCTCGCCGAGGTGGAGCGCAAGCGCATGGAAGCCCTGGAAAGCGAACTCGCTCTCCTGCGTCAGGAACGCGCGCGCATAGAGGCCGTGGTCGACACGGCCCTGGCCGGACGCTAGTCAGCCCCCTGAGATTTAAAGCCTTGGCAAACGACACCCAAACTCCCGAGCAAGACTCGCTCGCCGATCTCCTGTTGGCCAAGCGGCGCGACCTGCATCGCGCCCGCCGGGTGGCCGCCGAGGATCGCTGGAACCGCTTCCGCAAGGCTGCGGCGCGCCGGGTCGGGCTGTCCGAGAAGGGCCCTGCCGAACAACGCTTCGACATTATGCTGGCCCGCGGCAAGTGGCCAGGTCGCGCGGCGCTGCTCGCGCGTTCGGGCCTGTGGGATTTCCGGTTGAACCGGGGCATCGGCCGCGATGGCGGCGGCGTCAGCGGCCTTATCTCCTATGTGCGCGCCGGCCCGGACGCGAGCGTCAATCCCAAGGCCCTCTTCGACCAGGCTTGGTACCTGGAAAAGAACACCGACCTGATCGGCTCGC
Source organism: Phenylobacterium sp. (assembly GCF_030681155.1). GTDB lineage: Bacteria > Pseudomonadota > Alphaproteobacteria > Caulobacterales > Caulobacteraceae > Phenylobacterium. The sequence continues at coordinate 30,984 of NZ_JAUXXE010000065.1, read as the reverse complement.
GCTGGGCGCCGCTGGCCCACTATCTGGTGGCCGGCGACAAGGAAGGGCGCGATCCGCACCCGCTGTTCGACCTGAAGGACTATCGCAGCCGCCACGCGGTGAAGATCGCCGCCACCGGCCTCTCGGCCCTGCAGCACTTCGTCCATAAGGGCGCGATCGAGGGCTTTGATCCCCATCCGCTGTTCGACGTCCGTTACTATGTCGGCCAGGCCGAGGAAGTCGCCGCCTCCGGCGAGAACCCACTCGTCCACTATCTGCGCGAGGGCTGGCGCAAGGGTTATGAGCCCCACCCGCTGTTCTCCGGGCGCTGGTATCTGGCGACCAATCCCGACGTCGCCGAAACCGACGCCGCGCCCCTGCTCCACTACGTCGCCAGCGGCGCCGCCGAGGGCCGCAGCCCGCATCCGCTGTTCGACGCCGGATGGTATATGGACCGCTATCGCGACGCGGCCCCGCTCGGCAGCAGCCCCCTCGCCTACTTCCTGACCAACGGCACGCAAGAGCGCCGCGATCCCAGCATCCATTTCGACACCGCCTTCTATCTCGAACAGCAGGGCCAGACCCCGGACGGCGTGCATCCCGTCGTCCACTACCTGACCGAGGGCGCATTCGAGGGCGTTTCGCCGGCCGCCGATTTCAACGAGCTCAGCTACCTGATCGAGAACCCGGCCGCCGCCGAGCAGCCGATTTCGTCGCTGGAGCACTGGGTACTGTCGCGCACGCCCAAGCCGGAGCCGACCCCGTCGGGCGCACGCATGTCAGGTGACGCAGGCCTGTTCGAACAGCTCCGCAACGCCGGCCGCGCCAGGGATCCGGGCGCCTACGACCTCCAGGCCTATCGCGATCTCACCGCCGCCAAGCAGCGCATCCGCGAACGCGAGATCGGCGGGGTGAAGGTCAAGCCGCTCGACCTTATCAAGGTCACCGAGCGCGAGATCGACAAGGCCGCCGCCGACCTGGCCTTCGACGTCGTAGCCAAGCCGGTCGCCTCGATCATCATCCCGGCCTTCAACAACCTGACCTTCACGCTGGAATGCCTGGCGGCCCTGAAGGCCGGCGGCGATTTGGAGACCAGCGAGGTCATCGTCATCGATGACGCCTCCAGCGACGCCACCAGCCAGGTCCTGGCCAAGATCGCCGGCCTGACGCTGCTCACCAATCCCGAGAATCTCGGCTTCATCCGCACCTGCAATCGCGCCGCCCAGGCCGCGCGAGGCGAGTTCGTGATCTTCCTGAACAACGACGTCCAGGTCCGTCGCGGCTGGTTGCCGGCCCTGCTGGCGCCGTTCGGCGAGGAGAAGGACGTCGGGGCCACCGCGCCCAAGATGCTGTTCCCCGATGGTCGCCTTCAGGAAGCCGGCGCCCGCATAGCGGTCGATGGGAAGGCCGAGATGATCGGCCTGTTCGAGGATCCGAGCCTGCCGCGCTGGAACGTGCGACGTGAGGTGGACTACGCCTCGGGCGCTTGCCTGGCCGTCCGCCGCGAGATGTTCAACGAACTGGGCGGCTTCGATATCGCCTTCGCGCCGGCCTATAGTGAAGACGCCGACCTCTGCTTCCGCCTGCGCGAGCGCGGCCTGCGGGTAATCTACGAGCCGACCTCGGAGATCGTCCACCACCTGAGCATCACGTCCAACTCGATCGACGCCGGGTTCAAGCAGCGGCTGGCCGTCAAGAACCAGCAGGTCTTCGTCGAGCGCTGGGGCGAGCGGCTGGAAGCCCTGAACCAGGTGCGGACCATCGCCTTCCACCTGCCGCAGTTCCACACTGTGCCGGAGAACGACCGCTGGTGGGGGCCAGGGTTCACCGAGTGGACCAATGTCAGCCGCGCCCTGCCCAATTATCGCGGTCACTATCAGCCGCACGTGCCGGCCGACCTCGGGTTCTACGACCTCTCCAATCCCGAGACGTTGAAGCGCCAGGCCGCCCTGGCCGCGCGCTACGGGATCGGCGGCTTCTGCCACTACTTCTATTGGTTCACCGGCGGCCGGCGCATCCTTGAAAAGCCGCTGGAGCCCCTGCTGCAAAGCACGGCCAGCGACTTCCCGTTCTGCCTGTGCTGGGCCAACGAGAACTGGACCCGAACCTGGGACGGCCAGGAACGCGACGTGCTGCTGGCCCAGACCTACGAGCCCGGCGACGCCGAGGATTCCATCGCCGCGATGGAGCCCTATCTCACCCAACCCAACTACATCCGTATCAACGGCAAGCCGCTGGTGCTGATCTATCGTCCTGGCCTGTTGCCCGACGCCAAGGCCTGGGCCGAGGCTTGGCGCAAACACTGCCGCGAGGCCGGCGTCGGCGAGATCTACCTCGCCTTCGTCGAGAGCCTAGAGAAGGCCGGTGGCAAGACCGATCCGGAGAGCCTAGGCTTCGACGCCTCGGTGGAGTTCCCGCCCGCCGGCGCCGGCGCGCTCATCCATCCGCCGGGCCCGCTCTACAACGCCCGCTTCGAGGGCCGAGTGAACGACTATCGCCAGATGGTCCGCCACTACCTCGGCGCGGCCACGCCCGCCCACAAGCGGTTCCGGGGCGTGATGCCCTCCTGGGACAACACGCCGAGGCGCCAGGACGCCGGCTGGAACTACCAGCACGCCACCCCTGGAGCCTTCCAGGCCTGGACCCAGGCGATGTTCGAAGAGACCCGCCGCCAGAACTTCGGCGAGGAACGCATCGTCTTCATCAACGCCTGGAACGAATGGGGCGAGGGCGCGCACCTCGAGCCCGATCAGCGCTTCGGTCACGCCTGGCTGGAAGCCGTCAAGAACGCCGCCGACGCCGACCTGTTGGACCCGTCATGAGCAATCCCGATCTCGTCCTCATCGGCCACCCCTTCTCGGCCATCGGCATGGCCGAGCACGCCCGGTCGGCCTGGCGCGCCTTCAAGGCGGCCGGCGTCACGCCCGGCCTGCTCGACGTCTACGGCATGGACCGCGGCAAGGACCCCGACTTCGAGCGGGAGTTCTCCAGCCATGTCGTTCCAAGGCTGAGCGAGAAGGTCAATTTCTTCTGCCTGAACGCCAACGAGGTCGATCAGGCGATGGGCGTGCTTGAGCACCAGGGATCCGGCCCGGCCTTCGAACGGGCCTACAACATCATCTACCCGGCCTGGGAGCTCTCGAAATACCCTGAGCCGTGGTCGCGGATCCTCGAACGGTTCGACGAGGTCTGGGCGCCGTCCCAGTTCATCCTCGAAGCCATCGAACCGACCATCAAGCTGCCAGTGATCCACATGCCGCAAGCGGTGGAGTTGACGGTGTCGGCGCTGCTCGGCCGCCGTCACTTCGGCATTCCGGAAGACGCCTTCGTCTGCCTCTTCTATTTCGACTTCTCGTCCTACGCCGAACGCAAGAACCCGTTCGCGATGCTGGAGGCTTTCGAGAAGCTGGTGGCCGAACGCCCCCACTCGGCCCTGCACGCGGTGGTGAAATACAAAGGCGGCGACGATCAGAATCCCGACCGCAAGGCGCTGGAGTCGCGGCTGCGCGCCCTGGGCAGCCGCGTGCAGTCGATCACCCGCGAATTGTCCGACAACGAGATCAAGAACCTGGTCCGCTGCGCCGACGTCTTCGTGTCGCTGCACCGAGCCGAGGGCTTTGGCCGCGGCCCGGCCGAGGCGATGATCATGGGCCGGGCGGCGGTGGCGACCAATTATTCCGGCAATCTGGAATTCATGACCCCCGAGACCAGCCGGCTGGTGAACTACAAGCTGATCCCGGTGGCCGAGGGAGCCTATCTGTTCGGCGAGGGCCAGGTCTGGGCCGACCCGTCGGTGGACCACGCCGTGCAGCTGATCGGCGAACTGATGGACGATCCAGCCGAAACCCGGGCCCTGGGACAGCGCGCGCGTCGGCACATGCACACCCACTTCAGCACCCGCGCCATCGGTCTGCGCTACACCGCCAGGCTGGAAGAGTTGGCCGCTCTGACCTGATCAGCGGGCGGCGAGCGTCGTCGGCTGGGCCGGCGCTGTCGTCAGCGCCTCGGGACCGGGGTTCTCGGTGACCGCGATCTGATGGATCACGAAGCCGCCTCCAGCCTGGTCGTCAGTGTCCACGCGGATCTGGTCGATCTGCGAGGTTTGCCAATCGTCGCCGCCACTCTTCAAGCGGGACATGTCGTAGACCACCACCACGGTTTCATTGACGGCCGGGTTCGCGCCGTCGACTGGCTTGGCCTGGAACTCGCCGGACTCGCCGTGATTGGCGGTGCGGTAGAAGATCGCACCATCCCACGCCGCTCCGGGCCGCGTGCGCGTCATCCGAACCAGCACCAGTGAGAAACGGCGCCCATCAAGCGCCAGGCCGGTAGGCGAACGCAGCATCGGATCTGCGCGCTGGTTCTGTATCTCCAACCCTACCGGCGCGCCCGGCAGGGCCGCTCCGCCGGTCAATACGAAGCCTTCGGTCGAGCCATCAAAGGTCCAGAGCCGCCCAGCCTTCAGTGGCTTCCCAGCGATCTCGAAAGCGTCTTTTCCCTCGTTCCACATGATGGCCTGGGCGCGGGGCTTGGTGGCGACCAGGGTCTGGGGCGGGGCCACCGCCGCGCGCGCCCACGGCGCCGGCTGGTCGCAGGCCGATAACATCAACACCAGGGAAAGGACGCCCGCGCGAAGCAGGTAGGCCGACATACGCATGCTCCGGACAACCAGGCGCCGGCCGCAAGCAGGGGCGCTTGAGCCAGATAGATAGGCCAAGACGCCGCCGCTAGGCCGCACGCCCGAAAATCCGATCAAGGTTGCCAATCGAGGCGACGGCCACTAACCCCGCCTGACTTCGGGAACCGGGCCCAAGGACCCACAAGCCGGCTATGAGTCACGAACTGGTGCGCGCTCGCGCCCCCCTGCGGCTGGGCTTTGGCGGCGGCGGGACCGACGTCTCGCCCTATTGCGACGAGTATGGCGGCGTGGTCCTGAACGCAGCCATCGACCTGTTCGCCCACGTCAGCGTCCAGAAGCGCGACGATGATCAGGTGCTGCTGGTGGCGGCCGATCGCGATCAGTCGTGGCAGGCGCCGGCCAACGCGCCGCTGCCGACCGACGAGCCGCTGCGCCTGCTGAAGGGCGTCTATAACCGCTTCATGGCCGACTACGCCGGCGGCGTCGCCATCCCGCTGACCATGGTTTCCTACGCCGACTGCCCGCCCGGCTCGGGCCTGGGCTCGTCCTCGGCCCTGGTGGTCGCGATGGTCGAGGCCATGCGCAGGTTCATGGGTCTGGAGATGGACGCCCACGCCATCGCCCGCCTCGCCTTCGATATCGAACGCCGCGAGCTCGGGCTCGCCGGCGGCGCGCAGGATCACTACGCCGCCGCGTTCGGCGGCCTGAACATGATGCACTTCATGGCCGATTGCCGCGCCTCGGTGGAGCCGGTGCCCTCAGCCGATCACGTCATGAAGGAGCTTGAGGCTTCGCTCGTCCTCTACTTCACAGGCGTCAGCCGCGAATCCGCAGCGATCATCGACGAGCAGCGCGCCAATATGAAAAGCCACTCGACCCGACCGCTGGAGGGGCTGCATGCCCTCAAGGCTGGCGCGTTTGAGATGCGCGACGCCCTGCTGGCCGGCGACGTGCCGAGCTTCGGCGCCCTGCTCGACGCGGGCTGGAGCTCCAAGAAGAAGCTGGCCCACAACATCTCCTCGTCCGACATCGACAAGGTCTATGACGCAGCCAAGGCCTTTGGCGTCTTCGGCGGCAAGGTCTCCGGCGCCGGCGGCGGCGGCTTCATGATGTTCCTGGTCGATCCGACCCAGCGCGAAGGCCTGAAGCGGTTGCTCTCGACCTTCGGCGGCACGGCCCAGGCCGCCCGGTTCACAAATGTCGGCGCCGAGTCCTGGATCGTCCGCTAGTCGCCGCCATTCGAGGACATAGCCTGGTTCGATAACGCCGATCCCAGCGCCGACACGGTTTTTCCTTTGGATTACTGGGTCGGCGCCATGCTTGCGCCGCAAAATGCGACCTGTTACCCACCGGCGCGAGCGACTTCGGCGGGACCGCCTTTTTCCGCCTTCAAGCTCTTGGTCGGGAGACTAGATGCAATCCGTACAACACATGGTGCGCACCGGACGGCGCGGGCCCATGCACGAGTTCAGCATGGCGTTCGCCGATCTGCGCGCGTCGACCCAGCGGATAGGGCTGGCCTGGTCGCTAGCCTGGCACGATATCGTTTCCCGCTATCGCGGCTCGATGCTGGGTCCGTTCTGGATCACCCTGTCCATGGGCCTGATGGTGGCCGGGATCGGGTTCCTCTACGCGAACCTGTTCAAGGTGCCGGTCAACGAGTTCATCCCCTATGTCGCCCTCGGCATCGTGTTCTGGGGACTGATGTCCAATGTGATCATCGAAGGCTGCGGGACGTTCGTCCAGGCCTCGGGGATTCTCAGCCAGACCTCGCTGCCGATGTTCACCTTCGTGTGGCGCACGATCATGCGCAACGTGATCAATCTGATGCACCACGCTGTGATCATCGTCGGCGTGCTGATCTATTACGACCACTGGCGCCAGACCAATCTGGGTATGGGCCTGATCGGCTTGGTTCTGCTGATGGTGAACGTCTCGTGGGTCAGCCTGGCCGCCGGCATGGCCTCGGCGCGATTCCGCGACATTCCGCAGATCGTCGGGTCAGTCATCCAGTTCGCGATGTTCATGACGCCGGTATTCTGGTTGCCGGGCGGACGGCTGCTGGACCATGCGGTCCTGCTGTTTAATCCATTCTACCACCTGCTGGATGTGGTCCGGGCCCCGCTGCTGGGCCAGAGTGTCAGCGCTACGACCTATATCTTCCTCAGCGTGCTGGCCGTCGTCGGCTGGGCCGCGACCTTCACCACCTTCGCCCTCATTCGTCGCAGGATTGTGCACTACCTATGAAGGGTCCCCAGGTTTCGATCACGGTCACCGACCTGTCCCTGCGCTTCCCCGTCTATGGCGTGGACGCCAAGTCGCTCAAGAAGCACCTGGCGCGCATCACGGTCGGCGGAAAACTCGGGCGCACGGGTATGGGCGCGACGGAAGTCACCGCGCTTTCGAACATCAACCTCCAGCTCCGGTCGGGCGACCGCCTGGGGCTTATCGGCCACAACGGCTCTGGCAAGACCACGCTGCTGCGTGCGCTCGCCGGCGCCTATGAGCCCGACGAGGGCACCATCGACGTGCACGGCCAGATCGCGGCCATGCTCGACCTCAGCCTGGGCATCGATCCCTCGGCCACCGGCCTCGACAACATCCGACTGCGGGGCCGCATCGCCGGCCTGACCGCCAAGGAGATCGAGGATCGGATGGACGAGATCGCCGACTTCACCGGTCTTGGCCCGTTCCTGGCCATGCCGCTGAAGACCTATTCGGCGGGCATGCAGGCGCGCCTGGCCTTCGCGGTCGCCACCGCCGTCCACGCCGACGTCATCCTGATGGACGAATGGATCGCCGTCGGCGACGCCGACTTCCAGAAGATCGCCCACAAGCGGATCCTGGAACTGATGGAACGGGCCGGCATCCTGGTGCTCGCCTCCCATGACCTGGAGCTGATCCGACTCTACTGCAACAAGGTCATGCGGATCGAAAGCGGGGTCGCCTCGCCGATCATGGACGTCAAGAAGCTGGACGAACTGCTCGCCGCCGCCTGACATCGCACGCAGCCAAGTCGGGAGTCGAAACCAAGTCGGGGGCTACAGGGCGCCAGTGGACGTCATCTTCACCATCGTTTCGCGCAACTACGGCGCCCAGGCCGCCTGCCTGATGGAGAGCCTGGGCCGCGTCGAGCCCGGCGTTCGCCGCGTGGTGGTGACCACCGATGGTCCGATCGCCTTCCAGGACCCCAGCATCCGCACGATCGACGCCGCGACCCTGGTCCCCGACTTCGCGGCCATGTGCGCCTATTACGACGCGCTGGAGCTGAACACCGCGGTCAAGCCCCACGCCTTCAAGGCGCTGTTGGCCGAAGAGGGCGTGAGCGCCGGCGTCTATCTCGATCCGGACATCTGGGTCTATCGCCCGCTGGACATGGTGCGCGAGGGCCTAGCCCGCGCGCCGCTGGCCCTGACGCCACACACTACGCGGCCATTGCTCGGTCAGGCCAATCCCAACGACCACGTGATCCTGACCTCGGGGGCCTACAATCTCGGCTTCATGGCCGCGCGCGCCGAGCCGCAGATCGTGGCGCTGCTCGACTGGTGGGCCGAAAAGCTGCGCTTCGACTGCCGCGTCGACTTCGCCAACGGCCTGTTCACCGACCAGAAGTGGATGGACCTGGCCCCCGGTTTCGTCAGCGACCTGGCCCTGCTGCGGAGCCCCAGCCTCAACCTCGCCTACTGGAACCTGGAGGGCCGCAACGTCGCCGGTCCTCAAGGCGGCTGGAGCGTGGACGGCGAGCCGCTGACCTTCTTCCACTTCTCCGGCTTCGATCCGGCCCGCCCGGAGTTGCTCTCCAAGCACCAGGACCGGATCCGCGTGCAGCCGGGCTCGCCCCTGGCCGCGCTGATGAAGGACTATGCCGGCGCCCTGCTGCGCAACGGACACGCCGAGGCCTCGGCCATCCCCTATGGGCATCGCAACTTCCCGTCGGGCAAACCGATCGCCAAGGACACCCGCCGCCGGATGCTGGCCGCCGCCAGGGCGGGCGAGGATTTTGGCGGGGGACTGACGCCGGCCGCCGAGGCCTGGGCCGATATCCGTCCGGGCGAGATCATCCGCGATCCGATAGCGCCGCCCGATGGCGACTGGCTGGCCAGTTCGGCCGAGTTGACCCGATGGCTGGTCGCCGACCAGACCGCGCCGGCGATCACCGCCATGCAGTCGGCGCGCCGGGACCTGCGTGACCGCTTCGCCGGCGACGAGGCTGGACTGAAAGCCTGGTTGCTCGGACCTGAATCGCTCGATGGCCGGTTCTCGGCGCGGCTCGCGCCGCAAGACGCGTTCTCCGATCCCGATCTCGCCCTGCGCGCGGCGCGCCAGATCGGCGAGGAGACGTCCGACGCCAAACTCCGACTGGCCGCCTATGGCCTAGCCCACCGCGCCGACTGGCCAAGCCACGTCGCCAGCGGCCTGCGCTCAAGCTTCAACTCCCCTGTGCGGGAACTGGCGCGCGGTCATCCCTTCCCGCGCCTGTTCCTGTCGATCTGGGAGAGCCGAGGCGACCTACAGCGGCTCTTTCCGCTCGGCAGCTTCTCCGAACGCTTCGCCTTCCTGCGCTGGCTGATCGGCGGCGGCCTGGCCGAGTACGGCATCGACGTCGCCGCCCTGCCCCCAAATGTCGACAGCCACCCGGTGTTCGAAATGGCGCGGCTCAGCGTTCGCCGCGTACCCGGCGTCGAACTTCGCCAGCCGGCGACCGGCGCGATCAACACCCTGCTGGTCCTGGAACGCTGGACGCCCGGAGCCGCCGGCGGCGACGCCCTGGTGTTCGACGCGGCGTCCAGCCGTTTCCGCACGCCGGAAGGCGCCCCCGCCCCGGTGCCGGCGAAGGTCGCCAAGCTGGTCTATCGCACCGACCGCGGTCTGATTCCCGCTGACGCCATCGCCTTGCTGAGCCAGGGCGTCACCTGGGGATCTGCCAGCGCATGAGCCTGCTTTCCACCACGCGCGGCGTCTGGCGCAGCCTGACGCCTGAGCCGGTCCGGCGACTGGCCCAACCGATCCTGGGTCCTGCGCTGGAAGCCTACGTTCGGCGCCAGGCGCGCAAGCCTCACGCCGCCGAAGACTTCTCCGGCCCGATCCGGGTAGTCGGCGATTTCGGCGGGTCCTACGGCATCGCGGCGTCGGCCAAGCTGGCCGTCCGCGCCTTCGAGGCGCTGGGCGTCCCCGTCGAACAGGTCGACGTCTCGGGGGCTCGCCTCGACTGGATCGGCGCGTCCGAAGCCGCCCGCTCGCCAGGCGCCTGGATCTTTCACATCAACGCGCCGGAAATCCTCGCCGCCCTGGCCTTCCTCGGTCCGAAGAACGTCCGTGGCCCGCGCTACGGCTATTGGGCGTGGGAACTGCCCAAGGCGCCGAAATCCTGGCTGAAGGATGCGGCGCTGCTCGACGGGGTCTGGGCGCCCAGTACCTACACCGCCGACGCCCTGCGCGGCGCGGCCGCTCCAGTGCGGGTGGTGCCCCATCCGCTGTTCATCGAAGACTATCGCGGCGTGATCCCCGCCCCCCGCGGCCCCGGCTTCCTGGCCGTGACCCTGTTCGACTTCAACTCCTCGGCCGCGCGCAAGAATCCCGAGGGCGTGATCAAGGCCTTCGCCCAGGCGTTCCCGAACGACCCGACCGCTCGCCTGGTCATCAAGACCCAACGCGGCGAGCTGTTCCCCGACCTACTAGCCAAACTCAAGGCCTCCGCGCCGTCCAATGTCACCGTGGTCGACGAGGTCTGGCCCTATGGCGAGGTGAAGTCGCTGATCGCGACCGCCGACGTGCTGATTTCGCTGCACCGAGCCGAGGGGTTCGGCCTGACGATGGCCGAGGCCATGGCCCTGGGCACGCCGGTGGTCGCCACCGGCTGGTCGGGAAACGCCGACTTCATGGACGAGACCTGCGCCATGATCGTGCCGTCGAGCCCGATCGCGGTGGACGATCCCCAGGGTATCTATCGCGGGCAAAGCTGGGCCGAGCCGGACCTTCTGGCCGCCGCCAAGGCCCTGCAGCGCCTGCGCGCCGAGCCGGACCTCGCTGCGCGATTGGTCGAAGCCGGCCGCAAGCGCGTCGCCGAACGCCTATCGCCGCAGGCCTGGTTCACCACCCTGCCCGACGGCGTGCAACGGGCGGCGATGGCCGCCACCCGCGCCTCGCGCAAGGCGGCTCAAGCCTCTGGGTGAGGCTTGCAGAAGGTGGTGAGCGCCCAGACGCACGCCGTCGTCAGCAGCACCGCCGGGATCAGCGCCATCAGCACGTCGCCCGGGCCATAGCCGGCGGCGCGTAGCTCGCCGGCTATGAGCGGCCCGCCGATCGAGCCCAGCCGGCCGACAGCGATCGCCGCGCCGGCTCCAGCCGCGCGGATGTGCGGTGGATAGTAGGAAGGGGCGAGCGCGTAGAGCACGTAGAGCCCGCCGACCACGGTCAGCCCAGCCGCGGCCGAGCCCGCGATCACCGCCGGCATCCCTGTCGCCTGGGCCAGCACATAGAGCGCAACGGCCAGGCCCGCATAGACGCTGACCAGCAGCCAGCGGTAGCCGAAACGGTCCGCCGTCCAGCCGAGCAGCAAAGCCCCGCCGACGCTGGCGATATTCATCCAGAACGACGCAGAGGCCCCCTCGACGGCGGTGAAGCCCTTGGCGACCACCAGGGTCGGCAGCCAGTTCAGCAGCAGATAGGTCACCAGCAGGTCGAGAGCGAAGATCACCCAGATCAACAGGGTCGCCGTCGCTCGCCCTTCGGCGAACAGGCCGCGCATCACCCGGCGATCCAGGTCCTCGGTCGGCGCGGGACGGGTTTCCGGCAGGAAGAAGAACACTACCGGCGCCAGCAGGATCGGCAGGGCTCCACCGATCAGGAAAATCATCCGCCAATCCAGCGACTCCCCGCCAAACTGGGCCAGCAAGGCGACCACCGCGCCGCCGGCCGGCAGGCCGCAGAACATGCTGGTGGTGGTCATCGCCCGGCGATTTGGCGGGCTGATCTCGGTGGCGATGGCGATCAGGTTGGGCATGGCGCCGCCAAAGCCGATTCCGGTCGCCAGGCGCGCCAGGGTCAGGACCTCGAAGCTTTGAGCCAGGGCGGTGACGACGGAGAATATCCCGAACAGCGCCACCGAGACGGTCAGCACCGGCCGGCGACCAAACCGGTCGGCCAGCCAGCCGCCGGAGAGTGCGCCGACGACCAGGCCGAACATGGCCGCGCTTCCCGCCCAGCCTAGCTCTGCCGGCCCCAGGCCCAGTTCGGGAGCCATATGCGGCGCGGCCACGCCAAAGGCCTGGATGTCATAGCCTTCAAGCGCCGCGATCCCGAAACAGATGGCGACGATGAAGCCTGGAGCGAGCCGCCCCCCGATGGCCTTGGCCATGTTTTTGATTCCCCCGAACTAACGGCGGCATCTGAACCGGACAGCCCCGTCAGCGCCAGGGTTGATGTTCGGCTTCGCCTGATCTGATAGGCGGCTCGCCGCCCTTGGCACCCGTTAGCCGTCGAGCTTGTCGGGCGTGAAGCTGATGACGCCTTGGCGTTCGAGTTCGGTGAGGATCTGGTCGATCTGGCTGCGCAGTTCGAGCATGCAGCCTGGCGTCAGGATCAGGTAGCCGGTCTTGACCATCTCTTCCTGGCCAGCTTCGTCGGCGGTGTTGGCGGAGAACGCCAGCCGGCAGACGCCCGCCTGGTATCCCAGGCCAGCCATCTTATCCCCGAAGATCATCGGGAGGTCGAACTCAGGCAATCCGGGCGGGCTGGGCATGGCCGCTAGATCGCATGATTCCGTCCGCGCCCTAGATGGACGAGGCCGAATTTCCATTGAACTCGCAGAACGACGTCACGGCTCTGGCGAGGGCGGCGTTTCCGCGCTTAGATGCGATACCCAAGCGGAGCGCTAGACATGGCCAAGTTCCAAGTGACGACCCTGACGCCCACCATCGGGGCGGTGGTGGAAGGCGTTGATCTGTCGAAGCCGCTGGACGCCGAACAGTTCGAGGAAATCCACCAGGCGCTGCTCAAGCATCAGGTGATCTTCTTCGAAGACCAGCACATCACCCCGGTCCAGCACCGGGACTTCGCCGCCCGGTTTGGCGCCCTGCACACCCACCCGCTCTATCCGGGCGTGCCCGAGGCGCCCGAGCTGTTCATCCTCGACAACCACAAGGACAACCCGACAGACAACGACAGCTGGCACACCGACGTCACCTTCATTCAGACGCCGCCGATGGCCTCAATCCTCTACGCCAAGCTGCTGCCGCCGGAAGGCGGCGACACCATCTGGTCCAACATGCGAGCCGCCTACGAGGCGCTGTCGCCGCCGTTTCGCCAGTTCCTGTCCAGCCTCGACGGCGTCCACGACTTCGCGCGCGGCTTCCCGCAAAGAGGCATCGTGGCGGAGGGAGCGGGGGCCGAGAAGCATGCCAAGGCCGTGGCTGAAAACCCGCCGGTGCTGCACCCAGTGATCCGCACCCACCCGGAAACCGGCGAAGATGGCCTGTTCGTCAATTTCGGCTTCACCGACCGCATCAAGGGCCTACGTCGCAAGGAAAGCGATGCGATCCTGAACATGCTGTTCGAGCACATCCAGAAGCCGGAGTTCCTGGTGCGCTGGCGCTGGAAGGACAACGCCATCGCCTTCTGGGACAATCGCGTGACCCAGCACTACGCGGTGAACGATTACTTGCCCCACCGCCGGATCATGAACCGCGCGACGGTGCTGGGCGACAGGCCGTATCACCGCTCCAGAATGCCGGCGGGACTTAAGACCGCAGCCGAATAGGGCCTAGGTCGCGCTCCAGTCCAAAAGGCCGAGCTTGCACATCCAGACAATGGCGAGCGCGAACAGTTGCCGGCGGCCGGCTCCAGCGGCCTCAACCAGTTCCCCGACCGTCAGCGGGCCGCGCTCGGCGAGCATGGTCATTATCATCGCCGATTCTTCATGGCTGGCGCGCCACCCGCTGGCGAACTGATCGAGATTGAGCTTACGCGTCGCTTCGAGATCGGCCGACGTCACCCCCTCGCGCAGCCAGACCCGGGTTCCGGTGTTCAGCGCCGAGTTCGGGAAACCAGCGAATGCGCCAAAGGGCTCTCGCTTCACCGGATTGAACTGGTGTTTGATCGGTCCCGGTGTCGCCGCCGCGCGAATGGCGTCCAGTTCCTTGGTCAGGTTCTGCAACCCGCGCACCACCACCGGCCAGTCGAAGGTCTCGGCGATCCGTTTGCGGCCGGCGTCGCGCATCTTGGCCCGCAGTTCCGGTGAGGCGATCAGCTCAGCGATCCGGGCGGCGGCGTCGCCTACATTGATCGCTGTGTGCTGGGCCACGGCCCCGACATAGGCTTGGTAGGCCAAGCCGCCCAAAGTATGACGGTTAATCATGCCCTGCCCGGCGCCGACAGGCCCGCCCAGCGAACGGACCAGAAAGCCGTCCACGCCGTCCCGCACCGTGTAGCGGTATCCGTCCCAGTCGCTGACCACGACCGGCAGGCCCGCCGCCATGGCTTCGAGCGGCGTGATGCCAAAGGTCTCCTGGATGTTGTCGACCAAGGACAGAAAAATGTCGCCCGCCGCCCACATGCCGCCGACGACATTGCGGTCGTTGCCGTCCAGGAAGTGCGTGACCACCGAGGGGGAGTAGGCCTCGGCGGCCTCGCGGTACCAGGCCCGGTCGCGCTCATCGGCGGGGAACCAGCCGACCATGGCGAAATGGACCTTGGCGCCTGTGGCGCGGGCGGCCTCTTCGGCGGCGCGGAACATCGGCTGGGGGAAGGCCTTCTCGAAGAACGAAAGCCGCCCGACCCACAGCACGACAATGTCTTCCGGCGCCGCGCCAAGCTCGGCCCGCATCGCCGCTCGCGCGTCCGGTCGGTCGGCCAGGTCGGCGAACGCCTTGCCGTCGACGCCCAAAGGAAGCAGCGGCAGATGCGGCTTGATCCTCGTCTGTCCGCCATAGCGATCGGCGAGATAGTCGGTCCAGTCGTCGAACATCGTCCCCAGCGCGTCCTGGACCGTCGGCGAGGTGCAGATCAGGGCGTCCCAAGGTTGAATGGGCGCGATGGCCGCCTTGGCGATGGTCTCGCGCATGAAGGGCGGCGCAAGCGTGTGGACCATGCCCAGCATGCTGTAGGCATGCTCCAGCCCGGCATTGCGCCGATACCAGGCCATGTCCGCCAAGTCCGGATGGCCGCGGACCAGCGCGCCCCCGGCCGCAGCCGGCCGCTGGTCGAGCAGGTTGGCGACCGCCACACGCGGACGCGCCGGCTCCTGGCCCAACAGCCCGCTGACCAAGGCTTGGGCCGACACGTTCCCGCCGACCATGAAGTCGATCTGCTCGTAATCACCATGCCGCAGCACGGCCCTGAACAGCTCCACATTCGCCACGTCCTTGCCAAACGGATTGGCCTTGGGCTGCACGCCGGCGGACGGGTGATAGAGGGCAATGCGGTTCGACACTGACTTTTCCTGATCGAAGAAACGGCAAACGGCCTCAGCCGAGCTTGAACCCGAAGCGCGCGAGATAGGGGAAGTCCGATACGTGGGTTGGACGCACGCCCCCGGCCTCGGCGCGCTTCATCTCCCAATTTGGCTGCGCGCCTTCCGAGGGCACGGCTAGGATGTTCACATCGCCGCGCAGCTTGGCGGGCGGCGCCCCGCGTGCGGGTCGCGGTGTGACGAAGGGCGCGAAGAACCAGTAGACAAGATAGCCGGAGTCTAGAAACGTCTGGATGATTCCCCGTGTCGCAGGCGATTCTTCGCCACTCTCGACCAGCCAAGTCGGCCGGGTTTCCGTCAACGTCCGCGTCGCGCCCTTGAGAACTGAGCTCTCATAGCCCTCGACATCGATCTTCACCACGCGCGTGTCGTTGGGCGCGATCCGGTCGATGGTCGTCATGCGCACGACCTCCTCCGGATACTTCCCCGCCATATGGAAACCCGAGGTGCCTAGATTGCCAACTTCACCGACCGGCATCATGGGGAAACGGGCTAGGCGCTCAGTCTCGCCGACGGCGGCATGAACAACCGACACGTTGAAGAGACCGTTGTTGAGGGTGTTGGTCGCCAGCACATTGGCGAAGCCGCGATTTGCCTCCAACGCAATCACCAGCCTCGCCGCCGAGGCTGCCGGCAAGGCGATCGAACCGATATTCGCGCCGACGTCGATCAGCACGCCGCCGGCCGACAGTTCCTTTATCAGATCGACCTCGATCCGCGCGAACTCACCGTTCTCCCGAAGAGACAGGCCAACGCCACTATCATGCGCTGGCACTAGGAACTTCAAGCCGTAAGCGCTGGTAGTTTCGAGCACGATTGATCCCCATCCGCCGAAAGCCATCGTCTCGCACAGGAACGCACCGCCGCCAATCCAACAGGGGTTGAATCCTGTAACGCCGCCTAGAGGCTCTTGCGGAAGGTCACGACGAGCACGTCGCGGTAGGCCGGCTTGTTCGGGTCGACGGGCTCGATTGCGGTGACACCGTGGAAGACGCGGTTGTCGTCGATGAAAACCGCGTCCAGCGGCTGCGTCAGAGTGAAAGCCCCCAGGGATGCGCCTGCGGGATTGAAGATGCTGGTCACCCCGGCCGCCACGTTCTCGCGCGCGACCAGCATAACGATCACCCAGTCGACACCGTCGCGATGGACGCCTTCTGGGGTCGGTTGGGCCTCCTCACCGGCCCGCGCTTCGATGCGGAACTGGTGAAATTCGGCGCGCCAAGGGAAGGCCGGCTCGGGCGAAAGTCCTCCGAACACCTCCAGCGCCAAGTCCATGATACACCGCGTCAGGGGATGATCGGCGATGGCGCTTGTCACCGGTTCGAACCAGCGCTCCACGCCGCCGTTCAGGCGATTGTAGTCGAGGCTTTGAAAGTGCGGCTGGTGCGGCAGTCGGGCGAACGCGCCGGGGGCGACCTCGAACGCGGCGAAGCGCCTACGGCGGTAGCGACCGCCGTCAGCCATGTAGGCGTCCTGCGCAAGGTCGTTCCAGGTCGCCGCATAGGTCGCCCAATCTGCAAGCGCCAACGCGCTGACCAGCTCCCTCGTCGCGGTTGCCGAAACCCGGGCGAAACCATCGCGCCCAACGCAGTCTTTCAAGTCTTCGATCTCAACATCCCCCGCCGCGTGATTCATCTAGCGGAAATTGGGGATTTCGCGGCTCGGCGCAATGGCTGGCGATTGCGCTAGCGAGCGACCGGCTTGTGCTCCCGGGAGTTCGCCGACTTTAGCTTCGTGGGTTCCGCTGACTTCCGGCCGGTGACGGTCTTCAGCAGATCGGGCCCGAAGGCGAGCAGGATGACCAGCCAGATGACGAGGGCCCAGGCGACGACGATGATCATGCAACAGAATCCTACTGGCCCAGAACTCGCCGGAGACTCGCCACCGCGCCGTTTGGCGTCGGGGGGCTGGGTTGGCGGCGAGTCTCCTGGCGCCCCACCGGGGCCTTGAGGCTACGACCAAGCCGTAGCCGACTACTGATTCGACATGTTCTGGAGCGCTCCCAGCCAAGCCGAATTTTATCTCAACTTGCCTGAATTGTGCGGATGTCCGCCGCCACAGCGCAAGTAAACGAATGCAACGTTACAGTATAATACAATGACCTCGGCCCTACGCCTCCAGGCTAGCGACCCGGCGATGTCTTTTCCGGCACACGCCCGACCTGACCGGCGCAAGCGGTGAAGTCAGGCGCCTAGCAGACGCTGCAGGCGCTCGGTCCGGGCCAGCGAGAAACACAGCCCCTCAATGGCGAGAGCCGTATCCTCGACCTCTTCCAGGTGGATCGTCGAGTTGCGGCGCTGGCAAGCGCCGGTCAGGAAGGCGAGCGCCGCTAGGAAGTCCGACCAAATCGCCCGCGCGTCTTGCTGCTCGCCGCTCGCCGCCCCTGTCGCCGACCGCGCCACGAGGAAAGCGTCCCCCCCGCCGGTGCTCAGCATCAAGGTTCCAAGCCGCCGCATCGCAATCGCCGAGGCGGCCACTTCCCGCTCCACCAAACCGCCGTTAACTCCAAGGCTGGCAAGGAAATTCGCCTGGCCATCCTCCCCCGCCGTCCCGATCAGCAGAAGGCCCGTCAGCTGGTCCAAGGCTTGGCGCAAGCGGTCGAGTCGAACCGCCACATTCTCGTCAGCGCCCATGGCAGGCCGTGCCGTCGGCTCGGCGCCGAACTTCGTCACCACCAACCGTGGCCGCGTCGCCTCCGTCGCCGCCCAGGTCATTCCACCAGCCGCCATCGCTAGGCCGACGCCCGCCGGAAGGTGATCGGCTTGACGGCGCCGGACCGATGATTGAGCAACCATGACCGCCAATAGACCCGCCGCGCCTAGCGTCGCCACGCCTGGAAGGATCGCGTACATCAAGCTGCGCCCCCGCAAAAACACTCAGTGGGGCCACGTCTCACGGATGCTTCGGATGCATACAACGCGCCCAAAGCGCTTCCCAACCAGGACCGGATGACCTCCGAGCCAAGCCGAACCGCGCCGACCACCGAGGTCCAAGCGCATCAAAAACTCAGGGAAATCACGCCACAAACTGTAAAGTTTGCATTTGTTTACACCCGACGGCGACGTTTTGACCGATTGGATATTTTCCTAGCGCCAACAACATCTAAGATGTTCCAGCACATCGAGAATTGAACCTTTTGGTCATGAGAATCGCAACACTTGACGATGACGACGCCCAGACCCAGGCCATCTCCCGTCTGCTGACGGACGAGGGGCATGTTTGCTGGTCGTTCCGCGCCGCGCGCCCGTTGATCAGCGCCTTGCGCCAAGAGACCTTCGACCTGCTCGTGCTCGACTGGAACCTGCCGGATCTGACCGGCGTGGAGGTCATCAATTGGGTGGGTCAGAACCTGGAACCGCCGCCGCCAATGCTGTTGCTGACCGCGCGGTCAGCGGAGGAGGACGTGGTCGCGGGCCTGGACGCTGGCGCTGACGACTACATCGTCAAGCCTGTCCAGCCCGCCGTTTTGGTGGCGCGCGTCAACGCCCTGCTGCGAAGGACCTACCCCGCCCAGGGGTCGGGTCCCGTCGAGCAGTTCGCCGACTTCAGTTTCAACGTCCCGGCCAAGACGGTCACCATTAACGAAGAGGTGGTGAACCTGACGGCCAAGGAGTTCACCCTGGCGCTGCTGCTGTTCCGCAACACCCATCGGGCGCTCTCGCGCAGCCACATTCTCGAAGCGGTCTGGGGGCGGAACCCCGACCTGCCGACGCGCACGCTCGACATGCATGTCTCACGGGTCCGCACCAAGCTGCGCCTGCGACCTGAACATGGGTTCCGCCTGGCTCCGGTCTACAGCTACGGTTATCGCCTGGAGCGGCTTGTCGACGAGGCGGAGGAATACGCGGTTTCATGAGTAAGTTGAGCCGGCTCGCCGCTGTTGCGAGCCTTGGCGCGGCGGCCGTGGTCGCGCCCGCGGCCGCTTGGGCCGCGCCGAAGCCGAAAGCCAAGGTCGAGACCGTCGTCTATGTCGTGCGCCGAGGCGATACGCTGTACGATCTGGCAGCCAACTACTTGCTGCGCACCAGCGACTACGCCGTCGTCCAGCGCCGCAACCGCATCGCAAACCCCCGCCGCCTGCCCATCGGGGCCAAGCTTGAAATTCCGGTCGCCCTGTTGCGCACCACCCCGACCGAGGCGCGCGTGGCCAGCTATCGCGGCGAGGCCAGCGCCATCGTCCAGGGGCGCACCATCGCCATCACCCGAGGCATGATGCTGCCCGAGGGCAGCATCGTCACGACCGGCCCCAACGCCTCCGTGCGACTGGCCTTGAATGATGGTTCGCAAGTCGCCCTGCCCTCGCAAAGCCGCATCCGCATCGAGGTGCTGCGCCACACGCCGCTGACCGACTCGGTGGAACGGACGTTCTCGCTGGAGGCTGGACGCAGCGAAGCGACTGTGAAGCCGATGACCAAGCCGCGCGACGGCTTCACCATCCTTACGCCGCTGTCGGTCACCGCCGTGCGCGGCACCGCGTTTCGAGTGATCTACGATGCAGAGGCCGAACGCGCCTGGACCGAAGTCGTCGATGGCACGGTGAATGTCGCCTCGGCTGTCGATAGTTCAGCCTCGGTGACTCCAGAAGCTTTTGGCGTGAAGGCTTCGCGCCAAGGGGTGACCACCCCTGCCCCGCTGCTACCGCCCACCAGCGTCACCGCACCCGGTCGCGTCCAGGATGAACCCGACGTGGTGTTCGACCTGACCCCCGTGCCGGGCGCCGCGAAATATCGCGCCCGGCTGGCGGCCGACGCGGGCCTGCTGGACATCCTTGACGAAGTGACGGTCGACCGGCCGTACGCCAGCTTCAAGGACGTCGGGAACGGCGCCCTGTTCGTGCAGGTGACCGCGCTGGACGCCGATGGCCTGGAGGGTATGCCTAACACCTACGGCTTCTCCCGTTTCCGGCAGGGCCTAAAGCTGAGCGCGCCGACCGCCGCCGGCGATCATTGGCTGTTTCAGTGGGAACCGGAGGGCGAAGGCCAACACACCTATCGCTTCCAAATCGCCGACAAACCGGAGGGCGTCCCGCTGGTGGACGAGGCCGGACTGTCGGAGGGGCGCATAACCGTCACCGATCTGCCCGACGGGACGTATTATTGGCGAGTTCAGTCGGTCGTGGTCCGAGACGGCCAGCGGTTTGAAAAGTGGTCGCCCGTCCAGCAATTCAGGATCGGCGGCTGACCACCGCACCCGTACATCGCGCCAGACGTCCCGGCCGCGGCCCCTCCAGGCGCCGCGTGTTTATCGAGTGGGCGCTGACCGCGGTGCTCGCGGCATCGATCGTCGGCTACATGGTGGTGAACGAGACCCTCGATCGCGCCGACACGGCGATCTACGACGCCCTGATGCAACTGGGCCAGCGCCCGCCGCTGGACGACATCGTCATCATCGCAATCGACAATCCCAGCCTGCAGGAACTGGGACGCTGGCCCTGGCCGCGAACCCGGCACGCCGATCTGTTGAACGTCCTGGCGGAGGCCAAGCCCAAAGCCATCGCCTATGACGTCCTGTTCGTCGAACCGGACGCAGATCCCGAGGCCGATCTGGCCTTGGCGGCGGCGATGAAAGCAGCCGGCCCGGTGTTCCTGCCCTTGCTGATTGAGGTCCCTGGACCGAACGGGGCCGCGGCCGAAGCGCTGGAGCCGGCTGGACCTTTGAAGGCCGCCGCGGCGGGGATCGGTCAGGTCAATCTGCACTTCGATCGCGACGGCGTGGCGCGCAGCATTTTCATGGGTGAAAGCAGCGGCGAGCGCAGTTGGCTGCACCTGATGGAGCTAATGCGGCGCCAAGCCTTGGGCTTGGCTATTCCCGCGCCGACCGCTGAGGGGAAAGAGCATTCAGCTCTCGCGACCCTCACGCGCGGCGAGCGCATGCTGATCCCGTTCGCCGGCCCGCCGGGCCACTTCCGGACGGTTGCCTTCGCCGACGTGGTGCGAGGAGACGTTCCGCCCGAAATCTTCGAGGGTCGCCTGGTGCTGATCGGCGCCACCGGTGAAGGACTTGGCGACCGCTATCCGACGCCGCTGACCAGCGAGACCGAGGTGATGTCGGGCGTCGAACTCCAGGCCAACATCCTGGACGCCTTGCTGACCGGGCGGGCGATCCACCCCGCCTCCATCGGCTGGGTTCTGGCGCTATCGCTGACGCCGCTGGCGGTGCTGATGGCGGGCCTTCTGAGACTTCGACCTCGCGCCAACATGGTGCTCGGTCTGGCGCTGATCGCCTCGACCCTGGCCGTTTCAGCCGGCCTGCTGCTGGTTATGCGGATCTGGGCGCCGCCCGCTGCGGCGATCGCCGGCCTGGCGCTGGTCTATCCGATCTGGAGTTGGCGACGGCTGGAGGCGGCCAGCGCCTACATGGTTGATGAGTTGGACGCCCTGGCCCAGGAGCCCAGCATCCTGCCGCAGTCCACGCCGGCGCTGTCGCTCGCCGCGGACGACGTCATCGGCCGCCAGGTGGCCTTGATGCACCAGGCGGTGCGCAACCTGCGCGACCTGCGCCGATTCATGTCCGACTCGCTGGACGGTCTGCCCGACGCCACCCTGGTCGCGGACGCCGGCGGCGGCGTCCTGATCGCCAACACCGCGGCCCAAGACCTGTTCAGCCGCCTGAACGCGCCAGATCCGGTGGGCCGGGCGATGGCGCACGTCATCGAGGTGTTCCATATCCCGACCGCCGACGAAGGCGGGGTGGAAGGCGAAGTCGACGCCCCAGATGGGTCGACCTACCACCTGCGCTTTAGCGCCTTTGCAGATTCGACCGGCGCCTTCACCGGCTGGATCGCGCGGTTCAGCGACATCACGGCCATCAAGACCGCCGCGCGCCAGCGTGAACAGGTTCTGGAACTGCTGTCGCATGACATGCGCTCGCCCCAGGCGTCCATCCTCGCCCTGCTGGCCGAGGACCAGGGCAAAGGCATTTCTCAAGGCACGGTTCAGCGGGTGGAGGCCTATGCGCGGCGCACCCTGGCCCTGGCGGACAACTTCGTGAGCCTCGCCCGAGCCGAGAGCGAGCGCTACACCCTGGAGACCGTCAACCTCTCCGACATCCTGCTGGATGCTATCGACGACCTTTGGCCGCAGTCGCGATCACGCGCGATCGAGGTTCAGGCCGAGGGCTGCGAGGAGGAGCATCTGGTCCTGGCCGACCGCACGCTGCTGACCCGCGCACTGATCAATCTCATCGACAACGCCCTCAAGTACAGCGAACCCGAAACCAAGGTCGAATGCGGCATCGCCAGCGTGGGCGACGGCCTCGATGCGAAGGTCATTTGCACCGTCCAGGACCAGGGCCGGGGCATGTCGCCCGAGAGCCTGACCCACCTGTTCGAACGCTTCCAGCGCTCAACGCCGGCTGGAGGACGACAGGTCAGCGGCGTAGGGCTTGGCCTCACCTTCGTGCAGACGGTGATCCTACGGCATGGCGGTCAGATAAGCTGTGACAGCACCCTGGGCGAAGGGACGCGCTTCACGCTCACCCTGCCGCGCGCCGAGCCGGACGAAGCCTGGGCGCACGAGGACTATTAGGGTCTGGCGTCAGATGACCGGCGGACGCGCCGCGGCTTGTGCCAGTTCATCGAATTTCGCGGCCGCCTGGGCGGCGGTCTTGCCCATGTCCGTTCGTCCGGTGGTGGCCGTCGCGCGATAGGTTTCGAACCCGGACCTGGCCTCGACAAACCGGATCGTGACCTCGCCGACCGTGGGCTTACGCAGCCGCCACCAAGGCGTCTTGACCGGAGCGACCTTCCACTCTGGCGTCTCGGCGGCCAGCTTCTCATAGGCGCCGACCTTGGCCGGACGGGCGCTGAACAGGACCTCGACCACATAGTCCGGCGAGTGCTCGACCTGCCGATAGCCATCGGCGGCGAGTTGTCGGCCGACGGCGGCTTCAATCTCGGCACGCTCCGGCTGGCGGTCGCCGCCAGCGAAGGAGTAGGTGCCGGAACCCGGCTGTAGCGCACCATGGTAGGCAACCTGCGGTCCCCGCGGGCTCGCACAGGCCGCCAGAGACAAAGCCAATCCCAACGCAAGCAACTTCACGACAAACCCTTCCGTTCGCGCGCCTAGACCTCGCCGACAGGCGAAAACGAGCGCTCAACAGGCCGAACTAGCGCCACCCTAGCAAAATCAGCGAAATCTGACCTGCGCCCTAACGTCTCGCGGCAAAACCACCCCAGCTTCGCTATAGAGACGCAAAGATTGCCGGGGCGTTCCCGGCGCGGCCAATTCGATAGTGGAGATCAGCGTGCGTCATCTGGCCTTGACCCTGTTCGTCGGCGCACTCGTCGCCAGCTCGCCGGCCGGCGCGGACGAGATGGGCCGCCTGAAACAGCAAGCCGCCAAGGTCAGCATCGCAAGGGACACCTGGGGCATCGCCCACATCCACGGCAAGAGCGACGCCGACGCCGTGTTCGGCATGGCCTACGCCCAGGCCGAGGACGACTTCAACCGGGTCGAGACCAACTACATCAACGCCCTAGGACGGCTGGCCGAAGCCGAGGGCGAGTCGGCGATCTACCGCGACCTGCGGATGAAGCTGTTCATTGACCCGGTGGACCTGAAGGCTAAGTACGCCGCCAGCCCGGCCTGGTTGAAGAGCCTGATGAACGCCTGGGCCGACGGGCTGAACTTCTACCTCGCCAGCCACCCGGAGGTGAAACCGCGGGTCATCACCAAGTTCGAGCCCTGGATGGCCTTGAGCTTCAGCGAGGGCAGCATCGGCGGCGACATCGAACGGGTGTCGCTCGGCGAGCTGGAAGCCTTCTACGGCGCCACCCAAACCGCGATGCTGGATCCCGATGCCGACGTCCGGTTCAAAGAGCCGACCGGCTCCAACGGCTTCGCCATCGCCCCGTCCAACACCAAGGACGGTCATGCCCTGCTGCTGATCAATCCGCACACTTCGTTCTTCTTCCGCTCCGAACTGCAGGCGACCAGCGACGAGGGACTGAACGCCTATGGCGCGGTCACCTGGGGCCAGTTCTTCATCTACCAGGGCTTCAACGAGCACGCCGGGTGGATGCACACCTCAAGCGGCGTCGACGTGGTCGATGAGTTCGCCGAGACCATCGTGGAGAAGGACGGCAAGCTCTTCTATCGCTACGGGACCGAGGAACGCCCGGTCACCGTCTCCACCATCGCCGTGCCCTACCGCGCCAAGTCCGGCGAGATGGCGAGCAAGAGCTTCACCGTCTACCGCACGCACCACGGCCCGATCGTCCGTAAGGCGGACGGCAAGTGGATCGCGATAGCCCTGATGCAAAAGCCGGTCGAGGCGTTGAGCCAGTCGTTCCTGCGCACCAAGACCAAGGACTACGCCTCGTTCCTCAAGGTCGCCGAGCTGCGGGCCAACTCCTCGAACAACACCATCTTCGCCGACACCAAGGGCCAGATCGCCTATCTGCACCCGCAGTTCATTCCACGGCGCGACGACCGGTTCGACTACACCAAGCCGGTGGACGGCTCGGACCCGGCGACGGACTGGCAGGGGCTGCACGCCCTGGACGAGGCGCCGCATCTGCTGACCCCCGCCAACGGCTGGATCTTCAACACCAACGACTGGCCCTATTCGGCGGCCGGCGAATACAGCCCAAAGGGCCAGAACTATCCGCGCTACATGGATAGCGCCGGCCCCAATCCGCGCGGGACCCACGCCACCCTGGTGCTGAAAGACCGCAAGGACTTCACCCTGCCTGGCTTGGTGAGCGCGGCCTACGATCCCTACCTGCCGGCCTTCGCCCAGCTAATCCCGACCTTGACCGCCGCCTATGACGCCCTGCCCGCCGCCGACCCGCGGCGGGCCAAGCTGACCGGCCCCATCGAGGCTCTCCGGGGTTGGGACTACAAGTGGTCGGAGACCTCGGTCCCCACCTCGCTGGCGGTGTTCTGGGGCGAGGCCCTATGGGCCGACGCCGGCCCCAAGGCCAAGCGCGCCGGCGTCTCGGTCTATGACTACATGACCGCGACCTCGAGCCCCGACCAGAAGCTGGCGGCGCTTGCCGAGGCTTCCGACCGCCTGACCGCCGACTTCGGCGACTGGCGCACGCCGTGGGGGCAGATCAACCGCTACCAGCGGATCAATGGCGACATCGTCCAGACGTTCGACGACGCCAAGCCTAGCCTGCCGGTGGCGTTCACCTCGGCCCAATGGGGCTCGCTCGCCTCGTTCGGCGCCAAGCGCTACGAGGGCACGAAGCGCTACTACGGGACCAGCGGCAACAGCTTTGTCGCCGCCGTCGAGTTCGGCCCGAGGATCAAGGCGGTGGCCGTGTCGGCCGGCGGCGAGAGCGGTGATCCGGCATCGCCGCACTTCGCCGACCAGGCCCTGCTCTACACGCAAGGCAAGCTGCGCGAGGTGTTCTTCTATCCCGAGGACGTGGCGCGCCACACCCAGCGGACGTATCGCCCCGGCCAGTGAGGCCGGGGCTTTAGGCGTCTCTAGATCCGCTCGACGATAATCGCCGGCGCCATGCCGCCGGCGGCGCACATGGTGACCAGGCCGCGCTTCAGGTCGCGGCGCTCCAGCTCGTCCAGGATGGTGCCGATCAGGATCGAGCCGGTAGCGCCGATTGGGTGGCCCAGCGCCATGGCGCCGCCGTTCACATTGACCTTGTCGCGGTCGAGCTTCAGGTCGCGGATGAACTTCTCTGCCACCACCGCGAAGGCCTCGTTGATCTCGAACAGATCGATGTCATCGACGGTGAGGCCAGCCTTAGCCAGGACCTTCTGGGCGGCCGGGACCGGGGCGTTCAGCATCAAGGTGGGGCTGTCGCCCATATTGGCCATGGCCACGACGCGGCCGCGGGCCTTCAGGCCGTTCTTGGCGGCATAGGCCGGCGAGGCCAGCAGGATGGCGGCGGCGCCGTCGACCACGCCCGATGAGTTACCCGCATGGTGCATGTGGGTGATCTTCAGGTCCGGATAGACCTGACGGATCAGGTCGCCATAGGTCGTGCCCTTATCGTCGACCGGCACATTGGCCAGCATCTCGAACGCCGGCTTCAGGCCCGACAGGCCCTCCATGGTGGTCTGCGGACGCGGGAATTCCTCGCGGTCCAGGGCCAAGCTGCCGTCCTCGCGATAGACCGGGATCAGCGACTTGTCGAAATGGCCGCCCTTGATCGCGGCGTCGGCGCGTTGCTGGCTGAGCAGGGCCAGTTCGTCCAGGGCGCGGCGGTCGATGCCTTCCATGGTGGCGATGGCGTCGGCGCAGACGCCTTGTTGGGTTTGCGGGTGACGAGCGCGCAGGCGCAGGTTGCCGCTGTCCATCATCGGCGGGGTCGAAGGATCGCCCGTCGAGGAGGTGTAGGACATCATCTCGGTGCCGCCGGCGATCACCAGGTCTTCCATGCCCGACATGATCTGGGCCGCGGCGAGGTTCACCGTGGTGATGCCCGAGCCGCAGAAGCGATCCAGCGTCATGCCGCTGGCCTTGGTGTCATAGCCGGCGTCGAGCGCCGCCATCCGGCCAAGGTCGCCGCCCTGCTTGCCGCGCTGGCTGGAGGTGCCCCAGATGATGTCGTCGACTTCGGCGGTGTTCAGGTTGTTGCGCTCGGCCAGGGCCTTCAGGACCGCCGCGCCAAGATGCTGGGGATGGAAGTCGGCCAGCGCGCCTTTGCCGACCTTGCCGATGCCGCGCGGGGTCCGGCAGGCGTCGATGATGAGAGCTTCGGGCATGATCTCGTCCTTGTTGTGCAATGATCCGTCGCCGGGCCGGGAAGCGCTCCACAGCGCCACGACGGACCGTTCCGCGCCACACTCAGCTACCCGCCGTAACGGCAGTCCAGCGCAAATCGCAGGCATAAGATTTCTGCCTATATGGCCGGAACCGAACGCCTGGGCCGCTCGTTAACAACTCAGATCGACGGCGAAAGCCACGATCCGATCCGCAGGAAACTAGAAATAGGCTCCTCGGACCAGGAAGCCCGACGCGATCCCCTCCGGGAGTGAACGCCGGGCTTCGCTGCGTCTGGAGTATGCCATTTCGTCCCTGCCCTCCCCAAAACCTCAAGCTTGCCGCCGGCGGCGGGGAACCGACCTCGCCCGGTCAAGTTGATTGATATGGACAAGTTTCGCACCGCCCAGGAGGTACGCCATGAAAGCTAGAGGACTTCTCGCCCTATCCACCGCAGGCTTGCTGCTGGCGGCCTGCGGGACCACCACGACCGAACGCGCCGCCACTGGCGGCCTGGCCGGGGCCGCCCTTGGCGCGGCGGTAGATGGTTCGGTAGCTGGCGCGCTCATCGGCGGCGCGGCGGGCGCGACCCTGGGCGCGGTGACCACCAAGCGCTCCGACAACGTCAATCGGCGCCAGTATTATGACGAGCGCGCGGGGCGTTATTACTACTACGACTCCTCGAACGGCCGGTACTACTGGGAAGACGGCTCCCGGCGCTAGCGCGGGAGCCTGACCGCACTGACGTCGCGGCTCAGCGGCCGGCCATCGCCGTCTTCAGGGTCTGGGTGTCCTGGTCCGACCAGTTCGGCGGATCGGTGACCGCGACCCAGGAGTCGGCGTAGTTCGCGGCCGAGAATACGTGCCCCCGTCCCGGCGGCACGGTCCCCGACACCATGATGTCGACGCCAAGCTGCAGCGCCGTGACAATGGGGATCCAGCGGAAAGCCGGCGATACGTCAGGCCCGCGCGGCGTCTTCATCCAATCAGGCTGGCGATAGAAGATACTCGGCTCGAAGAAGGTGATCGGATCGCTGGCGTATTGCAGCATCACGATCCGCATCGGCCCCCAGGTGGCGCCGGGTATGTTGAGATGGTTGTCCTGGTTGGTGAAACGCACCGTCGAGCTGTCGCCGGAAACCGGCAACCAAGCCGGCGAGCCTGGCCGGCGTCCGGCGGTCATGGTCCGCCACATGCTGCTCTGGAAGGGCGTGCCACTCCAGACTGCGCCGTCGAACGGATCGCCGATGACCCGGAAGAGGTCGGCCGACCGCTGCGAGTTCAGCGCCCCCAGGCTGAGCCCATGCAGATAGAGCTTCGGGCGGGTCTCGCGCGGCAAGGTCCGCCAATAGCCATAGACCTCGTCGAACAGGGCCAGCGCCGTCTCCGATCCGTTGTCCGGCTCGATCCACAGCGACAGCCAGCTTGAGAGGTAGGAGTACTGCACCGCCACGCTCGCGACGTCGCCGCGATGAAGGTACTCGACCGTATCGCTGCCCGCCGGATCGACCCAGCCCGTGCCCGTGGGGATGATGATCACCAGCACCGAGCGATTAAACCCGCCGACGCGCTTCAACTCGGCCAGAGCCAGCTTCGCGCGGCCCTTCGGCGTGTCGGCGTTGTTCAGCCCCGCATAGACGCGGATTGGCTCCATCGCCGGCGTCTTGAGCAGGGCGCTGATCGACTCCTTCGAGGGGCCGGCCACCACGAACTCGCGGCCGCGCCGTCCCATGTCCTGCCAGCGGATCAGCGAGGCGGCGCTGCCGGCCTTGCCCGGATCGACCGGAGCGGCGATGTCGCTCTCTATGCGGGCGTCCAGTTCGCGATAGGAACGGTCGGCGATGTGCAGCGCCGAGCGGAAGATCACCCCGTCCAGCACCGACCAGAACAGCAGGGCCGCCAGCACCGCGCCGAGCAGATAGGCCGCGCGGTCCGGCATCCGCTGCTTGAGCCACCGGGAAATGATCCGGAAGGTGAAGCGCACCAGCCGCGCTATGGCCATCAGGAAGCAGAAGGTCAGGAACGCGATCAGCGCCACCTGGAACGGGTTGGCGCTGGTGACCAACGGCATGTCCAGCGCCTGGCGGACCGAGTTCTGCCAGCCGTTCGCCAGCCATAGGAACACGATGGCGACGACGAGACAGACCAGCCCGACGCCCTGTTTCAGCCGCCGCGCCAAGCGCCCGGCCGGCTGGGGAAGTTGCACATAGGCCCAGGTCCGCTCGGCCAGCAGGCCGATCCCATAGCCGACCGCCGAAGACAGTCCGGACAGGACGCCCTGCAGCGCGAAGTGCCGTGGAATAAGGCTGGGGGTGAGCGATGCGGCGAAGAACAGCGTCGCCAGCAAAAGTCCGGTCAGGGACATCTTCTCGACCCAGACGGTCAGACGTTCGGACTTGATCGACATCGCGCAAGAGCCCCACGTTCAGAACGCCGTCCTGTGTCGAGCTTAGGCGGCCCCCCAGAGGCCCGCAACCCAGACACGCAAATCGCCCGAACTCTCCCGCGCAGACCTTAAGCGCGGCGGAGGTAACGCCCCAATCCGTCTGTAGTCTCTTGAAGCTCGAAGCCCGCCCGTTCGAACAGCCGGCGGCTCGTCAGGTTCTCGTCCTTGATGACCGCCAACAGATCGCCGGTGGCCCAGGTCAGCGCTTCCGAGAGCAGCTCATGGCCAAGGCCTCGTCCCCGACACAGCGGATTGATATTGATCGAGACCTCAGTCGCCGCGCCGTGGTCGAAGCGCACCATGCCGATCTTCTCGCCGCCGACCTCGCCGATCAGCAAGGTGCTGGCCGCATCGTCCAAGGCCCGACTGAACCAAGCGAGGTGCGCCTCTTGTTCAACCTCGTCCTGCGTGCGGGACATAGCCCGGGTCAGCGGATCGTTTCGCCAGATCAAGACGTCGAGGGCGTCGTCCAGCGTGGCTCTTCGAATGATCATGGCGGCAAGGTAGCATCGCGGCCGATCACCGCGCCAAGGAGTTCCCGATGATTGAAGCGTCCTGCCACTGCGGCGCGGTTCGGTTCTCAGTCGAGACCGCCCCCGAACAGGTCAACGACTGCAACTGCTCGATCTGCCGTCGCTACGGAACGCTATGGGGCTACTACCGACCGTCAGACGTTGGATTCTCGGCCGAGAATGGTCCCACCGACATCTATATGTGGGGTGACAAAAGCCTGGAATTCCACCGCTGCCGCGCCTGTGGCTGCGTCACCCACTGGTCGCCGACCAACCGCGAACGCCAAAAGATGGGGATCAACGCGCGCCTGTTGCCGGCCGAGGTGCTCGCGGCCATTCCGGTGACCCACGGCGACGGCGCGTCACGGTAGGGCGCTAGAAGAATTCGCCGAGGAACGCCGCGGCCTGATCAGAGATACCGACGAGCTTGTTCGTCGCCTGCCGATAGAATTTGAAGTTAAGCTCCGTCCCAGGCTGGCCGTCGGCCCAGTCGGTGAGGGGCTTGAGTTGCGCTCGTCCCAGCGGCCGTCTTGCCCGAGCGGTAGTCCTGATGGCCAGACTCACCCTCGGCGTCTGCCGAACGCCGCCAGGGCGCTTGGCGACCGCTTCGACGCCAATGACGACACCGCGCGCGATCAGCCCCGCCCCGCCCTCGTTCTCGCTCGTAAAGACAAAGACCGTGTCGCCGACAGCCACGAGCTTGCCGCCGTACATCGTCTTTTGGCCGACGAACGCGAACGTCTCCGCCGAAGGATCGCGCACCTCAGCCTTGATCGCAAAAGCCATGCCCTTCCTCCGCGTCCGGGGTTCCAAGGGAACCTGCCGTTTCTGCAAAGCTGACGGGAGCCGCTACGTCGATCCGAAGAAGGCTTTTGCGTCGGCCTTGAAGGCAAGTGAAATCAAAGACTTCCGCTGGCACGACCTTCGTCACACCTTCGCATCATGGTGGGTACAAGGGGGCGGTGACCTCTACCGTTTGAGCAGGGTTCTGGGGCATTCCACTCTGCAAATGAGCGCGCGATACGGCCACCTTCGCACCGACGATCTGCACGACGAACTGCGGATCTTGGCACAAAAGCGGTCACAGGAGCGTCAGACAGAGGCTCCCGAACTGTCTCCCGGTATGCCGCCGGAGAGCCACGCGAAACCGTTCAAACCGTTGAGAAATAACGGCCTGCGACGATCTCGGAGATCGGGAAGAAGTGGCGCGCCCGGAACGATTCGAACGTCCGACCCTCAGATTCGTTGACCCACGCCTGCTAACGAC
>NZ_JAUXXE010000061.1 GCF_030681155.1 Phenylobacterium sp. | reverse complement strand
GCGCAGCGCGACGGAGGGGGTTTGAGCATGACCCGCTACGCCGAACTCCAGACCACCACCAATTTCTCGTTCCTGCGCGGAGCCTCGCATCCCCATGAACTGATCTACGAGGCCGGCGTGCTGGGCATGGAAGCCATCGGCGTCACCGACCGCAATTCGCTGGCTGGGGTGGTGCGGGCCTGGTCTGAGATGAAGAGGCTGAGCAAGACGCCGCTGGCGGTGAAGGCGCTGACCGGGTGCCGGCTGGACTTCGCCGACGATACGCCGTCGCTGCTCTGCTACCCCACCGACCGCGAAGCCTATGGCCGCCTGACCCGGTTGCTGACCGTCGGCCAGCTTCGCTCGGAGAAGGGCGAGTGCGACCTGCGCTGGACCGACTTCGCCGACCATTCCGAAGGCCAGCTTATCCTGGTGGTCCCGCCCCCCAGGCTGGATGAAGACTTCGAAAGCCGCCTGCGCCAGATCGCCGGCGACCTGCGCGGCGACGTCTGGCTGGCGGCGTCGAGGCCCTATGGCGCGCGCGACCTGCACCGGCTCTCGCGGCTGGCGGCCCTGGCCGAGACCTCCGGCGCGCCGATGCTCGCCACCAACGACGTCCTCTATCACAGCCCTGACCGCCGGAACCTGCAGGACGTGCTGACCTGCATCCGCGAGACCTGCACCATCCATGACGCCGGCCTGCGGCTGGAGGCCAACGGCGAGCGGCATCTGAAATCGCCCGCCGAAATGGCCCGGCTCTTCGCCCGCTTCCCCGGCGCGGTGGAGCGCAGCCTTGAGATCGCCGAGCGGGTCGAGTTCGACCTTGGACAGCTCAAGTACGAGTATCCCGACGAACCTGTGCCACCCGGCAAGACCGCGATCCAGCACCTGACCGACCTGACCTGGGAGGGCGCGCAATGGCGTTTCGAAAAGGGGATGGGCGACAAAGAACGGCGGACCATCCAGCACGAGCTCGACCTGATCGAGAAGCTTGGCTTCGCCAACTATTTCCTCACCGTCCATGACATCGTCCGCTGGGCGCGGGACCAAGACATCCTCTGCCAGGGCCGCGGCTCGGCGGCCAATTCCTGCGTCTGCTTTTGCCTGGGCGTGACTGCGGTCGATCCGACCAAGGACGATCAAGACCTGCTCTTTTCCCGTTTCATCTCCGAACAGCGCGGCGAGCCCCCGGACATCGACGTCGACTTCGAGCATGCCCGCCGCGAGGAGGTGATGCAGTACGTCTATCGCCGCTATGGCCGAGATCGCGCCGCCATCGTGGCCACCGTCATCCATTACCGGCCGCGCATGGCCATCCGCCAGGTCGGCAAGGCGCTGGGCCTGACCGAGGACGTCACCGCCGCCCTCGCCGACACCATCTGGGGAAGCTGGGGCGAGGAAGTGCCTGACAGCTATGTCAGCCAGGCAGGCCTCGACCCCACCAATCCCGAGATCCGCCGGGCGGTACGGCTGGCCACCGAGCTTTTGAAATTTCCCCGCCACCTTTCCCAGCACGTGGGCGGCTATGTCCTGACCCAGAGGCGGCTGGACGAGACGGTGCCCATCGGCAACGCCGCCATGAAAAACCGAACCTTCATCGAATGGGACAAGGACGACATCGACGCCATTGGCCTGATGAAGGTCGACGTCCTGGCGCTGGGCATGCTGACGGCTCTGAAGAAGAGCTTCGACATGATCCCCGAAGACGACCCCCTGGTGGGGCGCAAGATAACCGACATCGCCCACATCCCGCAGGAGGAAGAGGGCGTCTACGACATGCTCTGCAAGGCCGATTCCGTCGGGGTGTTCCAGGTGGAAAGCCGAGCGCAGATGTCGATGCTGCCCCGGTTGAAACCCAAGAAATTCTACGACCTGGTGGTCGAGGTGGCGATCGTCCGCCCAGGACCGATCCAAGGCGACATGGTCCACCCCTATCTGCAGCGGCGGAACAACCCCGCCCTGATCGACTATCCGCGTCCGGGCCCTGAGCACCCGCAGGACGAGCTGAAAACTATTCTCGGCAAGACCTTCGGCGTGCCGCTGTTCCAGGAACAGGCCATGCGGATCGCCATTGAGGCGGCCAAGTTCACCGAGGACGACGCCGATGGTTTGCGGCGCTCCATGGCCACCTTCCGCCACCACGGCAATGTCGGGGACTACGAGGCCAAGTTCCTGGAGGGAATGAAGGGACGTGGCTACGACCCGGCCTTCGTCGAGCGCTGCTTCAAGCAGATCGAGGGCTTCGGCTCTTACGGTTTCCCGGAGAGCCATGCGATCAGCTTCGCCTTGCTGGTCTACGCCTCGGCATGGGTGAAGTGGCGCTGGCCGGACGCCTTCCTGGCCTCGCTGCTGAACAGCCAGCCGATGGGGTTCTACCAGCCGGCCCAGCTGGTGCGTGACGCCCGCCAGCATGGGGTGGAGGTCCGCGGGCCCGACGTGCTGGCCAGCGATTGGGACTGCACGCTGGAAGCCTCGCCCAATCACGAACGGTTTCGCGCGGTGCGGCTGGGTTTGCGGCAGATCAAAGGGTTCAGCGAGGATGAAGCCGACCGCCTGGTCGCCGCCCGAAAGGAAGGTGTTCGCAGCATTGATGATTTCGCGGTCCGCGCGGGTCTGTCGCGCCGCTCGCTGGAACTGCTGGCCGAGGCCGACGCCTTCGCCTCCCTCGGCCTGACCCGGCGCCAGGCGCTATGGGCGGTGAAGGGACTGGCCGACGAAACCGGCAGCCTGAAGACCGCGCCTCTGCTGGCCGCCATGGGGGTGGTCGAGCATCAGGTGGAGCTGCCGCTGATGAACCTGCCGCAGGAGGTGACCGAGGACTATCGCACCACCAGCCTGTCGCTAAAGGCTCATCCGGTCGGCTTCTTCCGGGGCAGCCTGAACAGCCTGGGCGCGGTTCCGGCTCGCGAACTGACCCGGATGCGGGATCGAAAGCTGGTCACCGTCGGCGGTCTGGTGCTGGTGCGCCAGCGGCCCGGCACCGCCAAGGGCGTCACCTTCCTGACCCTGGAGGACGAGACCGGCATCGCCAATATCGTGATCTGGAAGGATGCCTTCGACGCCAACCGCAAGCTGGTGATGACCTCCTCCTTCCTGGTCGTCCATGGCCAGGTCCAGAGCGAGAGCAATGTCGTCCACGTGGTCGCCCGCCGCTTCACCGACCTCTCTCACCGATTGTCGGAAATGAAGGAAGAGGACGGTCCGGCGCCGCGCATCCACAGCCGCGTCACTGGCCGCCTGGTGCGTAGTCGCGATTTCCACTGACCTACCTTCGTGTAGAGTGATCTCCAGAAACCCTGACAGGGAGGACGCGATGTCCGCCGCAGTTCAGCTTCTTATCGGCACCCGCAAGGGCGCCTGGATCTATCGCAGCGACGCCCAGCGACAGACCTGGTCGGTCCAGGGGCCGATCTTCCTGGGCCACATCGTCAACCACCTGGTGCTCGATCCCCGCGATGGGAAGACGCTGCTGATGGCCGCATCGACCGGGCACTTGGGTCCGACCATCTTCCGCTCCACCGACGGGGGCGTGACCTGGGCCGAGGCTCAGCAACCGCCGGCCTTTCCCAAGGCGACAACCAATGGCGCCGCCCCGGCCCGCGCGGTGGATCACAGCTTCTGGCTGGAGCCCGGCCACGCCAGCGAGCCTGGCGTCTGGTG
This sequence comes from Phenylobacterium sp., assembly GCF_030681155.1. Lineage (GTDB taxonomy): Bacteria > Pseudomonadota > Alphaproteobacteria > Caulobacterales > Caulobacteraceae > Phenylobacterium. Next base: position 2,657 of record NZ_JAUXXE010000061.1, on the reverse strand, counting down.
GGCGGGCACCTCGCCGCCGGGCCTGTTCCGCAGCGCCGACAACGGCGCGACCTGGGACAGCGTCGCCGGCTTCAACGATCACCCGATGTACTGGAACTGGTGCCCGGCGGATGGCGGCACCCCAGACGGGGCGCTGCTGAACCAGATCCAGATCGACCCGCGCGACCCGGCCCACATGTATATCGCCACCTCCACCGGCGGCGTGTTCGAGAGCCTGAACCAGGGCGCTGACTGGAGCCCGCTGAACCAAGGGGTCGAGGCCAATTTCATGCCCGATCCCTATCCGAAATATGGGCAGGACGCCCACTATATCGCGCTCGCCCCCACCATGCCCGACCGGATCTGGCAGCAGAACCATTGCGGCATCTACCGGCTGGATCGGCCGGGCGAGCGGTGGGACCGGATCGGCCAGGCGATGCCGGCCGAGGTGGGCGACATCGGCTTCACCATCGTGCCCCACCCGCGGGAGGCCGACACAGCTTGGGTGTTTCCGATGGACGGCACAGAGGTATGGCCGCGCACCAGTCCAGGCGGCAAGCCGGCTGTCTACCGGACCCGTGACGCCGGCGCGAACTGGGAACGCCAGGACGCCGGCTTTCCCACCGAGCAGGGTTGGTTCACGGTCAAGCGTCAGGCGTTCTGCGCTGATCAGGCCGCGCCGCTCGGACTCTATCTCGGCGCGACCAACGGCGAGGTATGGATGAGCGATGACGAAGGCGCCTCCTGGCGAACCATCGCCCAGCATCTGCCGGAGATCTATTCGGTCGTGGCCGCGCCGCTCTGATGGTTCAGGTTTTCATTCCCTCCCAGCTCACCTCCTACACCGACGGCGTCAGCCGGTTGGAAGCGGCCGGCGACAGCATCGAGCGGGTGCTGAACGATCTCGATGCGCGCTTTCCGGGGTTGAAGTTCCGGGTGGTGGACGAGCAGGACCGCATTCGCCGTCACATGCGGATCTTCCGCAACGGCGACCGCGCCCAGGACCTGCGCCTGAGTCTCAATGATCGCGACGAGGTGCTGATCTTTGGGGCGCTGTCGGGCGGCTAGGCCGGCAAAATCTCATCCGGCTCGGGCGTCACCGGGAAGCGAACGGCGATGATTTCTTCCTGGCCGGCCATCCAGGCCTTGGCCACACGATGGCCGCCGTCCATCAGCCTGCCGTCGGCGCAGAGGATGACGGGATAGGCTGGGTCGGCCTGCGCGATCCGCTGCGCATGCTTGGCGACTTCGCGGATGGTCGGTACGTGGCGTCCGACAAACCAGCAGTCCTGTTCGAATTCGGGAATATCGGCGAGCTTCACCGAGATCACCGGGAGCTCGGCGGACAGGGCCCAAAGCCGCTCGGTCCACCAAAGGCCGCGCCCACCATCGATGGGGCGCGTGTATTTGTCGGCCATGGATAGGTCCTCCCTCCCCGCAGCAAAGCCCACGGGAAGGGAGGGCGTAAAGTCCTAGAACCGCAGGGTGCGGGCTTCCTTGACGTGCGGCAGGGCGCGGATCTTGGCGATCAGCTCGTCGGCCGGATCCTGGTCGACGCCGACCAGGGCGATGGCGTCTTCGCCAGCCGAGACGCGGCCGAGGTTGAAGGTGGCGATATTGACGCCCGCTTCAGCCAAAAGCGCGCCCAGGGCGCCGATGAAGCCCGGCTTATCCAGATTGTTCACATAGAGCATGGTCGAGGCGAACGGGGCGTCCAGGTCCATGCCCTTGACCTCGATCACGCGGGGCGCGCCGGCCATGACCGTGCCCGCGAACGAGCGCTTGCCCAGGGTGGTGGTGACGGTGATCCGCACCAGGCTGTCATAGATGGGCGAATCGTCCTGCTTGCTTTCCGAGACGGTGATGCCGCGATCCTTGGCCACGGCCGGGGCCGAGACCATGTTCACGTCTTCCAGCATCGGACGCAGCACGCCGGCCAGTGCGGCGGCGGTCAACGGACGGGTGTTGAGGTTGGCGACCTCGCCCTCATAGGCGATGTCCACGGCCTTGACCTCGACATCGACCATCTGGCCGGCGAAGGCGCCGAGGCGCTCGGCCAGGGCCACGAAGGGCTTCAGCTTCGGCGCTTCGTCGGCGGTGACCGACGGGCTATTGAGGGCGTTGGAGACCGCGCCGGTGAGCAGATAGTCGCTCATCTGCTCGGCCACCTGGAGGGCGACGTTTTCCTGGGCTTCCATGGTGGAGGCGCCCAGGTGCGGGGTGGCGATGAAGTTCTCGGCGCCGAACAGCACGTTGTCCTTGGCCGGTTCCTCGACGAACACGTCGAAGGCCGCGCCGCCGATGTGGCCGCTGTCGAGGCCAGCGCGCAGGGCGGCTTCATCAACCAGGCCGCCGCGGGCGCAGTTGACGATCAGCACGCCCTTCTTGGTCTTGGCCAGGTTCTCGGCCGACAGGATATTGCGGGTCTTGTCGGTCAGCGGGGTGTGCAGGGTAATGACGTCGGCGCGGGCCAGCAGGTCTTCCAGCTCGACCTTCTCGACGCCGATCTCCACGGCGCGTTCGGCCGATAGGAAGGGGTCATAGGCGACGACCTTCATCTTCAGGCCGTTGGCGCGGTCGGCGACAATGCCGCCGATGTTGCCGGCGCCGATCAGGCCCAAGGTCTTGGCGTAGAGCTCCACGCCCATGAAGCGGTTCTTCTCCCACTTGCCGGCCTG
>NZ_JAUXXE010000060.1 GCF_030681155.1 Phenylobacterium sp. | reverse complement strand
AGACCGTCTATTGCGGCCGGCCCGACCACCCGCAGGCGTCCATCATCGCCAACCAGATGACCGGCGGCGGCAATGTGCTGGCCTTCGATCTCGGCAGCCGCGAGGCCGCCTGGCGGTTCCTGGACGCCCTGGAGATCGTCGACATCTCCAACAATCTCGGCGACGCCAAGTCCATGGCCACCCATCCCTGCACCACCACCCACCGCTCCATGCCGGCGGCCGAGCGGGAGTCCATTGGACTCACTGAGGGCTGGGTGCGGATGAGCGTCGGCCTGGAGAACGACCGCGACCTGCAGCGCGACGTCGAGCGGGCGCTCGACCAGGCCTGACCGGTCCTAGAGCCTGAGCGCGTTTCGGTCCGATAACCGGTTCCCACTTATCGGAACGCGCTCTAGCCGCTGGTCAGGCTCTCCGGCTCCAGCCGATAGGTCTTGGCGCAGTACTCGCAGGTGACATGGATGCGCCCGTCCGGCTCGACCATGTCGGCGCGCTCCTCAGCCTCGAACGAGGCCAGGACCCCTCGGATGCGGTCTTCCGAACACCGGCAGACGGCGCTGAGCGCCTGGTCCTCGAACACCCGCACCCCGTCCTCGTGGAACAGGCGAAACAGCAGGGTCTGGCCCGAAATGGTCGGGTCGAGCAGCTCGTCCTCGCCGATGGTCTCGAAGAAGGCCTGGCTGCGGGTCCAGGCTTCTTCCGTGGAGCCGCGGGCCTGATCCTCGGCCACGTTCTGGATCAGCATGCCGCCGGCCCGCCAGCGCAGGCCATCGCCCACATCGGCCCGACCCACCGCCAGTCGCACCCGGGTGGGGGTCTGTTCGGACTGGGCGAAATACTGGTCGGCGCAGAGCGCCAGGGTCTCGCCCTCGATGGCGGTGACGCCCTGATAGCGGTCCATGTCCGGGCCCTGGTCGACGGTCATGATGAAGACCCCGCCGCCCAGCAGCGTCTTGGCGCCGGGACGCACGAACCCCTGTGAGGCTTCAGCCACCGCGTCGGGATCAAACCGGCAATAGCCGCGCAGGTGGCCTGAGGTGTCGTAGTCGGCGACCACATAGCGCACCGGGCCTTCGCCTTGGGCCTGGACGATCAGCCGGCCCTCGAACTTGAGCGCGGAGCCCACCAGGGCCGCCAGCGCGCAGGTCTCGCCCAGCAGGTTGGCGACGGCTTCCGGATAGGCGTGGGCGGCCAGGATCTCGTCGATGGCCGGACCCATGCGTACGAGGCGGCCGCGGACCGCGGCGTCCTCGATCTGGAACGGGCCGACAACGTCATCGGGGATGGGGAGCGTGTTCTGGGACATGGCGAGGCCATATAGGCGCCTCGCGCCCCGATTGCGAGCCCGGCTGTGGCGGCCTCAGATCGCCCCGAAGCACCAGGCCAGGATCGACTTCTGGGCATGGATGCGGTTTTCCGCCTCATCCCAGATCTTCGAGCGCGGGCCATCCATCACCGCATCGGTGACTTCCTCGCCGCGGTGGGCGGGCAGGCAGTGGAGGAAGATCCCGTCCTTGGCCGCCAGATCCATCAGCTCGTCGTCCACCTGATAGGGCTCGAAGGCCGCCAGGCGCGCGTCATGGTCGGTGTCGCCCATCGAGACCCAGGTGTCGGTGATCACGCAGTCGGCGCCGCGCACGGCCGCCCGGGGATCTTCGGTCATCGTCACCTGCCCCTGCATCTCGGCAGCGCGGGCCAGATCGGTCAGGTCGGGGTGATAGATGGTCGGGCAGGCGATGTTCAGCTTGAAGCCGAACTTGCCCGCCGCATGGATGAAGCTTGAGCACACATTGTTGCCATCGCCGACCCAGGCCAGCGTGCGGCCCCTCACCGGCCCCAGATGCTCCTCGAAGGTCAGCAGGTCGGCCAGGATCTGGCAGGGGTGGCTCTTGTCGGTCAGGCCGTTGATCACCGGCACGGAGGAGGCGAGCGCCAGACGCTCCACGTCCTCGTGGGTGTTGGCGCGGATCATGATCGCGTCGACCATCCGCGAGAGCACCTTGGCGGTGTCCTCGATGGGCTCGCCGCGGCCCAGCTGCATGTCGGCCGAGGTGGAGATGATCACGTCCCCGCCCAGCTGGCGCATGGCTGCGTCAAACGAGAAGCGGGTGCGGGTGGAGTGCTTCTCGAAGATCATGGCCAGCACGCGCTCGCGCCCGGGGGCGTCGGCGTCCACCCGGCCCTGGGGCCAGCCGGCCCGGGCGGCCTTGCGGGCCTTGGCGTCATCAAGGATGGCGCGCAGATCGGCGGACTCCATCCGCCAGAGGTCGAGAAAATGTCTCGGAGAAGAGGTCATCGGGGGAAAATCCCATCGACCCCGCGCCTGCGCCGGAAATTGGAAATGACGCGTGCTGAGCGCGGGGTCCTTGATTGATGAGTCCCGGCGTCGGGGCCGGGCGTGAAATCCTCAGGCCGCCGCCTGGGCCTTGGCGCGGGCTCGCTCACAGGCGGCTTCGAACCGCTCGATCGCCTCGCGGGCCTCGTCCAGGGTGAGGTTGAGCGGCGGCAGCAGGCGCACGCAGTTGTCCCCGCCGCCGGCGATCAGCAGGTGCTCGTCGCGGGCGTGCTGCATGAACTCGCGGTTGGGGGTCACCAGCTTGACGCCGATCAGCAGGCCCTTGCCGCGCACATCGGCCACCACGTCGGGATAGCGGTCCTTGAGGCCGGCGATCTGCTGGTTGAAATAGCCGGCCACCTCGCGGACATGGGCCAGCAATTCGGGCTTGGCCAGCTCATCCAGGGCCGCCTGACCGACCGCCATGGCCAAGGGATTGCCGCCATAGGTCGAGCCATGCGAGCCGACGCTCATGGCCGATCCGGCCTCGATGGTGGCCAGGCACGCGCCCACCGGGAAGCCGCCGCCCAGAGCCTTGGCCACGCACATGATGTCGGGGTTGCCCTCGCCCTCGGCCCAGTCATGGGCGAACAGGCGCCCGGTGCGGGAAAGGCCACACTGGATCTCGTCATAGATCAGCAGGATGCCCTCATCGTCGCACAGCTGGCGCAGGCCCTTCATGCAGGCCACCGGCAGGGAGCGGGCGCCGCCCTCCCCCTGGACCGGCTCGATGATGATCGCCGCCGTGGTCGGGCCGATGGCCGCGCGCAGGGCGTCGTGGTCGCCATACGGCAGGTGGACGAAGCCCGGCAGCGGCGGGCCAAAGCCCTCCAGATAGGAGGCGTTGCCGGAAGCGTTGACCGCAGCCACCGTCCGGCCGTGGAACGAGCCCTCGAAGCCGATGATGTCCACCCGCTCCGGATTGCCCCGGGCCCAGTGATACTTCCGGGCCGTCTTGATGGCGCACTCCACGGCCTCGGCCCCGGAATTGGTGAAGAACACCACATCCGCAAAGGTCTCGGCGCAGAGCCGGCTGGCGAGCGCCTCCTGCCCCGGGATCTTGAAGATGTTGGAGACGTGCCAGAGCTTTTCGGCCTGGTCCTTCAGGGCCTGGACCAGCCGCGGATGGGCGTGGCCCAGCGCGTTGACCGCAATGCCGGCCATGCAGTCCAGATAGGCCTCGCCGTCCGCCGTGAAAAGTCGCGCGCCCTCGCCTCGTTCGAACGCCAACGGAGCGCGATTATAGACGCCCATGATGTGGTCGTTGGGAACGGTCGCGGCTTGATGCGCGGTCTTTTCGGTCACGGGGATGGCCCTCCGGAAACGTAAGCGTCCCCGCAGCAGGGCGGCGGGGACTGGAAGGCTTTGCGTTTTCCGCTTGGAACGGCGGTCTGTCAATCGTCGGTTATGTGACAGCCCATGGACGCCCTAGCGCTGTGGGTTCAAGGTCACGCGGCAACCGCAAGGAGACGTTGAATATGGGTCTGCCGCAGACGCTCATTGGCCTCGCCGCACTCACGCTCGCAGGATGCGCATCCATGGAGTCATCGCCCCCGGAAGCTGCGAAGGCCGAGGTCACCGGCTCCGTATTCTATCGCGAGCGGATCATGCTGGCCCCTCCGGGCGTGGTCACCGTCACCCTGGCCGACACCTCGCTGATGGACGCCCCGGCCAAGGTGATCGCCACCCAGGTGATCCCGAACGTCACCGCCCCGCCGATCAATTTCCGGCTGGCCTATGACCCTGCCCAGATCATCCCGAACCACACCTATTCAGTGTCGGCGCGGATCGAGGTCGATGGGAAGCTGCGCTTCATCACCGACACCCATTATCCGGTCATCACCCGCGGCGCCCCGAACCACGTCGAGATGCTGGCCGTCGGCGTTCCCCAAAACTGATCGCGCGGGCCGGCTTCAGGTCTTCAGCTTGTAGCCGGTCTCGAACATCCACATGCACAGGCTGGCGAAGGCGATCACCAGACCAGCGGTGACGCCGACGCCAGCCAGCAACGAGCCCTCTGCGTGGCCGATGAATCCGTAGCGGAAGCCGTCGATCAGATAGAAGAACGGGTTGTAGTGGCTGGCCGTCCGGAACGGCTCGGGCAGCCGGTCGACGAGATAGAAGGTCCCCGACAGGAACGTCATCGGCATGATGATGAAGTTGGTCACCACCGCCATGTGATCGAACTTCTCAGCCCACAGCCCGGCCATGATGCCCAGCATCCCCAGGATGAGCGCGGCGCTGATGCCGAAATAGAGCACGGCCCAGAGATGGGTGATCGGCAGCCAGGCGAAGGGCAGGATTGCAGCAAAGGTCACCGCGCCCACAACCACGCCGCGCGTCGCCGCGCCCAGCGCAAACGCCAGCACCTGTTCCAGCGGCGTCAGCGGCGGGGTCATGAAGTCGCCCACCAGCCCGTTGAACTTGGCCTGCAACAGCGATGACGATGAATTGGCGAAGGCGTTGTTCAGGATCTGCATCATGATCAGGCCCGGCGCGACGAAGATCGCGAACGGCGTCCCATGGATCGGCGGGGCGGCGCCCTGCACCGCGACGACGAAGACCATCATATAGAGCAAGGCCGTGACCACCGGGGCGGCCAGGGTTTGCATCCCCACCTTCCAGAACCGGCGGATCTCGCGAAGATAGAGAGTGGTGAAACCCGCCCAGTTGAACCCGTGATAGTCGCGGGGCATCGGCGGGATGACGGCTTCGGCGGCGGGCATGTCCTTCATGGATGCCGATGTGCGCCCACGAGGTTCAGATCGCAAGCACACCGCGCTCTCGGCACGTCGAAACGGCCAAAACAAGCCTCGAAACGCCCTGCCGATCGTCTCGCCTGTGGAGCGAATTTCGAATCAACGACGCTACATGTGGTTTCTGTGGACGAAGGATAGGGCGCCTATTGTGGCCCTTAAGGAACTTGTTACGATATCTAGTAGTTGAGGCGGTCAGAAATTGAGACCGCCACAAGATGTTGATCCTGGCCGCCCGCGGGGGCGGCGCCGGGGCGTATACACAGCGGTGGAGGCCAGACATGGGTTGGACTGACGAGCGCGTCGAGAGCCTTAAAAAACTCTGGCAAGACGGCCTTTCGGCCAGCCAGATCGCTAAACAATTGGGCGGGGTGACCCGCAACGCCGTCATCGGCAAGGTCCACCGGTTGGGCCTGTCGGGTCGAGCGACGCCATCGAAGCCGGCGCGTCCGGTCTTCAAGGCTCCGCGTCCCGCGCGTCCCGCCGCAGCTCCGGCCGCGCCGCGCCGCATCGCCGAACCGGCGGTGGCCGTCGCCAGCGCTCCGGCGCCGACCCCGGTCCGCTATGTCGACGAAGCTCCTGGCTCGGCCACCGTGCTGACCTTGGGCGCGCACATGTGCAAGTGGCCGATCGGCGATCCGTCGAGCGACAGCTTCACCTTCTGCGGCCGCCGCCAGGACGAGGGCGTCTACTGCCTTGAGCATGCTCGGGTCGCCTATCAGCCGGTGCAAACCAAGAAGCGTTCGGGCGCCAACGAACTGGCCCGCTCGCTGCGCCGCTACATCTAAATCCGGGGGGATGGGGTCGGGGCGCCATTGCGACGGCAGCGACTGTCGACGTAGGCGCCCCGACTTCCCCTGGTCTCTTCCCATAAGCCTCCATGCGGGGGTTTGGGTTTGAGCCGCCCGCCGCTATGTCTGCGCACATGACCGACGTCGCGCCCGACACAGACTCCAACGCCAAGGCCTATTCGGTCTCCGAACTCGCCTTCGCGCTGAAGCGCACGCTTGAAGACGCCTACGGCTTCGTCCGCTTGCGCGCCGAGCTATCCAAGGTCACCCACCACTCCAACGGCCACGTCTACCTGACGCTCAAGGACGAGCGCTCGGCCATCGACGGCGTCGTATGGAAGGGATCGGTCAAGAACCTCTCGGTCCGCCCTGAGCACGGGCTGGAAGTGATCGTCACGGGCAAGATCACCACCTATCCCGCCGGCTCCCGCTACCAGATCGTCATCGAGACCATGGAAGTCGCCGGCGTCGGCGCCTTGCTGGCCCAGCTTGAGCGACTGAAGGCCAAGCTGCATGGCGAGGGGTTGTTCGATCCCGCGCGCAAGCAACCCTTGCCCACCATGCCCGCGACGATCGGCGTGATCACCAGCCCGACCGGCGCGGTGATCCGCGACATTCTTCATCGTATTCGCGACCGCTGGCCCTGCCGCGTCATTGTCTGGCCGTGCGTCGTCCAGGGCGAGGCGGCGGCCGCGCAGGTCGGGAACGCGATCCAGCGGTTCAACGCCCTGCCGCTGGATGGGCCAGTGCCCCGTCCCGACATCTTGATCGTCGCGCGAGGCGGCGGATCGGTGGAAGACCTCTGGGCCTTCAACGACGAGACCCTGGCCCGCACCGTCGCGGCCGGGACCATCCCCCTGATTTCCGCGGTCGGCCACGAGACCGACACCACCCTGATCGACTTCGTGTCGGACCGCCGCGCGCCGACGCCGACCGCCGCCGCCGAGATGGCGACGCCAGTCCTGCCCGAGTTGCGCGCCTATATCGGCGACCTCTCCAGCCGCCTGCACCGCTGCGGCGGCCGGGCCGTCGAGGATCGGCGCGGCCGGGTCGAGCATGCGGGCCGCGCCCTGGCGCGAGTGCCGGACCTGGTCGAGATGGCGGCCCAGAGGTTCAACCTCGCCTCCAGCCGGCTCGGCGCGGGGCTCTCGCGCAACGTCGCGGCTCACGGCACCGATCTGGTCAAGGTCTCCTCACGGCTGTCCCCCAGCCTTCTGCAACGCCCCCAGCAGGTCCACACCGAACGGCTGACGCGTCTTCTGGTGCGGATGAAACCTGCTCTGGATCGGAAGATCGAGCGCAGCGCCGAGCGCCTGGTCAGCCTGTCCAAGCTTCACGCCTCGGTCGATCCCAGCGCCCCGCTGAAGCGAGGCTTCGCCCGCGTGCATCGCCTCGATGGTTCGCTGGTGCGCGAGGGCGCGTCTCTGGCCAGCGGCGAAGGCGTGCGCCTGGTCTTCGCCGATCAGTCGCGAGACGCGGTGATCGACGGGCCACCAGCGCTCGCGCCGTCGACACCCACCCCGCCGCCAGCCAAGCCGGTCCGTGCGGCGAAGCCCGTATCGCCCCCATCGAACCAAGGCGATCTGTTCTGATCGGCTTTCGCACGCTAAACTGGGTTCATGAACGCCCACGACCGTGACCTCACCGGCTCCGACATCGCCTCGCTTCACTATGGCGACGGCGAGTTCGTTGTTCTCAAGCCGGGACGCTATGTGATCTGCGCCGTTTCCAAGGTGAAGATCCCGGTGGAAGCCCTGCGCTACTGGAACCCAGCCCTCCAGGAAGCCTACGCCACGCCGGTTGAAGCGCTGGCGCGGTGGAAGCAGATCAATCCCTGACCCCCGTCTGAGCCGCCGCGCCGCGGCGCTCGGGCTGGCCTCGTTCGCACTGACCAGTCCGGCCCACGCCGGGCAGGATATCGCCTTGACCGGCCGCTACCAGCAAGGCGGGTTCGCGATTGGCCGCACCGCGCCCGGCGCGAAAATCCTGCTGGACGGACAATCGGTCACCCGTGCGTCGCGGGCCGGCTTCTTCATCGTCGGCTTCGACCGGGATGCTCCGTCCAAGGCGGTGCTGCGCGTTTCCAGCCTGGGCCCCGACACCAGCCGCACCCTCGACATCGCCAAGGGTGACTTCGACGTTCAACGGATCTCTGGCCTTGGCTCGCCGTATCGCGGCAAGGCCAGCCCCGAGCTTGAAGCGCGCATCGCAGACGAGAACCGCCGCAAGGCCGCGGCCTTCGCCAGCCGTCTCGAGCGCGACGATTTCCGCGGCGGTTTTTCCTCCCCGCTGTCGGACTTTCGGGTCAGCGCCCGGTTCGGCGGCCAGAGGGTCGTCAACGGCCTGCCGCGCCCGCCGCACTATGGGATCGACCTGGCGGCCCCGCGTGGGACGGCGATCCGCTCGCCGGCCGGCGGCGAGGTTCTGTTGGCCGACAGCGGCATGCTTTTCGAGGGCGGCCTAATCATGATCGATCATGGCCAGGGACTGGTCAGCGCCTACCTGCACCTCAGCGACGTGGGCGTCAGCCGTGGTCAGAGCGTTCGGCGCGGCGAGCGCATCGGCGCGGTCGGCGCCACCGGCAGGGCCACCGGCCCACATCTATGCTGGCGCATGAAGTGGCGCGGCCGGCACATGGATCCGATGTTGATGGTCGGCGTCCGCACGCCCGCCTAGACGCTACGCCTCAACGCGAGCGCTTATAGGTGTCGCTCGGCCAACGCTTATGGGTCCAGAACCACTCAGCCGGACGCTCGCGCACACGCTCCTCGATGAAGGCGTTGACCTTGTGCACGCCCGCCTCGATGTCGGCGGTGAGATTGCCCGTGTGCTCCAGGTGGATCGGCTCGTGCACCACGACGCGGAACCGCGCCTTGTACCGGCGCTGCACGGACATCGGCTGCAGCACGGTGTTGAAGCGCAATGCGAGGCGCGAGGGGCCAGGCGCGGTGTGCGCCATCACGCCGAAGATCGGCGCGGCGACGCCGCCATTGAACTTCTGGTCGTTCATCAAGGCCACGGACTCGCCACGCCCCAGGGCCGCGAGCAGTTCGCGCGCGCCATCGCCGCCCTTCGGCGCGAAATAGCGAACCCCGTAGCGGAAACGATAATCGCGGACCCGCTTCTCGACATGCGGATTGTTCATCGCCCGATAGGTGATGTGGCACTGCACCGGCGAATTGACGATGGTCGCCGGCATCACTTCGAAGTTCGAGAAGTGCCCAGACACGAACACCACCGGTTCCTGCTTGGCGGCGATCTCGTTCAGCCGGTGGCCGTTCACCACCTCGACTCGATCGGGCGAACCGATGATCCGGTCCATGATCAGCAGCTCAAGGAACGTCCGCCCGGTGTTGTCCCACTGCTCGACGAGGAGCCGGGCGATCTCGGCGTCGGAGGCTTGCGGAAACACGATTCGCAAGTTGGTCTCGGCCACTTTGTGAGCGCCGGTCAACGGTCCAAACGCCTTGAAGAACCACGACCCGAAATCGGACACGACATCGACCGGCAGCATCCGGGCGAACAGGATCACCACATCAAAGGCCAAGGCCTCCAATCGCCACAAAATGTCCTGCGCCACTGAGGGCCTAGCCTGCGTCATTCCTCTCTCTAGTCGTGTCTTTCATCGTCGCGCAACGCGAACGGCGCTCGCTTGGCGCGCGACTTGCGAAATTCCTGGTGAGCCGTCTCGCTTTGGGACGGAGGCACGCAGAATAGCGAGGGGGCGATGGAACCCATGGGCGACAACATCGACGTACACCTGGGCAAGCGGCTACGCCGGCGGCGGCGGCTGCTCGGCTTGACGCAACAACAACTGGCGGGCGCCTGCGGCGTGCGCTTCCAACAAATTCAGAAATACGAGTGCGGCGCCAATCGCATCTCGGCCGCCCGCCTCTGGCAACTGTCCGAGGCTCTCGAGGTTCCGGTCGGATACTTCTACGACGGCCTGACCGACGCGGCTCAACGAGAGCACTGCGCAAACGAAGGCGAAGCCGGGGGCGAGATGTTCGCCCAGAAGGAAACGCTCGACCTGATCCGCGCCTATTACCAGCTCGGCGAACGGCCGCGCCGGCGCCTGCTCGACCTAGCCAAGTCGCTGAACGGCGACCACGAGATCGCCTGACGGCTCGCCTCCGTTCGGCTTTCACAGGAGCCAGCGGCGGGGTAAAGCGGGAGCCATGCCCGCCTCCTCCCTCACCGCTGGCCGCCTGGCCGAACTCGACGCCTTCCTGATTGAGCTGAACGCCGCCTCTGCGCAGGTCATCCTGCCGCTCTTTCGGGCCGATCACGGCCTGGAGGACAAGGGTGGAGCCAAGGGCTTCGATCCCGTCACCGCCGCCGACAAGGGCGCGGAAGTTGCGATCCGCAAGCTGATCGCCGAGCGCTATCCCGACCATGGGGTGATCGGTGAAGAATATGGCGAGGACCGCCCCGAAGCCGAGTTCGTCTGGGTGCTGGATCCCGTCGACGGCACCCGCGCCTTCATCGCCGGCCTGCCGCTGTGGTGCACATTGATCGGCCTAAGGCACAACGGCCGCCCGGTCCTGGGCTCCATCGGCCAACCCTATCTGGACGAGGTTTTCCTTGGCCATGCGGGGGGCTCCCGCCTGGTCTCGCGCGGGGAGACGCGCAGCTTGCAGGTCCGTCCCTGCCCGAAACTCACCGACGCCGTCATCGCCACCACCGACCCAGAGTCCTGCTTCGATGGACCTGAATTGGGCGCCTGGACCCAGGTGCGCGCCGCCGCCCGCCTCGCGCGGCTGGGCTGCGACGCCTACGCCTACGCCATGGTGGCGATGGGTAAGATGGACATGGTGATCGAGGCTGGACTGAAGTCCTGGGACATCGAATCGGCCATCCCCCTGATCGAGGGCGCGGGCGGCATGGTCACCGACTGGCGCGGCCAGCCGGTGGGACAGAACGGCGGCCAGATCGCCATCGCTGGCGACCGGGCCTGCCTCGACGAGGCCCTGGTCGCCCTCCGACGCTCTGCGAAATAACTAGGCCTTAGCCGCCGGCGCTTTCTTGACGGCCGGCTTGGCCGCAGCCGGAGCCTTGGTTGCGGCAGGCTTGGGAGTCTTGGGCGCAGCCGCAGTCTTCGCGGCCGCGGGCTTGGCCGCCGACTTAGGGGCGGCTTTCGTCGCGGGGGCCTTGGTCGCGGCGGCCTTTGTAGCAGCAGCTTTCGGAGCAGCGGCCTTCGGGGCGGCGGCAACCTTGGCGACCGTCTTCGGAGCAGGCGCAGCCTTTGGCGCGGCGGCCTTCTTGGGGGCGGCGGCTTTCGCGGCCGGAGCCGGAGCTTTCTTCGCAGCGGATGTGGCAGGCGCGGCCGGCGCGGCTTCGGCCTTCTTCGGAGCCGCCTTCTTGGCCGCCGCCTTGGGCTCGGCCTTTGGGGCCGCCGGCTTCGCAGCGGCCTTGGGAGCCGCCGCCTTCTTCGGAGCGGCCTTCTTGGCTGGCGCCTTTGCTTCAGCAGTCTTGGCTACCGGCTCCGAAGCGACGGCGAGCGGCGCCGCGACGGGCTCCACAGCAGGCGCCGGGGCCGGGGCGGACTGCGGCGCCGCTGTCGGTGCAGGCGCGACAGACTTCACCTCAGGCGCAGGAGCGCTCGCCGGCTTGCCCAGGAGGGCGTCGAGCGCACGCAGGAAGATATTCCGCATAGTGTCGGTCTCCATCAGAATTTCGTGGTAGGCGCCGGGAACATTGATGAACTCGCCCTTGGGCAGGTTCTTCGCAACGGCGCGTTGGGCGCTGTTGTCTACAAGCTTGTCTTGTTCCGCTGAGACGATGACGACGGGAATCGTCACGCTTTTCAAGTTTCCGCCTTGCGAGAGATAGGCTGTAGCCCGGAAGGCGAAGTCGAGCCACCCCCAGGTCGGACCGCCCAACGCCAGGTCGGGAGCGGCCAAGATCTGCGCCTTGCCGCGTTCATAGCGGGCGCGGTCATGGGTGAGCACATTGTTTTCAAAGGTCTCGGTCACGCCAGGACCGCGGGCGAGCCGTCCGGCCCGGCCCAGCGCCACATTGAAGGCCGCCAGGGCCCGGGCCATGAGCAATGGAACCCCGCCGGTCTGCAGGCCAAGCATCGGCGCCGAGAGGATCGCACCCTGGAAACGCGAGGCCTCGCCGTGGGCGAGCGCCAGCAGGGTCAGGCAGCCGCCCATCGAGTGGCCGATGGCGAACCATGGCTTGGGCAGTCGCGTCTCATAGGCCGCCAGCAAGGCACGGTAGTCGGCCAGGAAAGCTTGGTACCCAGCCGCGTGCCCCGCCAGCCGATCCTTCAGCTCGCGGTGCGACAGGCCCTGGCCGCGCCAATCGTGGGTCAGGACAACATAGCCTCGTCCCGTCAGGTCCTCGATCGTTTCGAAATACTTCTCGATCGCTTCGGTTCGGCCGCCGCTCAAGATGATCGAGCCGCGCACATCGCCCTTCGCGGGGAACAGCGCCGCACGCAGTCGGGCCCCGTCGGCGCCCGTAAACCACTCGGCCTCGCCGCCCTGGGGAACGGGCGCGCCACGTATCGAAATGAGCGGAGCAGCCAAATTGTCTATCCTAGTTTGGAGAACAGAGCCTGCATCTGAGGCTGCAGGGACATGGCCAGCCCCATGTCAGACACCTTCAGCCGTCCCGTGATCACGGCGGTCATCGGGTTGAGTTCACCCTTGCCCAGCGCCTTCAGATCCTTCTGGCTGATCGACACGGTCAGATCGGCCGGCTTGTCGTCATTGGAGACCGCCGCGCCTTCGATATGGATGAAGCCTTCACCGCGCAGGTCGACCTTGAACGACTTGCCCAATCCGGAGTCTTCACCCACGGCCTGGGTCACGCGTTCGGTCAGTTCCTGCAGGGTCGTCATGGGCGCGTTCTCACATCAAAGTGAGCGGCACCTTCGCCTCAAGCGTGAGTCAAGTAAACGGCGCGACTAGAGTTTGAGCAGTGTTTTCCGAGCAATAGCTCAATCAACTAGCGGCCTGGGGCGCTGGGCAGGTGTCGCTGATGCGCTTGGCCGTGGTCGTGGCGCGGGCGCTGAGCGGGAGGCCGGCATAGACCGTGCTGATGTCGGCGACCATGGTGAAGGTGGTGGGCGAGTAGGTCCCGGTCGCTTGCAGGGCGGCCTTGCTGCCGTTCTTCGTCGCGCACTGGCCCTTCAGGGAAATCTTGCCGTCCTTGAAGACCCGGGTGGGATAGTCGCATTTGTAGTGGCGGTTGGACGGCCCCATCACGAACTTGGAGACCTCCGCAGGCGTAATGCAGCGCCGCTCGGTCTTGGTCTGGCTAACGATCGCCGAGACCTTGTTGGTGACTTCCCAGTAACCGGGCTGGATCGTGGTGTCCTGGGCGAGCGCCGGCGACGTCAGCAGAACACAGGCTGGGATCAGGGCGAGGGCGGTCTTGCGGATCATCACGTACCTTTACCGTATGGGCTCCGCGCCAGACTAGCGGCTTCAACCTGACTGGCGCCTGACCGACCTGGCGCCGATCGGTTCATCTGGGGTGACAAGCCCTCGGTTCAAGCTCATGGTTGAGAACGCTTCTTAACAAGGAAGCGCAAAATTCGGCCTAGGGAGAGCGCCGTGAAGACACTGGAACTTGCTGACATCGACAGCATCTATCGCGCTCCGGGACAACTGGTCCTCGATAAGGTGCTGGATCACGTCGAGAAACACGGCCGCAGTTTCATCGCCTTGTCGCCGTTCTGCGTGGTCAGTGCGGCTGGCCCCGATGGCGGGATCGACGTCTCGCCGCGAGGCGGCGAACCAGGTTTCGTGCATGTCAGCGAGGACGGGAAGACCGTGTTCCTGCCGGACCGACCGGGCAACAATCGGTTGGACACTATCCGCAACCTGCTGGCCGGACCGGGACGGATCGGGATGATGTTCATGATCCCCGGTTTCGACGACGTCTTCCGGGTCAACGGCCGGGCCAGCGCCAGCGACGACGCCGACCTGCTCGCGCGGTTCGTGGAGTTCGGGAAGACGCCGCGGCTGGTGATCCGCATCGCTGTCGAGGAAGCCTTCTTCCACTGCCCCAAGGCCATCATGCGCGCCAAGCTGTGGGAACCGGAGGCGCAGATCGATCGCGCCGCCCTCCCCTCGGGCGCCGAAATGGTCATGGACCAACTCCAGCTCGGCAAGCCCAAGGTCACCAACGAGGCGATCATCGAGAGCTACAAGACGCAGCTCTGAGGCCTACGCGGCCGGCTTCACCAGCCGCAGGGTCATGCGGTCGCTTTCGCCGATCGCGTCAAACTTGGTTTGATCGAAGCTGGGATCAGGCGCCTTCCCGCGCGGCGAGGTCAGACGTACGGGCGGCAAGGTCCAGACGCCGAACGGGTGGTCCCGGGTGTCCTTCGGGTTGGCGTTGATCTCGCTGGCCTTGTCGAGGACGAAGCCGGCCTCCTGAGCCAGACGGATAACATAGGCCTGTTGCACATAGCCGTCGGCGGCCAGGGCGTCCTGGACATCTCCCGCCGCCGCGCGATGTTCCTCGATGCCCAGCACCCCGCCGGGCTTCAGGGCGGCGAAGGCGTCGCGAAACGCCTTCTCCGCGATGCCGGCCGCCATCCAGTTGTGCAGGTTCCGCAGGAACAGCACCAGGTCGGCGCTTCCGGCCGGCGCGACCGGACCGCTGGTGGCGCCAAAGGCGGTGATCTCCACCTGCCCGAAGAGCTTTGGATTGGCCTTCAATCTCGCCCGATAGGCTTCGACGATTTCTACGGCGGCAGGATCGGTCGGCTCCAAGTCCGCGGCGATCAGCTTGCCGTTGTTGGCGGCGAGATACGGCGCGAGGATGTCGGTGAACCAACCGGCGCCGGGCCAGAACTCGACCACGGTCTGACCGGGCTTCAGCCCCCAGAACTCAAGAGTCTCTACCGGATGACGCCATGCGTCGCGCGCCTTGTCGGCGGGAGAGCGCCAGTCACCTGCGACAGCCTGGGCGATGGTCAGGCCCTTGGCCGGACGGCTGACCGCCGCGGGCTCGGGCGAGGCCTCGCCCTTCTTGCCGCAGGCCGCCAGCGCCAGGGCGCCGACCAAAGCGCCGCGTCGCGAGAACGAGATGGTCGAAGGTGAAAACGGCATACAGATCCTAGAAATCGTCCCAGGCCGCGTAGCGTGACCCGGGACGATGGTCAAAGCATGGCCCTACGGCTTGACGAACCGCAACGTCATGCGGTCGCTCTCGCCAATGGCGTCATACTTGGCGCGGTCGAACTTGGGATCGACGGGTGCGCCGCCCGCGGAAGAACTGCGCACCGGCGGCAAGGTCCAGACACCGAACGGATGGTCCTTGGTGTCCTTCGGATTGGCGTTGATCTCCGACTTGGCGTCCAGCTTGAAGCCCGCCTTCTCGGCTGCGGCGACGACGAAGTCGGTCGCGACATAGCCATCCTTTGCGCCAGCGACCTGCGCGCGGGTGGGATCGGAGCGATGCTCCTCGACGGCCAGCACGCCGCCCGGCTTCAACACGTCGTAGAAGTCCTTGAAGACCTTATCCATCATGCCCTCCTGCCCCATCCAGTTGTGGACGTTGCGGGCGGTGATGACGACGTCGGCCGAGCCTGGCGCGCCGAGCGGCGCGGAAACCGGACCAAATCCAACGTATTTGATCGGGCCAAACTTGGCTTGGTCAGCGTACTTCGCTTCGAAGTCGGCGCGGCCCTTGCGACCGGCGTCCGAGAGCTTCGGATTGGCGGTGTCGGCTATGCCGGCGACATAGGTTCCGCCGGTAGCCTTGGCGTAGGGCGCGAGGATTTCGGTCCAATACCCGGAGCCGGGGGAGACCTCGATCACAGTCTTTTTCGGAGCCACGCCCCAGAATACCAGGGACTCGTAGGGATGCCGCGCGGCGTCGCGCGCGACGTGGGCCGCCCCCCGCTGGGGTCCGGCGATGGCGGCCTTCAACGCCTGGTCGTCGGCCGCAGCCGCGGGCTGGGCGATAGCGGCCACGCTGGCGAAGGCGGCGAGCAGGGCGAGTTTACGGTGGGACATCTCTGGCGGAGCCTTTGTTTTGTTTCCTGGGCGGCGCGAGCCTAGAGACGCTCGCGCTGCTGGCAAGCAAGTTGAGCATTCAACGCCAGATGCAGATGAAATTGTCCTGCGCCAGGGGTCTTGAACGGCGGCCTGCGCCTCCCACCTAAGCATTCGAAGGCGCTGGACACCCGGGCCTTCCAGGCAATGTACGAGGCCGATTTTGGCTCGTGCGCCGTCTGACCCAACGCAACCTTGCTTAAGCCAAGAAGGTACCTGATATGCGTACGATCGACTTCTCCCCCCTCTACCGCTCCGTGGTCGGTTTTGACCGCCTGGCCTCCCTGCTGGAAACCGCCAGCGTCGACGCCGCGGCCGGATATCCGCCCTACAACATCGAGCGCACTGACGAGAACGCCTACCGCGTCGAGATCGCGGTCGCGGGCTTCCGTCCCGAAGAACTGAACATCGAGGTCAAGGAAAACCTCCTGACCGTGCAAGGCCGCAAGGCCGCCAACGACGACCAGCGCAAGTTCCTCCACCGCGGCCTGGCCGAGCGCAACTTCGAGCGCCGGTTCCAGCTTGCCGACTATGTGGTGGTGACCGAGGCGGCGCTCGCCGACGGCCTGCTCTCCATCTCCCTCAAGCGCGAGCTGCCTGAGGCCCTGAAACCCCGCCAGATCGAGATCACCACCTCGGTCCAGCCCAATCTGATCGAAGGCGAGAAGGCCGCCTAACCTCCCCCCCGAGGCGGCTTTTGCCCTCCAGGGGGTGGCGCCCTGCGCCGCCCCCTCCCCTTTCCTCCCCCAAGTAGGATCCTGGGCGGCGCCACAAGCGCCGCCCTCTTTTTTGCATCACCACTGACAGCACGGTGGCGGCAGCCGGGCGTTAGATTCTTCGCAGGTTCACGACGGAGAAGGTGACATGACCCTGAAGGGAAGCTGCCATTGCGGCGCCACTCAGTTCGAGGTGACGGAAGCCCCGGCCAGCGTGACCAGCTGCAACTGTTCCTACTGTTCAAAACGCGGCGCGCTCTGGGCCTATTACACGCCCGATCAATTCACCCTGACCACGGCGCGCGACCGGGTCTCGACCTATCAATGGGGCGGCTATTTCGGCCAGCACCACTTCTGCGGCATCTGCGGCTGCACCACCTATGGCGAAAGCCCGAGCTGGGTGGATTACAAGCCCGACTACGCCAATCCGAAGATCGGCGTGAACGCCCGGCTGTTCAATGACTTCGATCTCGCCACCGTGCCCGTCGAGCACGTCGACGGCAAGAACGAGTGGTGATCAGAAGGTCCCGTGCCGCCCCTGGCCGGACACGAACCGGACCGCCCCTTCCAGGCCCTCGCCCGTTCGCAGGGTGGCGCGCCCCAGCTCGATCTCCAGGTGGGTCGCTTCGTCCCAATCCAGAGACCACTGGCCGATAGCTGACGCGCGATCGTTACGCAGGCAGGTCTGAGGGAAGGCCGAGAGTTGGCCCGCGAGCTCCAGGGCGACGCTCAACGCCTCGCCCTTCGGCGCTAGCCGGTTAGCCAGACCGATCGCATAGGCCTCCTGCGCCTCGACCGCCCGGCCTGTCAGGATCAGATCCATCGCCCGCGAGTGGCCGATCAGCCTTGGCAGGCGCACGGTCCCCAGATCGATCAGCGGCACCCCGAAACGCCGGCAGAATACGCCGAACACCGCCCCTTCGGCCGCGACCCTGAGGTCGCACCAGGCGGCCACCTCCAGCCCGCCGGCCACGGCGTGCCCCTCGACTGCGGCGATCACCGGCTTGGACAGCGATAACCGCGTGCATCCCATCGGCCCGAGGTCGCCCTCGCCGTGTACCGGATTGCCGCGACCTTCGCTGACACCCTTGAGATCGGCGCCTGCGCAGAAGCTCCCACCCCGTCCCTGAAGGATCGCGACATCCAAGGCGTCGTCGGCGTCAAAGGCTTTGAAAGCGTCGTACAGCGCCTGGGCGGTGGCGCCGTCCACGGCGTTGCGCCGTTCGGAACGCTCGATAGTCACTACGGCAGTGCGGCCGTGGGTTTCGACGCTGACAGTTTCCATGACTGGCCTCCTCGGAGCTGGAGGCCAGAATAGCGAGGCGCCGCCGCGTCAGATGAGCTGAATTCGGCGCGCGCGAGGATCTTCCAAGCCGACCACCGCCTGAAGCTGGGCGTCCTTGAAGCTGGCGTTTTCCAGATAGGCGCCGGTGAAGTCGGCTCCCCGCAGGTCGGCGCCGTCCAGCACAGCCCCGGTCAGGTCGCATCCCTCGGCATGGGCGAAGCGAACCTGGGCGTTGGCGAGATAGCCCGGGGTCGTCCGATCCGCGCTGATGGGCAGCGGCGCGAACACCGCATCGCGCAGGTCAGCGCGAACCAGGTTGGCTTGAGTGAGACGAATGCCGCGAAGGTCGGCGTCGGCGAAACAAACGCCGCGCAGGTCGGCGCCCTCGAGATTGGCCCCCTGCATCTGCGTGCCGGTAAGATCCAGCCCGACCATGATCGCGCCCTTGGCGCTGCAGGCGCTGAGCCGCAGGCCGCGCAGCTTGCCGCGCAACGGACGCAGATCTTCGCCATCCAGATTGGCGGGCTTGCCCTCCCGGCCGCCGCTTTGGCACCAGAGGTGGTTGGCCTGCAGCATCGCCAGCAGTTGCGGCGCGCGCGCAATGGCCTCTGGCGTCGAGGCAGCGACGACGCCGGTCACATCAGTGGTCGAGGAGGTCCGGGACGCGCGGAGATCGACGCCGGTCAACACAGCGTACGAGAGGTTTGCGCCTTCGAAGTTCGTGCCGCCCAGATCGGCGCCGTCGAAGATCGCGCCGGACAGATTGGCGTCCTTGAAATTCGCCCGCGACAGCTTGGCGCCCTTCATCGAACAATCGGTGAAATCTGCGGCGAAAGCTGTGACGTCCTCCATCTGCGACTGGTCCAGCGTCGCGCCGGCGAACGTCGCGCTATCGAGTTGCCCATGGCGATGTTCGTGCGAGGTCGCCGACAAGCCCTTGACCGGATGAGGCACCGCGACCTGCCCGATCCGAAAATCGGCCTGGGTGAGATCAGCTTGGGTAAGGTTCGCGCCGCGCAGGCACGCGCCCCGAAGGTCAGCCCGGACCAGGCTCGCGCCGGTCAGATCGGCTCGGCGAAGATCCGAGCCGAAGAGCGTGGCCCGATCCAGCTTGGTCCCGATCAACTTGGCGCCGTCCAGGATCGAAGCCGAAATGTCGGCGTCGGCCAGATTGCGACCCGACAGCGCGCAGTCGGACATGTCCACAAAGCGCAGCGAGGCGCGCTTGCCGCCCGGTCGTCCCGAAACAAATCGCTCGTGGGCGGCGACAATCATATCGACCTCGCCCTGCGAAAGTTTTCGTCTTCCGAGTAGCCCGGCACCGCTCACGACAGCAGTCTCCTTCCCGATCTGATGGAAGGTGCTGCATAACAGCGTAATGCGACTGAACAGTTAAGCTTACCGCCGCTGCAAGCCTATCTCAGACGAAATCCTCTAGGCCTCGTACGCCCCACTTCTGGGCGTTTGTCAGATTAGCCTGACGAACCATGGCGTTCGTGAAGTTGGCGCGCGAAAGGTCGGCGTCGACGAAGATGGCGTGACGGCAATCGGCCCGCGCCAGATCGGTGTTCTTAAGTTTGGCGCCAGTCAGATTGCACGGCAGGGTGCGGTCCGCGCCCAGTAACAGCGGCCCCATCTGGGCGTCGCGCAGATCGGCGCCCGAGAGCTTGGCCCCGATCAACCGCGCGCCACGCAGGTCGGCCCGCCGCAGATTGCAGTTGCGAAGATCCGCCCCGTCGAGTTGCGCGCCCTGAAGCTGCACACCCTCCATATCAAGGCCATAGAACACCGCGCCCTTGGCCGACAACGCGGTCAGGTTGAAGCCGCGAATGGTTTCCAGGGCCCGCAGATCGGCATTATCGAACACGGAGGGGGTGCCTTCAGCGCCGCCGGTCTCGCACCATCTGGCATGATCGCGGATCATGATCTTGTAAGGCAGGTCCTCCACCGACTTACCCGAGGGCTCGTCGGTCAGCACGCCGCGCATGTCGGCTTGGCTGACGTTCCAGGAAAAGGTCTTGGCGCCCACCAGGATGACGTCGCGCATATCCGCGCCGGCAAGGTCAGCGCCGGACAGGTCGGCGCCGGCCATGTTGGCGCCTGACATGTTGGCCTGCTTCAGGTTGGCCCGCACCAGCTTGGCGTCTTTCAGGATCGCATCGCTGAAGTCGGCCTTGACCGCCATGATCCCCGACAGCCGCGAGCGCTCGAGGTTGGCCCCGGCCAGGATAGCCCCGGAAGCTTCACCGACGCGATTGATGTGTTCCAGCACCCGCAGGCCCTTGTCACGGTCGCCGACCGCGATGGCGCCCTCGCGCAGGTCGGCCTCGAACAGATCGGCGCCGGTGAGATTGGCGCCGCGCAGGCAGGCGGCGCGCAGATCGGCGCGGCGCAGCGAAGCGTCGGTCATGTCGGCGCCCTGCAGGTCGGCCCCGAAGAGATTGGCGTGGTCGAGCCGGATGCCCTGCATCTGGCAATTGGCGAGAATGGCCCCGGTGAGATCTGCGTCGCACAGATTCTTGCCGCGTAAATCCAGCCCCGTGAGGTCCTTCCAAGAGAAGACAGCGCGGGCGCCGCCCGGCTTGGAAGTCCACAGGCGATCATGCTTGGCGCAGACCGCGTCCAGCTCGTGCTGGTCGAGCTTGCGTAGCTCCTGGACAGGCGCTGGCTGGGCGGACATGCGGAACTTGGGACTCCCGTATTACCGGGCGATCCTAGCGCCTGCGCAATTAACGCAGCCTTTCCGCAGTCCGGCTTGGCTATGGTAAATCGCGCTGTGGCGAATAGTCGACATAGAGAGGAGCGGCTTCAGCCTCCAGCACGCCAAGCCGGACCTTGATGCCTGCGGCCAGCAATCGCTCCGCGCCCTGGCCGGATGCCAGCGCCGAAGCATCTTCACAGGCGACGACGACTTCGGCGACAGCGCTCGTGGTCAGGCGCTGGGAACAAGAAGCGGCGCCGGAGGACCGAACACCGCATGGCTCCAAGGTGACGTAGGCCACCGCCCCGCGCGCCT
This sequence comes from Phenylobacterium sp., assembly GCF_030681155.1. Classification (GTDB taxonomy): domain Bacteria; phylum Pseudomonadota; class Alphaproteobacteria; order Caulobacterales; family Caulobacteraceae; genus Phenylobacterium. Next base: position 4,121 of record NZ_JAUXXE010000060.1, on the reverse strand, counting down.
TTTCGCCGGCCTGATCAAGGGCTTGCTCTTCGGCATGGGGGCGTCCGCCTATCGCCGTCACGCCTTCGCCCACCACCACGCCGTCCTTGACGATGACGCAGCCGACGCTGGGATTGGCGCCGGTCCGGCCAAGATGGGTCCGCGCCAGGGCGATGGCGCGGCCCATGTATTTCTGGTCGTCCGGCTCGATCATGCCGCCTGCGGCAAGGGCGTCGCGCGGCTTTCGTCGAGATAACGCGCCGAGACCGGCTTAAGGTTAGCATCGAGCTCGATCAGCAGCGGATTTCCGGTGGGGATCTCAACGGCCATGATGTCCTCGGCGCTGAGGCCATAGAGCAGCTTCACGATCGCCCGCAGGGAGTTGCCGTGCGCGGCGATCAGCAGGGTTTCCCCGGCCGAAAGATGCGGCGCGATCTCGGCGTTCCAGTAGGGCTCGACCCGCTCCAGCGTCGTTTTCAGGCTCTCGGTGTCGGGCAGGACCGCGCCGGAGTAGCGACGATCCTTGGAGAAATCGAACTCGCCGCCCGGCGCGAGCGGCGGCGGCGGGGTGTCATAGGACCGGCGCCAGATCTTGACCTGGTCCTCACCGTGCTTGGCCGCAGTCTCGGTCTTGTTCAGCCCCGTCAGCCCGCCGTAGTGGCGCTCGTTCAGGCGCCAGTCCTTGGTCTCAGGCACGAAGGCCTGCCCGGCGGCGGCGAGCGCCAGCCACAGAGTGCGGATCGCACGGGTCTGGACCGAGGTGTAGGCGCGGTCGATCTGCAGGCCCGCGGCCTTGATCAACTCGCCGCCCTTGCGGGCCTGGGCCTCGCCTTCCGGCGTCAGATCGACGTCCACCCACCCGGTGAAGCGGTCTTCGAGGTTCCATTGGCTCTGGCCATGGCGGAGAAGGATCAGGGTCGGCAAAGCTCTGCGCTCCTTTGAGAGGATGCGAGCGGGCTAAGGCGCGGGGGCCCCAGCGTCAAGGTCCGCTGGCCCCTCGCGGCGGCGCCCGCTATATGAACCGCAATGACCGATCGCTTGTTCTTCCCCCTGCTCGCGGCTCTGTTCGTCGCCATGGTGGCCCTGGCCGCCGTGTGGCCCCAGGGCCTGGGCGACCGTTCCCCGCCCCCGTTCGGCCATCAGCCGATCCAGCAGACGGCGGCGGTGAAAGCGGCGATGGATCGCGAGACCCAGGCCTCCGAGCAACGGCTGAACGCGGCCCGCAATGCGGTGGCCGACGCTCAGACCCAGGCGATCTCCCCCACGAAATGACCGCCTCTGTTTCCAGGACCACGGGCCAATGACTGACTTTGACGCCATCGCCGTGGGCCGCCGGGTGCTGACCGCCGAGGCCGACGCCTTGAAGCTGCAGGCCGACACGCTCGGCGAGGCGTTCGTGCGGGCGGTCGATATCCTGTTCGCCGCCAAGGGCCGCATCATCTGCACCGGCATCGGCAAGTCCGGCCACGTCGCCAAGAAGATCGCCGCCACCTTCGCCTCCACCGGCGCGCCAGCCTTCTTCGTCCACGCCAAGGAGGCCAGTCATGGCGACATGGGCATCATCTCGTACGGCGATTTGATCCTGGCGCTCTCGAAGTCCGGGCAGAACCAAGAACTGGCCGACATCCTGGCCTATTCCCGCCGCTTCCACATTCCGCTCATCGCCCTGACCGCCGCGCCCGACAGCCCGCTAGGACAGGCGGCAGATGTCGTCCTGGAGCTAGCGGACGCTGCCGAGGTGACCGCCGAGGTCAAGGCGCCGACCACCTCGACCACCCTGCAGATCGCGCTCGGCGACGCCCTCGCGGTCTCGCTGCTCGAGCGCCGCGGCTTCACCGCCAAAGACTTCAAGACCTTCCACCCCGGCGGCAAGCTGGGCGCCATGCTGCGCACCGTCGGCGACCTGATGCACGGCCGCGATGAGTTGCCGCTGGTCTCGCAAGACACACCGATGACCGAGGCCTTGCTGGTGATGACCAGCAAGGCCTTCGGCATCGTCGGCGTCACCGGTCCGGACGGCGCGCTTCAAGGCGTGATCACCGACGGCGACCTGCGCCGCCACATCGACGGCCTGCTGGCTCACACCGCCGGCGAGGTCATGACGCCCGGCCCGAAGAAGTCGGCGCCTCCCGGCATGCTGGCTTCCGAAGCGCTGGCTCTGATGAGCGACCCGCTACCGATGGTGACTGTCCTATTCGTCATCGACGGCGGCAAACCTGTCGGAATTCTGCGCATTCACGACCTGATCCGGGCCGGCGTCTGACACCGTCACGAAACGTAAACTCGTCACTCGCGTTCGCTTGGCCTTAAGGTCCCAACCTTATGAGCGAGCCGCACTAGAGATAACGGAGTTATAATGTTGCCTGTCCCGCGCGCCGACCTCGTGCCCAACACCTTCGACTACGAAATCACGCCGCTGGTGAAGGCCACCGGCTTCCGTGAGTACGACGCGCGCTGGCTCTTCGGCCCGGACATCAACCTGCTCGGTATCGAGGCGCTTGGCCTCGGCCTCGGGACCTACATCCAGGAACTGGGACAGACCAAGATCGTGGTGGGCCACGACTACCGGTCCTATTCCCTATCGATCAAGCAGGCGCTCATCGTTGGCCTGGTCGCGGCCGGTTGCGAGGTCGTGGACATCGGGTTGGCCCTGTCGCCGACCGCCTATTTCGCCCAGTTCGCCCTTGATGCGCCATGCGTCGCCATGGTTACGGCAAGCCACAACGAGAACGGCTGGACGGGCGTGAAGATGGGCGCCCAGCGTCCGCTGACCTTTGGCCCCGTCGAAATGGGCCGCCTCAAAGAGATCGTGCTCGGCGGCCAAGGCGTGGCCAAGGCCGGCGGCTCTCTGACCCATGTCTCCGGCTTCCAGGCGACGTTCATCGCCGACGTCTCCAGCCGCACCAAGATCAAGCGCCCGCTGAAGGTGGTCTGCGCCTGTGGCAACGGCACCGCCGGCGCCTTCGCGCCCCAGGCCCTGCGCAACATGGGCGTCGAAGTCATCGAGATGGACTGCGAGCTGGACTGGAACTTCCCGCGCTACAATCCCAATCCCGAAGATCACGAGATGCTGACGGAGATGGCCAAGGCGGTCCGAGAACATGGCGCCGACCTGGCGCTCGGATTCGACGGCGACGGCGATCGGTGCGGCGTGGTGGACAACACCGGCGAGGAGATCTTCGCCGATAAGATCGGCCTGATGCTGGCCCGTGACCTGTCGGAACTGCACAAGGACGCGACCTTCGTCGTCGATGTGAAATCGACCGGCCTGTTCGCGACCGATCCGGTCCTCAAGGCCAATGGCGCGAAGACCATCTACTGGAAGACCGGCCACAGCTACATCAAGCGCAAGACCGCCGAGCTCGGCGCGCTGGCCGGCTTCGAAAAGAGCGGCCACTTCTTCTTCAACGACCCGATCGGCCGCGGCTACGACTGCGGACTGACGGCCGCCGCCGCCATCCTGGCGATGCTTGACCGCAATCCGGGCAAGAAGCTTTCGGAGCTGAAAGACGCTCTGCCGATCGCCTACACCTCGCTCACCATGTCGCCGCATTGCGCTGATGAGGAAAAGTACGGCGTCGTCGAAGACGTGGTGGCCGAGTACGAGCAACTGGCCAAGGACGGCGGCACCATCCTCGGCCGCAAGATCGTCGAGGTGATCACCGTCAACGGCGTGCGAGTCGCCCTGGAAGACGGTTCCTGGGTGCTGGTCCGCGCCTCGTCCAACAAGCCGGAGATCGTCGTTGTGGTGGAAAGCACCAGTTCCGAGGACGACATGCGCGCCCTCTTCCGCGAGGAAGTGAAGCCGCGCCTGGCCAAGCGGCCGCAGGTGGGCGCTTACAACCAGGAAGTCTGAAGCTCCGCGCCCGCCGGCGATGCTTGGCGGGCGCGTCTCTTGCTGCGATGCGAAATGAATGTGCCGTTCTGGATCGGCGTGCGATTGCGGGGGCTGTCGCAGCGTGGTGAAAAGCGGTCGCGCGAACGGATCTAAGGGTAATCCATGCACGTCACGATGATCGGCACCGGCTACGTGGGCTTGGTGAGTGGGGCTTGTTTCGCCGATTTCGGCCACAGCGTGACCTGCATCGACAAGGACGCAAGCAAGATCGAACGCCTGCGCTCGGGCGGCATTCCGATCTTTG
>NZ_JAUXXE010000059.1 GCF_030681155.1 Phenylobacterium sp. | reverse complement strand
ATGAAGTCCCGCGGCTGGGGTCGGATCATCTCCACGGCCTCGGCTCACTCGCTGGTGGGCTCGCCCTACAAGTCGGCCTATGTGGCGGCCAAGCACGGCATCGCCGGGCTTACCAAGGCTGTCGCTCTTGAGGTGGCCACCAACGGTATCACCGTCAACTGCATCAGCCCCGGCTATGTCTGGACGCCGCTGGTGGAAAGCCAGATCCCGGACACCATGAAGGCCCGCAACATGACCAAAGAGCAGGTCATCAACGACGTGCTGCTGGCCGCCCAGCCCACCAAGCAGTTCGTCACGCCGGAGGAAGTCGCCGCCGTGGCCATCTTCCTCTGCTCGGACGCCGCCAAGCAAATGACCGGCGCGAACATCTCCGTCGATGGGGGATGGACGGCGGCCTAGCCGCCGCAGCGCCTAGGCCTGGCGCCCGACCGCGAAGTCCGCCAGGTCCTCAAGCGCCGGACGCCAGCTATTGTTGCTGGCGAATTCGGCGAGCTGGGCCTTGGCTGTGTCGGCATAGTCCGCCGCCAGGTCCAGGGTCGCGGCGTCCGCGCCGGTGGAGACGATCAGGTCGCGAGTGCGCTCGAAGTCGCCTTCGTTCTGTTCCAGCCGCCCGACCGTACGATCCCAGAACGCCTTCTCGGCCGCGCCGGTGCGGGCGATGGCCAGCAGCAGCGGCAAGGTCGCCTTGCCCTCGCGGAAGTCGTCGCCTGGGTTCTTGCCGAGCGTCGAGCTGACGCCGCTATAATCGAGGGCGTCGTCGACGAGTTGGAACGCCAACCCCAGATCCTGGCCGAACGTCCGCAACGCCTTGCAACGCTCAGGGCTGGCGCCGGCCGAAACCGCACCGGCTTCCGCCGCCGCCGCGAACAGCTCGGCGGTCTTGGCCTTGATGATCTCTAGATAGAGATCCTGGCCCAGGTTGAGATCGTGGGCGCGGGTGAGTTGCAGCACCTCGCCCTCGGCGATCACGCGGCTGGCGCGCGCTAGGATCTCGAGCGCTTGCATCGAGCCGGCCTCGACCATCAGTTCAAAGGCGCGCGCGAAAAGGAAATCCCCGACCAACACGCTGGCCGGCGCGCCCCAGATCAGGTGGGCCGCGACCTTGCCGCGCCGCAACTGGGAGGAATCGACAACGTCGTCGTGCAACAAGGTGGCGGTGTGGATGAACTCGACCGCGGCCGCCAGCTTGAGGCAGGCGTCATCCTGCGCGCCGGCGACGCGCGCGGCGGCGATCGTAAGCAATGGACGCAGCCGCTTGGCCGATCCGCCGATCAGGTGTTCGGCGAGGGCCGGGATCACCGAGACAGGGCTTTGCATCCGATCGCGGATGAGCGCGTCGACCTTGGCCATGTCGGGCCGCGCGAGTTCCAACAGCCCGTCGATGGACACGGGCTTTTCACGGGCGATCGCAGCATTGACGACGTCCAAGCTATCGAAACTCCAAGGCGTTGCACGGCGCCGAACAGGGCCGTCATTTGCGGGCGACAATGGTCACGGGTAAGACCAGGGTCAAGGCGGGCTAGGCTGTCTCTAGGCGTAAATGGAACCGACGTCACACCCCTTGCTTAAAGGCAGCGTCACCGAGGACCGCCTCTTGGGGGGCAGGATCGTGCTGCGCCAAGGCCAGGACGGCTATCGCGCGGGCATGGACGCGGCGCTTCTGGCGGCCGCATGCGACGCCGGCGAAGGCGCGCGGGTGCTGGAAGCGGGCTGCGGCGCGGGCGGCGCGCTGCTGGCGGCGGCGGCCCGCAGGCCTGGCGCGAGCTTCCTTGGCGTGGAGCGTGACAGCGCTGCGGCCGGCTTCGCTCGCCAAAATGTCCAATTGAACGACCTGCAGCATCGGGTCGAGATTGTCGAAAGCGACGTGCGCCAACCGTTTCGCGCGCTCGGCCTCGCCCCGTTCGACGCCGTGATGAGCAATCCCCCGTTCTTCGACGATCCCAGCGCCCTGCGCGCGCCGGCCGCCGCCAAGCGCGGCGCCTGGATGGCCGATGGCGGGCTTGGCGTCTGGACGAGTTTTCTACTGAAGGCCGTGCGGGAAGGCGGTTCGATCACCATCATTCATCGCGCCGACCGCCTGGCGGACATCCTGGCCCTGCTAGCGCCGAAGGCCGGTTCATTTCAGATCCGGCCCGTTCTGCCCCACGCGGACGCGCCGGCGAAACGTGTGCTGGTCAGGGCGCTGAAGACCGGCAAGGCGCCGCTGCAACTGCTGCCGGCCCTGGTGCTGCATCCACGTGAGGGCGCCAAGCACACGCCAGAGGCCGAGGCGATCTTTCGCGGCGAAGCGGCCCTGCCCTGGCTCTAGCCCTTGAACCAGACGACCTGATGCGACATGGCCCACCCTGCCCCGCCGACGGCCGCCTTGTCGACAGCTACGAGGCCGCCAAACGGTCTGACGCAGCGTCATCCCCGCGCAAGGCTGCGACGAATGCGTCTCGCCAAGCCATGACGTCAGTCCGCTTCAGATCGGCCATGAGCTCGGTCCAGCGGGCGATGCGTTCGGCCTTCGGCATGTTCAGGCCCTGGACGATCGCCTCGGCGACCTCCTCGCGGTTGAACGGGTTGACGATCAAGGCCTGGCGCATCTGCTCGCTCGCCCCAGCGAACTCCGACAGGATCAGGACGCCAGGATCTTCCGGATCCTGAGCTGCGACATATTCCTTGGCCACCAGGTTCATCCCGTCTCGCAGCGGCGTAACCAGCCCGATCTTGGCGGCGCGGTAGACCCCGGCCAGCTCATCGCGGCGATAGGCGCGGTTTACATAGCGGATCGGCACCCAGTCCACGGTGGCGAAGGCGCCGTTGATGCGTCCGGTCACCGCGTCCAGCCGGGCGCGAATGTCCTGATAGGCGCCCACCTCTTCACGGCTGGGCGTCGCGATCTGCAGCAGGAAGACCTGCTCACGCAGTTCCTCATGGTCGATCAGCGCCTGCTCGTAGGCCAGGAAGCGCTCCTCAAGCCCCTTGGAGTAGTCCAGGCGATCGACGCCGACGATCATGGCGCGGCCGCTCAGGCTGGCCTGCATGCGCTCGAACTCGGCCTGGGCGACCTCGTCCTGCGCGGAGGCCTCGAAGGTCTCGACGTCCAGGCCGATAGGGAAGGCCCCAACCTGTGCAGTTCGGCCAAAAGCGTGCGCGCGCCGATCGGGCGTCACCGTCCCGCCAAGCTCGCCGGTCACATAGTCCTCGAACGCGCTGGCCGAGTCCTCGGTCTGGAACCCCAGCAGGTCGAACTCAAACAGCGCCTCGACCAGCTCGCGGTGGTTTGGAAGCGTCGCCAGCAATCGCCGCGCAGGCCATGGGATGTGCAGGAAGAAGCCGATCCGGTTCTTCACCCCGCGCCGCCGCAGCTCCTGGGCCAGCGGCATCAGGTGATAGTCGTGAACCCACACCAGATCGTCCGGTTGGATCAGCGGGGCCAGGGCGTCGGCGAACCGCGCATTGACCCGGGCGTAGCCTTCGCTGAACGAGCGCTCATAGGCGCTCAGGTCGACGCGATAGTGGAACAGCGGCCACAGGGTCTTGTTGGCGTAGCCGTTGTAGTACTCCTGCCGGTCCTGCTCCTCGAGATCAATGGTCGCGACCGTGACGCCGCCGATCCGCTGCACCGAAAGCTGGCCGGTGTGCTCTTCGGTGGTTTGACCGCTCCACCCGAACCACACGCCGCTGTGTTCGCGCAGGGCCGCGGCCAGCGCCATCGCCAGCCCGCCGACGGCGCCGCTGGACGCATCGCCAGGCGGCTGCACGCGGTTGGAGACAACGATCAGCCGCCCCAGGGGAAACTCCCCTTCAGATCATGAAAGACCGAATCCATCCGGCCACGCATTGCGTTCAATAGTAAGATTGAAATTACAGAATTTCCCTCTATGCGCGCAGAATAGTTTCGGCTCGTCCGAAATATGGGAACCCAATAGTTCGCGCTATTCGCGCGACATCACCTCATCCGGCACGGGATTGCTGCCCGCCTGCGCTGAGAACTCATACCACATCTTGCGCTTGTGTCTGCCACGCTCACACATCTGTGACCTCAACCAGCGGCAACCGGTCACATCCGAATTTGTCGCCATACCCTCCATATCAACCGCCAAGGGGACCAGAACGCCAATCCACAGCCAAGAGCAGCGACAGACCGCTCGGCCAAAACATCGGGAATAGGATCGAACCCTGCATGATGCGAACTGTGACGTTGCCCAAAGCCACCTCCCGGCGGACGTGGCTAGCCCAGACCTGTGCAACCCTGGGCGCGGCCGTAGGTGTGGCGGTATTGCTGCACGCCGGCGCTGCGGCGGCGAAGTTCGACGTCAATTTCACCAGCGCCCGCCCCTCGGCCCGGCTTGACCTGGCGATCACCTCGACGCCGGCCACGGTCAAGGTCCTGACCTGGCAGGGGGCCGACATCGACGGCGACGGCGCGCCGGACTTCGTCAATCCCACCGGCAAGGCGCCTCGCCAGCATGACGCCTATGGCTACGGCGCATTCGGCGCCTCGCGCGACGGCGGCTCGCGACCGCACGAAGGGGTCGACTATATGGTCGACGCCGGTCAGGACGTGGTCGCGCCGGTTTCCGGCTTCGTGACCAAGATCGGCTTCGCCTATGCCGACGACGCGCACCTGAAGTTCGTCGAGATCACCAATCCGGCGATCGGCTATGTGGCGCGCGTCTTCTACGTCGATCCGTCGGTCGAGGTCGGCGACACCCTGCGGCTGGGAGAGGTCATCGGCCGCGCCCACGGCCTTGAGGCCAAGTACCCGGGGGGCATGACCGACCATGTGCATTTTGAGTTGATCGCGCCGGGCCAGAACCGCATCGATGCGACCCGCGTCCTGGCCGAACGCTACGTGACCCGGCTCGCCACCTAAACCCCAATAGAAAAAGGCCCGGACTTGCGTCCGGGCCTCTCTGTCGTTCTGGCTGTGCGCCGCGCCTAGTTGCGCGCGGTGTCGACCAGCTTGTTCTTCGTGATCCAAGGCATCATGGCGCGCAGGCGGCCACCGACGTCTTCGATCTCGTGCTCGCTGGCGCGGCGACGGGTCGCCTTCAGGCTCGGCTGACCAGCCTCGTTCTCCAGCATGAAGTCGCGCACGAAGCGGCCCGACTGGATGTCTTCCAGCACGCGCTTCATTTCCGCCTTGGTGTCGGAGGTCACGATGCGGGGGCCGGTCACGTACTCGCCGTACTCGGCGGTGTTCGAGATCGAGTAGTTCATGTTGGCGATGCCGCCTTCGTAGATCAGGTCCACGATCAGCTTCACTTCGTGCAAGCACTCGAAATAGGCCATTTCGGGCGCGTAGCCCGCTTCGACCAGGGTTTCGAAGCCAGCGCGGATCAGTTCCACCAGGCCGCCGCAGAGCACGGCTTGCTCGCCGAACAGGTCGGTTTCGCACTCTTCACGGAAGGTGGTCTCGATGACGCCCGAACGGCCGCCGCCGATGGCCGAGGCGTAGGCCAGACCGAAGTCCAGCGCATTGCCGGTGGCGTTGGCGTGGATGGCGATCAGGCAAGGCACGCCGCCGCCCTTTTGATATTCGCCGCGCACGGTGTGACCCGGGCCCTTCGGCGCGATCATCAGGACGTCGATGCTGTCCTTGGGCTCGATCAGGTTGAAGTGAACGTTCAGGCCGTGAGCGAACAGCAGAGCCGCCCCGTCCTTGATGTTCGGCGCGATTTCTTCCTTGTAGATGCCGCGCTGCAGTTCATCGGGCGCCAGCACCATGACGGCGTCGGCCCAGGCCGAAGCCTCGGCGACAGTCATGACCTTCAGGCCGTCAGCTTCCACCTTCTTGGCGGTGGCCGAACCCGGACGCAGGGCTACCACGACGTCCTTGACGCCGGAGTCCTTAAGGTTGAGCGCGTGCGCGCGACCCTGGCTGCCATAGCCTACGATCGCGATCTTCTTGTCCAGGATGCGGGCGAGGTCGGCGTCGCGGTCATAGTAGACGCGCATGATCATTCTCCTGAAGTCGAAGGTAGCTGCGGTTCCGCGCAACGGCGCCGCAGCAAAGGCGGGGCTATGAAGGGGAATCTTGCGCGAACGTCAAGGGAAGGCCGCCCATCTGCGGCGATATCTCCGCAAAAAGACGCCGCAAGCCGCCGCTTGAACCAAACGCCGGGCTGTTGGACATAGTCGGCTGGCTTGGAGGGCTCCCCATGGCGGCGACACCGCAGGACGTGATCGGCTTCTGGCGACTGGCCGGACCGGAGAAATGGTTCTCCAAGAATCCGAAGTTCGACGACGCCATCGCGCTGAAGTTCGAACCGGTCCATCTGCGCGCCGCCCGGGGCGAATATGACGCCTGGGCCGCCAGCCCGGAGGGATCGCTGGCCCTGCTGATCCTGCTCGACCAGTTTCCGCGCAATCTCTACCGCAACTCCGGCCACGCCTTCGCCACCGATCCGAAAGCGCGGCAGATCGCCCGCACAGCCATCTCCGCCGGGCATGACAAGCAGGTCGATGCGAACCTGCGGCAGTTCTTCTACCTGCCGTTCGAGCATTCCGAGGACCTGCCCGACCAAGACCGCGCGATCGAGCTGTTCACAACCATGCGCGACGAGACCGGCGACGCCGAGGGCTTGAAGTGGGCCGAACTGCATCGCGACATCATCGTGCGCTTCGGCCGCTTCCCGCATCGCAACCCCTGCCTGGGACGCACCACCACGCCGAACGAGCAGGCGTTCCTGGATGAAGGTGGTTTCTCAGGCTGAGCCGAATCCATCTGTGGATGACGCAAACCTAGATCCCAATCGTTCTACAGTATCGGCTACGAATCACCCCGATCACGAGAACGGGCCGCCCGATGAACGTCCACGTCGCCATCGCTGACACGACCGATGCCGCTCCGGCCGACCATCCTGAGCGCCAGTATCTGACTCTGCTGTCCGACATTCTGAACAACGGCGTCCAGCGAGGCGACCGCACCGGCACCGGCACTCTCGGCGTGTTCGGCCGCCAGATGCGCTTCGACCTGGCCAAGGGCTTTCCGCTCCTGACCACCAAGAAGCTGCACCGCAAGTCGATCATCCTGGAACTGCTGTGGTTTCTGCGCGGCGACACCAATGTCCGCTGGCTGCAGGAACGCGGCGTCAGCATCTGGGACGAATGGGCCGCGCCCGACGGCGAGCTCGGCCCGGTCTACGGCAAGCAATGGCGCTCCTGGACCGCCCCCGACGGGCGGGTGATCGACCAGATCGCCAATGTCCTCGAAGGCCTGAAGACCAACCCCAACTCGCGCCGCCATATCGTCTCGGCCTGGAACCCTGCCGACGTCGACGACATGGCCCTGCCGCCCTGCCACTGCCTGTTCCAGTTCTTCGTGGCTGACGGAAAGCTGTCCTGCCAGCTCTACCAGCGATCGGCCGACGTCTTCCTGGGCGTGCCGTTCAACATCGCCTCCTACGCCCTGCTGACCATGATGGTCGCCAAGGTGACGGGGCTGGAGCCGGGCGAGTTCGTCCACACCCTGGGCGACGCCCACCTCTATCTGAACCACCTGGACCAGGCGAAGGAGCAGATTGGGCGCGAGCCCCTGCCCCTGCCGATCATGGAGATCGCCGACAAGCGCGACCTCTTCGCCTTCGAATACGAAGACTTCAAACTGCGCGGCTACAAGGCCCACGAAAAGATCGCCGCTCCGATCGCGGTCTGAGCAGCTCTCCGCTGACGTCCCGGATTGTCATCCCGGTTTGCGAAGCAAGACCGGGACCTATGAACACCTGATGGTTCAAGCTGCGGCGAGACCTCTCCATTTTCTGAAGCCCCAGCGTGAATGGGTCCCGGCCTTGCTTCGCAAACCGGGATGACACCTGGAGCGTCGCTCGCTTCCAACCTTACAGATTTGCGAGCTGAGCGACCGCGGGCCGTGGGGCTGCGATGGTCTTCTGTGATCACCGGCACAGACCGGTTGAACACATGGAGAGCCTTATGCGTAACCTGATCGCCCCCGCCGCCCTGATCCTGAGCCTGGCCGCGGGCTCCGCCGCTTTCGCCGCCACGCCTGCGCCAGCCGCCGCCGTAAAGCCCGCGGCCACCGCCAAGATGGACGCGAGCGCCAAGCGCACCGCCTGCGAGCAGTCCTGGAAGAGCCAGAAGACCCACACCGGTACGGAAGCCGCCTTCGTGAAGGCCTGCGTCGCCAAGGGATAGCTCGGCGCTGGCAAGGTCGGGCGGCCGGTCTCCCGCGGCCGCCCGATCGCCATTTGGATCGCCGGCGAAAGAGGGCCATCTTCAGCAGACCTAACGTTAGGAAGGCCCCATGAGCCGCCGCATCCTGCTGGTCGAGGACGACGCCGAGACGGCGGACTACATCCTCAAGGGACTTCGTGAGGAGGGCTACACCGTCGAGCATATGGCCGACGGCCGTGACGGCTTCTATGCAGCGTCGGGATCGGAATTCGACGCCATCGTCATGGATCGCATGATCCCCGGAATGGACGGCCTAAGCGTCGTGAAGGCGCTGCGTGCGGCCTCGATTCCCACCCCTATCCTGTTCCTCAGCGCCCTCAGCCACCTGGACGAACGTGTCACCGGGCTGCGCGCCGGCGGCGACGACTATCTCACCAAGCCCTTTGGCTATTCAGAGCTCTCTGCCCGACTGGAGAACCTGTTGCGGCGGCGGACCGGGCCGGAGGTCGAGACCCAGCTTGCCTGCGGCGATCTTGTGGTCGATCTCCTGACCCGCCGGGTGAGCCGCGCCGGCCGCGCCCTCGACCTGCTGCCCCGCGAATTCAAGCTGCTTGAGTACCTGCTGCGCCACAAGGACCGCGTCGTCACCCGCACGATGCTGCTGGAACAGGTCTGGGATTATCGTTTCGACCCGCACACCAGCGTCGTCGACACCCACATCAGCCGCCTGCGCAAGAAGATCGACGACGGCTTCGCCCAACCGCTGCTGCACACCCTGCGCGGAACCGGATACCGGCTATCCCTGGAACCATGACGCCCGTGCGATCCAGACTGCGGCCCGGCGCAGTGATTTTTGTCATGCTCGCCGTGGCGCTGTCGGCCCTGGCCGTCGGCCTGCTGATGATCGATCGGATCGGCGAGGCGATCATCGCCGAGCGGCAGCAGGCCGTGGCCACCGCCGCCCGCGACTATTTCGTGGCCTTCGCGCATGAGGAGGGCGTCGCCCCTCTCGCCCGCGCCCTGGACCTGCGCGAGCGCACCGATCCAGGCGGCGCCTTCCGCTATGCTCTTTACGCCGAAGACGGCCGACTTCTGGGCGGCGCGCGATTGCTGGGCGCCGAGCGCCTGCCCGCCTCGGGCGCGGCAAAGCTGAAGATCCTGACGGAGGGCCGCGACACGCCCTGGCGGGTGCTGGTCCAGCCGCTCTCGGTCGGCGGCACGCTGGTGGTCTACGAAGACATCGGCGAGCGCATCGCCTTCCAGCGCGCCCTGGTCGCCAGCGGCGGGGTCGCCCTGCTGGCCGGGGTGGGGGTGGTGCTCCTGGCCGCCCTCTGGCTCAACCGCCTGCTGCTGAGCCGGATGGAGACCCTGGCCTCCACCGCCGGCCGCATCGCCGAGGGCGACCTTTCGGCCCGCACCGAGACGCACCCGAAGGGCGACGTCTTCGACCGCCTCGGCGAGGCCATGAACGGCATGCTCGACCGGATCGAGGAGCTGATGACCGGCATGCGGACCGTCACCGACAGCCTGGCCCACGACCTACGCTCGCCCCTGACCCGCATGCGCGCCGACCTTGCCCGCGCCATGGAGCCCGGCGTGGATGAGCGCACGCGCCTGGACGCCATCGAGCTGGCCCACGCCGAGGCCGACCGCTCTCTCGCCACGCTTTCGGCCTTGATGGACATCGCTCGCGCCGAGGCCGGCCTCTCGCGCGAAATGATGGCGCCGGTGGACCTGACCACCCTGGTCAGCGAAATCGGCGAGCTCTTCGCCCCGATGATCGAGGACGCCGGCCAGGCGCTGATGACCTCGACCCCATCGGAACCGGTCGTCGTCAACGCCCACGAACTGATCCTGCGCCAGGCGGTCGGCAACCTGCTGCACAACGCCGCCCTCTATGCCGGCGAAGGCGCCGTGATCCGGCTACTCCTCGAACGGACGCCAGGCCGCGTGAAGATCGTCGTCGCCGATTCCGGCCCCGGCATCCCGCTCGAGCACCGCGGCCGGGTACGCGAGCGGTTTGTGCGGCTGGACGCGGCCCGCTCAGCCCCCGGCGGCGGCCTTGGCCTGGCTATCGTCGCGGCCTGCGCCAAGCTGCATGGCGGGTCGCTCGACCTGCTGGACGCCGACCCAGGGCTTCGCGTCGTGATCGACTTGGCCGACCACCGATAGAAGCTGCTAAGAGGCTGGCATGACCTCACCCATCCTCACCGCCGGCCCCATCGCTCGCTCCCGCAACGGCGTCATCGGGCGCGACGGCGCCCTGCCTTGGCGGTTGAAATCCGACATGGCGATCTTCCGCGCGGTGACCATGGGCAAGCCGGTGATCATGGGGCGCAAGACCTGGGACAGCCTGCCCAAGAAGCCCCTGATCGGCCGCACCAACATCGTGCTCTCCAAGGACGGCTCGTTCGAGCCGAAGCAGGCCGTGGTCTGCGACGAGTTCGCCGAGGCGGTCTCCATCGCCCGCGAACAAGCCGAGGAGGATGGCCGCGACGAATATTGCGTGATCGGCGGCGCCTCGCTGTTCGAGATCGCCCTCGGCCGCGCCAAGCGCCTCTACCTGACCGAGGTCGACGCCGAGGTGGAGGGCGACGTGAAGCTCTCGCCGATCGATGAAAGCCGCTGGACCGAAGTCCGCCGCGAGGAACATCCCGCCGGGCCTGACGACGAATACGCCTTCACCTTCCGGGTGCTGGAGCGCCGCTAGTCCCGCGCTCGGCCTGCCGCAACGGAAGGTGAACGGTCGTTTAAATTCCGGCTGTTGCAACGGCGCTGATCGGTCATAGTCGCTCCCAAACGCTGCCGATCCGTGCGGCGAACCGCCAGGGAGATGACCATGGACATGCAGCTAGTCGCCGAGGGCTTCGAGTTTCCGGAAGGCCCGATCGCCATGGCCGACGGCTCGGTGATCCTGACCGAGATCAAGGGCCAGCGCCTGACCCGGGTCTATCCCGACGGCCGCAAGGAGACCGTGGTCGAGACCGGCGGCGGTCCCAACGGCGCGGCCATCGGGCCGGACGGCGCGATCTACATCACCAACAACGGCGGCTCCTTCACCTGGCCCCAGCAAGACGGCCTGACCATTCCAGGCCCGACGCCCGACACCCACAAGGGCGGCTATATCCAGCGCTTCGACCTGGCGACCGGCGAGCTCAAGACCCTTTACGAAACCTGCGATGGCCGGCCCTTCGTCGGGCCCAACGACCTGGTGTTCGATAAGCAGGGCGGCTTCTGGTTCTCCGACCACGGCTGCTCGACGCCCGAAGGCCGCAAGTTTGGCGCGCTCTACTACGCCAAGATCGACGGCAGCCATGTCAGCTGCCAGCGCGACCACCTGATCTCGCCGAACGGCGTCGGCCTCTCGCCCGATGAGAAAACGGTCTATCTCGCCGACACCCAACTCGGCCGCCTCTGGGCCTTCGACGTCGTCGAGCCGG
Source organism: Phenylobacterium sp. (assembly GCF_030681155.1). Lineage (GTDB taxonomy): Bacteria > Pseudomonadota > Alphaproteobacteria > Caulobacterales > Caulobacteraceae > Phenylobacterium. Next base: position 44,817 of record NZ_JAUXXE010000059.1, on the reverse strand, counting down.
GCGTCCTGGCGCCGCAGGTAGGCTTCGGAGCCGGTCGCTCGGTCGCCAACCTGCCCGGCGTGCAGTTCCTCGACAGCCTGGCCGTCGAGGCTTCCGGCAAGGTCTGCGTGGCGACGATCCTGAACGGCGGGATCACCGCCTTCGATCCGTCAGGCTCGACCGAGCACTATCCGGTGCCGGACCTGATCGTGACCAACATCTGCTTCGGCGGTTCAGACATGATGACCGCGTGGATCACCGCCTCGTCCACCGGCAAGCTCTACAAGACCACCTGGCCGCGCGCAGGCCTGAAGCTGAACTTCAACGCCTAGCGGTCGCTTCATTCCTCTCCCCGCTGGCGGGGAGAGGTTAGGTGAGGGGTTGGGCGCGCCAGCGACGACATCCGGCCTGGCGAGCAAACGGCGATGTTCGTGAAGGAGCGGCAAGCCGCCCCCTCACCTAGCCTCTCCCGAGGGAGAGGAACCGCTCTAGTACAACGTGCCCAGCGCGGCGCGTTCGAAGCTCTTCAGTTCGTCCGTCCGGCCATCGCGGATCTTCAGCACCCAGTCAGGGTCCTGCAGCAGCGCGCGTCCTACCCCGACCAGATCGAAGTCGCCGCGATCGAGGCGGCGCTCCAACTCGTCCAGCGAAGCCGGCTTCGAGCCCTCGCCCGCGAACGCGGCGATGAACTCTCCCGACAGGCCTACCGAGCCCACGGTGATGGTCGGCACACCGGTCAGCTTCTTGGCCCAGCCGGCGAAGTTGAGATCCGAACCCTCGAATTCCGGCTCCCAGAACCGGCGTTGCGAGCAGTGCAGGATGTCGGCGCCGGCGTCGACCAGAGCGCCGAGCCAGGCTTCCAGCGCCTTCGGATCCTGGGCCAGCTTCACCTCGTAGTCCTGCTGCTTCCACTGGCTGATGCGGATGATAACCGGATAGTCGGGGCCGACCTCCTTGCGCACCGCCTTCAGGATGTCGCCGGCGAACCGCGCCCGGCCAGGGAGGTCTTTCGAGCCGTAGGCGTCCTCGCGCAGATTGGTGCCGTCCCAGAAGAACTGGTCGATCAGATAGCCGTGCGCGCCGTGCAGTTCGATGGACTCAAAGCCCAACTTCTTGGCCGCGCCCGCCGCTTCGGCGAAGGCGCGAACGGCGTCCGCCACTTCTTCCTCGGTCATCGGCGCGCCGAACGGCTTGTCGGGACGCGAGAGGCCCGACGGGCTGTCATAGGGGCCGGGCGGGGTCCACTCGGGGTCGCGCGTGCGGACATTGCCGACGTGCCATAGCTGCGGGGCCATCACCCCGCCGACCGCATGAACCTCGTCGATTACATGCTTCCAGCCGGCCAGTTCCTTCTCGCCGTGGAAACGCGGAACGTTCTTGTCGTTCAGGGACGCGGGGCGATCGACGCCGGTGCCTTCTGAAACGATCAGCCCGACCTCGGCCGCCGCGCGGCGCTTGTAGTACTGGGCCACCTCATCCGTCACTACGCCGCCCGGCGAGAACGAACGGGTCATGGGAGCCATGACAATGCGGTTCTTTAGATGCAGGCCCTTGAAATCAAAGGGCTTGAAGAGGGCGTCGGCCGACATGGGCGCTCCGGATTCAAACGATTGTTCGCTAGCCTCAAATAAGCACGACCGGTCGCTTTGTCAGTTAAGATTTTCTGTTGCACACCCGTAACTTCCCCTGAAGGCGATACGGCGCCATTGTAATGTGAACAGCGGTCACTCAAGGCCTGGATGCGGAGGAAGTTGTCATGAGCGATGGTGCGATCGATCTCAAAGCCGAGGCGCGCGCGAAGGCCTACGCCATGCCGCTTGAGGAAATCAACGTGGCCGATCCGGACCTTTTCCGGACCGACACCATGTGGCCCTACTTCGAGCGCCTGCGCAAAGAGGACCCGGTTCATTACAACGCCACCGGCCACGAGGACGGCCCCTATTGGTCGGTGACCAAGTACAACGACATCATGAGCGTCGACACCAACCACGAGGTCTACTCGTCGGAACCGTCGATCACGATCTTCGATCCCAAAGAAGACTTCACCATGCCGATGTTCATCGCCATGGACCCGCCCAAGCATGACATCCAGCGCAAGACCGTCAGCCCGATCGTCTCGCCCGCGAACCTGCACGAGCTTGAGCCGCTGATCCGCCAGCGCATCTGCGCCACGCTCGACGCCCTGCCGATCGGCGAGGAGTTCGACTGGGTGGACAAGGTGTCGATCGAACTGACCACCCAGATGCTGGCCACCCTGTTCGACTTCCCCTGGGAAGAGCGGCGCAAGCTGACCCGCTGGTCGGACGTCGCGACCGCGGGCCCGGAGTCGGGTTTGTTCAGCTCCGAAGATCCCGACATCGTCGATCAGGAACGCAAGGCTGAGCTGTTCGAGTGCGTGGACTACTTCACGCGGCTCTGGAACGAGCGGGTCAACGCCCCGCCGAAGGGCGACCTGATCTCGATGCTGGCGCATGGCGAGGCCACCCGGAACATGGACCGGATGGAGTATCTCGGGAACCTGATCCTGCTGATCGTCGGGGGCAACGACACCACCCGCAACACCATGACCGGCTCGGTGGTCGCCCTGAACCAGTTTCCCGACCAGTACCGGAAGCTGCGCGACAACCCCTCTCTGATCCCCTCGATGGTGTCGGAGACCATCCGCTGGCAGACCCCGCTGGCCCACATGCGCCGCACCGTCACCCAGGACACCGAACTGGGCGGCAAGCAGCTCAAAAAGGGCGACAAGGTCATCATGTGGTACGTCTCGGGCAACCGCGACGACGAGGTGATCGAGAACCCGAACGCCTACATCATCGACCGCGAACGGCCCCGCCAGCACCTGTCCTTCGGCTTCGGCATCCATCGCTGCGTCGGCAACCGCTTGGCCGAACTGCAGCTCAAGATCCTCTGGGAAGAGATCCTGACGCGCTTCCCCTCCATCGAGGTCGTCGGCGAGCCCAAGCGTGTCCCCTCCTCCTTCGTGAAGGGTTACGAAAACCTGCAAGTCGTGATCCCGAGCCGGCTCTAAGCTCACCACGCCTCGTCATCCACCGGTCGCCTGAAAGGTGACCCGGAGGGTGACGAGCAATTGTGGTCTCTAGAACGCGACCTGCAGCCGCCCAGCCAGGCTGTCGCCAGCATCCTTGCCGGCGAACTTGCCGACCTTGTGCTCGATGTCCCAGTGGCTGACATTGACCATCAGGCGCAGCCACTCTTCCAGGCGCCAATTGACGCCGACCGTAGCCTCTCGCCCCTTCGCGCCACTCGGCGCATCGCTGTTGTCCAGAAGTTGGTAGCGCAGCGCGAGTTCGAACGCCCCGGCTCCACCCTTCGACAACGGCGCCCTGGGATGCACCTTGCCCAGCGTCCCGCCGCGCGACGAATAGGACGGCGTCTCGCCCGTGATCATCCAGCCGGCCGACAGCGCCAAAGCGTCGATATCGACATGGTCGGTCCGCGTCTGGATCTCGCGCCGCCCCACTTCCAGGAAGGTCCAGGACGTGCCCGCCACCCCGCCTAACTCCAGCCCGTAGCCGGTTCCGTCCAGCGGATCTCGCAGCGCGCCCAGCGGCACCTGCAGCCGATCGTTGAAGTGACCGCCCCAACTGCTGTTGCGCGATACGCTGTTCAGGTCGGCGGGGAAGTCCTCATAATAGCTCCAGGCCGCCACATGCAGGGTGGCGTCCGCCGTCTTGACCGGGTTCCAGTGCCCCCGCGCCAGATAGGTGAACGTGTCGCGCGCGACGCCCGGATTGCCGAGTTCATCGCCTGCGACCTGGGTCGCCACGTGCCAGTCGCGGCCATAGACCTTGCCGATCACGCCCAGGCCGTAGAACCCCTTCAGCGGCGTGATCGCAGACGCGACCGCATTTCGCTCCATGAACGGCACGCCATCCGAACCGCTGGACCCTTCCAGGCTCCGCTCGCTCAGCCGGTTGCCAAAGGTGAACTCGACATCATTGGCCCGCCAATGATCGCGCCAGACCAAATAGGCGCCCTTCACGACCGCCTTGTGGTCCACGAAGTCGCTCTCAAAACTGTAGGCCAGGTGGCCTCCCACCCGGCCCTCGAACCCGAGACGCAGAGTGCGAAACTCGTCACCCGACAGGTTGCGCTCGGGGCGGTTGGAGCCCGTGGTGGAGCCGACGTCGAGGATGATCCGTCCCTTGGGGCGGAAGGTGATCTGGCCATCCAGGCTTGAGAGCTCCGGCACGCCCTTGTCCCAGTTCACGTTCACCGACGCGAGCCCAGGGGCGATAGAGGTTTCAGACGCCAGAGCGGGCGAGATCGCGCAGAAAGCTAAAACGCCACCCGTAAGCGCCGGCGCAATTCCGGCCGCAGGCGACAAAACTGATACTTTGAAAATGAGAACGCTCCCCCCGGAGACGAAAGCCCGAGCACCGCGTCTCAATAGCCATCGACCGACGGGCTTCCAGCCCTATTCTTCGGTCGGCCATGCTAATTTCCCGATCTGGCCGTCCTGATGGCGCCCTGCCCCGGCGAGGGCGGAGTCCGCGCCAGCAGGGCCGCTCGCATACGGGCGTTGTCGGCCTGCACCTCCCGGATCATGCCCTGGAACTGGGGATCGTTTCGCAACGACTGCAGCATGGGTTGGCGATCAAGCCGCATGAAGCCGTCCAGGTCGTAGAGCTGGCGGTAGCCGCTATCGATGGCGCCGCGCAGTTCGGCCAGGCCGCGCTCCTTGTCGCCAAGCATCACATAGGCTTTCAGGCGCGCGATCCGCCGCGCCTGCGTCTGACGAAGCCCAGGCTTGGGCTCGGTGACCTTTAGAAGCGCCTGGAGTATTCGCCGCGCCTGCCCTCGGTCGCCGGTCTGTTCGATGACGAAGGCCGCCCCCGCCGCCTCGTTGGCGAGCCGGGGCGACACCTTCGGCTCGGGCTCGAACATCTCGGGCGACATCGCGACCAGTTGCTCGCGGGCCAGGTCGTACTGGCCGAGCGAGGCGGCCGCCTGGGCGACTCCCCCCTGCCAGATGGGATCTGGTTCAGTCCCCACCAGCTTGGCCTGCGAAAACGCGAGCAATCCCGGATAGTCGCCGGCCACGATCATCTGGATTGCGACCGCGACCGGTCCCACCACCGGGTGGTCCTTCCAACCCTTCAGCGCCTCCTGAGCCTCCATCGGCATTTCGAGGTTGTAGTACACATTCGATAGCGCCAGCGAAGCGGCCGGATCGGTCTGCGGGGCGGCGGCCAGTCGATACCAGGTCGCGGCCTCGTCCAGCTTCCCGCGCTCCACCATCAGGGTCGCGAGTTGCTCTTTGGAATCCACGAATTCCGGAAACAGCTCCACGTTCGCCCGGTACCGCTGCTCGGCCTCGTCCAGGCGGTTGGTGGCGACCAATGACCCCGCCAGGGCGTTGTTGGCGACCCGGTCGAGCGGATCGACCTCGAGCGCGCGGCGCAGATAGCTCACAGCTTCCACCGGCTTGGGCTGCGCGATGAAGTCGCCCAGCAGGCTCAAGGCCTCGGGATTACGCGGCGCCAATTCGACGGCCCGGCGATAGGCGGCTTCCGTGGCGATTTCGAAGCGCGGTTCTCCCTCCCGCACGAACTGGATGGCGTTCAGCATTCCCTTGGCGACGTAGGCCTGGGACGACTTCGGATCCAACTCCAGCGCCTTGGCGATCTGCGCCTCGGCGTCCCGGACCGACTGATGATAGTCCCCTTCCTGATAGTTCTGGGTCAGGTAGGCGGTGGCGTAGGCATAGCCCGCGTGCACATCGGCGTTGTCGGGCTCCATCTCCATCAACCGCTTGTAGATCGCCTGCGCAGACTGCAGCTGTTCTTTGCCCTTGCGCCGCAACTGCCCCTTGGCGACGACTTCCAGCCGATAGGCCTCCGGATCGCGCCCCGCCTGTCGATCGCCGTCGCCGCCGGCATGCAGCTCGGCCTTCAGCGCCTCGGCCACCCCGTCGGCGATTTCGCTCTGGATGGCGAAGGCGTCGTCCATCGTACGGTCATAGGTCTCGGACCAAAGGTGGAAGCCGTTCTTGACGCTGATCAGCTGGCAGGTGACGCGCAGCTTGTTGCCCGACCGCCTGACGCTGCCCTCGACCACGTGGGCGACGTTCAGCTTCTTGCCGATCTCGCGCACATCCTCGTTCTTGCCCTTGAAATAGAAGGCCGAGGTACGCCCTGCGACCTTCAGGTCAGGCACCTGGGCCAGGCTGTTGGTGACCTCCTCGGTCAGGCCGTCGGCGAAATATTCGGAATCCTCGGCGGCGCTGAAACTCGCGAACGGCAGCACCGCCACCGACTTGCTGGAGGCCGCCATCTGCAAGGCCGATCCGCCGCCGCGCCCGAAGGATCCGACTAGGCCGACCGTTGTGGCGACCAACACCACCGCGACTGCGACGATCGCCGCCAAGGCGCCCCAGTCCATCCAGTTCAGCCGCCGCTTGGGGCCATCGCTCTCCGACTTGCTGGTGCGCCGGATCGATCCATCGGGACCGAGCTCGAACGCCCATGACCCCAGCGCGGCGATGGGCAGGCCCAGCACCAACAGCATCAAGGTCAGTGCAGATATCCACTTGGGAAGATCGAGGGTTTCGAAGATTGTCCTGGCGACCTGGAAACCGCCCCAGGCCGTGACCGTATAGACGCCGGCCACGCGGACCACGTTGCGTTTCTTCAATTCGCTGAGGAACACACGGAAATCCAAGGGAACCCCCCGTATCCAGCCGCCTCACTATGCTACAGACTGAGCGTTTACTGAAGCGCCACAATCAACTGAACTAATCGCCGCCGCAATCGGCCAGTCAGGTCGAGAATAGGCTGCAAACCGGAGCGGGCTATGAGCCTGGGCGCGCGCGCTGAAGATCGTATTGACGGCGCCCCGCGACACGGGCCTCTAGACATGTCATCCCCGCACATTCCCGGCGCGCCGAGGGGCCCAGGCTATGAGTTCGACTGCAGTCACAGCGCCCGATCCGGCCCGCCGGAGCCGCGGGCGGCCTCGCGACAATGTCCTGCAGGAACGCATCAAGGACGCCGCCTTGACGGTGTTGGCGCGTCACGGCTTTTCGGGTCTCACCCTTGAGCGGGTTTGCACCGAGGCTCAGGTCCCCAAGGCCACATTCTATCGCCGCTGGGACAACCCCACCGCCTGCGTGATCGAAGCGTTCCTGGAGCTTTGGAGCGAGGTCGAATTCGACGACACCGGATCGCCTGCCGAGGATCTGCGGATATTTGGCCACAAGCTCATCGAGCTCTATAGCCACCCGAAACTGGGTCCGTGCTCCGTAGCCATCCAGACGGAGAGTTGGGTCAATCGGGAGATTGGCGCCTCGCAGAACGCCAGCGCGCTCCAACGCCGCGCGCGGAACGCTGGAACGCTTCAGCAGGCGTTGGACAAGATGGCGGCCCCGCCGGCGCTATCGGCCGAGCTGATCCTCAACGTCGTGAACGGGGTGGCCCGTAACGTCCGATCGCTGAATTGGCCGATCAGCGACGAGGACCTGCGGCGCCTCATCCAGAGTCTGCTGACCCCCGCATCCGACTAGCGCCAATAAGAAAAGGCGCCGCTCCCGCGACGCCTCCTCAATGCTTTTCGGCCGATGGGCTCGAAAATCAGAAGCTGACTCGAGCCTCGACCCCAAAGCGCTGGAACGCATCCTGGGTGATGGTCTGGGTGTAGCCGGCGCCGGTGGCGTTGGTGTCCAGGAAGCCTGGGACGATGCCGGACACGAACTGCTTGTCGAGCAGGTTGCGCGCGAACGCGGTCACCTGATAGCGGCCATCCTTGCTTTGCAGCCCCAGGTTCAGGTTCAGCAGGCCATAGCCGGGCTGCACCGCATTGGGGTCGCTGTAGGTGAAGAACACCGACGACCGGTAGCTGTAGGACACGTCGGCCGTCAGATCGAACGGCGCGTTCTCCAACTCGCGATTGTAGCGACCGCTCAGGGTGTAGGACCACATCGGCGCGTTTGGCAGTCCGCTGCCGGTCACATCCTGGCGTCCGCCCACGCAACCCAGAGCCGCCGTCTGGCCTGGGTAGCAGGCGGGTGAGAAGTCCTCGACCCGCGTGTCGGCGTAGGCGACGTTGCCCGAGAACTGCAGCGCCCGGATCGGGCTGTACTGGGTTTCGAGTTCCCCGCCCCGTGAGCGCAACTTGCCGGCGTTGGCCAGGGCGAAGCTAGTCGTGGTCGCGTCGAAGGTCTGGGCCTGGAAGTTCTCGAACTCGGTGTGGAAGAAGGTGAGGTTGAAAGTCAGCTTCCGCTCGAACGGAGTCGAGCGCAGGCCGATTTCATAGTTCCGGACCGTCTCCGGGCTCAGGACATATTGGCCGGAGTTGACCGTCGCCGCGCTCAGATTGTTCAACAGGTTGATCGCCTGGCCTTTGTAGCCTCGCGAATAGGTCCCGTAGACCATGACGTCGCCGTTGAACTTGTACTGCGCGCCCAACTTGTAGGAGACGTCGTCATCCTTCGCGGGCAGGTTGGGCGCATTGAGCGCCGGGCCGCCCAGACCTGGCACGCCGCCAACGGTGCCGGCGGTCAAGATCCGGCGGAAACGCGCGTCCAGCCGCTCATTGGTATAGCGAAGGCCCCCGATCAGCCGGAGCTCGTCGGTCACATTGAACGTCGCCTGGCCGAAGGCGGCGTAGTTGCGGGTGCTTATGGCTCGGTCGATGAAATTGCCGAAATAGGCGCCGGCCGGGAGAACCTGGCCGAAATTGCCCCTGACGTCGGTCGTCGTCGAGACGTCCTGGTCGAAGTAGAACAGGCCCGCCACATACTCCAGCCGCTCGCCTGCCGGAGAGCTGATCCGCAATTCCTGGGTGAACTGGTCCTGCTTCTGGTGGGCGCTGTTGATGTTAAGCAGCGCCAACGGACCGCCGTCGGAGTCGTTGTTGTCCTCAACCTCGAAGGCTCGATAGGCGGTGATCGAGGTCAGGGTGAAGGCGCCGAGTTCCTTGGTCATTTCGACCGAGGTCCCCCAGGTGCTTTGGTCGTTGAAGGTCTTGCCGTCGAAATTGGCCTCGCGGCTGTAGGGACCGACATCGACGCCCGCGAACAACGAGGCGCGGGTCGGCCCGTTCGGACCGAAGTAGCGGGTGGTCGGCAGGATCGAACGCACCGTGCCGACACAGCAATCCTGGTCCGCGCTCGTATAGTCGATGGTCGCATAGAGATCGAAGGTGTCGCTCGGGCTCCAGGCGATCTTGCCGCGCACGCCATAGGAGTTCAGGCCATTGTACTTCCGGCCGTCGAAGACGTTGGTGATGATGCCGTCGCTCTCGTTGTAGAAGCCCGAGATCCGTGCCGCCAACTCACCGCTCTTGATCGGCATGGAGATCGAGCCCTTGGCCCGCACCTCATTGAAGCTCGCATAGCTGATGGAGGCGTCGCCTTCCATTTCCGTCAGGTTCGGACGCGCGGTGACGATGTTGATCACGCCGGCCGCCGCGTTCTTGCCGAACAGCATGCCTTGAGGCCCGCGCAGCACCTCGATCCGCTCGACGTCGTTGAAGTCGAAGAACGAGCCGGCGCTACGGCCGATGACCACGCCATCCAGCACCACGGAAACCGTCGGTTCCACGCCGTCCGAGAAGTTGAGCGTGCCGATGCCGCGCACCGACAGGCCCTGGCCGCGGGTGTTTGCCGACGGCGTGAAGGTCAGCGAGGGCGACAGCTGCTGCAGTTGCTCCAGGCCAGAGATGTGACTGTCGGCGAGGGCGTCCGCAGATACGACGTTCACCGACACAGGGACGTCCTGAAGCCGTTCCGAGCGCTTCTGCGCTGTGACGACCAGCTCTCCCAACGTCGTCTCGCCCGCGCCGTCGACAACGGCCGTCTGGGCCATGGCGGCTGAGGCCGATCCCAGCGCAACAGCGAGCGCCCCGCCGACAAAGAGCCCCCGCTTGCCGGTCACAGCCGACCGCATAACTGCACCTTGGAACATATTCCCCCCTTACCCACCGAACCTTGTTGGGCGGAACCTCTCCGCGGAAGGGCAATATGTCAACTATGGAGTATCGTAATTGAACGATTGAACGCGCGCGTTCGCCCGGACGTGCCGCAGCAAACACAGGGCGCGGCCCATCCGCCTCTGCAGGCGGGACACATCATGGAAGCGGACGCGGCGCGCCGCGCTAAAGCGGACTTAGGACCATTGCGATCAGGCCCGAGCCTTCAGGCCGAATGTCGCCGCCGGATCCCTAGGCATCCCATGGGAAGAAGGCAGGCATCTGCGAAGCACGGCCACCGAAGCGTGGATCGCGTTTTTCCAGGAAGGCGGCCACGCCCTCCTTGCCGTCCCCGAGGCTGGTGTAGAACATCGCCAGGGAGTCCACCTCGTGCGCCGCCATCGGATGTGGCTGGGCGCTGTTGCGCAGCATCATCTGGCGAGCCAAGGCCACGGCGACCGGAGAGCGCCCGTCGATAAACTTGCGAGCCAGCACGTGAGCGGCGCTCAACAGCTCCTCCGGCGGATGAACCGACCGCAGAAGACCGCCGCGCAACCCCTCCGCCGCATCGAAGATTTCAGCCGACAGCACCCACTCCAGCGCCTGTTGCGGCCCCACGAGTCTCGGCAGGAACCAGCTTGAACAAGCCTCCGGTACGACGCCAAGCTTGCCGAACACAAAGCCGATCCGCGCCTTCTCGGACGCCATGCGGATATCCATGGCCAGCGTCATGGTCGCGCCGATGCCGACCGCCGCGCCATTGATCGCGCCGATCACCGGCTTCTTGCAGTTGTAGATCGCCAGCGTCACCCGGCCGCCAGTGTCGCGCACCCCGTCACGGACCGCCGGATCGTCGCGCCGCTCTCGCATGTCGGCGAGCGTCGGGCTCAGGCTTTCGTCCAGTCCGAAAACGTTGCCGCTCGAAGACAGGTCCATCCCGGCGCAGAAGGCCCGGCCCGCACCCGTCACCACCACGGCGCCCACCGCATCGTCCTCGCTTGCGCGCTCGAAGGCGTCGATCAGTTCGTGCGCCATCTCCACCGTAAACGCGTTGAGCTGGTCTAGGCGATTCAGGGTGAGGGTGAGGACGCGGTCGGCCACCTCCCAGGTCAGGGTCTTGTAGGTCATAGGTCCCCTTCGGCCGGCTTGTCTTGGTCGCGGAGAGCGAACTGACCATGGAAGACGGCTCGGCGTCCAGCAGCAGGCGCCGTCGTCAAACTCAGGCGGACGCCGCGCCCTGTGCGCGCCTCACTCGCGAGGCGGCAGGCTCGCGATCGCCGCCTCCCCGGTCAGGCTCTCGACGATCGGCGCCTCGTCATAGAGCGCATCGCGGGCGTCCAGTTGTCGGCGGATGTCGGCGTGGCGGATCGCGTCCAGGCCGTAGCCGATCATGCACGCGCCTCCCAGCATCACGAACACCACCGGGCCAACCAGGAAGACGAGCTCCAGATTGTGGATCGCCTGGGCGGTGTTCCTGGCGCCCTCAGCGGCGTCATATCCAACCTTCGACAGCACGAAGAACGTCAGGCCGATCGAGAACGCGCCGGCGATCTTGCTCGTCATTGTGGTGATCGCGTAGAGCAGCCCCGAGCGCTCCTTGCCGTGCTCCAGCCGGATCTCGTCGGCGATATCGGCGGTCATCGCCCGGGTCAGCAGATTGAACCCCGACGCCATCACCCCGGCGATAAATAGCGGGATGATCGCAACCATCAGATTGCCCTTCGGAACGGCGATCAGGGACACCAGGGTCAGCGAGTACAGAGTCGTGGCGACCATGACCGTCCGATGCTTTGAAATCCGCATGGCCAGCCGCCCCATCAGCGGCGCCCCGACAATGCCGGCCAGGAAATAGGTCGCCAGCAGGATACTGGCCTGTCCGGTCGTGAACCCCCGGCTGTCGGTGAAGAAGAACAGGTAGGTGGCGCTCATCCAGCCCGGCCCAAGCGACAGGCAGAGGTCGGCGAGCAGGATCCGCGCAAAGGCCGGCCGCGTGATGAGCGCGCCGTAGTCTCGCAGGCGGAACTCGTCGCCGGGCGCCTCAGGGGCGATCTTCTCAGGCGTTTTCCAGACAACGATCGCCGCGGTGATCGGGGCCAGCGCGATGATCAGCCAGCCCATCATGGCGACATTGCCGGCGTCGGAAACGCCGCGTGCTTCGTTGACGATGGGGATCGCCAGCACACTCGCGGCGCCCAGCACGCCGACCGCCGTCATGATGGCGAAGACCCGGGACCGGTCGTTGTATTGAGGTGCGAGGGTCGCGGCCCAGGCCGCATGGGACAGCGCCAGGATCGAGTTGCCCAAATAGAGGATAAGCACCCAGAATATCAGGTAATTCCGCCCCACTCCTGCCGGCGGAAGAAACAGAAAATAGACCCCCAGCATCAGGATCGGAGCGCCCAGGATGGTCCATAGCCGGTAGCGGCCCCATGGCGTCCGGGTCTTGTCCATCGACCATCCCAGCAGGCCGTCGACCGGGATATCGATCATCCGGACGATGAAGAACGCCGCCCCGACGACTGCTAGGTCGATCCCCAGGTGGCTCGCATAGTGCCGGGGCAAGTAGACCGCCATGGCGATGCCGACCGCCGCGACCGGCAGAGCGGTCGCCGCGAAGGCCAGGGCGGTGAGAAAGGGCACCCGCTTGGCCGGTGACGAAGCAGCCTGAGTCAAGCGTAGACACTCCCCTGGGTTCGGCGCGGGTTCCTGGTGGACCGGCGCTCTTGGTCATTCGGTCGGCCGCGATCGGAAAGAGCCGGCTGCCCCGCAGCACTCCCAAGGTCTCACGACGCCTGGAAGCCTCCCCGCTGCTTCATCGACCTGCGAGCTTCGAACATCGTTCCACAAGCGCGACGCCGAAAAACCGATCGCGCGCCTTCCGTCGCGTCATACGCACAAAGGCTTTTCGAACGTCATTCGAGCCCCTTCTCGTCCGGTCCAACAAGCAGAATCAGATCCAGGGAGGATTAGTTGTTTTCCACGAGTAACGAGCCGAGCCGCGCGCCGATGTTCCGGCAGCGGCTGCGGAGCGGATTGATTATGGGCGCGTCGATCGCTGCTATCTGCGCGATCAGCCCACAGGCCTTCGCCCAGGTGTCTGAAGACGCTCCAATGGTCGAAGAAATTGTCGTGACGGCCGAGAAGCGCGAGCAGAGCTTGCAGAGCATCCCGGTGGCGGTGTCGGCCTACACCAGCGAAAAGCGCGACGTGCTCGGGGTGAATACGGTTGAGGATCTCGCCCGTGTCACGCCAAGCCTCAGCTATACAAACAACGACCGCATGTCGATCCGCGGGCTCGGCCGACTGACCAACGCCATCGGCACCGATCCTTCGGTGGCGCTCTATTCGGACGGCATCTTCTCGAACTCGATGACCGACGCGTCCACGCCGTCGCTGTTCATCGAACGCACCGAGGTGCTGCGCGGGCCGCAAGGCACGCTCTATGGCCGCAACTCGATCGGCGGCGCGATGAACATCGTGTCCAAGCGCCCGACGGAAGAGTTCAATGGCGAAGTCCGCGCCATGGTCGGCAACTTCGAAAGCTATCGCCTCGACGCCATGGTTCGCGGGCCGATACTCGACAACCTGCGCTTCCTGCTCGGCGCCTCGACGGAGCGCCGCAACAAGGGCTTCATCGACAATATCGGGTCAGGCGGAAACGCAGCCGGAATCAAGCGCTACACCTTCGAGGCGCAGCTTGAAGCCGACCTCGGCGACAACACCACGGCGCGCCTGCGCTATACGAAGTTCGACTGGGACGACAGCTACGGCGTCGGCAACACCTTCGCCAACAACATCTCGCCCTATGACACCACGTCATTGAGCGGGGCTGGCACCAGCGCCCTCTACTACAACACGACCTACGGCTTGACCGCGCCGAACCCCGGCGTCACCGATCCCTACGTCCAGAACGCCAACTCGCCCGCGCGCGGCTCGCTCAAGGATCACCACCGCCTGCACTTCGACGTGACGACCGACCTCGGTTGGGCGACCCTGAAATATCTGGGTGGGTATCAGCAGTACAACTACTTCACCTCGACGGACTCCGACCTCTCCGGCCGCACCGCGCCGCAGAACATCCTGGTCAACGCCGGCTCCGGGGCGCCCTTCGTCGCGACCAACGTGTCCACCGACGCGCGCACCTTCTACGAAGAACGCCAGAGCTGGCTGTCGAACGAGATCAACCTCTCCTCGAACGGCGATGGCGACCTGAACTGGATCGTCGGCCTCTACCAGTACGCCCAGGACTATGATCAGCCGCAGGGCATCCGCGTGGTCGGCGACCCCTCGATGTTCCAGCCACTGACGCTCCAAGGCACGCCGTCCAGCCCCAATCCGAACGGCGCGTTCCTCTATGTCGATGGTCACCTGGAAACCAAGTCGTACGCGGCGTTCGGTCAGGTCGACTGGAAGTTCGCCGAAGGTTGGACCCTGACGGCCGGCCTCCGCTACACGAAGGACGAAAAGACCGGCTACGACATCGCCCGCTATGTCGCCCGCAATCCGAGCATCGCCATGGCGTTCGGCGCGGCCCTGCCGCCGGCCATCGCTCAAGGCTACGCCGTGGACGTGACGACCCAGCAGATTTGCGGCGGGACCACCCTGGCCTCCTGCGCGGCCAATCCGCTGACCGCCAACCTGAAGGCCAACCCGGGCGGCGGCCTGCGGCGTGACCTATCCGGCGACTGGGACGCCCTCACCGGCACCCTGGCGCTGCAGTGGCGGCCGGATTCCAGCACCAACCTCTATGCGCGCTATTCCCGCGGGTACAAGGCGGGCGGCTGGCTGGGTTCGAACGGCCTTTCGCCCGATCCCTATGCCGATCCTGAGTACGTGAACTCGTACGAAGTCGGCGCGAAGAAGACCTTCGGCGGTCAGTTGCAGATCAACAGCGCGCTCTTCTACACCGACTATCAGGGCTTCCAGGCCCCGCTGACGGTGCCGCTGGGCTCGATCACCGCCACGCAGTTCCTGAACCTCGACGCGACGGTCTGGGGCCTGGAACTGGAGACCCAATGGTCGCCGGTTCGCGATCTGCAGTTCTTCGTGAACTACGCCTATCTGAACACCGAACTCGATACCGGCTGCTGCTTCGTCGACACCGTCGATCCGCTCGCCAAGGCGCCTGGCGCCCAGCCGGTTGGGCCTGCCGTCAATGGCCGAGTTCTGCAGACCGTAGTCGGCAACGACCTACCGCTGTCGCCCCACAACAAGGTGACGGTGGGCGCGACCTACACCATCGACTTCGAGCCGGGCTCGCTGACCTTCAGCGGCACCGCGACCTATACCGACGCTCAAAGCTCATCGCTGTTCAACAACCCGCTCTACCGTTCGCCGTCCTTCACGACGGGCGACGTCCGGGTGCTGTGGCGTGATGCGGCAAGCCGCTACACGATGATCGGCTTCGTGAAGAACGTGACCGACGAAGTCGGCTTCGGCAGCTCGGTGGCCAGCCCCACCAGCCCCACCGCCGTCGGCGCCCGCCGTCAGGTCAGCCTGATCTTCCCGCGGACCTACGGGGTCGAACTTCAGTACCGCTTCTGACGGGTCTTAGCCGGGTCCCTCGTCGAGCGACCCGGCGCCCGCTTCCGTTCTCCACCCTCTGCGAGCAGCTCACGCTGCTCGCTATTTTCTTTCCGCAACAGCCTCTCGCGAAGGCCTAGTCGGGATGGCTGATCAGGTAACCTGCGCCGGACATGAGCCTCTCGGTCAACTCCGGCGGCAGTTTGCCATCCGGTTGAGACGACATGATCGCCGCCATTCCCCGGGCTAGAGCCCAGAGGGCGTAGGCCGCGCCTTGGCGATGCAGGGCCGGAATTCGTTCGTCGGAGTAGACGACGGCCTCATGCGCTAAAAATGTCCGGTTCTCCGCGTCACGCAGCGCCTCGTGGCGAGCCAGCAGTCGCTGGTTGAACATCAGTGAAAAAAGTTCGGACCTGGTCTCGGCGAAACGAAAGAAGACCGCCGCGCTGGCGCCGATCGGCGAGAGAGAATTGTCATCGGCAAGGGTGCCGAGAATGTCGCGCCGAAGGTCTTCGAAGCCCATCACGCCAAGGCTCAGGAGGATGTCCTCCTTGTTGTCGAAGTAGTGGTACATGGAGGCGATGCCGATGCCGGCCTTTTCGGCGATGGCTCGCAGGTTGAGTTCCTCTATCCCGCGCGTGTCGAGGATATGGGCCGCCGCCGACATCGCCTTGGCTTTCAGGCCATGGGTCTCGTGCGATGCGTACCGGTATCGGGACTTCCCCTCGTCGCCCGACCTAAGGGCGCCATCTTCGCCTGACATCGCCACCTACCGCCCCACGACCTGGAAGATCGACGCAGCCGCGAAGCATTTTCGAACCGTGTTTGCAGCCCTTACAAACATGCCGCTTGAGCCCCAAAGAACATTGCCAAAACGAGAGAGCCGAGAGCCCGAAATTACGTGACCCGACAAATCTTGGCCTTCCCTTTAGCAGCATCCGAATGACAAGCAGCGCCACATGTTTTGGCTGGCCTCTGCGATGAGACACGACTGGGTGATAAGGCGCGCCCTGGCCATGGATATCCCGCCAAAGCTCTAGGCCGCGGGCCGCGCCGAGAACCGGCTAAGGTCGGTATCGGCGTCCAATGGCTTGACGACCACGCCATCCAGAGCGGCCGCTTCCTCACCGGCGACGTCGCTGCCGGTCAGGGCGACGATGGCCGGTGGGATGCTGAGTTCGGCGCGCAGGCGCCTCGCGACCGACAGGCCCGAGCCACCTCGGCCAAGGTCGAGATCGAGCAGGACCAGGTCGAACTCCTTGGCGGTGGCCCAGGTCACCGCCTCGTCTTCGTCCGCCGCCGGCTGAACCTGGTGTCCTACGGCCCGCAAAAGCGCCGCCGTCACCTCGCGGCTGATCGGATCGTCCTCGACGAGCAGGATAGAGAGCGCGCGCGAGGGCTTGGTCAAGGCCGGCGCAGGCGGCGGGCTGCTCGCCGGGAACGGCAGGGCCACGCGGAACAGGCTCTCGTCGTCGCGCCGCACATAGGTCAGTTCCCCGCCCATCGCCTCGGTCAAACGCCGGCAGATATCCAGACCCAGCCCGAACCCGGTGAGGGGGACGTCTGTGGGCCCCTGAACAAAAGCCTCGAACATTCGCTGTCCGATAAAGGGGTCGAGGCCCGGCCCGGTGTCCCGCACCTCGATAAGGAGCGGCAACTTGGTTCCCGGCCGCCAGTCGGCCGTCACCCAGATCCCACCCGAGGGCGTATAGGTCACGGCGTTGGAGAGCAGGTTGCCGACCACTTGCTCGAAGCGAAGCCGGTCGCCCGCCACCCACGCAGGAACCTCCTCCGTACGCCGGTAGGACAGAGACAGCCCCTTGGCGCTGGCCGCCGGCGCCTGGAGCCTGACGATCTCATCGAGGCTTCGCTCCGGGTCGAAAGGCGTCATGCGAACCACCGGTTCGCTCGCATCGGCCCGTGCGGATTCCAGGATATCGGTGACCAGGTCGGCCAGATTGCGCCCGGCCCGAAGGCCAAGGTCGATCAACCGCCGCTCCTCGGGTTCCTGCGGCGAGCGGGCCAGCACCTGCATCACCCCCACCAGCCCGCTCAGCGGCGTGCGCACATCGTGGCTGATCATGGTCATCAATCGGAAGCGGCTGGCCGCGATGGCCTCGGCCAAGGCGCGCTTGCCCCGCTCCAACGCCAACGCGCGGCGAAGGTCAGCCACCACGGCGGCCAGCATCTGCGCGGTCAGGGTCTGGGCGAAGACGAATGCGTACAGCCGCGCCATGGTTTCCGGTTGGCTTGCGCCGACAAACGGCCCCATCCCCAGAAATGTCACGGCCGAGACGCCCAGCGCCATCAGGAGGTTTACCGCCGCCCCGCCGTGGAGCCCGAAGCGTCCCACGGCCGCCAGACTAAGCGCCAGCCAGGCCAGCTTGTAGAAGTCCCCGATCCAACCTAGCTCCGGCAGCCACGCGAGGGCCGCCACCAGTGCGGCGCAGGCGCCCAGAAACCCCGACACCGCCGCAAAGAAGCGGGGCGTCCGACGGTGTCCCAACCAGCGCACGCTGAGAAGGATGGCCGGCGCCATGAGCAGCACGCCGGTCGCGTCGGCCAGCCACCAGGAGGTCAAGATCGACCGCGCGGGATAGGCCGGGCCGCCCGCCCCCAACCAGGCGATCACGGTAGCCCCCACCGCCGCGCTGACCAGCGTGCCGCCGACGACTGCGACTGCGACAAAGGCCAGATCGGACAGCACGGCGCGGGTCAGTCGGCCGCTGGCGCCCCAGGCCCGCAGCAACCGGGCGCTTGCGAGCCCCGGCAGCAGGTTGCCTAAGGCCACGATCAGGGCCGGCGCCCAGGCGCCGAACACCAGGAAGTTCACCAGCAAGGCGCCGACGAACGCCCCCGGCATCATTCGCAGCCCGCCGATCCACGCCACCGCGAACGCGATGCCGCTGGGCAGCCAGATCAGCGGCAATCGATCGGCCAGGACGCCCAGCTTCAGACCCGCATAGGCCGTCGTTGCGTAGACAGCGAAGATCATCGCATGTTGCGCCAGCAGCGCCGGCCACCGCACATTCTTGCCCGCAGCGGTCATGGGCTACAGCGGTCCCAGGCTATCGCCGCCCGAGAGGACGTCACTATGCCCCCAGAGCTGTGCGCAAATCGCCTGGAGCAGGTCCGGTCCGCGGTCGGCGCATCGCGAACCCTCGAACTCGCCGACGAACTGACGGCCCGGGTAGCGGCCCTGCTCGAAGCCATTGGCTCGCAATCCGGCGCCAATGCAGAGCTCGCCGCCGAAGCGCACAAGACCCGCAGCGCCGCCGGGGCCCTGGCGCTTCTGCGGCTGAGCGATACGCTCGAGCGACTTGAAGCGGCTCTGCGCAAGCCGCAGGCGCATGCCGCTGTGGCCGCCGCCGCCCAGGCCGTGCAGCGCGACATGGCGGCCGGCGCCGCGGCGCTTGCCGAAGCCCTTTCGGCGGGAGGCGCCGCTCACCCCTCGGTCCTCACGAGCTGATAGCCCTGGGCGTGGACGGTGACGATCCGCGGGGCCGACGGCCCAGCCGCCGCCAACTTTCGCCGAATCCGACTGATCAGCACGTCGACTGTGCGAACGTTCGTAGTCGCCTCGGCCGATGCGATCACCTCGACAAGATATTCGCGACCCAGCGGGACGCTTCCCGACTGCGCCAGAGCCGCAACCAGATCGAATTCGGCGCGCGTGAGGCGTAGGATCGCTCCCTCGGCGTCGGCCAGTTCGCGCCGGACGATATCGAGCGTCCAGTCGGCGATCTCGATGACCCGGTCGACCCGGCCGCGCTGGTAGCGGCGCAGCACCGCGCGGACGCGCGCGGTCAGTTCGCGCAGGTCGGCAGGCTTCACAATGTAGTCGTCACCCTGCGAGAGCCCGAGGATGCGATCGTCGCTCTCCCCGCGCTGGGTCACATATATGGCGGCGCAGTCCCGCCGCGCCTTCATCCGGCGCACCATGTCGTGCCCGAGGCCGTCGGGAAGATTCACGTCGGCGAGAACGAGATCGATCGGGAGTTCGGAAAACAGACGCAAGCCGCCGGCGACATCCTGCGCGCAGACGACCTCCAGCCCCTCTTTGCGCAGGTGGGCCGCGACGATCTCGCTAAAGATCGGATCGTCCTCCACGAGAAGGAGCGTGACGACACTCACGACAATGCGCTGCTCCCCCGCCCAGGCCGATTGCTCTTAGCCCAGCGGCAGCGCCGCACAACCCTTTGTAGGGCGTCGCTCGACCTTTAGCCCCAACGTTGAGCAATGCGAGCAGAAGTTGAGCACATCTCACCTCGCCTAACAATTCGCGCCAGCGGTCAGGCCGTGTGGCCAACGCTCGCCGCGGCGCCGCTCTTCCACTTGCGAGCCATCTGGCCAAACTGCTCGTCCAGGGTCTGCCAGGTCACCACATGCTCCGGCAAATTAAGGGCGGTCATGTCGGGCGCCGCCAGCGCGACCATCGCCGAGGTCGGCACCCAACCGTCGGCGGAGCGAAACGCCGCCTTGGCTAGGGAGGTGGCGACCGTGCGCCCATCAAGCGTCTCCACCCGATGCTCAAAGAAGAACCAGCGGTCGTCCCATCCGGCCAGCCGCGTCTCGGCGACGCCGCGGTCAAACAACCTCAGCTCGCGACGGAAATGGATCGCGCTGCTGCCCAGGATCGGCCTCCAGCCCTGCTTGAAGCACGCGTGTAAGACTCGGGTCCGCAGCGCCCATTCGAGCCGGTTCACATCGATGAGCTGCATGTAGCGCCCATTGTTCAGGTGCATGTTCACGTCGAGATCAGCGGGCAGCACGCGGAACTGCGTCCGCACCGGCTCGGTGGCCTCGACCGCCGCGCCCCTCAAACCCCGGACGGCCATGGGGAGCATGCGAAAATAGAGCTTCATGGCGCGGCTAAAATCCGTAGACGATCTGGGCGTAGGCGGCCGAAAGGTCGCGAACGCGTCCGAAGTAGCTGAGCTGAGGTCCAAGAAAGACGTCGGCGCCCAGCACGGCGCGCGTGCTGTCGGTTAGCGCGTAACTGAGGCGCGGCCGGATCGCGACGTCGCGGGTTTCGAAGTAGCCCGCCGCGCTGGTCTCGAACTCCAGGCGCTCGTTCATCCAGGTGCGCGCGACCCGCAGCGTCATCCCGTTCTGCCGACGGTCGAGCTGATTGTTGACCGCAGCGCTCTGCAGCGCGATCGCCCTCACCACGGGATTTGGCAGCAGCGCCGGATCCTCATAGTCGACGATATATCGGAAGGAATACTGGAGGTTGACGTTCCAACCGCTGTCGAACGTCCGGTCGACGCCGACCACGATCCAGAAGTTATCCTTGGTCCGGAACGGCGTGGCGGCCCCACCGACGTCAGTATAGGCCGCCTCCGCCCGATAGCCGAAGCGGCCCGCGACCCCGGCCAGATCCGCGCCGAACACCGTGGTCTGCGGAAATTGTTGCTGAACGGCCGCTAGGGCGACTCTCGCCATCGCGGGCGGAACGGGGACCAGCGCGATGTCACGCGTCCGGCTGCGTCCCTCGAAATACGAGATCGACCAATCCAGCGCCCCGCCCGTGTGGTCGATCCGCGCCGCGAACTGCGAACGGTCCTCGACCTGCTGATCGTCAAGGATGACGACGCCGGGGCGCGAACGATCGACCGGAAAACGGTTGGGCCGGAACTCCGGCAGCCAGAAAGCCGAGACCGTCCAGGGTCCGGCGCCATAGGTCACCTGCGCGATCAGGGCGCCGCGTCGCTGCTCGTCGTCGCTGGCCAGCAATCGGGTGTAGTCGCGCGCGCCGATGACGTCAGTCGGATTGAGCCGGTCGGCCCGTCCCCACGCGACGATCTGGCGGCCGACGATCAGCCGGGCCGGCCCGCCGGTGAACCTCAGCCAGCCCTCCTCCAGATCGACATCGCCGCGGCCGGTGCTGTCGGCCTGCGCGCGCGCCTCGCCATAGGCGTCCAGACCACTCCCAAGACGCGGCGCCGCGCGCACGACGAGGCCCGCTACGGAGACGGCGCCCGGATCGGTGAAATCGCGGCTGTGGCTCCACAGCCCGCCGCGCAGGAAGACCTGAGGCTGTAGAGCATCGAGCCTTTCGCCGCCGTCCTCGGCAACGACCTCGCCCCGCTCAGGGATCTCGACATACTCATCAGGCTCGGCGGGCTCGATCACCATGTCGCTCGCCATCGCCGGGAGAGCCGACAGCAACGCCGCGGCGGCCAAGGCGCAGGCCGTCGGCCAAACGTTCGGTCTCAAGGCTGTTCAAGGCCCCGCGTCGTGAACTTCTCCGGCGGAATGGCGGCCGAGGTGTTGAAGGTCGCGTACTCGATCACCGTGCGGTGGCCGGTCTGCACGTTGGTCATCTGCTGGCGCATCGGCTGGAAGCGGCGATTGGCGCTGTCCACGAGCTTGATGTTGGACCCGACATAGACCTTCAGCAGCCTGTCCTGCAGGTCGTAGTACTCGGCCTTGACCGGCACGGCGTCGGAGGTCCGGATCCAGGTGATGCGGCGGTTGTAACCAGAGTTAGCCGCGATGGTCTTGTCGCGCGGCGCCGATTGCACGACCTGGGTCGCGACCCCGTCCACGGTCTCGGTCCGCAGGATCTTGTGGCTCCAGTCCTCGGCGGGATGACCAAGGATGTCGCCATAGCTGAAGTCCGTGCCGATGAACGCGTCGCGTTTGTTGGACGCCGTCAGACGCCGAACCTTCTTCAGGGCCGGCAGATAGACCCAGATGTCATCGTCGGCGCCGGCGTTCTCGATCGTCAGCACGGCTGTGCCGCGAATGTCGGCGGGGCTGTTGAAGCGGATCAGGCGGCGGTTGTTCTGCCGGTCGGGCTTGAGTTCCGACAACGTGCTGGTCTCCCGAATCCGCTGCTGGCCGGCCTTGTTGGTCAGGATGAAGCGCGCCGTGGCTGTCGATCTGAAAACCTTCGTCGCCTTGATGCTGCTGGCCATCAGCGCGGCGGCGTCGCTCGAAGCGGCATGCGCCATCGCCGGCCGAGGCGCCATGACCGCCGCCCCGCAGAGCAACACCAGCGCCAGGCCAGCCACCTTGGCCAGGGTCTGGCTCGGCGCGGCTTGCACGGCGCGGGCATAGACGACGCGCGGCCGCAGCGCGACCATCAGCGCCGCGAACAGGGTCAGGGTGCTGGCCGACGCCACCAGCATGGCCGAAGCGACCAGCAGGCCGAGCCAGAAGTGGACGTTGAAGCCGATCGACAGCATCAGCAGCGAGTAGCCGCCGGCCACCGCCGTCGCCACGAACATGATCGCCTTGCCCGAACTGGCGAAGGCCGCGGTGATGGCCTCACGCTCGGTCGGTTGCCGCTCGAGCTCCTCGCGCAGGCGATAGGTGAAGTAGATCGCGTAGTCGGCCCCGATCCCGATGGCCAACGCACACACCGTCGCCGTCACGATCTGGAGCGGGATGCCCGTCAGGCCCATGATGCCGAACACGGCCAAGGCCGTCGCCGCCAGGGGGACCAGGATCAGCGCGCCCAGTTGCGCCGACCGGAAGAGCAGTGAGCCGACCACGAAGACCACCAAGGTGATCTGGGCGATGTTCAGCATCTTGCCCGAGACCATGACCTCGTTCATCGCGGTCGGGGTGGTGATGCTTCCGCCCAGGCGGACCTTCACGCCGGGCGGGAAGTTGGCCTGGATGACCGGCAGAATGCGCTCGTTGAGGCTGGCGACATAGGCCGAGCTGTCGGTCTTCACGAACGCCTGGATGAGGGCGTTGCTGTAGGTGTAGTCGACGACCCCGTCGAAATCGCCGGGCTCTCCCGAGATCGAATAGAGCAGCAGATACTGCGAGATCGTGTCGCGATCGGTCGGCAGGCTGTAGGCCGCCGGATCGCCGTTGTTGGTCGCCTGATTGATCTGCTTGAGGAAGTCGACGATCGACACCGACCGGCCGATCTCCGGCTCCTTGGCCAGGAACGCCTGCGTGGCCTCGATCCCTCTCAGGACCGCGGGGTCCTTGATCGCATCGGCGCTCGCCCCCTCGACCAGGACGTAGAAGGTGTTGGATCCGGCCATGGCCGCATTCAGCGCATGGTCGTCCTTGCGGGCCGGTTGGCTCTCCGAAAGGAAGCCGCGCACCGAATTGTCCACCCGCAGCAGGCTCGCGCCGCCGACGAAGATCACGCAGATCGCGCCCCAGATGAGGAAGATCCGGCGCCGCCCCTTGGTCTCGGCGACCTGGCCGGCCAGGAAACGCGCCAGGCGATCCCATTGCGTCTCCCGTTTTTCAGCGTTGGTTTCCTTGTCGCCGGGAGGCGGCAGGATCGCCCGCAAGGCCGGCGTGAAGGTCAGCTCGACCAGGGCGACGCTGAAGATCCCGAGCCCGGCGAAAATCCCGAAGTTCCGGATCGTCTGGATCGGGAAGACCGCCAGCGACATGAAGCTCAGCGCGGCGATCGACCCGGCGGCCACCATCACCGGCCCCACATAGACGATGGAGTTCACCACTGCGCGCCGGTTCGCCTCGGTCGGATCGAGCTTGCCGTCGCGGCGCAGCAGCCGGTACTCTTCGTAATAGCGTTTCAGCACCTGCACCGCGTGACCGGCGGCGACCGCGAGGATCAGGATCGGCGTGACGTTGTTGAACGGGTCCAGGTGAATGCCGGCCAAGGTCATGAGGCCCAGCGCCCACACCACCGCGAGGATGGCGGTCAGCAGCGGCAGCACCAGGCCCTGGATCGTGCGGAACGCCTCCAGGTGGATCAGGCCGATCAGCACCACGGCCAGCGGCAGCAGGATCCCCATCCGCTTGGAATAGGTTTCCACCGCGGCGAGGAACACCGGTTGTCCGGCGACCGCGATGGTCACGCTGTCGTCGCGGGCCGGGGCGATCGCGGCCTCGACCTTGCGCATCACGTGCTCGAAACCCTCCGGGTCCTTCTTGAACTCCGCGTAGATGGCCGCGGTGCGCCCGTCCTTGCTGACCAGAATGTCGCGATAGACGGGATTGGCCTTCAGCCGCTGAGCGATGGCCTGCGCGGCTGCGATGTCGGCCGGTTCATGGTCCAACAGCCGAGATACCTGGAGGCCCTCACTCGATCCGGCGAGGTCCTTCGCCCGCGTGGCGGCCAGGCTTTGCAGGTTGCCCGGCGTAATTCCCGGCGTCGCCGCCAGGGCCTCGGTGATGGCGATGACCTTGCCTAAAGTGGCCGGCGTATAGACGTCGCCGTCCTTCACGCTCACCCCGATGACGACCGTGAACCGGTTGCCGAACAGGGTCTCCACCCGTTCCGTCACCTGCACGAACGGATGGTCCTTGGGCAGCAGTTCGTCGGCGTCGACGATCACGTTGAGGTGCCGCAGTTGCAGCCCCAGCAGCACCGTCGCCGCAAGCGACACGGCCAGGACGAGGTATCTCCACCTCACGATGAATTCTGCAAATGCCCGCATTGATGTCCCGCCCCTGCGGGTCTCCCATCGGGCGAACCGCATTCCCTGCCAAACGCGGCTCAGCCGCGGGCGCAGCACAGCTCACGTGTTCGCGGGCCAGGCAAGATCACCGAACGCCGATATAAACAGCCGTTCACATCAAGGCCGGTGAGCGCCCAGTCATGTTGCCGTGGAGGTCAGATCGTGCAGGCGGCGCCCCTGCGCCGGCTCAGCCCTTGGCGACGTACATGGCTTGGGGCGCCATGTACTCCAGCAGGCCGTCCATGCCGTTCTCGATGCCAAAGCCGCTGTTCTTGCGGCCGGCGAACGGGGTGTCGGGCCGCAGGTTGAGGTTCTGGTTGATCCAGACCGTGCCGGTCTCCATCCGCCGGGCGATGGACATCGCCTGGTCGATATCCTTGGACCACACCGCCCCCGCCAAGCCGTACTCGCTATCGTTGGCGCGATCGATCACCTCGTCGATATCGGCGAACTTCAGCATCGGCAGGATCGGACCAAAAGCCTCCTCCTGCACGACGCGCGAGTTCTCGGGCGGATTATCCACGATGGTCACCGGCACGAAGTAGCCGCCCGCCGGAACCGCCCCGCCCTGGATCAGAGTCAGATTGTTGGCCTTGGCGTCATCCAGCAGGTCCATCACCCGGTCGTACTGGCGCTTGTTCTGGATCGGCCCCAGCACCGTTCCCTGCTCGCCGCCGTCACCGACCTTCACCGCCGCGGCGATCCCGGCCAGACGGTCGCGCAGGCCGTCATAGACGTCCTCGTGGACATAGAGCCGCTTGGTCGCCACGCAGATCTGGGCGGTGTTGAAGAAGGCGCCGAAGAAGATCTTCTGCGCCACCGCGTCCAGATCGACGTCGGGCATGACGATGGCCGCATCGTTGCCGCCGAGCTCCAGGGTGAGGCGCTTGAGATCCTTGGCCGCGCTCTCCATCACCCGCTTGCCGGTCTCGGTCGAGCCGGTGACGGAGATCTTGTCGAAGCCCGGATGACCGGTCACCCACGGGCCGAGATCGTCGCCGCCGCTGATGACGTTGAACACGCCCGGGGGGAAGATGTCGCGGAACAGCTCGCCGATCTTCAGCGTGCAAAGCGGGGTGAAGGGCGAGGGCTTCAGCACCATGGTGTTGCCGGCCACCAGGGCCGGGGCGACCTTCCACATGGCCAGGCTGACCGGGAAGTTCCACGGCGCAAGGGCGCAGACCACGCCCAGCGGCACGTAGCGGGTTTCGATGAATTGAGTCGCCGAGTCCTCGGAGACATGTACCGGCGGCGTCATCTTTGACACCGCCTGCAGCCAGCCGCCGGCGCCTTGGATTTCCTGCTTGGCGGCGTCGACGGGCCGCCCCTGCTCCTGGGTGAACAGCCGGCCCAGCTCCTCGGCATGGGCCAGCAGCGTCTCGCCAGCCGTGCGCACCAGCGCCTGCCGCTCCTCGATCGGCGCCTTCCGCCAGGTCTTGAACGCCGTTCGCGCCGCAGCCACCGCAGAGTCCAGTTGCTCACGACTGCAGTCTGGAGCCGTCGCGAAGGTCTGGCCCGTCGCCGGATTGACCACGTCGATCCTCGCCTCGCCGCGAACGGCCTCGCCGCCGATGGTCATGGTGTAGTCGGAGTGGAAATCCATGGAGCGGTTCCTCGGAAGAGCTGGGTGCGACGACAGTCGTGGGCGCGCCCAGCCAAGTTACAGACAAGGGCCGCCGGATGAGAAGTCGGAAAGCCAGAAGGCACGCGTGTCACGCAACAACGCCCCCTCGCGCATGACCGACCTTGCTCGGCGCCGGGGCTTGAGACCCTACCCGCGCTTGAACCGTCCTGGCGTCGGCACTATCCAAGCGCCGATGAAGTGCACGATCCGTTTTCGAAACCTGCCAGCCCTCAACGACGCTCCGACCTATTATTTCAGCACCGGCGTCGCCGACTACGACAACATCACCCAGGCGATTGTCCACGGGCAGCGCATTGCGATGACCGAACTCATCGGCGTCCATTCATTCATCGTCGAGGATGAGAACGGCCGAGTTCGCGCCGAATGGGCGCGGATGAATGGTGAGTGGAAGGCCGTCGTCGCGGCTTGATCGGCAACGCGAGCGGCTAAGTCCCACCACGGCTGAACGAACCTAGCTTCGCGGCGTTGTGCTCGAATGTCCGATTATGACCTCTACTACTGGTCTGTGCCGTTCCGCGGCCAGTTTGTGCGCGCGGTCTTGGCCCATGCCGGCAAGACCTGGACCGAAGCCGGCGACGCCGCGATCTCGGAAATGATGGGCGCGAAGGTGCAGAACATGCCGGCGCCGTTCATGGGCCCGCCCCTGCTGATCGACAACAAGGCCGAGTTCGCCATCGCCCAGATGCCGGCCATCATCCTCTATCTGGGCGAGACCCTGGATCTCATGCCGAGGTCGGCCGCCCTGCGCGCCTTGACGATTAAGGTCGTCAATGACGCCAATGACGTGATCGACGAAATAACCCTCGATGGCGGGCGCGAAATGTGGACGCAGGCGCGCTGGCGAGACTTTACCCCCCGCCTGAAGAAATGGATGTCGATCTGGGAGGAGACCGGACGCCAGCACGGATTGAAGGTCAGCTCTGGATTCCTGCTGGGCGGCGAGACCGCCGGCATCGCCGACATCGTGACCGCGACCCTGTGGACGACAATGACCGACCGGTTCGGCAAGATCGCAGATATCCTGGAGGAGTCCGCGCCCATGACGGCCGGCCTTTCGCGCCGCGTTGCGGACCTGCCCGCCCTGGCCAAGCTGGCCGCCAAAGCCCGCGCAGACTACGGCGACGCCTACTGCGGCGGCCAGATCGAAGCCTCGTTGCGAAAGGTGCTGGGCGCTTAGGCCCGACTGCTCGGCGTCTGGCCGGCGAGGCCTAGGGCCGCACCTGGTCCACCGCGTCCACCGGCGCGCCATAGCTCAACTGTGCGACCCGGTCAGGATCGGGCGACCAGAGCTCCGCCCCAGCCGCCTGCATCTTCGCCAGCGCCGACTGCTCATGGTGGCGGCGGAGGACGCGAAGAGCCGCGACCAGTTCCTCCTGTTCGGATGGCGGCGGGCTCACCGTGGATCTGGCGCCGAGCCGAACACCCACGAGCAAGCCGATGAAGCCCACGCTGAGAAGGCCGACGATGTAGCCGAGCGCCCCGGCCGAAACGAAATTCGAGATATCCATGAAAGGCTCATCCTAACGCCCCTCCTCAGTTAGGACGCAGAACCCTCGGCCGAAAGGCCTTGCATGGGAAAACATGGCCCGCTCAAGGCCATCCAACCCTCGGCTCGCAAGGTTGTGATGGAGGCCATCGTCATGCGCCCGTCAGACGGCCGATGTTTTGGGAGCCGAACCAGCAAGTTCACTCCCCACCCTCGCCCGCCTTTGGCCGATGAAACGGACGATGGCGAATTGAACTGCGAACAAGCCTAGCTTCGAGACAAGGGGAAACACGGCGATGAAAGTCGGCCACCAAACCGTGAAGGCCACCGCCACCACCAGGTTCAAGGCCCCGGTCACGAACATCATGCCCGACCAGACATAGCCGAAGCGGGTCATCAGGTCCTCGACCAGCGCAAGACGCGCCGGCGGCACATAGCGGTTCATCCATCCTCGGCGCAGCATCGCCGCGCCGATCACCGCATAGATCACCGTTGGCTTGGCCATCACAAAACGAGGGTCATGCGTCGCCAGGGTCGCTCCGGCCGACAGGACCACCATGATCAGGCTCAGCCACTGCAGGGCTGCGACCCTGCGCCGATGGACAAGCTCCCAGGCCACCACCGCGCAAGCCACCGCCGCGCCCGCGGCCGTCGCTAGAACCAGATCGACCTTCAGCGCGATGAGTACGGCGAAGACGATCACCCCGAGGGAGTCGAACAGCAATGGGACGATGGCGTAGAGCAGTTGCTTGACCATGCCGAGCCTCGCATGTTTCCATTGGCAACATTGACGATGCGGCCCGCCAGCGCCCAAGTCAACTTAAGATTTACACCGTCAACTCAAGAGCGCCCATGGCCGTATCTCCACCGAGCGACGCCAAGCCCTATCACCACGGCGCGCTGCGCCACGCCCTACTCGCGGCGGCCGAGGCACGCCTGGCCCAAGCTGGCCCGGACAGCCTGACCTTGCGCGCTATCGCCCGGGATGTCGGCGCTTCGCACACCGCGCCACGAAACCACTTCGATGACCTCACCGGCCTGCTCAGCGAGTTGGCCGCCATGGGCTTCGAACGCTTTGCGCGTCATCTTCTCGCCGCCGCCGCCGACCAGCCGACCGCGATGGCGCGCCTCAACGCGACGGGCCGCGCCTATGTGGAGTTCGCCCTCGCCCACCCCGGTCTGTTCCAGCTGATGTTCCGAGGCGAACGCCTGGACGTCACCCGCCCCGCGCTGCGGGATGCGATGGCGCGAGCTTATCTTGTGCTTCAGGAAGCCGTCGCGGCGGCGCACCCATCGGACGCCGAAGAGATGTCGGCCAGGGTCGCGCGGGCCTGGTCCATGGCGCACGGCTTCGCCATGCTGCTGCTGGATGACCAGCTAGGCCCGCTGCTCGGCGATCAAGCCGGCGCCGCCGGCGCGATGCGGCTGCTCGACACCATTCTCGCCATCGATTGAGGGCGCCGAGCATCGCGCCGACGCCCACCTCGTGATGATCGGTCTCTGAGAGCCGCCGGTCCCCTCGTTCAGGACGCCGGCTGTGCTTGGGCGGCGAGGAGCGCGTTGTCGATCCCGTCAGCGCGCAGGTCGGCGGGGCGCTGCAGGTGTGGCTCCACATAGGCCTCGAACGCCGGGCGCTTTTCGATCGTGCCGAAGTTCATCCCCCAGGACAGGTGAGAGGCCAGGTAGAGGTCGGCGGCTGTAAAACCGTCTCCCACCAGATAGGTCCGGTCCTTGACCGCTCCCTCGACGGTGCCCAGGACGTCCTCCATGCAGCCGAAACCCAGCGAGCTGCGCTGCTCAATCGTCGGTTCCAGGTTCACCATCTTGGCGGCCACGGCCTGCTCGATCGGGCCAGCCCCGAAGAACAGCCAGCGATAATAGGGGCCGCGTAGCCGGCTGTTCGCAGGCGGAGCCAGGCCCGCTTGCGGGAAGGCGTCGGCGAGGTAGGCGCAGATGGCCGCGCATTCGGTGACGACCACCCCGTCGTGAACTATGGCCGGCACCTTGCCCATGGGATTGATGGCGAGGTAGTCGGCCGCTTTCGCCTCTCCGGTCTCCCAATCCAGAACCCGGGTCTCATAAGGCTGACCGACCTCCTCGAGCATCCAGCGGATGATGCGCCCGCGCGACATGGGGTTGGTGTAGAAGACAAGGTCGGACATGGGGTCGGCTCCTGTTGTTGAGACTACATAACCGGAGGCTGCTGACAGCGGGTTGGCAGCAGCCTTCTGCGGCGGACCGGCACAAAATCAACTCCCACTTCCCGCCTCCGCCAAGGGATCGTTCCGCTTTCCGTGCGGCCTCGGTCGGCCTTCGGCCTTGCTAAAACCCGCCACCATCAAGGTCGGCTACAGCCAGCCCTGACTCAAAACGGGGCGACGAGCGCCGTGCGGAAGAACCATCCGTCGGGTCCGTTGTCGCTGCGCTCGATCACGTGCTGGTAGGTAAAAATCAGCGTCGTTTGCGAGACGAACGGCAAGGCTGCGCTTAGTCCAGCGGACCAGCCGTGCATGCCGTTGTCATCCGATCGACCATCCGTGGAGGTCTCTCCGCCCAGGCGATACAACATGTCGGCCGACACCCAGATGCGGCGGCTGAGATTGTGCGTCAGGTGGGCCTCGACGCTGAACAGGAGGTCTTTGCTGCTCCGCGCGGCGTCGAACGGATCTTCATTGTCTCCGTAGAACGTAAGACTGGGAAGAATCTCCAGGCTGGTCAGCGAAGGGTCGCGATACGACTTTCCCGAAGCCAGCACCATTGGCAGACCAAGTTGGTAGGCGACACGGTTCGAGCCGAGATTCACCGGCTTCCCATCGCTATAGGCGCCGGTCGGAAGGTAGAGACGTCCGAGCAGCCCCATTCCGAACCCTGGCTTGAAGGCGGTAAATTCGGTGCGTGACAACGCCGGGGCTCCCATTAGCCCAATCGTTCCGCCGACCTGCACGTCGCCGAATCCCGAACTGGTAGGTTTTCCAGTCGAGCGGACCTCTCCTATCGGGAGGATCAAAAACGGGGTGACCGGACGCCCCGCCATCTCGACTGTCCGTGCGTAGCGGAACACCAGGATATCCGTGTGGATGTCGGCGCCGCGACTAATCGACCCTGGTTCCGGTGTCTCGTTGCCGCGTTTGTTGACCAGGAACGCGGTGACATTCTGCGCTCCCACCGGCGCAAGTTGGTAGACGCGAGGCCCATCGTCCTGCGCCAGGGCGGGCGCGGCCAGGCTCAGCAGCGCGAACACCGCCAGCGCCGTCACGCCGATGATGCCCCGAGTCACGCGTTGTCCGAGGCCGCCAGGCCCGCGCCGATCACCACCACGTCGGTCAAGCGGCGCCTCCGGGTTCATCGGGCAGGTCGGCGAGCCAGCGCAGGGCCTTCAGCCCCGGCATGAATCCGTACTCGCCTCCGCGCATGGTCACGAAGCTGGGCAGGCCCTTCATCCGCCGGGGGATAGGCCGGCGTGGGATCGAGTACGTCGCCGTCCCTTCGGCGGCCGCAATGGGATCTCTGGCGTCGCCAAGGCCGAGGAACTCTCCGCCGTTGACCCACTCGGACTGCACGAATTCGAACTGCCGCTTCAGGTGAGCGCCGACAAAGGCGAACATCAGCCCCCTGTCGGCTCCATCATCCTCAAGCATGCCTTCCGGCAGCAACGGGCCATATGCCGTGCCCCGACGGATCATGCGGTGCAACCGAACGACGCCAGCCACCTCTGCGTCTCGGGGATTGCAGCGACGGATGTGAGAACCGGGCGGCGTGCTGTAGCCGGCCGCGTCTTCAGCGCCGAACAGGAAGGTGTTGTTGCGCTCGCTATCATGCCCCAAGGCCGCGTCGTCGTGCAGCGGGCAAAGCGCCAAAGGGGCGCCGCTGCGCCAACGCCCCATCATTTTGGCGGCCAGCAACTCCTCGTCGTCAGGCCCGCTCGCAGCGTCCCGCAAATAGGTCCGGAACTGGGCCACCTTTTGGTGCAGCTTGCGGAACGCCACATATGTGCCGTTGCGCCCCAACAGGTCCGGCGTCGGAGCTGGCGGCAAGCCGCCCGTCTCATCGGGATAGCCCAGCACCAGTTCGCCGGCTTTCAGTGGACGCTCCAACGCGTTCGAACCTGGCACGCCGCTGCCTTCGATCGCTGGATGGCTGATCCCGTCTTTGAAACCGAAAGGCTCCTTTTCGCCTGGCGGGGCGTAGCAATCCTGCCGCCAGATCGGCGCGACCCCGGCCAGGTCGGCGAAGGCGGCGCGAGCACGAACGAGCGCGGCCTCCAGCGTGTCCGAATCCGGAGCCACGCCCACCAGGATGACGTGAACGGCCGCGGTTCCAAACGGGGCTTCCCAGTGTTCCGGCGCGCTTTCGCCCACGTCACCCAGGGCGGCCGCCCGCGCGACCATCCCCTGTCGAAACTCCCATGCAAAGCTGTCCAGCGACGGCTGCGGGACGCCCAGGGCCTTCAGACCCTCGAACGTCAGGGCCACGCTGACGAACGTGTCGCGGCCCGGCCGTACCGGCGCGGCGGCCGAGGTCACGATGTCGCTCAACCGCCGCAACAGCTCACGCCCCGCGCGCGCCTCGTCGATCCGGAGCAAGATGTAGGTCGCGGCGTAGGGCGACGGTCGCGGCCTCAACACCCCGCTTTGAATGTCGGCCAGTTCCAACACCGGCACGCTCGTATCGTCAGCCATCGCCTCGCCTCACGACACCAGGTTTTTCCAGAATCGCTCCAGGCTCTCATCGGCGCCGAAGAGGGTGCTGAAGACGGTTGAATCGCAAACGACGACGTCGCCCGCCCGGTCTCCCGCCGGCGGCGCCCAGACCAAGGTGTTGAACTCCGTTTCGCCGCTCAACGTCATCGGGTGGGGCCGGGATAGATCTATCGCCTGCTTGGCCAAGACCCGCGCCGTGCCGTCGTCGCGCGTGAGGGCGTAGTGCGGCAAGTGCATGTGGAAGTTCAGGCTTTCGACGCCAGCCAAGATTCCCTTCGTGTCCACGTCGCGGAACGCGTTCAGCGGCACAATCTTGTCCCGGGTCCCTTCACGGACCGCCGGGCGCATGGCGTAGCGGTTCTCCACCGGGATACCGAGCGCATGCAGGAGGGCCAGCGCATAGGCGCCGAACCGCTGCTGGCGGGGCACCAGCAGGTCGCCGTGGTGGGCGTACTCCATCGCCCTCTGTTCCATATCGTCCGTCGCGCCGACATCGTGATGAGGACCGATCACGAGACGTGTGCCTTCACGGCGAAGCCAGGCGCGAACCGCCTCGATCTCGGCGTCCGCCGGCATCTGGCCGCTCACGTTATGATCCAGGCCGAACAAGAACAGCGTATCGACGTCATCCAGCACCCGCTCGTCCAGCGGCTGCACGAATCCGGCCTGGTCCACCCGCTGGAACACGGGCACGGCGTGGCCGGTCACCTCGCACACCAGCTTTTGGAAGGGGACCCAAGCCCAGAAGAACAGTTCCAAAGCCCCGGCGACGCCCTGTTGGAACTGCAGCGGATCGGCGAAGCGCGGAACCTCGTAGGCGGGCCACAGAACCCGGCGCACCTCCGTCATCGTCGAGAAGCGGTTGTCCAGTTCGGTGATGTTGCGGTTGGCCTCGGCCGGATAACTCCAGGCGATGTAGATGCTCGCGCGCCGACGGCCGGGCGTCGGCGGCCGCGGCACATGAGTTTGATTATAGGTGCGGGCGGGCTCGCTCATGGCTGGCCTACTGCAACTGATCGAGGGCGTCGCTGAGGGAGGCCTTCAACCTCAGGGCCTTCTTGATCTCGTCGGTCGAGACGTAGGGGTACTCGGCATATTCCATGAAGCTGGAAACCTGATGCGCCCGCACGAATTTCACGAAAGAGGCGGAGTTGGTTTTCCAATCGGCGGGAAATCCCTCCAGGTTTTCAAACACCGTATCGACGCCGACCAGCTTGAACAGTGCAACCGCATCATCGGTGTACTTGTCAAAATCAGTGTCGAATATGCCCTGATACATGAAGTAGGTGTCGGCCCCGATCGGGAACAACAGCCAACGCAGATAGTGCAATTTCAACGGCGCGAGCAGCGTTGGGTTGTTGCGGATCGCCGCCTCGATCGTCGGCCCATACGCACGTATAGTCGCCTCACGGCCCGGTATGATCTTGGCCAGGATCGAGAAGCCATAGTTGGCCGGCGTCTTCGGAAACAACGGACCATACGGCCCGTCCACCTTCTCGAAGTATCCTTCTGGCGGAAGCGCCATGGCCGCAGGCGTAAGGAAGTCCCCGGAAGCTGTCATGACGCCCTCTTCGGCACCGCGCGGCCTAGTCGGCTGCATGGCGTCACCTTACGGCGCGAGGCGGCCCCAAACCCTACAGCGAAACCCTCGCCGGATTGGACCAACCACCTGAGAGAAGCTGGCGATCGGAGAGAACAGCACCGCCGCGCCCTGAGGAATCGGTTGATCAGCAATCGGACATACGCAAGACGTCGACCAGCTCCAAAAGCTCGCCGACGCGAAACAGGCTTTTCAAATGTTTTCAGTGGGTTCCGAGCATGTCGGGACCCACTGAACAAGGGCGCTACAGCCCGAGCACCATCTTGGCCATGATGTTGTGCTGAATCTCGTTCGAGCCGGCGTAGATCGAGGTCTTGCGGTAGTTGAAGTAGGTCGGCGCCAGGGTCGCGGCGTAGTCGGGACCGGCGCGGGGCTCGTTACGTTCGCCGCGAATTTCCGCCCAGGTGTCCTGGACGAAGGGCTGGCCATAGACGCCCGCCGCCTCCAGGGCCAGTTCGGTCACCGCCTGCTGGGCCTGGGAGCCTTCGAGCTTCAACATCGAGGACGCCGCGCCCATCGCTTCGCCCGCCGTCCGCGCTGAGAACATGCGCAGTTCGGTGGCGTTCAGCACGTCGACCTTGATCTGCAACTCCGACAACTTCTTGCGGAAATCGGGATCGTCGATCATCCGCGCCCCGCCATCCGACGGCTCGACGGTGGCGATCTTCTTCACCTTGGCCAGTTGGTTGGTGAGGCCGGCCGCGTACGGATTGCCGCGCTCGAACTGCAGCAGGTACTTGGCGTAGGTCCAGCCCTGCCCTTCTTCGCCGATGCGGTTCGACACCGGCACCCGCACATTGTCGAAGAAGACCTGGTTGATCTCCTGATCGCCCTCCGGCGGCCCATCCAGGGTCGGCAGCGGCACGATGGAAATGCCGGGCGTCTTCATGTCGAGCAGCAGGAAACTGATGCCCTTTTGCCGGATCGCTTCGTTGGACGTCCGCACCAGGCAGAACATCCAGTCCGCCCACTGAGCGTAGGTTGTCCAAATTTTTGAACCGTTTAGGACGTAATCCTCACCGTCCCGATCAGCCTTCATCGACAGCGAGGCGAGGTCCGATCCCGAGCCAGGCTCCGAATAGCCCTGGCACCACCAGACGTCCGTGGAGAGGATCTTGGGCAGATGCTGGGCCTTCTGCTCCGGAGTGCCGAAGGCCATCACCACCGGGGCGCACATCTTCAGGCCCATGTTCGAGGTGGACGGCGCGCCTGCCAGGGCCATCTCCATGTCGAAGACGTATTTCTGCGCATGGCTCCAGCCCGTGCCGCCATATTCGGTCGGCCAGTCGGGCGCGATCCAGCCCTTTTCGCCGAGGCGCTTGAGCCAGCGGACCTGGCCTTCCTTGTCGATGTGGCCGTTCTTCGATTGGGCCATATGGGCCCGCATGTCGTCATCGAAGGCTTCGGCGATAAATGCGCGGACCTCGTCGCGGAAGGCCAGGTCCTCTTTGGAGAACTCGAGATCCATCGCGCCTACTCCACAGCGTCGAGGTATTCGATTTCCGGACGACCACCCATGCACGGAGCCATCTTGGCGCCCGCGGCCTTGAAGTAGTCGGTCTGGCCGTGCGCCTTCAGGGCGTCTTCGTCCTTGTAGAGTTCCAGCACCTTGTAGACCGTCGGGTCGGTGCGGCTCTTGGTCAGTTGGTAGACGATATTGCCCGGCTCATTGGCCCGAACCTGCTTGCTGAGGTCAGTGAATACCGCCTCGAACTCAGAACCCTTGCCCTCTTGGACCTTCAAGGTCGCGACCACGCCGATCATGCCGTCTTCTCCCAACGTTTGTTTGAATGGGAGCCTAGAGGCGGGGTGGTGGGCAAGCAAGGCGAAGTTGGGGTCCCCCACCTGACGGATCGTCATCCCCCGGGATTGTCCGCGTGATCCATAGACACGGACGGCTCGCGCCAACCCACCGAGAGGCCAGCCATGACGATCAATTGGGGGCTATTTGCGACGAGGGCCTACCGGCCCTGGCGTTCGTTCCAGCCGTAAGCGACCCAGTGATGGCCGCCGAGGTTGCGGGCCTCGATCACGCCGTCATTGGCGCTGTCGTTGCGATGGGCGCGGGCGCGCTTGGCGCGCAGCGCCAGTCCGGCCAGTGCGAGCAACGCCGAGGCCATCACCGCGATCACCACCACGGTGGCGGCGAAGAACACTGCCAGAACCGCACCGATAGCCACCGCCGCTGCAGTGGCGAGCGCGCCGCCCACAGCCGACAGGCTGCGAAGGGCTGGACCGTGCTTTCGTGCGAATTCGCGAACCATGGCTTCCTCAAGGGCGCCGCTTGCTTACGGCTTAACGAATAATTTGCCCGGGCGATCCCGGACGTCAACAACCTGTAGTCAAATCACGCGAAAGTGGCGTCATCATGCCACGCCTTCGAGCGCCATAGCTTTGCGCTCGCGCATTATGGAGTCAAAGGCGGCGTTGATGGACGCGGCCTTGGCCTCCGCCACCTCAATGAATTCGCTGGGCAACCCGCGCGCCCGCGCGCGGTCCGGGTGGGCTTCCGACAAGGCCGCCTTCCAGGTCGAGCGCACCACCTCGTCGGGCGCATCGTGCGGCACAGCCAGGATGCCGTACGGATCTTCGCCCTCCATCCCGAGGTGCACGGCCTTCAGCCGGCGGAACACCAGCGGCGAAAAACCGAACAGATCCGAGACGCTCTCCAGATAATCGAGCTCGTCCTGCGTCACCGCGCCATCGGCGGCCGCGATATGGAACAGGCCGTCCAGCACGTCCTCAAGCAAGGTCGGGCAACCGGCGTAGCGTTTGGCCAGCCGCCGGGCGTAGCTCTCGTATCCGCGCGTGGTCTGGCGTGCGAGATCGTACAGCCGATGGATATTGCGTTCCGAAGCCGCGTCGGTCTGGAACACCTGGGCGAACTTATCGAATTCGCCCACGCTGGCGCGGCCGTCGGCCTTGGCGAGTTTCGCCCCCAACGCCGTGACGGCGGTGGAAAAGGCGGGATCCTCGCCCGGCCGGGTGGCTGGACAATCGGCGCAGTCTCCAGCATCGGGCCGGCGAACTGCGAGCCCAGCAATGTTGCGCCAGAAGCTCATGGGAGTAACGAAAGCTGTAAGGGCAGGTTCTCCCCCTGACAATGCGAATCGACCCACGGGAAGGTTACGGTTTGGACAGACTTTGGAACTTCTGGATCGATCGCGGCGGCACGTTCACCGACGTCATCGCCCACGCCGACGACGGCGAGGAAGTCTCCCTGAAGCTGCTGTCGACCTCGCCGTCCTATGAAGATGCAGCGGTTGAGGCCATGCGCCGCGTGCTCGGCGCGGGGCCCGGCGAGCCCTTCCCCGCCGCCCGCGTACAGGCCATCAAGATGGGCACCACCGTCGCCACCAACGCCCTGCTGGAGCGAGCGGGCGCCAAGACCCTGCTGGTCACCACCGAAGGCTTCGCTGACGCCTTGGTCATCGGTGATCAGTCGCGCCCTGATCTCTTCGCACTCAACATCGTCCGGCAGGACCCGCTCTATACCGGGGTCGTGGAGGCGCAAGAGCGCCTGGCCGCCGATGGCGCAGTGATCGCTCCGCTCGATGAAGCCGCCCTCGCCGCTCAGTTGGCTAAGGCCCGGGCCGACGGCTTCACCTCGGCGGCCATCGCCTTCCTGCATGCCGACCTGAACCCAGCCCACGAACGCGCCGCCGGCGCGCTGGCCCACGCGGCGGGCTTCGACTTCGTCGCGCTCAGCCACGAGGTCTCGCCCCTGCCGCGCTTCGTGCCCAGGGCCGAGACCACCGTCGCCGACGCCTATCTGACCCCCATCCTCCAGGCCTATGTCGAACAGGTGGCCCGTGCGGTGGAGGGCGCGCCGCTGTTCTTCATGACCTCGGCCGGGGCCTTGGTGCGCGCCGAGGCTTTCCGTGGCCGTGACGCCGTCGTTTCCGGTCCGGCCGGCGGCGTGGTCGGCGTGGCGCGCACGGCCGAACTGGCCCAGACGCCCCAGGCGCTCGGCTTCGACATGGGCGGCACCTCCACCGACGTCTGCCGTTATGCGGGATCGCTGGAACGCCGCGATTCAGCCCGCGTCGCCGGCGTAAAGCTGCGTAGCCCGATGTTGGACGTCGAGACGGTGGCCGCCGGCGGCGGCTCGATCCTCGCCTTCGACGGGCTTCGCGCCCGGGTCGGGCCGCAAAGCGCCGGCGCCAACCCAGGCCCCGCCGCCTATGGGCGGGGCGGACCAGCCACGGTCACCGACGCCAACCTCGTGCTTGGCCGGCTCGATCCGCGTTTCTTCCCGTCGATCTTCGGGCCGGCGGGCGATGCGCCGCTCGACCTGCCCGCGGCCCGCGCGGCCATCGGCAAGCTGGCCGAGCAGATGGGATCGCCCAGCATCGAGGCCGCCGCTGAGGGTTTCGTCGCCATCGCCGTCGAGCAGATGGCCCGCGCCACCGACCGCATCTCCACCGAGCGCGGCTTTGATCCGCGCGACCACGCCCTGACCGCGTTCGGCGGGGCGGCCGGTCAGGTCGCCTGCGATGTCGCCGACGCGCTGGGACCGGCCAAGGTGCTGTGCCCCCGCTACGGCAGCGTGCTGTCCGCCTGGGGCATAGGCCAGGCCCAGGTCGCCAGCCTGCGCCAGATGGGCCTGGACGCCGTACTGGACGCCGACGGCCTGGCGCGCGCGCAGGCCTTGGCCGTCGAGGTCGCGGCCGCCGCCCGCGCCGCCCTGGCCGAACAGAACGCGCAGGCCTCGGAAATCCGCCGCATCCTGCGCCTGCGCTACGAGGGCGCCGACGCCGAACTATCGATCCCCATCGGCCCGCTCAGCGACGTCCGAGCCGCCTTCGAGGCCGGCCACAAGCGCCTGTTCGGCTTCATCGAAGCCAAGCTCCCCATCGTCATCGCCGCGGTCGAGGTCGAGGCTGTGTCGGCGGCGACTTCTCCCTCTCCCCGCTGGCGAGAGGGCGGGGTGAGAGTTGCGTCGCCCAGCGACGCCACACAATCTCTCCCCCGCCACGGCGCAACCGAGAGCCCCCCCTCACCCTCCCCTCACCCGCCGGAAGACGGGGGGAGAGGGGATATCACCCAGATGTTCTTCCACGGCGCGTTTCACGACGCGCCGATCATCGCCGCCGAGGCGCTCACGACGCTCTCCGGCCCGGCGCTCATCATCCGCCCCGACACCCAAATCGCCCTCACCCCAGGCTGGGTCGCCACCACCGGCCCAGATGGCATGATCCTGCTGGACCGCGCCGAGCGGATCAGGACCGCTTCGCTCGACCTCGATAAGCCCGATCCTGTAACGCTGGAGCTGTTCAACAAGCGCTTCATGGGCGTGGCCGAGGCGATGGGCGCGGCGCTGGAGCGGACCGCCCACTCGGTCAACATCAAGGAGCGGCTCGACTTCTCCTGCGCGCTGTTCGACGCGGGCGGCGGACTGGTCGCCAACGCGCCCCATATGCCCGTGCACCTCGGCTCGATGGGCGCCAGCGTGCGCGCGGTGCGCGACCGCCACGCCGACCTCCGGCCCGGCCAAGCCTTCGCCCTCAACAATCCCTATGCGGGCGGCACGCACCTGCCCGACATCACCGTGGTGATGCCGATCTTCATGGACCAGGACCTGGCGCCTGCCTTCTATGTCGCCGCGCGGGGCCACCATGCCGACGTCGGCGGCATCCAGCCCGGCTCGATGCCGCCCTTCTCCCACACGCTGGATGAGGAAGGCGTGCTGCTGGACGCCCTTCCGATCATGACTGGCGGCGACTTCCTCGAAGCTGACGTTCGGGCCGCGCTCTCCTCCGGCCCCTACCCGTCGCGTGCGCCCGATCGCAACATCGCCGACCTGAAGGCCCAGATCGCCGCGTGCCAGGCCGGCGCAAGCGCCGTCCGCGCGATGATCGAGACCTATGGCGCCGGCGCCGTCGCCGCCTACATGACCTTCGTTCAGGCCAACGCCGCCGCATCTGTCCGCCGCGCAATCGGCAAGCTCTCGGACGGCATGGCGCGCGTGCCGATGGACGGCGGCGGCGAGATCGTGGTCCGCACCACCGTCGATGCGGCCGCCGGCGAGGCGGTGCTCGACTTCCGCGAGTCGGCCGATCAGCTCGGCTCGAACTTCAACGCCCCGTCCGCCATCGTCGACGCCGCGGCGCTCTATGTGTTCCGCACCCTGGTCGACGACGACATCCCGCTGAACGCCGGATGCCTGGAGCCGCTGAAGATCCTGACCCGCGACGGCTCGATGCTGGCGCCGCGCTATCCGGCCGCCGTG
Source organism: Phenylobacterium sp. (assembly GCF_030681155.1). Taxonomy (GTDB): domain Bacteria; phylum Pseudomonadota; class Alphaproteobacteria; order Caulobacterales; family Caulobacteraceae; genus Phenylobacterium. Next base: position 4,315 of record NZ_JAUXXE010000059.1, on the reverse strand, counting down.
GTCGCCGGCAATGTCGAAACCAGCCAGCACGTAGTGGACGCGCTCTATGCCGCGCTCGGCGTCATGGCCAACGCTCAGGGCTCGATGAACAACTTCACCTTCGGCGACGAGACCCGCCAGTATTACGAGACCATCTGCGGCGGCGCCGGCGCCACCGCGCTGCAGGCCGGAACCAGCGCGGTCCACACCCACATGACCAACTCGCGGCTCACCGACCCCGAAATCCTGGAACGGCGCTTTCCCGTGCGGGTCGAGGCCTTCGCCATCCGGCGCGGATCAGCGGGGGTCGGCGCCCAGCCAGGGGGCGAAGGCGCCTACCGCCGGGTGCGGTTTCTGGCGCCGATGGAGGCGGCCCTGCTATCCACCCGCCGCGACCACGCGCCCCAGGGTCTGGCGGGCGGCGGACCGGCCCAGACCGGTGCTCAGCGTTTGATTGCGGCCAATGGCGCGGTAAAGGAACTACCCGGCTGCTTTTCGCTTAATGTCGCGGCTGGCGATATCATCGAGATCGAAACCCCCGGAGGCGGGGGATTCGGCCCGGCTACCCGATCATAATTCCGAGGTTACATGTCCGCGCTTCTCCTTGCTCTCGCTCTCCTCGCGCAAGATCCGGCCGCCGGTGGCGGCGGCGCAGCGCCCGCACCCGCGCCCGAGGCGACCGAACTGCCGTATCCCGCCGGCGCGCCGCGCGACGACTACGGTCTGGTCTCATGGTGCCACGGCGCCCTGACCGGCTATGTCGAGCTGCACGATCAGGTGATGCCGGAGGTCAAGCGCATCGAAACCACCTATCGCGCCCCCGGCTCCTCGCTAGCCGCCGACATGAAGGTCTATGCCGACATGAACAAGCAGGCCCAGAAGGACCTGAAGCTGTTCGCCAGCGCCATGGAAGCGGCCGAACGCGCCAGCATCAAGCCGATCAACACCATCGGCGCGGCCGCCGTGCAGCGTGGCCGCGGCAGCTGGTCGATGGCCGCCAACCTGCCGCCCGCCCGTGTGGCCCAGGAATGGATGAGCTGGACGCCGCCGGCTCGCTGCGCCCCCACCGCCCAGCGTCTCGAAAAGAACGCCAAGCTGCTGGGCGCCGCGTTCGATCCTGGCGCCGAAGTGGCCCCTGCCGATCCGATGTCGGTCACGGCCGTGTCGAGCGATGCGCCCGCCAATCCCTGATCGGACGCCTTTCGGCCATAGAGCCGCCAGACCGTCTCGATAGTCGGGTCGCCGGCGGGTATGGTTTATGCCCGCCCGCCGCCGCGGCTTGAAAAGAGACCTGATTGCCAACCGTCGCGTTTGTTAACCCTAAGGGTGGTGCGGGCAAGACCACCGCTGCGCTTCTGCTCGCACTGGGTTTGAGCGAGATGGGCCTACGAGTCGCCATGATCGACTCCGACCCCAATAAGCCCCTGGTCCACTGGGCCTCCCTGCCCGGCCGCCCGGAAAAGATCTCCGTCCACCCGGCCCCGATGCTGGAAGACATGCGCGACGCCCTTCGCGAGGCCCAGCGCAAGCAGCCCGATTGGCTGATCCTGGACACCGAGGGTTCGATCCGCGGCGCCATGGCGTTCACCACCCTGCGGCTGGACCTGGTGGTCACGCCGCTGGCGGCCTCCCAGCTCGAAGCGATCCAGGCGATCAAGGCCGCCGAGATGGTGCTGCAGTTCGGTCGGCGCGCCGGCCGCCCCTTACCGCACCGGGCGTTGCTCACCCGCGTTCCGGCCGCTCTGCGTCCCCGCTCGCTGAAAGAAGTCGTTGAGCAACTGCGCACCAGCGACATCGAGATCCTCTCGACCCCGCTGATCGAGAAGGAAGCCTTCCGCACCCTGTTCGCGGTGGGCGGCGGCTTCGATCAGCTGGCTCGTAGCGGAGTAAGCGGCGTGCCCGCCGCCAAGGCCAACGCCGACGCCTATGTCCAGGCGATCCTCGAACTGCTTCGGAAGCCGACCGAGACCTAGATTTCCGCCAGGGAACCTTTCCCGGGTCAGCACTAGGATTCGCGCAGAAGCCCCTTCTGACGCTCACAGCGCCGCCGTACTCCGCCCTCGAAATTCATTTCCGCGCCTTGTGGCTCGAAAGCTACACTTTTGCGCCTGAAGTCAATTTGACAGCAATGCCAAAATCGCCCGCTGAAAACTAAGGATAAATTCGGACGGCTTTCGAAAATTCGGTGTGTTTTCGAGCCGCCGACTTGGATTTCTTCAACAACAATTGATCGCACTGGCAAATGCGACTTCAAACATCACCGATTTTTGGGGAGGTCGAAAAAAACACCCTTGTGTACGCGACGTCAGCCTGCATTTTCCCGCGCATATTCCATGACGACCACAATTGATAACATGGTTATACATTAGGAGAACGTATGCTGCATTGTAGATACCTTGCCGGAGCCTCACCTTTGGCGCTCCTGGCGGTTCTGGGCTTCGCCGCCCCGGCCAACGCGCAAGACGCCGCGGAAGTCTCCGAAGTCGTCGTCACCGGCTCCTTCATCGCCGGCACTCCTGAAAACGCCGCCCTGCCGGTCAACGTGATCGGCGCCGACGAGCTGCAGAAGCAAGGCTCGCCCTCGACCGTCGATCTCATCAAGTCCATCCCCGCCATCCAAGGCGCGGTCGGCGAAACCAACCAATTCGGCGCCGGCCAAGTCACGGGCGCCGGCAGCGCCAACCTGCGCGGCCTGGGTTCGGAACGCACCCTGGTGCTGATGAACGGCCGCCGGATGACCATCTCGCCTGGCTCGATCTTCGTCGACACCAACCTCATTCCGACGGCCGCGATCGGCCGGGTCGAGGTGCTGAAGGACGGCGCGGCCGCCACCTATGGATCGGACGCCGTCGCCGGCGTCGTCAACTTCATCACCCGCAAGAACCTGAGCGGCCTGGAAGTCAGCGCCGGCTACTCGCTGATCGACGGCTCGAACGGCGACTATAATGTCAGCGCCGCCTATGGCTGGCAGGGCGAGAACGCCGATGTCCTGCTGACCGCCGGCTATCGCCATCGTTCGGAGCTGTCGACCACCGAACGCGACTTCGCCGTCCGTCCGTTCGCCGAAAACCCGCAAGGCGGCTGGTCCAGCTTCGGCAACCCCGGCACCTACCTGACCAGCGCCAACGGCGGCGCCAGCTTCACCAGCCCGTTCGTCGATCCTGCCTGTAACGTGCTTTCTGGCCCCGCCTCGGCGACCACCTGCCAGTTCCAGTACATCGGCTTCGACAACCTGATCGAAGACGAGGACCACTATCAGATCTACGGCGAGATCAACGTCGATCTGACCGAGAAGACGAAGTTCCACGCCGAAGTGCTGTTCGCTGGCCACGACGTGATGGCGGAAAACTCCTCCCCGTCCTACTCGCCGAACAACTTCCCCACCTCGGCCCTGACCACCAAGGCTCAAGGCAACGGCTTCTTCATCGACCCGCGCAACCCCGGTCTGCAGGCCCTGCTGGCCTCGGGCGGCATCAACCCCGCTCAAGCCGCGTCCGCGGCCGCCAACGGCGTCTTCACCTCGGTGGCCTGGCGTCCGCTCGGCGTCGGCGGCAACGAGCTGTTCGGCGGCAAGGGTAAGGAAGACAAGCGCTCCTTCCAGGCCTACCGCGTGTCGGCCGGCTTCAAGGGTTCGCTGGACATCGGCGACGGCATCGGCTGGGACGCCGCTGTCACCTACATGGACAACAACAGCGACATCGCCACGCCGGACGTTCTGATCGGCAAGATGCAGCTGGCCCTGCGCGGCTTGGGCGGCAATGGCTGCACCGGCAACACCCCTGGCCAGAACGGCTGCCTGTGGTTCAACCCGTTCTCCTCGGGCGTCCAACAGAACGTCATCGATGGCCGCACCAACCCGAACTACAACGCCGCGACCGCCAACAGCCGTGAAGTCCTCGAATACATGTTCGCGGACTACGCCTACAAAATCCGCTCGCAGATGTTCACCGCCGACCTGGTGTTCAACGGCGAGCTGCCCGTCGACTTCGGCGCGGGCCAACTGGCCTGGGCGGCCGGCGCGCAATATCGCTGGAGCGGCATCGAGCGTCAGAACAACGACAACACCAACATCGCGGTCAGCCCCTGCCCGGACTCGTCGGTCAATCCGGCGGCCACCTGCACGGCTCAAAACGGTCCGTTCAGCTTCTTCGGCGCCCTGGCTGACTACGACCTCGACCAATCGGTCGGCGCGGCCTTCGCCGAATTCCAGATGCCGTTCACCGACACCCTGACCGGCACCTTCGCGATCCGCTACGAGGACTACGGCGGGAACATCGGCTCGACCACCAATCCGAAGGTGGCCCTGAAGTGGCAAGCGACCGACTGGCTGGCGTTC
>NZ_JAUXXE010000053.1 GCF_030681155.1 Phenylobacterium sp. | reverse complement strand
CCATGCCGCCCGCGGCGAGGCCCGTGCCGACCGCCGCGCCGGCGCTGAGCTGCGGGCCGCCCGAGACGATACCGCTGGCGATGCCGGGGCCGAAGATGCCGAGGCCGAGCAGCGACAGCGCGGCGAGCACGATCGCCATCGCCTCGTCGATGGAGGGCGTCGCGCCGCCGAAGCCGGCGGTGAATTCGGAGAAGAGCGTCGAGCCGATGCCGATGATGACGGCGAGCACGAGCACCTTGATGCCAGAGGAGATGACGTTGCCCAGCACTCGCTCGGCCATGAAGGCGGACTTGCCGAACAGGCCGAAGGGGATCAGCACGAAGCCGGCGAGCGTCGTGAGCTTGAATTCGATGAGCGTGACGAAGAGCTGGATGGCGAGGATGAAAAAGGCGAGCAGCACCAGCGCCCAAGCCAGGAACATGCAGGCGATCTGGATGAAGTTCTCGAAGAACGACCAGTAGCCCATCAGGCCGGAGATCGATTCCAGGAGCGGGCGGCCGGCATCGAGGCCGGTCTGCGCCACCTTGCCGGGGCGCAGCAGGTCGGCGGTTGTGAAGCCCGTGCCGCTGGCCTTGAGGCCAAGGCCGGCGAAGCTCTCGAAGACTATACGGGCGAGATTGTTCCAGTTGCCGATGATGTAGGCGAAAACGCCGACAAACAGCGTTTTCTTCACCAGCCTCGCGAAGATGTCGTCGTCGCCGCCCCACGACCAGAAGAGCGCGGCCAGCGTCACGTCGATTACGATCAGCGTCGTGGCGATGAAGGCGACTTCGCCGCTCAGCAGGCCGAACCCGGAATCGATGTAGCGGGTGAAGACTTCGAGGAAATGGTCGATGACGCCGGTGTTGCCCATGGTGCTACCGCGTCTCGGCCGGCGAGGCCGGAGCTGGCTGGGGGTGAGGCGCTGCTTCCGCCGGCGAGTGCGGAGCGGGCGCGGCCTTCGGCAAGTGCTCGGCTGGTCGAGCGCCGGGGGCGAGAAAGCGGTTGCGGTTCTCCGCCCAGGCCCGCAGGCAGGCAGGATCACGCGGCCCGGCTTCGCCGAGTGCCTGGCAGCGGAACAGCTCGTCGCGCAGCGGGTCGGATGGAGCCGTGTTCGGCCGCGAGGACGCCCAGCTTTCCGCCGGCTCTTCGTTCCGGCTCATCTCGATCGCGGTCGCGGTAACCGCGATCGCCACGAACACCACGGCGCCGAGACGGGCGAGCATCTTGCCGTCCATGGCCGCGCCCTCAATTGCCGCTATTCGGGAACATGCGGGCGTTGCCCGCCTGATAGCCGCTGCCGGGGGTGAGAAACCGGCGGCGCTGCTCGCGGCCCTGTTCGGCAGCCGCGGCCCGTTCCGCCTCGGAGAGCGCCTGTGCGCGGCCGTTCGCTGCGACGACGGCCGTGAGGTCGGCGAGCTGCTGCGCCTGAAGCGCGAGGAGCTGGTTGCCGGCCTGCGTCGCCTGCAGTGCGCCCGTGGCCCCCTGGCTGCGGCCGATCAGCGAGGACATCTCGGCGCGATTGGTGTCGATGTTGCCGACGACGCCGGCCTGCACCCGCATCGCGTCCTGCAGGCCGCCGACCGTGTTTTGCCAGCGCTCGCGCGCCTGGGCGATGAGCTGCTGATCTGAGGCCGACATTGAGGCGTTGCCGTAGGTGGTCTGGAACGCCTGATCGATGTTCTGGACGTCGTAGGCGATGCGCTGTGCCTGGCTCAGAAGCTGTTGGGTGCGCTGGACCGACTGCTGGAGTTGCTGGAGCGACGAATAGGGCAGGCTCGCTAGGTTGCGCGCCTGGTTGATCAGCATGGTCGCCTCGTTCTGAAGCGAGGTGATCTGGTTGTTGATCTGCTCAAGCGCGCGGGCGGCCGACAGCACGTTCTGGACGTAGTTGGTGGGGTCATAGACGACCCACTGTGCCGCGGCTGGCGTGGCGAGGATCGGCGAGAGCGCGAGCGGCGCGGTGAGAAGAACCGCGGCGACGCGCCCCACGCGCGAGCGGGAATGAACGGAACGGGTCATGAGCGTACCTCCGGATCAGGTTGGGGGATGACGTTGGTGAGATCGGCGATGAGGTCGGCCGCCCAGGCGAGCCGGTTCTCAGCGAGCCATTCGTGGAGGAAGCCGTCGGTGCCGCTGCGGGCATGCACCGCGGCGATCAGCGCCTGGTGCTGTTTCGAGGAGGCGGCGCAGAGCGCGAGGGCGACGTCAGAGAGCCCCAGCTCGAACAGGCGATTGCCGCGCCGCGACTGGCAGTAGTAGTCGCGTTTGGGCATGGCCCGCGCCAGGATCTCGATCTGGCGGTCGTTCAACCCGAACCGGCGATAGATCGCGGTGATCTGCGGCTCGATCGCGCGCTCGTTCGGCAGCAGGATGCGGGTCTGGCAGCTTTCGATGATGGCGGGCGCGATCACCGAGCCGTCGATGTCGGAGAGCGACTGGGTGGCGAAGATGACGCTGGCGTTCTTCTTGCGCAGCGTCTTGAGCCATTCGCGGAGCTGTCCCGCGAACCCTTCATCGTCGAGGGCAAGCCAGCCTTCATCGACGATCAGCAGCGTGGGCCGACCGTCGAGCCGGTCTTCGATGCGGTGGAAGAGATAGGCGAGGACGGCAGCGGCAGCGCCGGTCCCAATCAGGCCCTCGGTCTCGAACGCTTGGACCGAGGCTTCGCCGAGATGTTCGGCTTCGGCGTCGAGCAGGCGACCATAGGGGCCGCCGACGCAGAATGGCCGCAGGGCCTGCTTGAGGTCGTTCGACTGGAGCAGAACCGACAGGCCGGTCAGCGTGCGTTCGCCGATCGGCGCGGAGGCGAGCGAGGACAGCGCCGACCAGAGATGCTCCTTCACTTCCGGCGTGATGGGGACGCTCTCCCGCCCAAGGATCGCGATCAGCCAGTCTGCCGCCCAGGCGCGTTCGGCGACGTCATCGATCCGGGCCAGCGGTTGGAGCGATACGCTGTCGTCAGCGCCTTCGGTGAGCCCGCCGCCGAGATCATGCCAGTCGCCGCGCATGGCGAGCGCCGCCGCCCGGATCGAGCCGCCGAAATCGAAGGCGAACACCTGAGACCGTTCGTAGCGGCGGAACTGCAGCGCCATCAGCGCCAGCAGCACCGACTTGCCGGCGCCGGTCGGCCCGACGATCAGCGTGTGGCCGACGTCGCCAACATGGATGGAAAGCCGGAACGGGGTCGAGCCTTCGGTTTTGCCGAAGAGCAGTGGGGGCCCTGCCAGATGCTCGTCCCGTTCCGGTCCCGCCCATACCGCCGAAAGCGGGATCATGTGGGCGAGATTCAATGTGTTGATCGGGGGCTGGCGGACATTGGCGTAGACATGGCCGGGCAGCGAGCCGAGCCAGGCGTCCACCGCATTGATCGTCTCGGGCATCGCGGTGAAGTCGCGGCCCTGGATGACCTTCTCGACCATCCGCAGCTTCTCGGCGGCGATGCGCGGATCATCGTCCCAGACAGTGATCGTCGCGGTCACATAGGCCTGGCCGGCATAGTCCGCGCCCAGCTCCTGCAACGCCATGTCGGCATCGGCCGCCTTGTTTGACGCATCGGTGTCCACGAGGACGGAGGCCTCGTTCGTCATCACCTCCTTCAAGATGGCGGCGATCGATTTGCGCTTGGCAAACCATTGCCGCCGGATCTTGGTCAGCAGTTTGGTGGCGTCGGTCTTGTCGAGCAGCACGGCCCGCGTCGACCAGCGATAGGGAAATGCCAAGCGGTTAAGCTCGTCGAGGATGCCCGGCGTGGTTGCGGTCGGGAAGCCGACGATGGTGAGGATGCGGATATGCGCGTCGCCGAGCCGGGGCTCCAACCCGCCGGTCAGCGGCTGATCGGCCAGCAGTGCATCGAGATACATCGGTGTTTCGGGCACACGGACCCGATGCCGCTTCGTCGAGACCGTCGAATGCAGATAGGTCAGCGTCTCGCTGTCATCGAGCCAGGCGCATTCCGGCATGAAGGCGTCGATGAGCTGGAGGATGCGATCGGTGCGGTCGGCGAAGCCGCGCAGGATCTCGTGCGCATCGACGCCGGCATGATCGCGGCCCTCATAGAGCCAGGTTTCTGCCCGCGCAGCGTCCTCGGCTGGCGGCAGATAGAGGAACGTGACGAAGTAGCTAGACTCAAAATGCGCGCCGGCTTCCTCGAAGTCGGCCTTGCGTTCGGCGTCGACCAGGGCGGACGCGCTGTCGGCGAACATGCTGGCCGGATAGGTCGCGGCGCCATGGCGTTGCGCTTCGACGAAGATCGCCCAGCCAGAGCCAAGGCGACGGAAGGCATTGTTGAGCCGGCCGGCGACGGCGACCAGCTCGGCTGGCACAGCGCTATCGAGGTCGGGGCCGCGGAAGCGCGCGGTGCGCTGCAGGCTGCCGTCCTTGTTGAGCACGATGCCTTCGCCGACCAGCGCGACCCAGGGGAGGAAGTCGGCGAGCCGGGTGTTGCGGTTGCGATATTCGGCGAGGTTCATCATCGTCGTCGCTCCTCAAACCGACAGGTGGCCGGGGATGCGCAGATGCTTGCGCACGACTTCGACGAACTGCGGATCGCGCTTGGCGGCCCAGACGGCTGCGAAGTGACCGATGGCCCAGAGCCCCAGGCCGACTAGCCAGAGGCGGAGGCCAAGCCCGAGCGCGGCGGCGAGCGTGCCGTTGAGGATCGCGATCGAGCGCGGAGCGCCGCCGAGCAGGATCTGCTCGGTCAGCGCCCGATGGACCGGGACTGAGAAGCCCGGCGGCTCGCCGCCATGGTCCGCGCCGTCGGCCATCAGACGAGCGCCCCGCCGCCGAATGAGAAGAACGACAGAAAGAAGCTGGATGCGGCGAAGGCGATGGACAGACCGAAGACGATCTGGATCAGCTTACGCGCGCCGCCCGACGTGTCGCCGAAGGCGAGCGTCAGACCGGTGATGATGATGATCATCACGGCGATGATCTTGGCGACCGGTCCCTCGATGGATTCGAGGATCGACTGCAGAGGAGCCTCCCACGGCATCGAGGAGCCGGAGGCGTGGGCGGCGGGCGCGAGCGCGAGCGAGACGAAGGTGACGGATACCGCCGTCGCGATATGGCGGCGGAAACGCAGGGCATGTTGGATCATGATGGATCTCCTGTGAGGGGCTGGCTTGCGGGGGTGACGCGGTAGTCGCCGTCGGGGCCGAGCCCCTCGATGCGGGCGAGCTCGGCGAGCCGGCGCGAGGCGCCGCGGCCCGACAGGACCGCGACAAGATCGATCGTCTCGGCGATCAGGGCGCGCGGGACCGTGACGACGGCTTCCTGGATGAGCTGCTCCAGGCGGCGCAGCGCGCCGATGGCGGTGCCGGCGTGGATCGTTCCGATGCCGCCGGGGTGGCCGGTGCCCCAGGCCTTGAGCAGCTCGAGTGCTTCGGCGCCGCGCACCACGCCGATCGGAATGCGATCAGGGCGCAGGCGCAGCGAGGAACGCACGAGATCCGAGAGCGAGACGACGCCGTCCTTCGTGCGCATCGCCACGAGGTTCGGCGCCGCGCATTGCAGCTCGCGGGTGTCCTCGATCAGCACCACGCGGTCGGAGGTCTTTGACACCTCGGCAAGCAGTGCATTGGTGAGAGTGGTCTTGCCGGTCGAGGTGCCACCGGCGACGAGGATGTTGCGCCGGTCGGCGACAGCGACCCGCAGCGCCTCGGCTTGGCCCGCGCCTATGATGCCGGCCGCGACATAGTCGTCGAGGGTGAAGACGGCGACGGCGGGCTTGCGGATAGCGAAGGCCGGGGCGGCGACGACCGGCGGCAAAAGTCCCTCGAACCGCTCTCCCGTTTCCGGCAGCTCGGCCGAGACGCGCGGGGCGCCCGGATGGACCTCCGCGCCGACATGGTGAGCGACGAGGCGAACGATCCGCTCACCGTCGGCCGGCGAGAGCCGCTCACCCGTATCGGAGAGCCCTTCGGAAAGCCGGTCGATCCAGAGCCGCCCATCGGGGTTGAGCATCACCTCGACGATCGCGGGATCTTCCAGAAACTGGGCGATCGCCGGCCCGAGGGCCGTGCGCAGCATGCGCGCGCCGCGAAGGATCGCCTCCGATTTCTGGTGAGTGGCCGCCACGTCGTCCCCGTTCTCTTGCGTGACCGCGATGTGCGGCCCTGGATCGGGGTGAGTAGAAGAGGCAGAATTCAGGGCATGACAACAACCGAAATGTGGTCGTCGTACTGTGGCGTACAAAGACAGGGGAACGGCGGTAGTGATATTTACTTGCGAAGACTGCGTGAGCGACTATTCCGCATCGCGCGCGGGGCTGAGGTCTTCCGAAATTTCCTGCCGCAGCTTCGGCCCGTTTGCGAGTCGACGGCCGAGCGCGGCGATGAACGCCTCGTAGCGTTCGCCAGCCTTGGCGCGGGCGGCCTGCGCGGCGGGTTCCGGCAAGGCCGGCGTCGTCTGAAGCCAGAAGCGCACGAAGATCGCCAGCGTTTCGACGGCGATGCCGACGTCGCGTTCCATGCGGGTCATGCGCCGGTCGATCTGGTCGAGCCGCTTAGTGATCGCCGCCTCCTGGCGCTCAGCCGCGTCAGGCGACAGGAAGGACGCGATGCCAGCCTCGGCAACCAGCGACAGGGAATGGCCGCGCCGCGCGGCATGTGCCGAAAGGGCCTTCATGACCTCAGGCTCGAGATAGACGGAGAGCCGCTGCTTCTTCGGTGATTTCGTCATGGTGCGGGTCCTACAGCTCGATGCCGTCGCCGGGATCGAGCGAAGCCTGGCGCGCGACCTGCCGCATGGCGTCCCGCATGCGGCTAGTGCGGGCGACATCTTCGTCGGCGTCGTCTGCCGGATCGATCTCGAACTCGTTCTCGATCGGCGCGTTCTTCTCGATCGGCTGCACGCGGTTCAGCTCGGGCTGGCGGCGGCGCTCGGATTCGGTTGTGTCCTCATCATCGGGGCTGACTGCCGGCGCGGCGGTCGGGATCTCGGGCGTCGGCGGCAGAGCCAGATTGCTCCAGTCATCTGTCGACGCCCGCTTCGATTTGACGTGTGCCGGCGGCGGCAATATCCGCTCCTGGAACCGCCTATCCTCATAGTAGCGGGCCTTCTTCGCCCGGATCGGCGGCGTACCGGCGACCATGACGATCTCGTCGGACGGAGGGAGCTGCATGATCTCGCCGGGGGTGAGCAACTGCCGGGCCGTCTCGGAGCGCGACACCATCATGTGGCCCAGCCAGGGAGAGAGCCGGTGCCCTGCATAGTTTTTCATCGCCCGCATCTCGGTCGCGGTGCCGAGCGCGTCGGACACGCGCTTGGCCGTCCGCTCGTCATTGGTCGCAAAGCTGACCCTCACATGGCAATTGTCGAGGATCGAATTGTTCGGCCCGTAGGCCTTCTCGATCTGGTTGAGCGATTGGGCGATGAGGAAGCTCTTGAGCCCATACCCCGCCATGAACGCCAAGGCGGACTCGAAGAAGTCGAGCCGGCCGAGCGCCGGGAACTCGTCGAGCATGAGCAGCAGTCGATGGCGTCCGCCCTTGGCCTGCAGGTCCTCTGTAAGGCGTCGACCGATCTGGTTGAGGATCAGGCGGATCAGCGGCTTGGTGCGGTTGATGTCGGAGGGCGGCACCACGAGGTAGAGCGTGGTCGGGTCCTTGCCACCGACGATGTCAGTGATGCGCCAGTCGCAGCGCCGCGTGACCTCGGCGACAACGGGATCACGATAGAGGCCCAGGAACGACATGGCGGTGCTGAGCACGCCGCTGCGTTCGTTGTCCGACTTGTTCAGCAGCTCCCGCGCTGCGCTGGCGATGACAGGATGCGGCCCGGCCTCGCCGAGGTGCGCGGTCTTCATCATCGCGGCGAGCGTCGACTCGATCGGGCGTTTCGGATCGGAGAGGAAGGCGGCGACGCCGGCCAGCGTCTTGTCGGCCTCGGCATAGAGGACATGCAGGATCGCACCGACAAGCAATGCGTGGCTCGTCTTCTCCCAGTGGTTCCGCTTCTCGAGCGAACCCTCCGGGTCGACCAGGATGTCGGCGATGTTCTGCACGTCGCGGACCTCCCATTCCCCTTTCCGGACCTCCAGTAGCGGATTGTAGGCGGCGGACTTCGGATTGGTCGGGTCGAACAGCAGCACGCGGCCGTGCCGGGAGCGGAAGCCGGCTGTCAGCGTCCAGTTCTCGCCCTTGATGTCGTGGACGATGGCCGAGCCCGGCCAGGTCAGCAGCGAGGGCACGACCAGGCCGACGCCCTTGCCGGAACGGGTCGGCGCGAAGCAGAGCACGTGCTCGGGGCCGTCATGGCGGAGATAGTCGCGATCGAGCTTGCCGAGTACGACACCGTCGGCGCCGAGCAAGCCGGCGGCCCGAACTTCGTCAGCCCGAGCCCAGCGCGCCGAGCCATAGGTCTCGACGTTCTTCGCCTCGCGCGCTCGCCAGACCGACATGCCGATTGCGACCGCGATGGAGATGAAGCCGCCGGACGCGGCGATATAGGCACCCTCGACGAAGATCGGCGGGGCGTATGCGTCGTAGAAGTACCACCAGGGGAAGAACGACCACGGATAGTAGATCGGCCAACCGGCCAGATCGAACCATGGCTGCCCGAGCTGCGCCTGGAAGCCGAGACGCCACGCCGTCCATTGCGTGGCCGCCCAGGTCGTGAACAGCACGATCATGAAGACGGTGAGGATCTGACCCCAGAGGATTTTCGTCGCTGACATGGCGCGGCTCCTTTCTGATTGCGGCTACAAGCCGAGACCGCGCTTGCGGGCAAAGCTCCAATCGACCCCGCCGTCGCCGCGGGCGACGCCGGAAACATGCTGACCGAGATGGCGTTCGAGGGATGGCGACCAGGGCACGAGCTGGAAGCCAAGGCCGTCGTCGATCATGGCGAAGCGGCCGGAGGCGAGCGCGATGCGCTGCCGATAGGCGCCGGCGACATACTCGCCAGTCCCGGCCTTGGAGAACGGACGCCCCGTCTCGGACGAGAGCTTCTCGCCGAGCGCCTCGACTTCACGCTGGCGCAGCGTGTCGATCAGGTTGCGGGCGAAGATGACGCTGTGGCCTTGGCGTTCCGCCAGACGCTGCTCGATCAGATGCGCAGCGCGGCGATCCATGGCGTCGCGAACCTCTGCACCGAAGCCGCCGCCACCTAGCGCCACGGGCTCGCGGGCGATCGCCTGCCGGTCGAGCCAGGTGGCGCCGGTCGCGGTGACCTGGGCCGCGATGTCGAGATCAGAGCGCACGGCGAGCGCGACGCGGCGCTGGCCTTTCGCATCATCGAACTTGCGCAGCTCGACGATCGAACCCGGCGCGCTGTCGCCGGCGGCATCAAGGTCGGTGAGCTTGATGTGATGGGTGCGGCCGTCGACCCCGTCGACCACGGCATAGGCGGTGCCCTTCAGCTCGTCGTCGAGCCCTCGATCGACGAGCCGGCCGACGACGGGATCGTTCAGGCTCTCGCCGGCGAGCACATAGCTCGCGGCGCCACGCTGGATGCCGCGATCGGTCAACGCGCGATGCATGCGCTTGATGATGTCGCCGCGTTCGCCGAGCTCGCGAAGTGTCGCCTCGGCCTTATCGGTGATCGCCCATTGGCCTGGCCCGACCTGGTCAGCGAGCCCGAGTGTCTCCAGCTTGCGCAGGCGGCCGACCTTCAGCGCGTGGAATTCGTCGGGCTGGCGGTCGGCGTGAGGGGCGAGATCGACAATGCCGGTCCTGTAGGCGTCGCGCGCGAGCTGGCGATCCAGATTGGTCCAGCGCTCGGCCTCGACCTGGCGTTCGAGGGTGCGGCGGATCTCCTGGTCGGTGCGCGGTCCCAGTTCCTGGGTGATGAGGTCGCGCGCTCGGTCGCGCATGCCCTCCTTGATGTAGTCGCGCGAGATGACGAGGTTTTCGCCATCGTCGCGAACGCCGCGCACGATCAGATGGACGTGGGGATGCTCGGTGTTCCAATGATCGACGGCGACCCAGTCGAGCCGGGTGCCGAGATCCTTCTCCATCTGGCCGACCAGCTCGCGGGTGAAGGATTTGAGGTCGGACATCTCCAGCGCGTCGTCCGGCGAGACGATGAAGCGGAAATGATGCCGGTCCTCCTCGCAGCGCTCCGCGAACGCCTTGGGATCGGCGTCATCGCCGCCGGGTCCGAACAGCCGGGCTTTCTCTCCATCCCGGGTGACGCCATCGCGACGCAGATAATTGAGATGGGTGCCGAGCGGCGCGTTGCGCCCGCCCTGGCGGACGACGCGTGCCTTGATCACCGCGCCGCGCGAGCGGGCGCTGAGCATGCGATTGGCCTGCACCGCCGCGCGTTGGCCGCGGCCGAAACGCGAGCGGTTGGCGGGACCGATCTTTCCTTTCCGAGAGACGGTGCCACCGGCCTTCTGCGCGGCGGCGAGGGCCTGCGCGATGAAGGGCCTGGCCTGTTGTGCGCGGGTCGAGCGGATGCGGCCCGGTCGGATACGGAAATCGTCCTCCGCGCTCATGGCCGGAACCCCGCACATCGCGCAAAGCCAAGGAAATCATTGCGGAAGCCCCGTGCGTGCAGGCTGCGCCGATCAGGTGCGCATCGCGCAAACGCGCCATAAACCCTTGAAAAACCACAACCGCACAAGACCGCACATCGCGGCCCTTTATCCTGCCATCGTGCGGTTGTGGTGCCTGCTCTTCCCGCCTCTGACGCCAATTCCACGCCAGAGCCCGACAATGCCGCATGGAGTGCGAAGTCTGTCATCGTGGCCCCGCACTGTCGGTTCGCGCCACGAACAGCCCGTCCGATCGCGGTGCAGGCAGTTCCGGATCGCGCGCGGACTCCGGTGCGGGCAGTGCAACGGGATCGCCGTCGCGCTGCCGTTGAACGGCACCCGCGCTGCTGTCGACCTGCACGATGAAGAGCGGTGCGCGGGTCCAGGCGAGCGGGTCGGCGGTCGCTACCGTGACGGGGGCAGCGAGATCGCCGAGGCCGATGATTGGCGCGAGAGCGGCGACATAGGCACGCGTTTCGGCCGGCAATGGGCGACCGGTCGCGCGATATTCCTCGTAGCGGCCGGGACCGGCATTGTAGGCCGCCAGAAAGCCGGGCGAGCCGTAGCGATCGTGCATCTCGCGGAGATACGCCGCGCCCGCGAGGATGTTGTCGCGCGGCGCGTAGGGATCGTTGCCGAGACCATGTCGAGCGCGCAGCTCCGCCCAAGTCGCGGGCATGATCTGCATCAGGCCCATCGCACCTTTGGGCGAGATCGCGCGGACATCGCCGCGGCTCTCGACGCGCATGACGGCGCGAATCCACGTCTCCGGAATGCCGAACCGGCGCGCGGCCTCGGCGATGTGACCGGCATAGGGGTCAGCGGGAGAAGCCCGCTGCGCCGGCTCGTCCTGTGCTGTGGCCGGAACGGCGGACGACACGGCGAAGAGCAGGCCGGAAAGGAGAAGGAAGGCTGTTTGTCGGACAGTGGGAAACCGTCCGACGATAGCGCGATGGCGGCGGGCCGACATCGCTCAGTCCCGCTCGCTGCGGCGGGGCGGGCGATTCCAGTGCAAACCCCAGGCAGACTTGTCGTCGGCAGACTGGAACAGATTGGCGCGGATCGGCTGGCTGAATGTCGGATCGTCGAGCTGCAGCGAGACGTAGTCGCCGGCCTTCTCGCCGGTGCGCTTCCAGCCCGCTCCAACTTCGGGTCCGTCTTCGTCCGATCCGAGATGGACGCGATAATCCGGCGCGTTCTCTGCGTCGGATTGCTCTGCGGGCACGAGCATCAGCTCGGCGTCGAGAGCGAGCGTTTTGACGCGCCCGGCATAGCCGGACTTGGTGCGGCTGAATTGACCGATCAGGGACATGATTGCCTCCGTGGATGTGCGGCGAGGTTGGGAACGGGCACGTCGTCACCGCGTCGGCGCGCGCCAGACGAAGCGGCCATCGCCGTCCTCGTCGGTGTAGAGAGGGATGGCCCGGCCGATCACGGCGGAGGCGGGAAGCGGTCCGAAGTAGCGGCCGTCGAGGCTGTCGCGGACTTGGCCATTCATCAGGAACAGCTCGCCCTCGGCGACGACGCGGCAGCCCCGCCAGACGGGCAGCGGATTGCCGCGACGATCGCGATCGAGTGCATCGCCCATCCACACGGCGTCGACGGTGATGGCGAGGCCGGTCCTGCAAACCCGTTGGCCAGGAAGCGCAACGATGCGCTTCATCAGCGGCACGCCGCGCGGCAGATAACCACCCTCGGCGAGGAAGCTCGCGAGCGGCTCGGGCGCGCGCACGGCGACCAGATCGGTGACTTCCGGGGACCGGTCGGGCTCAATGGCGTAGAGGCCGATCGGCGTGCTGGCCGACGCATTCCAGATCAGCTTCGGCGCGAAGGAAACGAGCGACAGGATGCCAAGCAAAGACACGGCGGCCGTCGTGGTGATGGCGTAGCCGAGCCGGGTCATGCGCCGATCCTCCGCGCCAAGAGGAAGGCGCGATGGCGCTGCATCGTGTAGGCGCGTGGCGTCTCGCCGGCGGCAAGGCGGTTGTGAACGTGCCGCCAATGATCGGGCGAGACCTCGACTGGATCGATGCCGACGGCCTCGATCGCGTCGATGAGCTGGAGCATGCGCTCCACCTTCGGCCAGCCGTCAACGCGCAGCAGGATGTCGCCGCCAGGCCTCACGGTCGGGATCGTTTGGCAGGGTTCGCCAGGACCGACTGCGCGCAGAATGTCGAGGCGAGAGAGCACGGTGCCGTGCTCGTTCGCGGCCCAGCGCACCAGCGCGAAGGCCGCGTCGGGAGGGAACGAGAGGACGCGGCGTCGGCGGTCGAGTACCTGTTCGCGGACCTCGCGGCCGAAGCGGATCCAGTGCTCGATCTGCTTCTCGATCCAGACGAGTTCGACCTGGGTGAGATCCTCCGGCCGCGCGTGAAGGGCGCGGTCGGCGCGCGCGGATGCGGCGGCAAGGCCGGTCATTGGGCGTCTCCTTGGGATGGCGGGAATTCGCGCTCGAACAGCGCACGCAGCATGTCAGCGACCGTCTGGCCGCGCTGGAAGGCCGCGATCTTGATCCGGCCGCGCATGTCGGCGGTGACGTCGATGGTCAGTCTGGCCGAGAAGTCGTCGGCGGGCTGAGCGCGCTGCGCTTGGCGATCGGGCGCCTTGATCCAGCTTTCCGGATCGCCCGGCCGGGATGCGAAGCCGCGCTTGGCGAATCGTTCGCTCATGCGCCGATCCTCGCGACTTCAGCCGCGAGCGCGGCGATCTCCCGCGCGCCTGGACAATCCTCGTCCTGTTCGGCGGCGATCCGGCCGGTCTGCACGACATCGGCGAAGACGATGCGCTGACCAATGGTGGTCGCGAGCAATGGCGGGTCGTGATCCGCGAGCGTCTCGGCGGTTTCCCGGGCAAGCACCGTGCGAGCCGCGCAGCGGTTCAGCACGAAGCGCGCGGCGAGTTGCGGGCGGTAGATGCGCGCCTCGCGGAGAAGCGCGAGCATTTCGGCCGACGCCCAACCGTCGAGGGGCGACGGCTGCACCGGGATCAACACGAGATCGGCGGCGAGCAGCGCCGTGCGCATGAGACTGGCGACGCGTGGCGGTCCGTCGATGACGACATGGTCGGCGTCACGCGCAAGCTCGGGCGCCTCGCGATGCAACGTGTCGCGCGCCAGGCCGACAACACCGAAAAGCCGCTCCAGTCCCTCCCGGCTTCGCTGCTGCGACCAGTCCAGCGCTGACCCTTGCGGATCGGCGTCGATCAGCGTGACGCGCTGCCCATGCCGAGCCCATTCGCCGGCGAGATGCAGCGCCAGCGTCGTCTTCCCGACGCCGCCCTTCTGGTTGAGGAGAGCGACGATCATGACGGTCTCCCGGCGATCGGGGACTCGTCCACACGGCGCGAAAAACCGGGTTCCGTTAGAAAGATTCCGTAGGAATCTAGGTTAGATAAGTTACAGGGCTCGCAAGCTGCTGATTCAGCGCGAGAAATCGGCGATTTCGGTCCCCGATAGCACGAGAGTCCGGTCCCCGATGGCACGATGGTGCCGGTCCCTGATAGCACGAGACTATTCACAGCTTATCCCCAGGGCGAGTTGTCGAGCGGCGGCGGCGGCGTGGAATGCCGAGCGCGTCGGGATCGGTGGGTGCGAAGGACAGGATTTCTGGGCCACCGACGCACTGCTCAATGGTCAGGCGATAGCCGGGCAGCGGCTGGCGCCGGACGATGTCGCGCAGGTCGTAGGCGAAGTGTTTGAGCGGCGAGAGGCTGCCGGACTTGGCGTGCAGGTGCGGGAAGTCGAAGCTCCAACCGAACTCCTGCTTGCCGCCGTGCTTGCGCACTAGGCGGTAAAGCCAGCGCTCCAGTCCGCCCGTGAGATCGAAGTATTTGCGGTCGATCGTCAGCACGAGTGCGTCGTCCAGGACGGCGCCGTAGAACCAGTCGGGGAGGATCAGTTCGAGGCCGAGCGGACGGCCGCGGTGATCGGCGCGCTCCTTCCACTCGTTGATCCAGGAGAAGCGGTGCATCCGCCGTTCGGTCGGCTGGCGGATCGAGGTCGCGACGGTAGTCGACTGCAGCCGGTCGAGCGCGGCCTTCAGGCGGTCGTAGTCGCGCAGCGATACGCCACGGCCGATGAAGTTCAGGATTTCATACGGGGTGGTGCCCATGAGCCGCGACGGGCGTAGGCCGGCGTCGCGCGCCTCGACGATCTGGGAGGCCGCCCAGATCAGCACGTCCGCGTCCCAGATGGTGGCCATGCCATGTTCGGGCACGGCCTCGACGCGGATGACGATCGAGCCCGCCTTGAAGTCGATCGGCGCAAGGCGCTTCGACTTGGCGAGCGAGAAGAACGGATAGGCCATCAGGTCCTGCGCATCTCGCGGCGCGAGGTCGCCGGGCAGTGCCCGGAAAAGATCGAGCTGCTCGCGTTCGTGGCTTGGATGGCGGGACGACATGCCGGCACGTCTCAGCGCGCGTGGCGGCCGGCTTGGGCCGGCGTCGTCGCTTGATGGCGCTTGGCGGGAAGAACGGCGCCGCGCGGGTCCGACGTGGACGTGACAGCGCCGCGATCGGCCCAAGCCTGCAGGTCGTCGATGGCGTAGACGACACGGCCGCCGAGCTTGCGGTACGCCGGGCCGGTGCCATAGGTCCGATGTTTTTCCAGCGTGCGGCCAGAAAGACCTAAAAAACGGGCGGCTTCAGGGGTGCGTAGAAAGCGCGGCGGCAAGCCGGCGAGATTGGCGGACATGATCGGGCCTCCGGGGCGTTCGTTGAGGCCGCTGGCGATCAGCGGCGGGCGAAGGCCACGGTGGCGAAGAGCTGCCGTCTGGGGGGATGGTGAAGATAGAGGGGGTTATTTCGCACCCCCTGCCATGACGTGCTGTCAGCGCCGTCTGCGTCGGCGCAACAGGTCACGGTAGCCGCCATCGACCATAGCGAGGCCATCGCGAACGAGCCGAATGGTGGCGTCGCGGAGCGCCGATGTTTTCCAGGAGTCGGAGGCGACACGAGACACGCCGAACATCACCTCGGCGATCTCCCGGTAGGTCGCACGGCAGGCGCGGCCATCGAACGCCCGCAGCATGTGCCGCAGCCGCTGACGCCGCTGAGGCGTTATGCGCAGGTCGATGGGCGGAGGCGGCGCCTGGAGCGCGCCCCAAAGGCGCGAGATGGCGTCGATCCGGTCGGGTGCATCACTGTCGAGCGGTATGACTGCCGCCAGCGCCTGATCTGGAGCGGCGCCACCGATCAGAACGAAAGGGACTGCGTAGGTGCCACTGCCATGGATTGCATGGACTTCGTGCGTGCTGCGGCGCGCTGCGCTGGGATCAAGCGCCGGCGGCGGCGCGCCCGCGGAGGCGGCAGACGGCGCCGCAATCAGCAGGACCTTTCCCGGGTCGGCCTCTGGAGTCCAATGGATCGGCTCCTCGATCGCGCTGTGGCTTGGGTTGACAGGGAAATTGCAACCCCCAGCGCAGGCGAAACGACGCGTTCGCCTGCTCGGGGTCATCCATCTCTTTCAATGCTTTTGAATAGTCGTGTTGATAGTCGACATTGCGCCGCAAGCATTCCCACGCCAGGTCTGGAACACCGAGATCGTCGAAATAGTCATAGCTGATTGAAGACCGCCACTGCGATGGGTCCGGCTCCATCGGTTACCTCCTGGCTCACATGGTTCATACACCCGGGCCGGATACGATTCCCGGTTGAGCTGGATCAGGGAAGACCTCGAAAAAGCGTCGCGTGATCGCTGCGGCGCATCACGGAATCGCGGAGCCGTCAGTGATGGCCGCGCCGAAGCAGGTCGCGGTAGCCGTGCTCGGTCATCCATCGGGCGCGCAAGAGATGGCTTTCATGGATGTGCCGGGCGCGTTCGGGATCGTCGCTGGGATCAATGCCGAACAGGACGGTAATCGCTTCGCGCCAGTCCGCGCCGTCGGCATGGGCGTCGAGCAGGCGAATGTAGAGCTTCAAATGCTTCATGTCATAGTCGGTGGCCGTCGCACTCCGGGGCGGTTCGTCAAGAAAATCCGGCGCGGTCATGATGGGTCCCCCGACACATCAATGGCGACAGCCATTCGGTTCCGAGTCGACATTAACGAAGTTTTTACTCGTCGTAAGCTGCGCGAGTAGACATCGCGTGATGCAGCACAGGCATCGCCGCGCGCCGCACAGTCAATCTTCGTCGGCGCCCTGCCGTTCAGTCCGTTCGAAAAATGCGACGGGATCAATCTCAAGGACGATGGCGAGCTTTTCCAGCATATCGATCGTCGCGGCGTGCTGTTCCCGCTCAAGCATGCCGACATAGTTGCGATTGATCTCGGCACGATCAGCTAGTTCCTCCTGCGACAGGCCCTTGGCATGTCTCAGTCGACGCAAATTTCTGGCGACAATCTCCCGCAATCTCATGCGGAGAGGTCGCCGTTTCCCCTAATATACTGCCACCTAGTAAACTAGTGATTCGTACACGAGAAAAGGTGCGACGTCATTTTTTTCGGGGTGATCGGGAGCTTCCGGCTGCTTGCGGACTGGATTCCCACAGGCGCGATGCCCCGCCCGGCGATCCGGGCGGGGCATCGGTGGCGGCTCAGTCGCCGTTGCGGCGGTTGGGCCGGGACCAGATGAGGCTGTAGCCGTCGCCGTCCTCGTCGTCGAAAAGGTTGGCGTAAATCGGGGCGGTGAAGCTCGGGTCGTCCAGCTTCAGGCCGAGATAGTCGCGGCCCTCGTTGGAACGCTTGGACCAGGCGGCGCCGATCTCGGCTCGGCCGACGAAGACGCGGTGGCTGGGAGCGTTCTCGCCGCTGGCGCGGACGTCGGGGACAATGCGGACGTTCTTGGTCTGGACGCTGAGGGTGACGATTTCGCCGGTGAACTCGTTCGAGCCGGTCTTCTTGAAGGTGCCGATGGTCGCCATGGGAAGTCTCCTTGATCACTGTCTTTCGAGCCCGCACCATTGCGGCCTCGATGGTGATCGACCGGCCGGAGGCGATCGACGGCGCACCCGCAGGGCTTCAGACAGCAAAGGAGGGACTTTCTTGTCCCGCGAGGAATGACGGCGCAGCCGGCAGGGGAAGAAAGTTTTGACGGCGCTGTTGCGCCATAGTCGATCGAGGCGAAGCCGCCCTTCGGCCAGATACACCCATCGAAGAGGCCGTTTTGGAGCGCTCGGCCGGACAGAACCGATCAATGGAGACGATGACGACTTCTCGGTGACCGATAGAGACGCGGCGCTATCACCGGCGGTTCCGTCTCCCGGTACTGATCAAACGCCTGCACCGGTTTCCGCACGACGCTTTCGGGCAGACGCCAAACCTCCGCACCATGATCGTGCCGAGTCTTCGACGCTCGCTGGTCAGGGCTCTTCAGCCGGCTGCCGCCTCCCGGCCCGGATATGCTCGCCCATCGCCGCCCGATCCCTGCCTGCTCCACGATGTTGTGGACGGCTTCGATACGCCGCTGGTCCGCCGCGACATTGCTGCGAGAACGTCAGCCCCGAGCGAGGCTCTGCCCGGATCGGGCGGGCTCCGCGCCGGCGATCCGAATCCAGGCTGTCGCGCCGATGGCGATGGCACCGACTGCGGAGAAAATGAACTGCCAGGTCTCCGAAGGCATGGCGTGCTTCGCGATACCGTGAACGGCATGATAGCCGGCGACGGCTGCCGGTGCTGCGAAGACAATTCCGATGGTCAGCCGGAGCCAGACCGGGCGGACGAAGGCGAAGAGAAACTGGCCGACGCCAAGCATCAGCCCGGCAGCGAGCAGTCCGACGACGATGCTGCCGGGCCAGCCCGCGCCAGTGCCATAGGCCCACATGCCGACGGTGACGCCCGCGAAGAAGGGCAGCGCGTAGATGGCGAGGGTGAAGAGCAGCCAGCAGAAAACGCCGATGGCTGTGATGCTCAAGAGAATGCCGAGTACCATGGTGGTGTGCTCCGTGAGATGAAGGTCTACGGTCGCGCCTTCCACCACCACCACGGCGCCGATGTCAGTATAGCCGAAGTTGAGCGATGACGGCAGCGGAAATCCGTCCGGATTCCCGCTCGGCCGAGCGGACCGTCGCCCTCAAGGGGCGAAGGGATCGACTTCGTGGATGATCGCCGAGGCGTCCCCGTCGTATTCGTTGGCGGGCATGACGCTCGCCGTGCCGTCGCCGGCTTTGAAGATGACGATCGCGACCATGAGCGTGGTGGCGAGGCTGAAGGCGAAGGCGTGAGCATCGTTAAGAGACATTGATCCGGCTCCTGTCTTGGAGGCGGGAGACCATCTCCCGCGCGACAGGCGCCCGATGTGTCCGGTCGATGGCCGCAATCACCGTGCAGGCGAAGCCGAAGCGGCGGCACGCGCGCGTAGCCGACCCTTTACGGGTTGATGGCGTCAGGCCATCGATTGGACCAAGGATCAGCGCAAGTGGAAGCGGAGATGTCTCCGCCTGGATTGGAGCCGACGTCTCAAGTAGATGCGGAGAGATTTGGCTGCTGCCTGCAGCGGCTATTGTCTATATCCTGCAATCGTCGCCTTCGACGTGAGCGATTGTTGCCAGTTCCACGGAGTGATGAGGTCGTGGCTGAATTCAGGGACCGAGATCTGCATCTGGTGAAGAAGGCGCTGGCCATTGCCGTCATGGCGATCGAGCGTCAGCCAGGCCCTTTTCAGTCGTCCTCGGATCAAACCGACATGAAGGCGCTCCTCGATAGGTTGATAGAGAGCGATGTTGAACTGGAGCACTATGCCCGCGCGGCCAGGATCGCTGTGACGGGAAAGCCAGACTGAATGTGGTTTTGCGGAAGTGCAGGCTTCCGGCAGCGTAAAATTGCGGTTTCTCACCGCTGGGGTAGGCGGCGCTTACGCGCCGCCACTGCCGAACTTCCAGACCGGGATGCCGAGCTTGCGCGCCTTGTCGGCGAGATTGTCTTGGATGCCGGTGCCGGGGAACACCATCACGCCGATCGGCAGGACCGCGAGCATCTGATCGTTGCGTTTGAACGGCGCGGCTTTCGCGTGCTTCGTCCAGTCGGGCTTGAATGCAATCTGCGGAACCTTGCGATGATCGGCCCAGCGACCAGCGATGCGTTCAGCGCCCTTCGGCGATCCGCCGTGCATGAGCACCATGTCGGGATGCTTGGCGTGGACCTGATCGAGCTTGGCCCAGATCAGCCGGTGATCGTTGAAGTCGAGCCCGCCGGTAACCGCGATCTTCGGACCCGCCGGGATCAGCACCTCGCTCTCGGCCCGGCGCTTGGCGGCGAGGAAGTCGCGGCTGTCGATCATCGCTGAGGTCATGGCCCGGTGATTGACCATCGATCCGCTGCGTGGCCGCCAGGATGATCCGGTGTGGCGCTCGAAGTGTTCTGCGGCCTGATCGCGCATCAGCTCGAAGGCATTGCGGCGCTCGATCATAGTCTGCCCTTCGGCGGTGAGGCGTTCGAGTTCTACCGACTTCACCTCCGAGCCATCCTGTTCGCGCTGGCTGCGGCGCTGCGCCTGCTCATTGTCGTCGAGTTCGCGTTCGATCCGGTCGGTGGCGCGATGGAAGAGGTTGACGGTCGACCAAAGGAGGCCATCGAGGTCGGGTTCGAGGCGGGTGTCCTCGAGGGTGGCGATCAGGGCATCGAAGATGTCGGCGATGGCCCCGGCGACCGCATCGCCTTCGGGAAGCGGCCTCGGATCGGGTTCGTCCTGAAAGGGACGAAAACCGTAGAGCTGGAGTTCAGTCAGGACGTGGTCGGTTGGGGATGAGGCGTGGTGCGGTTCGAAGCCGTCGTCGTGTTCGCTCGCCATGGGATGCTCCTTCGTCGGTTTGACCACG
This sequence comes from Phenylobacterium sp., assembly GCF_030681155.1. Lineage (GTDB taxonomy): Bacteria > Pseudomonadota > Alphaproteobacteria > Caulobacterales > Caulobacteraceae > Phenylobacterium. The sequence goes on along the minus strand of NZ_JAUXXE010000053.1, from coordinate 122,983 downwards.
ACCCTCGCGGCCTTCTGGCGACGAAAGCCGTCGGGCGGGCCGGACCTGCACCCGGAGCGTCAGCGCAGGGCCAAGCATCGCGCCGGATGGCGAAGGCCGGCTATTTTGCTTCGCGATGGAAAGCGCTCCCCTGGAGCGCGCCGGAAAATAGCCGGGCGCAGCCATTGCCGGTCCGGCACGTTTGACGGCCGATCGCCCTCTCGAAGGCCGGGTCGCGGTCCTCTCCGGCGCAACGGGATGCAGCCTCGTGCGAGACCGATGCGGCTGCCGGTGCCCCGCGCTTGCCCCTTCCGGCTATGCCGTCAGGGCGAGAAAACGGGTGACGTCCTCGGGGGCGAGCTGCTGCCGGATCGCTGCCCGCAGCGGGCCCATGCCGCAAGTGCGGAGATCCTCGTTGAAATCCCCGAGCGTCGGAGAAAGCACGATCGCCTCGATGCCGGCCGCCTGTGCCCGTTCGACCAGGCTATCGCGCGCGGCGTCACCAGCAGGATCGTTGTCGCGGGCGATGTAGAGTCGGCGAAGCGTCGCCGGGAACAGGATGGCGGCAAGGTGTGCGGCCGAGAGTGCAGCCGTCATTGGCAGGTTCGATAGGGTCATGCGGAGTGACAGGATCGTCTCGATGCCTTCGCCGGCCGCGATCACATCGTTTGCCGTGCCGAACCGGACCGCATGACCGAGGAGATCGCCCATCGCCCGCCGCGGTGTGTCGATTGGCGCCTTTCCGCTCCCCTCGGGGCTGAGCCATGTGCGATGTACGCCCGTGATCCGGCCGTCGAGATCGGTGACCGACGCGATCATCGCCGGCCATGTCTCGGTCGGCGAATGTTCGTCCGGTCGGTAGTAGCACCGCGGATGGAAGCGGAGCGATGCGGTTCCGTGCAAAGCCGTGATGCTGCGTTTCCGTAGATACGATTCTACGATTGTGCCCGTAATCGGCCGCGACATTGCGAAGAGCCGTCGTGCGGCCTCCGGAGATCCGGCGGGCGCCGATGTCGGGCGTCGTTGGTGGTCCGGGTCCGGCTCGGGATGTGGCAGGCTCAGGAAGGCCCGGGCCTCATCGGCGACGTCCTTGAAGTCGATCAGCCCGCAGCTTTCGCGGATGACATCGAGGAGATCGCCGTGTTCGCCTGTGGCGGCGTCGGTCCATTTGCCCGCCGCACCCTTGCCGGAATCGGCTCCCTTCAGGCGGACGAACATCGAGCGGCCCGGCGTGTTGCGGACGTCGCCGACCAGCCAGTAGCGGCCCTGGCGATATCCGGCCGAGAGATAGTGCCGGCACACGGCCTCGGCCTGCCGGCCGAGACGCTGTGCCAGCTCGGATGCGTCATGGCGGGCCATCTACGCGGCCTCCCGCTCGGCGATCCGCTGGACGGGATAGCGCTCCATGACCTTCGAAAGCACGGCCGAACCGCTCGCGTCCGTTGGCACGAACATGCGGAGCTTCCAGGAAATGATCTCGTGGAAGAGGCCGTAAGCGCTGAGGCGTTCGCGCATCATGTCGGTGAAGCCGGAGAGTTCGATGCGGTTGGCGCCCATGACGCGGACGCGGCGGAGTTGGAGACCCTCGGCGAGGTCGAGGATAGTCTTGCCGTCGATCAGGGCCGCGAGCGCGTCATCCGGCGCCAGCGTGTTGGTTCCCGTTGCCAGTGCGCCCGCGACCCAGGCGGGCGAAACCTTGCGGCCAATGATGCGCTCGCCGTCGTCGGTCTGGAGCCGGTAGACCCGCGTCGACTCGTTTGGCAGGCGCTTCCAGATCGGCAGCAACAGGCCCGAGACGACATGAATGGTGTTCTCGGAGAAGGCCGGCACGTCGGCGACCTCAGCGGTCCACGCCGATGCGAAGGCCGCGCGGTCGGCTTCGACCCAGTGGCTTTCCGCCATCATGGTCAGCGAGGCATGATGCTGCTCCATTGGCCGCATCAGCCGGACGCGGCGCTCGATCTCGCCGTCATCCAGCATCAGCGAGGGCGCCGGCACCTGAACGGCGGCACGGCCGGAGCGGTCGTTGACCAGCAGCATCGCCCGGCGATCCGACAGCAGGTCCATCGCCTCGTCGAGCGTGACCGGCCGGTTGCGCACCCGCTGCGTGATCGTCAGCAGACGGGTTTCCGCACCCGTACCCGGATGAACGTGGATCGTGTTCCGGTCGGTGACGACGAAGCTCTCCGCCCTCAGCGTTTCCAATCCGACGTCGTAGGTGCCGCTGGCGATGGCGCCCTCGATCTTGGCGTTGAGGAGCTGCTCGAACGCCGTGAAGAGGATGCCTTGGAGTTCGATCGTCAGGGCGAGCAGGCGGTTGAGGAACGTCGTTATCGGCGGCAGCTCGTCCTTGATGCCGTTCGAGTCCATCAGCGAGAGGCCGGTCGCGTCCTCGAACATCTGAAGCGAGCAGCCTTCGACCTTGCCGCGCACCAGCAGCAGGTAGAGCTGACGCAGCGCATCGCGCGCATAGTGGCTTTCCAGATTGTCCTCGGGGCGAAACAGGCCCTGGCCGCCGGTCTGGCGCTGGCCCCGCGTAATCGCGCCCAATGTGTCGAGACGCCGGGCGATCGTGGAGAGGAAGCGCTTCTCGGCCTTCACGTCGGTCGCGATCGGGCGGAAGAGCGGGGGCTGCGCCTGGTTGGTGCGATTGGTCCGGCCGAGGCCCTGAATGGCGGCGTCGGCCTTCCAACCCGGCTCCAACAGATAGTGGACGCGCAGCCGGCGATTTCGGGCGGACAACTCGGCGTGGTAACTGCGGCCGGTCCCGCCAGCGTCGGAGAAGACGAGGATGCGCTTCACGTCGTCCATGAAGGCGGCGGTCTCGGCGAGATTGGCCGATCCGGCGCGGCTTTCGACGGCAAGGCGATCGCCCTTGCGCACAATACGACGCGAACGGCCGGTGACTTCGGCGACGATGTCCGTGCCGAAGCGCTGGACGATCTGGTCGAGTGCGCCCGGAACCGGCGCCAGCGATGCAAGATGCTCAACCAAGCGGTCGCGGCGAGCGACGGCTTCGCGGCTCTCGACGGGCTGGCCGTCGCGATAGACCGGGCGCGACGACAGGTTGCCTTCGGAATCCGTGAACGGCTCGTAGAGCTGCACCGGGAAGGAATGGGCGAGATAGTCGAGCACATATTCCCGCGGGGTGATGTCGACACGGACGTCGTTCCACTCGTCGGTCGGAATATCAGCCAGGCGGCGTTCCATCAGCGCTTCGCCCGTCGAAACGATCTGGATGACGGCGGCATGGCCCTCCGCCAGATCGCGCTCGATGGAGCGGATCAGAGTCGGCGTCTTCATGCTGGTCAGGAGATGACCGAAGAAACGCTGCTTGGCGGATTCAAAGGCCGATCGGGCGGCGGATTTGGCCTGCGCATTGAGCGTGCCCTGGTCGCCCGTGATGTTGGCGGCCTCCATCGCCGCCGACAAGTTGTTGTGGATGATGGAGAACGCTCCGGCATAGGCGTCATAGATGCGCGTCTGCTCGGGCGTGAGCTGGTGCTCGACCAACTCGTATTCGACGCCGTCGTAGGAGAGCGAGCGGGCCGTGTAGAGCCCGAGCGCTCGCAGGTCGCGCGCGAGCACTTCCATGGCCGCCACGCCGCCGGCCTCGATCGCCTCCACGAACTCGGACCTGGTCGAGAACGGAAAGTCCTTGCCGCCCCAGAGGCCGAGGCGCTGCGCATAGGCCAGATTGTGGACCGTGGTCGCGCCGGTGGCGGAAACGTAGACCACGCGTGCGTCCGGCAGCGCATGCTGAAGGCGCAGCCCGGCGCGTCCTTGCTGCGATGCGGCCTGGTCACCGCGTTCACCCTTGCCACCGGCGGCATTCTGCATGGCGTGGCTCTCGTCGAAAATGATCACTCCATCGAAGTCGGAGCCCAACCATTCGACGATCTGACGGACGCGCGAAACCTTCTCTCCACGCTCGTCGGAGCGTAGCGTGGCATAGGTGGTGAATAGGACGCCTTCCGGCAGCCGGATCGGCGTTCCCTGGCGGAAGCGCGAGAGCGGCGTCACCAGCAGGCGCTCCATGCCGAGCGCGGACCAGTCGCGCTGCGCGTCTTCGATCAATTTGTCGGACTTCGAGATCCAGACGGCCTTGCGGCGGCCCTGCATCCAATTGTCCAGAATGATGCCGGCGCTCTGACGGCCCTTGCCGGCGCCAGTGCCGTCGCCGAGCATGAAGCCACGCCGGAAGCGGATCGCGTTTGGGGCATCCTCGCGCGCGGCCGAGACGACGTCGAAGGTCTCGTCCACCGTCCACGATCCGGCGAGATAATCGCCGTGTGCCTCGCCGGCATAGATCACCGTCTCGAGCTGGGCGTCGGACAGCAGGCCTTCGGCGAGAAGAGGCGCCGGCAAGCGTGGCCGGTAGCTCGGCTTGGGCGGCGCGACCGAGGCCATCGCAGCGGACTGCACCAGCTTCGTCGGATGGGCCTGAGAGCCGGGAATACGGATCGACTTCAATCCGTATTCTTCAGAAATCGCATCCGTGAGCCGGGAACCTTCGGCCGGCTGCCAGTCGACGGTCTCATAGGTGAGTTCGAAGCCTTCTGGTTCGCTCAGAACGGTGGCTTCGGGCGCCGACGAACTTGGTCGGGCGAGGTAGCCGCGCGCGGTGCGGGGAACTGCGGGACGCGGCGCTGTTTGGGCCGCCGTGGATGCGGCGATCGGCAGCCGTGCTGGGATGTCGCGGATCACCCAGCCGAGCAGCGTGGCGGCGTCCGGGGCGTTGCCGGCCGAGGTGGTGACGACTGTGGGATCGTCGGCCGGCCGCTTGTCGATCACAGTCAGCCGCGTATCGATCGTCGTGCCATGCTTGGCGTAGACCGAGCCATCGACGGTGGCCGAGAACACGACGCGGCCATGCTCCTGAAGCCGAACGAAGGCTGCTGCCCAAGCCGGCGCGTCGGGCGCGAAGCCGGCGCCCGTGATCGCGACCAGTCGGCCACCGTCGCAAAGACGCCCGAGCGCGGAGGCGATGTGGCGGTACGTGGCGTCGGCCATCCGGCCGGAGACGCTTGCCATCGCCGAGAACGGCGGGTTCATCAGCACCACGCTCGGCACGAGGCCGGCGTCGAGATGATCATGGATCTGCGCCGCGTCGAACCGGGTGACCGATGCCGAGGGGAAGAGGCAGTCGAGGAGTCCAGCGCGGGAAGCGGCGAGTTCGTTCAGCATGAGCGATCCGCCGGCCAGTTCGGCGAGGACGGCCAGCAGACCCGTGCCAGCGGATGGCTCCAGAACGCGATCGGTCGCGGTGATCCCCGCGGCGGTAGCGGCCGCCAGACCCAGCGGAATGGGGGTGGAGAACTGCTGAAGGGCTTCGCTCTCCGCCGAGCGGCGGGTGTGGGTCGGCAGAAGTGCGGCGATCTTCGCCAGCATCGGCAGCATGGCGGCCGGCGATGTGGCCTTGGCGCGGATTGCCGGGCCGAATTTGCGCAGGAACAGGACCGTCGCCGCTTCGCACGCGTCATAAGCGGTTTTCCAGTCCCAGGCGCCGGATGTGTCGGAGGCGCCGAAGGCGGCCTCCATCGCGCCGCGCAGTGTGGCGGCGTCGATCCGCGTGCCGCGAGCGAGATGAGGCAGAAGGAGATGCGCCGCCTCGGCGATACGCGGCGATGGGTCGGCGGCGGGGACGAGCGGAAGGGCTAAAGCCAGGGCGGCCCCTGATGCGGGAAGATGAGTCATGGAGGGTCCTTCAGGAGAGCGGGAAAGTCCGAGCCGCCCGGCGCTCTCTCTCTCGACCGCACCGGCTCAAACCCGTCCCGGCTGTCCTCTCCCTCTGATTCCAAAGGCTTGACGCGCAGCGCCGCCGCACAAACCGCTCGTTACGACGCGACCAAGATGCGGGTGGGGTTTCGATCGGCGGGCGTGGTGACTACACTCCGTCGACAATCTCAAGGCGCGTATCCCCTTCGGCCTCCGAGGCTGCCGCGTCTTCGGGGCAACGCGGTCGAGGAGGCAAAGGATGAAAGCAAGCGCAGTCGGTATTGTCGCCGTGGTCGCCTTGGCGGTGGGATTTGGTGCTGGGTTCGGCTTGCGACCGATCCTCATTCCCACGACCTCGGCCGCTGCGGTCGCGGGCGTCGCACAGCCGACCGAGGAGGAAGCGACGGACGCCGTCCGGCGTCACAAGCTCTTCACGGGCACGTCGCTGGCCAACGCGACGTTGAAGCTTGGCGATTGCTCTCCGGGCGGTGTCGGCCCCGGCGTCACGTGCATGACGCAGCTTACAATGGACCCAACGCGGCCCAATGCTGCGTCCCAGAACCGCCCGATCGGATTCGCGCGCGTCAACGGCCAGTGGGAGGTGGCTGTCTGGTAGAAGGACGGCGTGCCCGCTGGTCGGTGGGGCGTCAGCGCCAATCGCCAACAAAGAAAAAGCCCGGCTGATCCCTGTGGCGCAGGGGGCCGGGCTTTAGCTTATCGGCGTTTGCGAGCCGGCGATCACCGCCGGACGGTGTGGATCATTCGGCTGCGACCAGGTGAGCCGGTTCGTCCTCGCTGTCTGCCGAGGCCTCGTCATCGCCCGCGAGGAAATCCGGCAGCGCCTCGGTCTCCCCATCGGCCTCGGCCGCCGGCCCGGTGGCCGGTTCGATCTCGGCGAGGCGCAGCGGGTCGGGCAGCCAGCCGCTGTCGGCCAGCAACCGTTCCGCTTCCTTGGCCATGTCGCCCTTCTTCAGATGGTCGATGAGCTGCGCGGCCCGCTCGCCAACCCCTTCGCGCACGGCTTCGAGGATGCGCGGTTTGGTCACGCGGCCGAGATAGTTATCGACGGTAGGCGTCCAGCCGACTTCAACCATGTCGAGCCGGACTGCGCGGGCCAGCCGATCAGCCTGACCGAGGCGGCGTTCGAGGCTGTGCTGCGAGACGCCGGGGCCGCCATAGCGGTCGGCCTTCTCGAACAGCGCATTGACGCCGTAACTGACGCAGTGGGCGAGCAGCGCCAGACGGCTGGCGTCGTCCAGTCCGTCGAGCCAATCCCACAGCGCCTGATCCTCCTGGGGGACGTCGGTCTTCCACGCCTCCTGCCGCTCGCTGACAGCCTTGGCGGACGCGCTGTCCTTCAGGTCGGCGGTCTGCACCGGGAAGAAGACGTGCTGGACGCTGGCTTCCAGGCATCCGCCAGTGGTCGAGCTGCGCTGGAAGGTGTCGGTGACGAGCTTGTGCAGCAGTGCCGTCAGCGCGACATGCGGATTGTTCGCCAATGCGTCGCGCAGTGCCAGCGTGCGATGCGCGGTCAGCTCCATCACGAGCCGTTCGGGCAAGGGCTTGATCGTCTCCTCCTCGTCATCCTCGGTCTCGGCCGACTGGCCGCCGATGGTGATGACGGCTCGCTGCACCGACGGCGCCACCGGATCGGAGCTCTCGGCACCCTGGTCGGCGTCACCGCCATCGGTTTCGATGGTCACGGGCGCTTCGTCCTCCGGACGCACATAGCCGCGATCGATCGAGAGCGAGCCATCGGCGTCGATGCTGATGAAGATGCCGGCGCGGGCGATGTCGGCCGGATCATAGATGGTGGGCCGTTGGTTGAAGGCGTTCAGCGCCGTCTCGATTTCGCCAAGCCGCTCGTCCACATCATCGGGCAGTTCGTCAGCCCCTTCATATTCCGCCTCCAGCTTGGCGTATTCGGCGTTGAGGGCCTCGATCGTCGCGCGCTCGTCGTCGGTTAGATCAACCGGCGTGCCGGTGATCTCGCGCAGTCCGCGCGCGACATCGTAGGGATGGCTGACATCGACCTCGATCCATTTCCAGCCTTCGCCCGCGACATCGTCGGCGATGTTCTTCAGCTTCTCGGAAACCAGGCGATCGAGCAACGCCGGGTCCTGCAGCCATCCGCCGTCGTCGGCCTGGAAAAGATCGCGCATGATGCCGCCGCCGGCGGCCTCATAGGCGTCGAGCCCGACGAAGATCGCCCGCTTGTCGGACGCCCGCACGGTGCTTTCGGTCAGCATCCGGCGGATCTGATAGGGCTCCTTGGACCAGGAGTTGCGGATCGACTCCCAGACCTGCACCTGCCGCGCCTCGTCGGCCGAGACGGTGAAGGCCATGAGCTGTTCCAGCGTCATGCCGTCCTCGGCATAGACATCGAGGAGCGACTCCGCGACCGCAGCTAGGCGCAGGCGCTGTTTCACGACGTTGACGGGGATGAAGAAGGCCGCCGCGATGTCCTCCTCGGACTGGCCCTTCAGGCGCATGTCCTGAAACGCACGGAACTGGTCGAGGGGATGGAGCGGCGCGCGCTCGATATTCTCGGCGAGCGAATCCTCCTCGGCGAGGATGGCGGTCGAGGGATCGCGTACCACGCAGGGCACCGTGGCCGTCTTGCCCAGGCGCTTCTGTTTCACCAGAAGCTCCAGCGCCCGATAGCGGCGGCCGCCGGCTGGGACTTCGAACATGCCGGTTTCCTGGTCCTCGGCGTCGAGGACGGGGCGGACGTTGAGGCTCTGGATGAGGCCGCGCCGGGCGATCGAGGCCGCAAGGTCATCGATCGAGACGCCAGCCTTCACGCGCCGGACGTTCGACTGGCTCAGCACCAGCTTGTTGAAGGGAATGTCGCGCGAGGACGACAGGGTGATCTTCTGAACGGCAGTAGCCATCGGGATTTACTCCGCGACGGGCGGCCGAAAGCCTCTCTCTCGGCCTCCAACCCGTCACGAAAATCCCTCGACCCTCTTCCTCTCAGGGGCTCCGTGACGAAGGCCCGCCGAGCCCGGAACCCTTGGAACAAGCGCCGCGGACGTCGCTCAAGAGTTCCTCTGCCGCCTTGAGCGCCTGTTGCGGCGACAAGAGCGCGGGCTCGTGCGCCGCGAGATCGCGAATGCGATGGCGGCAATAGTAGGGCGAGAGGATTGTGAGGAGCGGATGCAGGGCTGGGTAGCTCGGATGAAAGCCGAGCCCTTCAGCGGCATCCAACGCCTTGGTCAGATCGTGCCGGATTTCGAGCCGGCACCGTTCGTCGCTCCAACCTCGGAATTGCAGGAAGGATTTGAGCGACAGTTCGATCGCACAGGCGATGTGGTGAAACAGGATTTCACGGGCGTGGCGGTCATCCCGGGATAGGTGCTGGGCGCCGGCCAGAAACCCGGCGGCGTTCTTGAGCAGATGCTCGCCATGGGCGCGCGTTGTCATCAGGCCGCCTCCCGCTCGTCGATGTCGGCGGCTGCCGGCACGAGCCGTTCGTCCTCGGGCAGAAAGCCGAGAATGTAGTCGGCTGCTTTGCTTGCTTGAGAGGCAGCGCGCACGACGGCGCGATTGTCGTCGCGGAGCACCTCCAGCCAGGCGGCGATGTAATCCGCGTGGCGCACCGTCGGCACGATGCCGAGCGAGGCGCAGCAGAAGGCGGCGTTCATCTCGGCAACCAATTCCTCGAAGGCATATTTCTTCGTGCCGAAGGAGCCCGAGAGATCGCGGTTCAGCCGGTGCGGCGCCCCGCTGGCGTGCCCCAGCTCGTGCAGGGCGGTTCGGTGCCAGTTGATCGGCTCGAAATAGGCCTGCGGCGGCGGCACCTGCACATAGTCAAGAGCCGGCATGTAGAAGGCCCGGTTGCCGCCGATCCGGAAGTCGATGCCGGTGGCCTCGATCAGCGCTTCGACCCTTGGTTCGATCAGACCAGGCGGCGGGGGCGGCGCGATGACGGCGACCTCTTCGGGCAGCCTGTCACACTGCGCGGCGTTGAACACCGTGAAGCGCTTCAGGAAGGGGATGGTCTGGGCTTCCTCACCAGTTTCGCGGGCGCGCTTCTTCTCCTCGTCGGGAATGAAGCGGTCGGCATAGACGACCGTGGTGCCGCGCTCGCCTTTGCGGACGTCACCGCCAAGGCTGAGGGCCTGCCTGAAGGTGAGCCAGCTCTGGCCGGGGAAGCCGTGCTCGATCACGGCGCCCCAGAGGATCAGCACATTGATGCCGGAATAGCCTCGGCCAGTAGCCGCGTTCCTCGGCATCGCGAGCGGCGCCTTCGCCGCCGCAGTGCCCCAAGGCTGGACCCAGGGCACACGGCCGGCCTCCAGCTCGGCGATGATCTTGCCAGTGATTTCGTCATAGAGGTTCGCCCGGTCGGAGCCGGAACGAGCGCTGCGGTCATGTCTGGACATCGCGGATCTCCGCGACGGGCGCCGGGAGCCTCTCTCTCGACCATCAACCCGTCACGGCAATCCGGTCCGCACTCTCCCTCTAAGGGGGCGTTGCGGGGCAGGCTGTGCCAAAACTCGCCGGCCGCCCTGGCGTGGACGCCGCATCGAGCCGGCCGTTTAGGCCGACGGTGTCAGGCGCGCCGGACCGAAGACATTCACCGCGTGGATGATGTTGAAGGCCAGGATGGAGAGCGCTGCCTCTGCCTTTACTGCTCTGAGGCCGCGGGTAAGGAACCGACCACCTCCCGACATTCGCTTGATCGTGCCGAACGGGTGCTCAACCGTGCATCGGCGCGTCACCATCAGGCTTGGATTGGCGTAGATCCTCGCCTCCATGCGATCGAGCGCCGCCTGGTCGAACAGGCGATGGATCGTCCGTTGGGCGCCCGCTGTGCATCTCGGCTTCAGGCGGCAGTCCCTGCAGGCGGTCGTTCGATATCGGATGGCGCGATTGCGGGTGTGTTTGCCGGAGGGCTTCATCGTCTGACCCGCCGGGCAGCGGATGGTGTCTGACGCCTCATCAAATGCGAACTGGGTCGGCCGAAAGAAGTCGGTGTTCATCGCGCCGCGCTTGATCGGCGCCGCGACCTCGATTCGATCGTGCTCGCACGCCGCTATCGCCTGGGCGTTCGAGTAGCCGCCGTCCGCCAGAACAGTCAGGCGGTCGACCTGCAGCACTTCCATCGTCGCCAGCGACATTGGGTGCAGGAGTTGGCTGTCGTTCGCTTCGTTGGCGACGTCGTGGTGGACGATCAGACCGCTATCTACGTCCACGACGCTTTGCATGTTGTAGCAGGGCATCTTGGGTGAGTGGGCGTAGCCCATCGGCCTCGCGTCGGGCTCGCCGAAGACCAGCACCTTTTCGGCGCGTTCCACCAAGATTTCTTGCCGGCGCGCCAGCCGATCCTTCCGCCGGCTCAACGCGGCGATCGCGTCAGTGAAGGCCTGCCGGTGAACCGGTTGGTCGTCGAAGCCCTGGGTCACGGCTTCGTCCATGGCGTCGAGCCGGTCCAAGTAGTAGGCGATCTCCTTCTCGGTATGTGCGACGTCGCGAGCCAGCCGCTCGGCGCCGGCGATGTTCTTCGGGCTGGCGACGGCCCGCATCTTCGTCCCGTCCAGCGCCACCATCCGGCCGGTGATGAGCCCGCCGTCGAGGCAGAACTGGATGAATGCCGCGCTCGCCGCAACGATGGCCTCGGGGTTGTCGTGCCGGAAGGCGGCGATGGTGCGATAGTCCGGCGCGAGCTGCTTCATGAGCCACAGCGCTTCAAGGTCGCGGATGCAGGCCCGCTCGAGGTGCCTGGAAGAGCGAACCTGGTTGAGATAGCCCCAGACATACAGCCGAAGCATGTCCCCGGGATGGTAGCCGGGCCGGCCGGTCGCCGCCGCGACGGTGCGAGCAAAGCCGAGTTCTGCGAGGTCGAGACTACCAACGAACGCGTCGACAACTCGCACCAGGGATTCGGGAGCGACATAGTCATCGATGCAGGGAGGCAGCAGGCTTACCTGTGTCCGATCTGTTCCTTCCAAGAAGCTCACGAGAACCCTCACGGCAGTTTCGTAGCTCATTGATTCTACTGTGATTTGGTCGCCAATTCCACTTGGCAAGGCCGAGGTCCACTCGGCGGCAGGTTTCGACGCGGGGCGCCGACGGCGGGAGCGTAGCGGGTATTCAGCCGATTGGTCGCTATGGCCGCCCGAACTTGCCCCATAGACGCTCGCTGCCCCACCAGAGGACCACGAAGCCTATGAGGGTTGCGCCCCCGAGGAAGCTCCAACCGTGTGGGCCAAACGGTGCCGCGCCTGCGGCGTAGGCGACCACCAAGCCTGCCATCGCCAGGAGGTAGGGGCCCGTCACGCGGCAGTGGATGCGGCCGCACCGCCGGGCGTTCAGCAGACAGGCGAAGCCCATCCAGACCAGCATGCCCGCCCAGACGGCTGCGCGAAGCGTGGGCTCCAGCAGGAGGGCTGCGAGCATCGCTGCGCCGGGGAGCGCCCAGAGCGCGATGAAGGCGCGCGTGTCGCTGGCCCAATCTTTGGCACCGCCAACCGCGTCGCACTTACCCATCGCGGCCGCCGCTGCAGCAGGCGGCGGCCCCACCGCTGGCCCCTGCTTCTTGGATGGGCGGACAGGGCACGTCCGCGTAAGAGCAGAAGACGCAGCAGTCGCCCGGCTTGGGCTTGAGGACGACGCCGCAGCCCTGGCAGTCGTAGAAGTACTGGCAGGCGTCGGTCGGCATGGTCTCGGTCGCCTGGTGGCCGCAGTGCGGACAGGTGAGCGTAGAGCGGAGCTCAATCTGCACGTCGCTCATCCGCGGGCGCTCCGGATCAGCGCCAGGGCCCAGGGCTCGACGATAGGCTGCCAGATCAGAGCAAGCAGAACGAGGACGGTGGCCGCACCGAGCATGGCGATCCCCAGCCGTGATGGCGCAGCGCAGCTGCTATCGACCCGGCACGTCCGCGCCCGGCGCCAGGTGACGACCCAGCCCACGCTGATCAAGGCCAGCGCCCCGAGCGTAAACCAGGTGCGCTGACCGGCGACCCAGCCCAGACCGCCCAGCCCAAGGCCAGCCAGCGCCAACGACATCGGTAGGACGCAGCATGCGGCCCAGGCGAAGACCGCTCCGGCCGCAGCGGCGACCGCCGCCCAGTTCAAGGCGGTCTCGGCGGGCTTGCCGCCCTGTCCTTCCCGTCGGACTCGAAGCCCGCTGCTTGCCGTCACGCCGTCGTCTCCTGGTGCAATGACGACTAGGATGCCATCTGTAGCGACTACAGACTCAAGCCCTAATCGAAAGCCGCGCTCCCCATGGCCGACCAGGCGATCCAGATCGGCGAGCTCTCACGCCGCACGGGCTGCAACATCGAGACGATCCGCTACTACGAGCGGATCGGCCTGATGCCGGCCCCGCCCCGGCGCGGCCGCTATCGCAGCTACGGTGGCGACGACGTGGGCCGCCTGGGCTTCGTGCGTCGGGCGCGGGAGCTGGGCTTCACGCTGGACGAGGTTCGCGCGTTGCTGGCGCTCGCCGCCGGCGGCCAGGCGTCCTGCGCGGAGGTCAGGGATCTCGCGGCCTCGCACCTGCAGGACGTGCGTGCGCGCATCGCCGACCTCAAGCGAATGGAGCGGGTCCTCGCCGGCTCGGTACGGGCCTGCGAGGCCGGTCAGGACCCAGGCTGCCCGCTGATCCACGCGCTGTACGCCGCGTAAGCGACGGCGACGCGGCCGGCGCCGCTCGCCATCGGTTTTTGCACAGCCTGGGGGTCCCCCCGCAGAAGGGGGTGCGCCGGCGACCACGGCGCCGGCCAGGGGGAAGGCTTTCCCCACCAAAGGGTTGGCTAGACGAAAAGGCACAAAAATCAGGATTTCCGAGCACGCAGAGTTGTGATAAAACCTCTGCTATATTTTGCCAGAACAGAGGAAACGTCACCGACCATGACATCCGCCACCGCCCAGCGACTTCGTGCGCTCGACCTCCTGAAGGCCCGGGGAATGCTCCGGCTGAAGGAATTCGTTGCCGAAGGCATTGGACCGGAGACGCTCGCCCGTCTCGTTCGGGAGAAAGCGGTCGTCCGACCGGCGCGCGGCCTCTATCAGCTCCCGGATACCCAGGTTGAGGCTGCCCATGCGCTTGCCGAAGCCGCTGTTCTGGTCCCAAAGGGCGTGGTCTGCCTGACCTCAGCGCTCCAATACCACGAACTGACGCTGCAGATGCCCTCGGCTGTGTGGATGGCGATCGACCGCGCCGCCTGGCGTCCCAAGATCGATTATCCACCTATCCGGTTCGTGCGCTTTACGGGGTCTGCGCTGACCGAAGGGGTGGAGCGTCACCGCATCGAGAGTGTCGATGTTCCCATCACGGATCCGGCGAGAACAATCGTCGACTGCTTTCGCTATCGGACCAAGGTCGGTCTCGATGTAGCGATGGAGGGACTGCGCGAGGGCCTCCGCCGCCGCCGATGCAAGCCGGATCAGCTCTGGCGTTACGCGCGCAAGGCGCGGGTCTGGTCAATCATGCGCCCTTACGTCGAAGCAATGGTGTCCGATGCCGCGTGAGCCCCGCAACATCGGCGCATCAGTGCGGGCGCGGCTCCTCGACCGGGCACGTGCCGAACGGTCGGATTTCCAGATTCTCCTGACGCGCTATGCGCTCGAGCGTCTGCTCTACCGGCTGAGCGTCTCACCACATCGCGATCGCTTCATCCTCAAAGGTGCGATGCTCTTCGTGACCTGGGTCGCCGACCCGTTCCGGCCCACTCGCGATCTGGATCTGCTTGGCCACGGCGACAACGACGCCGAGGCCATCGCCGAGACCTTCCGGGCCATTTGTGCGCAGCCTGTTGCCGACGACGGTGTGACGTTTGACGTCGCCGCGTTGATGGCGGCGCCGATCCGCGAGGAGGTGGAATATGGTGGCGTGCGTGTTCGCACGACGGCAACGATCGCCGGCGCGCGCATATCGATCCAGGTCGACATTGGTTTTGGCGATGCCATTACGCCCGCGGCTATAGAGATCGACTACCCCGCCTTGCTTGACGCACCGGCGCCGCATCTTCGAGCCTATCCCGTCGAAACGGTGGTGGCCGAGAAATTCGAGGCTCTTGTGACCCTCGGTGTGGCCAATAGCAGGCTCAAGGACTTCTATGATCTCTGGGTGATTTCCCGAACATTCGAGCTTCGCCAGGCCGCCCTTGTCGAGGCCGTCCAGCGAACCTTCGAACGACGCGGAACGGTTCTTCCGTCCGATATTCCGGTTGGCCTGACCGATGAATTCGCGGAGGCATGGGCTGCTCAATGGCGCGCCTTCCTCGGCCGCGATCGGATGGCAGCCGCACCTGACGCTTTCGCCGTTACCATCGCCGATCTTCGCGTCTTCTTGATGCCGCTGGTCGTCGGACTGAATGAACAACGAGTCTGGCCGCCGAGCGGGCCGTGGTCGCCAGGAGCAGCAATCGATGAGGCATAGCGGGATGACAAATTATTTCGTCCCGAGTGGCGCAATTGATGAAGAAAAGGGCCGTGATCGCGGTCTCGGGGGGAAGTATGGATAAGAAGCACTTTTATCGCGTGGGCAGCCATTCAGGCTCCTGGGACGATCTACCCACCGACCTCGATGAACTGGACTCCCTGACCAACAGTGCTCGAAAGCACATCGAGCCATGGCTTTCCGCTGTTTTCCAGGCAGAGCACCTCAATCTGCTGCTCGGCAGCGGGTTCACCACTGCGGTCGGTTACCTCGCGGGTGTAGGGGCGACCGGAATGGCCAAGGTTACATTTGGCACGACGTATGACGTCGCCATCGATGCCCACGCCCAGGCCGGAGCGACGGCCATGAAAAGAGGCGCAGCAAACATCGAAGATCAGTTTCGAAGTGCGCTTGCGCTGCTTGAGGGCCTTGGAGTCATCGACAAGGCGGCAGAGAAGAGCCTCAAGGACGGCATTGACACCCAGATGTCCGGCTTCCTCACTTCATTGTTGAAGACGGAAAGCGGGATTGTCGTTGGAAAGGATCCGGCATCGAAGGATGCTGCCCAAGGAACTCTGCAATCATTCCTGTTGAGTTTTGCGAGCCGCGCTGCGTCACGTGAACGTTTGCACGTCTTCACAACCAACTACGACCGCCTGATCGAACATGGTTGCGATTTTGCGGGTCTTCGGATCATCGATAGATTCGTCGGCGCTCTGAATCCGGTCTTCCGAGCGTCGCGTGTTGAAGTTGACGTCCACTACAATCCACCCGGCATTCGGGGAGAACCTCGGTTCATGGAGGGCGTCATTCGCCTGACCAAGCTCCACGGCTCACTGGACTGGTTTTTCGATAAGAACGAGCGGCGAATTTATCGCAAGGGCATCCCATTCGGAGCGCCTGCGGATCATACCGACATTCCCAAAAAGCCCGTCGATACGGTGATGATCTATCCCAATCCCGCGAAGGATGTCGAAACAACCCAATACCCTTATGCGGAACTCTTTCGCGACTTCGCAGCCGCAGCCTGCCGACCCAACGCTGTTGTCGTGACCTACGGCTATGGCTTCGGTGACGACCATGTGAATCGAGTGCTGCTCGATATGCTGACGATCCCGTCGACCCATTTGGTGATCATGGCCTATGAGGCTGATGACCGCCTCAAAGCCTTCATTGAAAAGACGCGGGATGCGCAGGTCTCGCTGTTGATCGGCCCGCATTTCTCAGACCTTCAAACGCTAGTCGCAAACTATCTGCCAAAGCCGGCGCTCGACTATATATCCGGCCGAATGACCGAGCTGTTGAAGCATCGACCGGGCGATCCAAAAGCAAACGATCCGCCGGCGGCATCGTCTCCAGCACCCTCAATCGGTGCGGTATGAGGCGACCATGACAACTCCAGTCGAACGTTTGTCCGGTCTTGTGGTCGGTGTGGTCGAGTCGGTCGCGCCTGACGAAGTTCGGGTCCTTCTCGAGCTCGATGCTCCGCACTCCACGGCGCTAAATACCGGTGTGCCGGCTGGCTTTCCGCGGCTCAATGGATATCTGCTCATCCCCAATGAAGCCGGTGCGACGGTTGCCTACATCACCTGGATTGGGATCGAGCGCTCTCCCTATCCAAAGCGTGCCGGCCTTAAAGATTTCGGCCTGATCGATCTGCCATTTCCGCTGCGGAAAATGTCGCTGTCCCCGGTCGGAACGCTGACATCCCGACGCGATCGCGCTTCGGGAACAACCGTATACGAACTCTCCCGTGGCGTTGTCGCATTTCCGTCAGTGGGAGACCAGGTTCTCATTCCGACGCCCTCACAGGTCGAAGCCATCGTAGGAGCGAGGGACGACGACAAGAGAGTCAGAATTGGATCCTCTCCGATGGCGTCAAATGCCGCCATCATGGTCGATCCTGACAAGCTCTTCGGCCGGCACTTGGCCGTGTTGGGAAACACCGGCAGCGGCAAATCATGCACCGTGGCGGGGCTAATTCGATGGTCTATGGCGGCGGCCGAGAAGGCCATCCAGGACGCCGGCAAGACCGGAGCGCCCAATGCGCGGTTTATCGTCCTTGATCCAAATGGCGAATACGCCAGGGCCTTTGCTGATCGGGGAGACGAACTGCGATTGTTTCGCGTTCCACCCGTGGCAGAAGGAGAGCGACCGCTCGACGTCCCCGCGTGGCTCTGGAGCGGGCACGAATGGACCGCGGTCGCGCACGCCCAGCCCGGTGCGCAACGGCCGCTGCTGATGCAGGGGCTCCGAGAATTGAAGGCCGGCCAGACGGAGGGTGTGCCGAGAGAGGCGATGATCCGCCGCTACCTCGGTTCCTATTCAATCCGTATTTTGGCGATGCTGAACACCGGCACCCAGGCCTTCGCGGGTGCCCCGAGACCGAGATTCGAATGCGCGCGGCTCCTTGAAACGATCGCTTCAGATTGTTCCCAGTTTGCCGGTGAGGTTCAGGAGCCGGTGAGTGGGGCCCTGGCTGCAATTGCAACCACGACCACGGGAGTCGTCGATCAGCGGCGCTCAGGCAATTTCTTCAATGACTTCGCGATCGCTGACCTGGAGACGGTCCGTGGCGCATTGGACACCTTGGCGCAGACACTGCCGGATGTCGGCCACGCGGCGCCCATCAGCGAGGACGCCCCGCAGTTCTTTGACGTTAACATTCTTGCCGAACACCTCGACCGGGTGGCAACCGAGCAAGGGGGGAACCTTGCGGGGTTTATCTCAACGCTTGGACTGCGCATTCGCGGAATGCTCGCTGACCAGCGACTTGGCGCGGTAATTGGGCGCGATCCGCCGACCTCATTCGAAACCTGGCTGAAGGATTACGTGGGCGACGATGGTGCAAGCAACGGACAGATCGCAGTTGTCGACCTATCTCTCGTCCCGTCCGAGATCGTTCACATCGTTGTTTCTGTTCTAGCACGGCTGATTTTCGAATCTCTTCAGCGGTATCGCCGCGGCCATCCGAAGGGCCAGACCTTGCCGACCGTCCTCGTCCTTGAGGAAGCGCACACATTCGTTCGGCGTGGTAAGGACGATGACGGCCCTGCCTCATCTCCAACCCAACTCTGCCGCGAGGTGTTCGAGCGTATAGCCCGTGAGGGACGCAAGTTCGGGCTTGGGCTAGTGCTTTCGTCACAGCGTCCGTCGGAGCTTTCTCCGACGGTGCTCGCTCAATGCAACACGTTTCTATTGCACCGCATAGTCAATGACGCAGACCAGAATCTCGTCGCGCGCCTGGTTCCCGATAATGTAGGCGGGCTGCTCCGCGAGTTGCCAAGTTTACCGTCCCGACAGGCTGTCCTCCTCGGCTGGGCAGCACCGATCCCGGTTCTGGTAGAGGTGGATGAATTGCCCGATGCGCAGCGGCCGCAGTCGGCGGACCCGGATTTCTGGAAGGTGTGGACGCTGGCCGAAGAGCGAGGCGTCGATTGGGGCGTAATCTCGAAAGCATGGTCGGGCACTCCTCCGGTGCAAGAGCCGGAGGACCAAGGGCAATGATTCGCATTCTGCACACGGCTGATTGGCACGTCGGTCAAACGCTGCGCGGGTTCTCGCGCGAGCACGAGCACCGTAAAGTCTTTGATCGCCTCGAAGAGATCGTCGTTGAGCGGAATGTCGATGCGCTCATAATCGCCGGCGATGTATTCGACAGTCAGAACCCGTCCGGAGAAGCGCAACAGCTTTTCTACAATGCGCTTGTGCGGCTGAGCCGCGCGCAGCCAAGAATGACAATCGTGATCGTCGCCGGCAATCATGATGCCGCAGGTCGGTTGGAAGCGCCGCGGCCCCTCTTGGAGGCATTCAATATCCGCGTCGTCGGAAATGTGCGGCGGCATGACGGGCGGGTTGAGGCGGCACGCCACCTCGTGCCGATCGCCGGCGCCAGCGGAGCTGTGGCCGCTAACGTCTTGGCGGTCTCTTACCCGACGGCCGCATGCCTTCCGAATTTGACGCGGTTGGATGGCGAATCGGGTTCGCCCGTCGTCGCAGGGGTGCGCAGTCTCTACGCGGAATTGCTCGACACGTTACGGGGGCAGATGGATGGTTTGCCGTTTGTCCTTACGGGACACCTCCATGTCGCGGGCGGTATCGAGTCGGAGGGTTGGCCTGACCCGATTGGGTGATCCGGGTTCAATGTTAGTGCATGGCTGGCTCTGAGGCCATGGTTGGGGTGGGCGAGCGCGCGCCCTCAACAGCTGGCGCGCTCGCCCATGGCACGATGGTTCCACCGCGAAGGATGATCGCTTCGGGCGCTGGTGGTCGGTAGTTGAGCGCGCTGTGGGGCCGGACGGCGTTGAAGTGCCGCCGCCAGGCCTCGATCAACACCTGGGCCTCCGTCAGGCTGTAGAAGATCTCGCCGTTGAGCAGTTCGTCGCGAAGCTTGCTGTTAAAGCTCTCGCAGTAGCCGTTTTCCCAGGGGCTTCCTGGCTCGATGTAGGCGGTCTGGGCGCCGACGGCGGCGATCCATTCACGCAGGGTCCTGGCGATGAACTCCGGGCCATTGTCTGACCGAACATAGGCCGGTGGTCCGCGCAGGATCATCAGATCCGCCAGGGTCTCCAGTACATCGGTGGAGTTGAGCCGTCGCTTGACCCGGATGGCCAGGGCCTCACGGGTGAACTCGTCGATCACGCAGAGCATACGGAATTTGCGTCCATCGTGGGTGCGGTCCTCGACGAAGTCGTAGGACCAGACGTGGTTGGGCCGTTCAGCGCGCAGGCGAACGCACGAGCCGTCGTTCAGCCAGAGCCGGCCGCGCTTTGGGTGTTTCTGTGGGACCTTCAGCCCCTCCCGTCGCCAGATCCGCTGCACGCGCTTGGCGTTCACCGACCAACCCGCGTGGTGCAACAAGGCCGTGATCCGCCGGTAGCCGTAGCGGCCGTAGGTCTTGGCCAACGCGATGATGTCGGCGGTTAGAGCCGCCTCGTCGTCGCGGCCCCTGGGCGGTTTGCGTTGGGTGGATCGGTGTTGTCTGAGCACCGCGCAGGCGCGGCGCTCAGACACCTTCAACTGCGCCTGCACCTTGTCGATGCAGGCCCGGCGACGGGCGGGGCTTAGAAGTTTCCCCGGGCGGCCTCGGTCAGGATCAGCTTGTCTAACGTTAGGTCCGACACCGCACGCCGCAACCGGGCGTTCTCCAGCTCCAGATCCTTCAGCCGCTTCACCTGGTCGGTCTTCAGCCCGCCGTACTCCGCGCGCCAGCGGAAGTACGTCGTCTCCGTCACCGCGATCGTTCTCACCGCCTCGGCGATCGACTGACCCTGCGCCGTCAGCACATCAACTTGCCGCAGCTTCGCGACGATCTCTTCCGGCTTGTGACGCTTCCTTGCCATCTCTCGTTCCATCCAAATGGTCCTCGGACCAACATAAGGGATGGATCACTTCCTGGGGCGCAGACCAGTGGGACTTCGGCGTGTAGAGCGTGAGGACGAGCAGGACGCAGTTGTAGAGGTGTTCGGCCGCCTGATGGAGTTCGAAGGCGGCCTTCTTGGACCAGCGGGAGCCCTTTCCCATGTGATCCACGCCTGTTTCGAGAAACAGGTCTGCGCTTTCGAACCATTGCTCGAAATAGCCTTCAGCTTCTTCGAGCGCCGTCTTGGGCGACAGTTCGGCGGGCGTGACGAGATCGGAGGCTGGGGTGTCGTGCAACAGGATCCCGTCGCGGACGATGTCGACGAAGAAGTAGCGGCCGCGTTCGAGCTGGTGGTTCACGTCCTGCAGGCTGTGGACGATGAAGTTGACCGGGGTGCGGAGCTTCTCGCCGGCCGAGAGCTCCTTGAGGATGCGGGCCTCGGCAGTGTCCCAGAACTCCACGGTGTCGGCCAGGTCGTCGTGATCGACCACCAGCAGGATGTCGTAGTCGGAGAAGTACCGGCCGATCGGGTCCTCGACCCAGTCGGTGCGGGCGTAGGACCCGAACAGGATGATCTTCAGCACCTGGCCGTCGCGCAGGCGCGGCGCCTTGCGCGTGGCGATGATCTTGCTGAATTCCTCCAGCAGGATCTCGACCACCACGGCCAGTTCCCGTTGCTTGCCCCGTGGCAGATGCTTCAGATCGTTTCGCATGAACCCCCACATTGGGGGATTGGCCTCAGGTTGCAAAGCGCCTGGGCGCTCAATCGTCAGCTTCCCGGTCATCGGGGCCGGCGGCGGACTCCGCGGCGACGTCTAGCCAGGCCTTGGCTTGGGCGTCGCGCTCGGCCAGATCGCTCTCCAGGAAGCCGAACACCCGCCGGATGGCGGCGATCGAGCGGCCGACCTCGATCCGCGCCATGTCCTCGCCCATCCGTTCGTCGAAGCGCTTCAGTCCAGCCATCAGGACGCTGACCAGCTTGTTGTCCATCGCCGAGATGGCGAGGTTGGGCGAGCCCAGCATCACGGCCGCGACGATGGCGTGGGGGTCGCTGTCGGTCGCCTGCGCGAACCTCCGAATCCGCTCCGGGTCCCAGGGACTCTGGCCGGCCTCCAGATACTGATAGGTGCGCACGCCGAGCCCCATCTCGCGCGCGATCTCACCCGCCTTCAGCCCCCGGCGCCGACGGATGGTGCGCAGGACGAGCGACAGCGTCGCGGCCTCTTCAGCCGGCAGGTGGGAAGCGGCGGTCATCGATGCGGGCTCGGGTCCGGCTGGCTGAACAGCCTCAGATAGAGCGCGACCGAGGGGGCGTTCAATGCTCCGTCGTGCAATTGGCAAAGAAAAGGTCGTTTGCTCGCAGGAGCATTCGTCGCCGCTTCTGTTTAGAAATCAAGATATCAGACGAGGCTGCGCAAATCCCTTGCATGATAGTGCCATGATCTTGCGATATGTTCGCAATAAGATGGCGAATCGTAGGCGAATGACTGTGTTTCGGTCTCATATCTGCCGTGTGGCGTGAGTTTTTCTGGACTCCCATGAATCTACGGTCGCAAAGTGCTCGCCTGTACTTGATGGCGAGGGAGCGACCATGCGAACCCGCGACCCCTTCGGCGAGGCGCTGAGCGAACTGCGCATGCGACTGCGCCAGGGCGAGCTGCGCCCAGGCGCGCCCCTGGTGGTGATGGATCTCGCCCAGTCCCTGGGGCTGAGTGCGACACCGGTTCGCGAGGCCTTGGCGTTCCTGGCCGGCGAGGGCCTGATCGAAGGCCGACGGGGCGCGGCGAGGGGCTATCTGGCCGGGCGCCTGGGGTCGGCCGAGATCGCCGACCTCTACAGCCTGCACGGCGCGCTCACCCTGCACGCCGCTGCAGACGCGGGCCGCCGCGGGGTCTCCGCGGACCTTGCTCCGCTCGCCATCGAGATGCCGAACTCCGGGGCGGCCTTGGCGGCGGCGAGCGCGCAGCTGTTCGCCGCCCTGGTGCGCGCCGGCGGCAATCGCACCCTCGCGAGGTTTCACGGGGTGCTGGCCGATCGGCTGCATCCGGTGCGGCTCGCCGAGAGCGGGGTGCTCACGGAGGCCGCGATGGAGCTGCAGGCTCTGGCCGCCGCGCAGGCGGACGGAACGCGCCTCAGCCATGCCCTTCGCGCCTATCACCGCCGCCGGGTGACGGAGGCCGATCGGCTGGCGCGCGCCGTCAGCGCCAGGTCCGGCGAGGGCGAAATATAGAACACCTATAGATTGAATACACTATGGGCTGGGCGCCTCCTGGCCAGGTCGCACTGAAGCGACCTCATGTGAATGGAGGCTACCATGCTTAAGACGCGCAACACCCGTCTGATCTGCCTGGGCGACGCCCGCCGCCTCACCCTCGGCGGCATCCAGGGCCTGAACCCGGAAGAGTTCGACGAGGTCTATCCGTAAGGGGGCTGGCCGGCGCCGGTCGTCCGGCGTCGGCCGCCTCTTTCGGATGCGCACCCATGGCTCAACGGATCTGGCGATTGGCTCAGGACGTTCACGCCGCCCTCTGCGGCGAGGATCTGGTGCTGCTCGATGTGTCGAGGGACCAGTATTTCTGCCTGCCTCAGGCCGGGGCAAACCTGTTGCTCGATCCGGCGCTGGGCGTGCTGCGCGGCCTCGCCGACGATCTTGCCGCGGAACTGCAAGAGGCGAACTTCCTCACCGACCGCGAGGTTCTCCAGCCCCGTCGCTGGGGACCGCCGCCGACCCAGGAGGCTTTCGACGTCGTGCCGGCGCCGCGGGGACGTGCGCCGTCCTGGCCAGACCTAGTGGTCGGCAGCCTGGCCATGCTCTCGCGGTATCATCGGCGCCCGTTCGCCGATCTGGTCGGCCGGCGGCGCGCTCAGCGCGGCGGCCGGCTGGATATCGCCGCGGCCGCCAGACTCGGCGCAGGCTTCCAGACCAGCCTCCCGTGGCTGCCGGTCCAGGGCGCGTGCCTCTACCAATCCTTCCTGCTGCTAGACATCCTCGCCTGCCATGACCTGCGGGCCGACTGGGTCTTCGCGGTGCGGACCTGGCCCTTCGCCGCCCACTGTTGGGTCCAGGCCGGCGACGTCGTTCTCAACGACACCGTCGACTATGTCTCCAGCTTCGAACCGATCATGGTGGTCTAACCGTGGCCGCCTATGTCGCGCTGCGCTGGACGGGGGCGACTCCAGACGCGGTCATGGCCCTGCGGGCGGCCGCGCCGTCCGATTGGCGCATCGCCTGGGAGGCGCCCGACAGCCTCGTGCTGGTGCGCGATCCATCCGGTGCTCCGGTGCGCAGATTACCGGGCGACCGCGGCCTGGTGCTCGGCGATCTCTACCGCGCTAGCTTTCAAGGCGCGGTCGGCGAGGAGGTGGAGAGCCTGGTGATCTCTCGCGCGGCGCCCGTGGAAGCCATCGCGGCCGACCTCCTCACCCGCTTCTGGGGGCGGTACGTGGCCTTGATCACCGAGCCCGGCGGCGCTTGGTCGATCCTGCGTGATCCCGGCGGCGGCCTCGAGGCCATGACCTGGTCGCGGGAGGAGACGCAGATCGTCGCCAGCCACCTGCCGACCTGGTTGGCGCCTGAACTCTGGCCTTTGGACCTGGCGATCGATTGGCGCGCGGTCGCTGCCTGGGTGCGCTCCTCGGCCGCCATTGGCGCCCAGGCCGCCTTGAGCGGCCTTGAGGCCGTGACCCCTGGCGCCCTGCTGCGGAGCGACGGCGGCGTTCGGCAAGTCTGGTCGCCGGCAGGGGCGGCCCGAGCGGCGACGCCACGCGATGCGCACACCGCCTTGCGCGACACCGTGGACGCCTGCGTCCGGCGGCTGGTGGGTGACGCCCCTGTGCTCGCCGAGATCTCCGGAGGCCTGGACTCTGCGATCCTGGCCGCCAGCCTAGCAGGCCAGGTCCGTGACCAGGTCCTTGAGTGGACAAACTATTATGTGCCCGGCCGGCGCGGCGACGAGCGCGCCTATGCCCGCGATGTCGCGCGCCATCTCGACATCCCGCTCACCGAAGTGCTCAAGCCCGACTTTGCCGTCACCGAAATGATGTTGGCCCTGTGCGCCGACGGTTTGCGGCCGGGGTTTTCGGCGAAGGACGCGGCGCGGGACGCCGACGCCGCCGACCGTGCGCGCACCCTCGGGGCTGGCCGCATCGTCACCGGCCAGGGCGGCGACATGGCGTTCTTCGCGACGCCGACCCCATTGCTGCTGATCGACGCCTTGCGCGATCGAGGGCCAGCTGTCTGGACATCCGACTACGCCTTGAACGTCGCGCGCTGGTGCCGTCGCAGTATCTGGACGACACCCGGGCTGGATTGGAAGCTCGACCTGGCCCGGCAGCTGCGCCCGGTCGCCGGGCATCCCTGGGCGGAGGGCATCGAAGACCTGCCACCGGCCAAGCAGGTCCAGATCGCCACCTTGGCCCACAAGCTGACCATCCAGATCGAGGGCCTGCGCGGACGGGCCGCCGAGGTCGTCCACCCCTTGCTCGCCCAGCCGGTGATGGAACTCTGCCTCAGCCTACCTACATCGCGTCTGACCGCCGGCGGCCGTGACCGCGGCCTGGCGCGGCAGGCCTTCGCCGGGCGGCTGCCAGACAGCGTGCGGCTGCGGCAGTCCAAGGGCGAACTCGGCGCCTATTACGGCCAGGTCGCGGCCGCCAGCCTGCCGATGCTGCGCGACTATCTGCTGGACGGGGAGTTGGTGCGCGCAGGGCTCCTGGATCGGGCGCGGCTGGAACCGATGCTGGTGCGCGACCACCTGATCTGGCGCGGCGACTATTCAGCCCTGATGAGCTTCGCCGTGGTCGAGGCCTGGGTGCGTCATTGGGCGGACCGGCTGGCGGCCGCCGGCGCCTCCGGCAGGGTGGCGTCCAGCCAGGCGAGCACCCGGGCCAGGTAGTCGGCGATGTTGGCTGGGCTCGCCAGGGCGTGCCCTTCGCCCCAATAGGTCACGAACTGAGCGTCCTTCCCTTGGCGATAGAGGGCGGTGAACATCTCTTGGGACTGCTCGGGACGCAGTTCGTCGGTCTCCCCATGCACGAGCAGCACGGGCGCTGTGATCGCGCCGGCGGAGAAGAGATTGCTGTTTCGCAGATAGCGCTCGGGGTCGGCCCAGGGCGGCGCGCCCATCCGCGCCTGCGCGCCCTCCACAGCCCCCGAGGGGCCGATCGAGGCGGTGTCGTCTGGAACCACCCAGCGATGGACCGGGATCATGCCCCAGCGCGAGACGATGTCGTGCATGCCCGCGACCGCGATCACGCTGCGGAACCGCGGGCTTTGAGCAGCGGCGGCCACCGCGTTCATGCCCCCCAGGCTTTGGCCCCAGAGCGCGATGCGCTGGCCGTCGAGCGGCTGCGCCGCCAAGGCGGCGTCCACGACCTGCAGGATGTCGGCGGCCAGGCCCGCGGCCGGCTCGCCTTGCGTCTCGTCATAGGTCAGGCTGGGGGTCAGCACCGCATAGCCCTGGGCCGCCAGAATCTGCGGATTGAGATAGGCGGTGAAGGCGCCGACCTCGAACCGAGGATCAGGCTCGGGATAGACCGCGCCACGATAGGGGATGACCACCAGCGGATAGCCTCGGGCCGGCGGCGGCGTCCGCGGCAGGTAGAGCCAGCTGGGGGCGCGGGCGCCCTTCGGCGCGACCCGGCGCAGCACCGCGGGCTCGATCTCGGCGAGGCCGGCGTTGAGCGTCAGCACGCTGCGCCACCCGCGCGTCCAATCGCCGACCAGGACCTCCCGGCGCCCGCCGGGGCCGGCGCAGACCGCCGCCACATGTTCCGGACCCCGGATCGGGTTCGCACAACCGGGCGGGAGCGGCAGGGCGGCGTCATGGCCAGGACGCTCACGCACCAGACCCCGCGGGCCGCTCAGGACGAGATCGGTCGGCGCGACGGGGTTCGCCGCCGCGCGGGCATGGGGGTCCTGCGACAGGGGGAGGGGGCGGTCGCCATCGCGCCGGACGCGCCGCCGGACGGCGCCGCTGGTCGAGATCTCCCAGAGCGCGCCGCCCGCCACCAGGTCGATCCGACCTGCGCGCGCGGCGGCCACCTGCCGCGGCGTCTGCGGCATGGACCGCGTCAGCGCCTGGGCGCCTCCGGCCCGCAGGCGATACCAATCGCTGCGCCCCGTCCGATCGTGCGCGAAGACCAGCAGATCCTCGCCCAACCAGGTCGCGCGGGCTCGTCGCGCCTGTTCATTGCGCGTCGTTTGCAGGTCAAGCACCAGGTCGCCAAGCGGCGGCCGGGTGACGCTGCGCCGCGGGGCGTCGATCACCACCAGGGCCTTGCCATCGCCATCGGGACCCGCGGCGCGGGCGGTGATGACCAAGCGGGCCGAGGCCTTGGCCCAATCGAGCAGCCCAAACGTGACATCGCAGTCGGGGCAGGGCTCCCACGTCTCGCCGGAGGTGACGTCGACGAGCCGCAAGTGGCGTCGCCGCGCTGGGAAAGCGGTGTAGATCGCCTCCTGCGCCTGCGGCTGTAGATCTGCGCCGTTCTCGATGAGGGCGGCCCAGCGCCCGGAGGCGGACAGGGCTATGTCCTGGAATTCACCGCGCGCCAGCTCGGCGACAGCCCCCGACCGGACGTCGATCCGCACCAACCGTGCCGGCGCCTCCCGTGGCCGGACATCCAGAAACCGGCCGCTGCCGATGGCGGTGACCGAGGGGTCTTGGCCCTCCCGGGTCTTCGCCCAAAGCAACTGCAGTCGCGCCTGAGCTTCCCATCCGAGGGCCAGTTGTCGAGGCAGGTCGCCAGGGGCGCGGACGATGGCCAACACCTCGTGCGGACCGCGCCACACCGCTGTCGCGCCATGGTTGGCGAGCTCCGGCGTCAGCGGCAGCCAGCGCACCGCGCCAGTGGCGATCTCGACGATCCCGAGATCGAAGCTGTGGTCGTGCAGGCGCTGCACCAACATGCGCCGGCCGTCCGGGGAGATCGGACCGGCCAGGACGCCGGCCGCCAGGTCCTGCGGCATGAGCGGCGTCCCTCGGCCTGCGGCGTCGCTGAGGTCCACCTTGAGCAACTCGGTGAGCAACATCCCGGTCTGCTGGTTGTAGTCGAACCGCGCCGCCGTCCGATAAGGCCGACGCCGCTCGATCACCATCCAGCGGCCGGTCGGATCGAACACGATCCGACCAACCCCCTCCGTGGCCAGCAAGTCCGCCACCCCGTACGGCCGCGCGGCGGTCGCAGGCGCGCAGAGGAGGGCGGCGGCCAGGGCCGCCGCTGCAAAGGCCAGACGTCGCATGACAGCGCCCTACCAGCGCTTGGTCAGCTGGACCGCCAGATAGCGCCCGAGCGGCTCGGCGTTGGCAGGGTCGTAGCCCACCGTCCCATTCTCGGTCTCGTAGAAGGGCGGGTCGGTGTCGAGGAGGTTCTGGGCCGAAACCGCCAGGGTCAAGCCGTCCCACCGGGACGGCGACCAGGTCACCTGCAGGTCGGCCGTGGCCCAGGCGTCGATCCGTTTGCCTTGGTGGCTCCGGGAGTTGTCGACATAGTTCACCGCGCCAGTGGCGCCGAACTCGCCCCGGGTCCAACTGAGCCAGGCCCGTGCGCGCCAATCCACCGGCAGGCCGGCGAGATCGACCCGCTGATAGGTCGGCGCTGTCGGGGTCAGCTGCTGCTGGTAGTCCATCAGGTAGGTCGCATTCAGGCCGGCGACGAACCGGTCCTCGTTCCAGGCGAAGGCGTAGGCGGCCGTGAGATCGAGGCCCCGAACCCGCAGGACGCTGGTGTTGACGTAGCGGGTGTCGACGATCGCGCCGATGGCGTTGGCGGGGTAGAGGCCCGGCGTCGCATAGGTGGGATCGTCTAGCAGGCGTTGGACGGCCGCCAGATCGCCCGCTTGGGATGGGTCGATCATCCGCACGAACGGCGCGAGGGCAGGATCGGTGAGGGCGGCGGCGGTATTCTGCGCCACGGGACGGTCGATCTGGTTGGAGAACCGCGTGTCGAACACCGTCGCCGACAGCTTGAGGCCGGCGACGAGGCTTGGCGACCAGTCGGCGCCCAGGGTCCACGACCTGGCCCGCTCCGGCTCGAGATCCCGATTGCCGCCGGTCAGGTTGAGCGAGAGGATGCGCGCCGCCCCCTTCTGGTAGTTGGTCGCGCTGATCACCTGGGTGGCGTAGATCTCGGTCAGGGTCGGGGCGCGGAACGAGCGGCCATAGGTGCCCCTTAGGCGAAGGGTCTCGACGGGCGCCCAGACAAGGCCGACCTTCGGATTGGTGGTGGTTCCGAAGTCGCTGTAGCGCTCGGTGCGCAGGGCCAGGGAGAGTTCCAGGGCCCGAACGCCGGGCCGCGCATTGTCTGGTCCCACCAGCGGCGCCCGCAGTTCGGCGAAGCCAGCGAGGATTTCGCGCGCGTAGGTCGGGCTGGTGGTCACCGTGGGCGCCGCCGTACCGGTGAAGCTCTCGACCCGCTGCGAGAAATGCTCGCGTCGGCCGTGCACGCCTAGCGCCAACCTCAGGTCACCCCCCGGGAGCCGCCAGACACGGCCATCGGCCTGGGCGTTGAGCGAGGCGACCTTGCTTTGATAGCGCTGGCGTCCATAGCCGCTGCCGACGAAGTCGAGGATCGCCTGGGCGTTGTCGTCGCCATCGCCAAACGGGTTGAAGAAGCCGTCCACCGAGGTGCGAAAGGCTGTCGCCGGATTGTCGGCGACCGTGCCGACGGCCTCGCGCAGGAAGAGGCTGTTGAGATTGCCGTCGGTGCCCGACCGCACCAGCTCGCGTCCATAGGCGCCATAGGCCTCACCTCGCCAGTCGTCCCCCAGACGGGCCTCGACCCCAGCCGAGACGCCGAGGCTCTCGGAGCTGCCAAACAGGCGGGTCGGGCCAAGGTCCCGGGCGAACGAATAGTAGATCTGGTGGCTCCGCGAGCCGTTGGGCGAGACGAAATAGGGATTGTTGTCGCTGACGGTGATCGCGGCGGTGGGGATCACCGAGCGGCTGTCGAAGGTGCGATGGCTGTAGCGCAGGTCCGCGGTGACCTCGAGATGGGCGGTGAGCTCCTGGCCGAAGGCGGCGTAGACGCTGTGGCGGTCCTGATCGGGCAACAGGTCCTGGTCGGCGCGGGGCTCCTGCAAATTGATGACGCCGCGCACGAAGTCGCTGGGGCGCAGGGGCGAGCGGCCCGCCGGAACACCCCAGGTCGGCACAGCGGCGTTGGTCGCCGGATCGACGAGGACGATGTTCCCGGGGCTGGCGATGTTGGTGCGTCGGTCGGCGCCGCCGAACGGCCTGAAGTCGGCGCTGCGGGTATAGGCGCGGGCCGAGAAGGGCAGGGCCTCGCGCTCATAATATTCATAGGAAATCAGCGCCCGGCCGGTGCTCCAGACGTGACCGAGGGTCTGGGCGGCCAGCATCTCCTGAGCTCCGCCCTTCGCCCAGCCATACCGCGCCCGCGTCTCGGCCCCCTCGAAATTGCGCTTCAGGATGATGTTGACCACCCCGCCGACGGCGTCCGCCCCATAGAGGGCCGAAGCCCCGTCGAGCAGGATGTCGATCCGCTCCACCGCCGCCGTGGGGATGGCCGAAACGTCGGCGAAGTCGCCCTTGCCGCCCGTGCCGGCCATCCGCCGTCCATTGACCAGCACCAGGGTGGCGTCAGGGCCCAGGCCGCGGAGGTTGATCGCCGTCGCCCGGCCGAAGTTGAGGCTGGTGGCGTCCAGGCCAGCGGAGGCCACGTCAGAGGTCGCCGAGCCGGAGAAGTTCTGCGGCAGCGCCGACAGGCTGTCGGCCACCGTGGCGTAGCCCTGTCGGTCGATCTCGTCGCGGTCCACCATCAGCACCGGCGAAGCCCCAGGGGCCGCGCCGCGAATGTGAGTTCCGGTCACCACCACCTCGTCCAACATGGACGAGGTGGTGGCGACCTCGGATTGGACGGTCTCCAGTGGGGCTGTGACCATGCCGATCCGAAGCACGATGACCCCTGGTCGGCTCTCCTGGGCGATGACGCCCGTGCCGGCCAGGAGACGAGCCAGGGCTTCCTTGGCGGTGAAGTCGCCAACCAGACCCGGCGTCCTGTGGTCGCGCACGACATCGGGCGTGTAGAGCAACTGCAGGTCAGCCCTTGTGGCGTAGGCGGTCAGCGCACTCTCGAGGCTGCCGGCCGGGATCGCGAAACTGAGCACCGGTTCCGCCGGGGCGGCGAAAGCCGGCGGCGCGGCGAGCAGGGCCAGCAGGCTGGCGCCGGCGAACAGACCTGACGGACATGAAGACGTAGACGGCACTTTGAGACTTCCCCCTCAATCGTGCGGCCGCGCGTTGGAGGCGCGCGAGAAACCGCTGTTGAGGAAGAAGCACCACTCGTGAGGGCTTACCCTGAAGGGCGCCGAAAAAAACATTCGTCCGATGTCGCAGGAATCGGCGTGCACGCAAAGCGTGTGAAGTCTAGGGGCGCGGCCTTAGCATGATCTGGTTGCGCTCTCGGTCCGCCTGTAGTTCGAACAGGTCGCTGACCGCGGCGACGAAGGCCTCGGTGTCGCCGACGTCGAAGACCCCGCTCACCGGCACGCGCTCGAAACGGGCGGCGTCGACCACCACCTTGTCGCGGCTGTAGCGGTTGACCTCCGCCACGGCCTCGTCGAGCGGCGTCGCGCGGAAGGTGAGCCGCCCGCTGGTCCAACTGGTGGCCGCCGCCACATCGACCGGCGCGGGCTTGGCCGCGGGGTGCGACGTGGCCTCGATGCCTTCCCCTGGCGAAAGGCGCCAAGCCCGGTCACCGCGGCGATCGGCGACCTCAACAACACCCTCAACCAGGGTCACCTTCACCGCCTCGCCGGACTTGCGCACGTCGAACCGGGTCCCGATGGCCCGGACAGACGTGTCCGCAGCCTCGACGATGAACGGCCGCGCGGGGTCGTGCGCCACGTCGAAGAACGCCTGACCCCGCCGCAACTCGATCTCGCGGCCCTCGCCGGTGAAGCGCACCCGCAGGCGCGTGTCCGTATCCAGGCGCAGACGCGTCCCGTCGTCGAGAGTGACCAGTCGCTGCTCGCCGACGCCGGTGCTGTAGGCCTCGCCCTGGCCGATCACGAACGTCAGGGCCAGCAGGGCGCCCGCCGCCAGGGCGGCGATGCCGTAGCCGGTCCGCGTCTTCGGGCTCCAGAGCAGGGACAGGCGCCTGCGCCGCGCGCCGCGCGCCAGTGCGGCGCGGACCGCCGCCTGGGTCTGGGGGGTGTTTGTCAGGCGTGCGCCAACCTGCCAGAGCGCCTCCATGCGTTCGTAGGCGGCGTCGTTGCCCGGCACCCGGCGCCAGGACTGGAAGTCTTCCAGCGCGCGGGTCGAGATCGACAAGGTGTTCAGCTTCGCGAACCATTCGGCCGCTTCCCGGTCGGCGCGCTGGTCATCTAGCGGCACGGTCCTCATCGCCGTCAGGCTCGCATCCGCTGGGCGATCAGTTCCAGAGCCTTGGCCATCCGGGACTCGACCGTCTTGATCGGCGTTCCCGTGTGGGCGCTGATTTCCGCATAGGTCATTCCGGCGTGGCGGCTCAGCACGAAGGTGTCTCGCAGCGTCTGGGGCAGACCGTCCACCACCTGCTTGAACAGGAGCGCCTCATGCTGCTCTGCGTCCGTGTAAGGCTCATGACAGCGCGTCACCTCGGCCAGGCGTCCCGTCTTCCGTCGATCTCGCCGGGCGCTTCTTGACTGATTGTAGGCTAGATTTTCGGCGATCCGAAGCAAGAGACTTTGCGGGCGCTCGACGCGGCCTTCGGCCTGATAGGGCGAGAGCCGGATATAGGCTTCCTGCACCAGATCTTCGGCCTGCTGCGGATCGAAGCGTCGGCGCAACACCGCCTTGAGCCAGGCCGCGTGGCGACGATAGAGCAGGTCCAGGCTTGGACCCTCGCTGTCCCTGTCCTGCGCGTCCACGTCGCTTCCCTGGGTCATCGACCGCTCCCTCTTGCTCAGACGGGGCAGGCGCTGATCCTCGCGCTCTTGGAATGTCCTGCAGGCCAAGGCCCGCACCCACGCGCCCATCGGCGCCGCCGGACGATGGCGGACGTAGAGGCTCTCCGGCGCCAGGGCCGGCTATCGACGTGAACGCTGCACAGGGGATTCCAAGCCCCTACCGGCGCTCTCGCACCAGCAGGGGAAGACTGAATCAAATGCATGGACCATGCAAGCGGCGGGTCCAGATGGGGTCGGGCGTTGGAATCTCCGCAGCGCGGAGCCCGTGATTTCAGCACCGACCGCTGCCGTGCGATGGCGTGCCATCGCCCCCCGGCTCCAGGTCGGCGCCTATGGCCGGCGCCCGAGCCGCAGGTTCTAGGATTGTCCGACATGCCCGGCAAGGCGCACTCGGCCTCGCGGACCTCCGCATGGCGACCGGCGCAAGGTGGGCCTGACCAGGATCAGCGCCGCGACGCGGGCGATGGACGGCGTCGCCTCGCGCCTGGCTCCGGCTTTTGGGGGAGGCGCGGCGGTCGGGCTCGGTCCCGCCGCCTCTGGCGGCTCCTACGGGACCGACCCTTGCGGGCGGCCCAAGGCCGCCGCCGCGCCTCCGGCGGCGCGTCCCGCGGCCGAGGCGGCCGCTCCTTGCAGCCTTCACTCCCGATTTTGGCGTCGCCAGCGAAAGATCTGTTCGCCGCGCCCATCCACCCAATCGGCCAGGGCCTCCACCTGGTCGAGCGCGGCGAACAGGGTCTCGCGGGTGACGGTCACCTCCGGCGAGAGGAATCCGCGGCGCCCGTCCTCGGATTCCTCGGAGGTGGCGAAGAAGGGGCGAGGATATTTCGCCAGCGTCCGGGCGTCGTGAGTGACGTTCAAGGACGGCAGGTGCTCGCCATGCTGGCTGCGGTTGCGGGCCAGAACGACCTGTTCGATGATCTCGAAGTCGACGGGCGTGTCCGACCAATCGGTCTTGAGGATTTCGCCGAGCACGTCCTTGTAGACCGGAACGAAGCCTCGGGACTTCAGGGTGGTTTGACTCTCCCGGGTCAGGCGTGCGCCGATGACCCGGGCCATCAAGGTCTCGAAGTAAAGTTTCAGGGTCTCCGACAGGATGGAGACGCAGGACCGGCCGAGGATCTGGATCGCCAGGTCGGCGTCCATCCATTCGACGAGGTAGGGCGGCTCGCCGTCTTCGCTGTAGGGCGGGTCGTCGAACGGCGGCAGGTCGTTCTCGATCAGACGCTTGCGCTCTGCGAAAGGGGCCTGGGCGGTGTCATAGTAGCTGCGGATGAACGCGGTCCGGACCCGCAAGAAGTAGGCGACGTCCACGGCCTTGATCCTGATCTGACGACGCTGCGAGACCCGCGCCAAACGCCAGACCTGACATATCCGCCGGCAGGTGTCGTCCCGACCCAGAGCTTAGTCCGCATGTCCTTTTGCTATCGAGATAGCGGAGCCGAAGCGCCGCATCCTCCTCCGATGCCGCCATCGGAGGAGAGACATGGGCACGCTCTACATCGGATTGGACGTTCACAAGCTCAGCATTGCGGTCAGCACCGCCGAGGACGGACGCGACGGAGCGGTCCGGTTTCTCGGCGAGATCCGCAACACTCCGACGGACGTCGCCAAGCTAGCGAAGCGGCTGGCGAGGGACGGCAGCCAGCTGGAGTTCTGCTATGAGGCCGGCTGCTGCGGCTACGGCGTCTATCGTCAGCTCACCGAGCTCGGCCACGGCTGCATGGTCGTGGCGCCGTCGCTGATCCCCAGGAAGCCGGGCGACCGGGTGAAGACCGATCGACGGGACTCCCAGAAGCTGGCGGTCCTGCACCGCTCAGGCGACCTGACGCAGGTCTGGGTGCCAGATCCCGTCCACGAAGCGATGCGCGACCTGGTGCGCGCCCGGCTCGCCGCTGTCGGCGCGCTGATGCGGGCGCGCCAGCAGTTGCTGTCGTTCCTGCTGCGGCACGGCCGGATCTACGAGAAGGGCAAGCCTTGGACCCAGCGCCACCGCGTCTGGCTGGCGGCCCAGGTCTTCGAGCAGCCAGTGCACCAGATCGTCTTCCAGGACTATGTCGAAGCGATCTTCACCGCCCAGGATCGGCGCGATCAGTTGGTCGCTCGGATTACGGGCCTTATCCCGTCCTGGTCGATGGGGCCGGTGGTGGAGGCGTTGCGGGGGCTTCGTGGCCTGGAGACGATATCGGCCGTCACCTTCATCGCCGGCATTGGCGACCTCAGCCGCTTCGAGACCCCCAGCCAGCTGATGGCCTACCTCGGCCTGGTGCCCTCCGAGCACTCGAGCGGCGACCACGTCCGCCGCGGCGGCATCACCAAGACCGGCAATGGCGAGGCGCGACGGATGCTGGTGGAGGCGGCGTGGAGTTATCGCTACCCGCCGCGGGTCGCTCAGGAGAAGGTGGAAGTGCTGGTGCGCCTGCCGAAGCCCGTGCGCGACATCGCCTGGAAGGCTCAGGTGCGTCTTTGCGATCGGTTTCGCAAGCTGACCCATTCGGGGAAGAAGCCGACTGTGGTGGTGACGGCGATCGCCCGGGAGTTGGCGGGCTTCGTCTGGGCGATCGGGCAGCAGGTCAAGCCGGCGGCGCCCTGAGGCGCTGCGCCCGCCGGCCTGTTGGGCCGGGGGCGGGATGGAGGTCAGGGTGATCCTCGAGAGCCCCTTGGGCCAGCCCTTGGCTGACGCCCGTGCTTAGTGAGAGGCAGCCCGCGACGACAAGCGTTCATGCGGTACCCAACCCGCGCATGGAAGTCTGATCGACCGTCGCCTTCGCCGTCCCGCCCTCGACCCAACAGCAGGACCACGACAGTCGGAATCTCCGCGCCTTCGGCGCGGAGCGGGTGTTCTCACGCCCCAGCACTGAAAAAGGACATGGAAGGGGCGCCGCCCCTCGCGGCGGCCAGGGTGAGGCGGCGCGGGCGCGCCGCCGTGCGGCCGGTGTCCCCGACCTTCCGCGCCGGGCACGGCCGGCGCCGATCAGGTCCGTCAGGCTTGTGCAGGTCGGGTGATCCCCCTCCGGCCGCCCGCCCTGGCCTCTGCTACCCCCGGTCTCGCCGACGGGCAGGGCTGCATGCGCGCCTTGCGCATGCAGCCTGACCCAAAGGAGGTCGCCATGACCAACGACAGCCCCATCGAGATCGTCTCGGGAACAGAGATCGACATCCCCCTCAACAAGCTGAAGAAATCGCCGCGCAACGTGCGCAAGGTTCCGCATACGGCCGCCGCCATCGAGGCGCTGGCCGCCAGCATCAGCGCCAAGAAGATGCTGCAGAAGCCCGTGGTCGAGCCCGAACGCGACGGGGACGGCGGTCTGACGGGCTCCTGGCTGGTGACCATCGGAGAAGGGCGCCGCCTCGCCCTCAACCTGCTGGCAAAGCGCAAGTCGATCAAGACGTCTCACCCCGTCGCCTGCGTCATCGACACCGAATTCGATCCGCAGGAGATCAGCCTCGATGAAAACGTCACGCGGTCGGCCATGCATCCCGCCGACCAGTTCGAGGCCTTCCGCGACCTCAACGACCGTCTGGGTTGGGGCGCCGAAGAGATCGGCGCCCGGTTCGGCGTCTCGGCCCAGGTGGTGCGCCAGCGCCTTCGGCTGGGCGCGGTGTCGCCGCAGTTGATCGGGGTCTATCGCGAGGACGGCCTGACGCTCGACCAACTGATGGCCTTTGCGATCACGGAGGATCACGCGCGCCAGGAGCAGGTCTATGCGAGCCTCGCCTACAACCGCTCGGCGGGTTTCATCCGCCAAGCCCTGACCGAGAGCAAGATTGCCGCAGACGACCGCCGGGCGGTGTTCATCGGCGTCGAGGCCTATCTTGAGGCGGGCGGCGCGCTGACCCGCGACCTTTTCACCGAGGATCGCGGCGGCTGGCTGGACGACGTGGTTCTGGTGGAACGGCTGACCACCGAGAAGCTGGCCGCGCTGGCCGACGACGTGCGCGCCCGCGAAGGCTGGAAGTGGGCGCAGGCCGCTGTGGACTTCCCGTCGGCCCACGGTTTAACCCGCACCTATCCGCGCAGGGTGGAGCGCACCGAGGACGAGATCGCGCGGATCGAGGCGATCTCGGCGGAGTACGACGCCCAGGTCGAAGCCTTCGCCGACATCGAGGACCTGCCTCCTGAGGTCGAGGCGCGGTTGAAGGAGATCGAAGCGGAGTTGGAGGCGTTGGGCGAGGACTATGCATATCGCCCCGACGAGGTGGCCCGTGGCGGCCTCTTCGTCTGCCTCGCCTATGACGGCCAAGCTCGGATCGAGCGGGGCTTCATCCGGCCCGAAGACCTCGCGCCCGAGCCGGAACCCGAGGCCGAAGGTGGCGAGGACGACGCGGGCGACGGCGTCGCAGCGCCGGAGCGCGAGACCGAGGCCGAGGAGGACGACGACGGCCTTTCGCCGCTCTCCGACCGCCTCGTGGCCGAACTCACCGCCTTCCGCACCGCATCGCTTCGCGATGCCATGGCCGAGCAGCCGGAGGTGGCGTTCCTCACCGTGGTCCACGCCCTGGCGCTGCGGGTGTTCTTCCCCGCCGGCAATGCAAGCTGCGCCGATATCCGGATGGCCTCGCGCGGCCTTTCGGCAGAGGCGGCGGGCATCGAGAACGGCCCGGCGTGCCAGCGGATCAACTCCCGGCACGAGACTTGGGCGCGTCAGATGCCCGAAGCGGCCGAAGACCTCTGGGCGTTCGTGGTCGACCTGGACACCGACAGCCGGCTGGCGATCTTCGCCCACTGCGTCGGGCTCTCGCTCGACGCAGTGCAGGGCTGGCAACGCCGGCCCCATGCCCTGGCGCAGGCCGACGCCCTAGCCGTCCGCCTGGGGCTCGACATGTCGCTCGATTGGCGCGCGACCGGCGCGACCTACTTCACCCGCGTGACCAAGGCCCGCATTCTTGAAGCGGTCGGTGAAGCCTCGGGCGCCGAGGCGGCCGAACGCATCGTCGGCCTCAAGAAACCGGAGATGGCGGCTGCGGCCGAGACTCTGGCGGCGGAGACGGGGTGGTTGCCCCGCGTTCTGCGCACGCCATCGCGGGACGCCGACGCCGGTTCGGTGGACGTGCTCGAAGGCGAGGGGAGCGCGGCCGAGGTGATGGCGGCGGAATAGACGGGCGCGCCAAGGGCGAGCCGCCGCCCAACCCCGGTTGGGCGGCGGCCTCGTCATGCGCGCGCCTGGCTCGCGTCGTGGACCAGCCGCCACGCCGCCTGGACGAGAGGCGCCATCAGGCCCGCGTCCAACCCCGCAAGGCGCACGCGCGTCACGCCGCGTCGCCCCCGGCCGCCCGGCTCTGGCGACAGCGCCGGCGATTTCCCCATGAATGCGGCCTGGTCCTTTGGCGTCAGGCGCACCACCGCCCAGCCAGGCTCGGGCCAGCCGACCGTCGCGGAGGCCTTGTCCCGGATGCGAAACTCCTGGGATCCGAGCACCTGCTTTTCGACCGCGCGCGGCAGGCTCAGCGCCATCTGGCGAAAGTCGTCCGCGCTCACCATTCGGGACGAGCCGTCATTGCAAAAGCGGACTTTCATCGTCGTATCCTAGGGCGTCCACGTGCCAGCGAACCGGGGCGCGCGAGGTCGTCCCAAGCTTAGGACGCGGCCGATCCAGCGGATGGACCCGGAGGGTGTCCAGGCCCTGGGCCAAGGCCCAACTCCAGCGCGGATGACCCGGCCCGATCTGACGGTTGATGGCCTCGCAGCGCTCGCGATGCAGGACCGTATAGCCGCCATCGGCGTCGCGGCGGGCGAGGGCGGCCAAGCCAGGGCTACGCAGGAAGCGACCGTCGTGGTGCGAGACGGCGAAGTCGGCGGCGCCGTCGATGAAGATCGTGTCCGTCATGAGAATCGCCTCCGGTCCGCGAGCTTGTCCGAGAGCTGCTTGCCTCGCCACCGATCGATCACCTCCAATCCCGTGATCCGAGCGCCTTCACCCACCGCCCGCGCGGCCCCGAGCAGCGACTGAGGCGAGGTGAACAAGGCCCGGGCGCCCAGGTCCGCGCCGACAAGGCTTGGGAGAGCCGAGGGGCGCCGTAAGGCCTCCATGTCCGCTGAGGGACCGGCCAGGGCGGCCTCTCTGGGCGTGATCGGTCCGGCGGGTGCGGGCGCGTTGCGCCCCGGCCGTCGCCGCAACGCCGCCGCGCGCCTTCTTTCCCCTGCCGCGCCTTGGGCCACGTCATTCCTCGCGAGGCAAAGAAGCCGCCCGTCGGCGTCCTGCGCTGACGCTTCGGGCCAGATGGCTGCGGCGCCGGTCGCCCCCCGGCCTGGGGATCGCCATCGAGGCCGCGACAGGCGCGGTCCGAGCAACAGGAGATCCACCATGGCCACCATCGGCACCTTCACCAAGCACGAAGACGGCTCCATCAGCGGCGCCATCAAGACCCTCACCCTCAACGTCAAGTCCGCGCAATTCCGGACCGCCGAGAAGGAGAACGACAAGGCCCCGGACTACCGCATCTTCGCCGGCGCCACCGAGTTTGGGGCGGCCTGGAAGAAGACCAGCCGTGAGAACCGGGACTACCTCTCCGTCAAGCTGGACGACCCCAGCTTCGCCGCCCCGATCTACGCCTCTCTGGTCGACGCCGAGGACGGCTACGCCCTGATCTGGTCGCGCAGCCGCGCCGCCGACTGAGCCCTGGCGCCGCCCGCGCCTGCGCGCGGGCGGCGCCCATCTCCCCCAACCAGCACAAGATCGGAGGCCGTCATGGCCCGTCCAACCTCCGCCGTGCGCCCAGACGCCCGGCCCGACCTCTACACCCGCGTCACCAACGCCATCGTCGCCGACCTCGACCGCGGCGTTCGCCCCTGGACCCAACCCTGGTCGAACAAGACAGCGACCTCGAGCGTCAGCCGGCCACTGCGGCACAACGGCCAGCCCTACAACGGGATCAATGTCGTCCTGCTCTGGTCGGAAGCTGCGGCGCGCGGCTTCATCGAACCGACCTGGATGATGGGGTGGACGGCCCCTGCGACTGCAGATGTGAATTCGGAGGGGGCTAGCCACAGAGCAGGAGGACCCACCATGCAGCTCACGACCATCGGCTTCGATCTCGGCAAGAACGTCTTCCAGGTCCACGGCGTCACTGCCGACGGCCAGGTGATCGTGCGCAAGAAGTTGGGCCGCGCCGAAGTGCTGCCGTTCTTCCGCAGCCTGGATCCATGCCTCGTTGGGATGGAGGCTTGCTTCTCAGCGCACCACTGGGGGCGCGAACTCGCGGCCCTGGGCCACCAGGTCAAGCTGATGCCGCCCAGCTATGTGAAGCCTTACGTCAAGCGGGGGAAGAACGACGCGGTCGACGCCGAAGCGATCTGCGAGGCGGTCAGTCGACCGACGATGCGCTACGTGCCGCTCAAGAGTGCTGAACAGCAGTCGGTTCTGATGCTCCATCGCATCCGCGATCAACTCGTCCGCCAACGCACCAGCCTCTACAACGCGCTGCGTGCTCACCTCTCCGAGGTTGGCATTATCGCGCCACCCGGCGTGAAGCGTGTGCCGGAGCTGCTGCAAGTCGTCGAGGCCGAGCGAGACCGGCTGCCCGCTCTGATGCTCTGCGCCTTGGAGGTTTTGCTGCGGCAGCTTCAGGAGGTCAAAGACCGGATCCGCGAGGTGGAGCAGCACATCTTTGGATGGGCCAAGACCAATGACGCGGCACGGCGCCTGGCCACGATTCCTGGCGTCGGCCCCGTCACAGCCGCAGCGATCGCCGCCACGGTGACCGACCCCAGCCACTTCAAATCGGGTCGCCAGTTCGCCGCCTGGATCGGACTCGTGCCGAGACAAAACTCCAGCGGCGGGAAAGATCGGCTCGGGTCGATTTCGAAGATGGGCGACCGATATCTTCGCCGACTGCTGGTCGTCGGCGCCACTTCGATCATCCGCTACGCCCGCACCCGCGGCGGGCCGCGCCAGGCTTGGGCGATGGCGCTGCTCGAGCGACGTCCCGCCCGGCTGGTGTCCGTCGCGCTGGCCAACAAGGCAGCGCGAATCGCCTGGGCCATCCTCACGCGTGGCGAGGTCTATCGGCCGGGTGTCGCCGGGGCGCTTTGAGCGCGTCAGCGATTACGGCTCAAGTTGCAGGAGTGCTGATGGTGTGATGACGACCCGGTCAACCCGGGGATCGGGAGAGCCCACGGTAGGTTAGGCGCCTCGAGCGCGTCTGGATGATTGGGACCCGGTCCGCGGACTTCATCAGGGCCAGCGGCCACGTGCGCCGCGCAAACAGGCCGGACACATGACTGCTGCCTGACCGGAGCGAAATCTCAGCTGACGCCCCTTGCAACGCAGGGGCCGTCCACACATGACCTTCCGCCAGGCGCTGGCGCTCGGAGGACATGTCCGCAAGGGAGAGACTGGTTCGATCGTGGTCTACGCCAACCGCTTGGCGCGGACCGAGCCGGACGCCGAAGGCGTGGACGTCGAGCGCCACATCTCCTTTCTGAAGGCCTACACGGTGTTCAATGTCGAACAGATCGATGGGCTGCCGGACCGCGGCCAGGCGTGCGCCCGGCCGACGTTAGATCCCCACGCGAGGATCGCCCGCGCCGAAACCTTCTTCGCCGCCACGGGCGCAGACATCCGCCATGGCGGTGCGCGCGCCTACTACGCGATTCACGCCGACCACGTGCAATCGCCACCCTTCGAGGCCTTCCGGGACCCGGAGAGCTACTACGCGACCCTGGCTCACGAATGCGTCCATTGGACCGCGCATCCCAGCCGCCTCGACCGGGACTTCGGTCGCGGGCGCTGGGGCGATGAGGACTATGCGCGGGAAGAGCTTGTCGCCGAACTGGGCGCTGCGTTCCTCTGCGCCGACCTCGGGCTGGACCTCACGCCACGCGAGGACCATGCCGCCTACCTGGCCAGCTGGCTGCGGGTCCTGAAGGGCGATCGCCGCTTCATCTTCACCGCCGCCGCCCATGCGGCCCGCGCCTGCGACTATCTCCAGGGATTGCAGCCGATCCGCTGATCCCGAGCGATGGCGGAGTCGCGACCCTGCGATTTCGCCATCAACCCCCCGACTCGCTCTCCGCCAGGTTTTCGAGGCCGCGCTGCCGCTCCCGGTCGCGGCTCGGAAATACGCGGAGACAGAAGATGACAGACACATCCACACCCATCCCGCCGCGAATGCTGCGCACCGCCGAGGCGGCTCGGTTCCTGGGCCTCTCGGGGCGGACCTTGGAGAAGCACCGCACCTTTGGCACCGGCCCGACCTACAAGAAGATCGGCGGCCGCGTGATCTACGCCGTCGGCGACCTGCAAGCCTGGGCTGACCGGGGTGCGCGCACCTCCACCACCGACCCCGCCGCGAGTGTCGTCCACCCCGCGCGCCGGCCGCGGCCGCCGGCGGCCTGGAGCGTCGGAGGATAGGCCGTGCCACCTGTCGTTACGGCGCAAGCCAGGCGCCGGCCTCGTCCGATCATTCTGTTGATGGGACTGGCTGGCCTCGCCCTGGGGCTCGCGCCCGCGCTCGCCGCCTGGCCGCCGGCTCTCGTCTGGAATGCGACGGCCAGCGCGCCTGTGGGGCTCTATCTCTGCTCGCACCCGGGGAGCATCGCTGTCGGCGATCTGGTGGCGGTGACGCCGCCCAAGCCGCTCGCCGACTGGCTCTCAACCCGCGGCGCAGCGCCCCATGGTGTCCTGCTTGTGAAGCGGGTGGCGGCCCTGCCGCCCTCGCGCCTGTGCTGGACGCACGGCCAGGTGAGCGTCGACGGCCGCCAGGTCGCGGTGGCGGCGTCGCACGACAGGATGGGCCGCTCCCTGCCGGTGTTAGGGGGGTGTCAACGTCTGCAGCCTGGGCAGGTGCTTCTGCTGAACGAGGCGGTCGGCTCCCTGGACGGT
Organism: Phenylobacterium sp.; assembly: GCF_030681155.1. Taxonomy (GTDB): domain Bacteria; phylum Pseudomonadota; class Alphaproteobacteria; order Caulobacterales; family Caulobacteraceae; genus Phenylobacterium. The sequence goes on along the minus strand of NZ_JAUXXE010000053.1, from coordinate 80,801 downwards.
CGCTACTTCGGCCCCCTGGCCTCGTCCCAGATTGTGGGCCGGGTGAGGCCGTTGTGGACGGTTCGGGAGCGTGGCCGTGGCGGCTAGGATCGCTACAGTCCTCGGCGTTCGGCGCGAAGGTCGGCGCAGGCGCCCCATGCGATGGCTGTTGAGCGGCGCACTCGCGATGGGGACGCTGGGACCTCCACCGGCCTACGCGGCCGGTGAGCATCTGGCGCCCGAGATTCGCGCCGCGCTGGTCGCCGAAGCCGCCGAGCGTTTTGCAATTCCAGCGCCCTGGATCGTCGCTGTGATGCGCGCCGAAAGCGCCAACGACCCGCGGGCACGGTCATTAGCTGGCGCGCTCGGCCTGATGCAGATCATGCCCGATACCTATGCCGAACTGCGCACGCGCTACGGCCTGGGCGCAGATCCCTATCATCCCCGCGACAACATCATGGCCGGCGCCGCCTATCTGCGGGAGCTCCACGCGCAGTTTGGCGCGCCAGGCTTCCTCGCCGCCTACAACGCCGGGCCGGGGCGATATCTTCAGTACCTGGCCGGGACCCGCCCGTTGCCCCAGGAAACGCGGGACTATGTGGCGATCCTTGCGCCGCAAGTTCAGGCCGCAGTTCCACCCCACGAGCTTCGTCTCGACCTCGCCCCTCGGTCGCTTTTTGCAAACCTGGACGGCCCCGCGGCGGACGGGGCGCCAGCGGGCTCATCCTTGTTTGTCGCCGTGTCCAACGGGGCGAACGCGCCATGACCGGTCTCGTGATTCCCGGCGCGTCGTACGGCCTCGCAGGTTTGGCGGTCTTTAAGCGGGGTGCAGGGAAGGTGAGGGGGGAGGACAGGATAAAAGGCGCGAGGCGGGTTGGGTTTGAGGCAAGAAAAAGGACCGTAAAAACAGTTGGCTACGGCGATGTGCGTGGGGCGTTGGCAGGCTGCCATCTGCGCCCGTCCCTTGGCCCCCAAGGCTTTCAGACACCTCGCTCCGCAGGGCGGCGCCATGAACGACGATGACTTCATCCTTCGCCCCGGTCGCTCGCGGTCCCGTGGCGCCGGCGGTCATCGCACCTTCGTCGGCGAGGCCCTGGCCGCCGCAGCGCGCGCCGGCGGTCTGCATCCCGGCCGCTCAAGCCTCAAGGGCGCCTTCGGCCGAGGGCGGGCCTCCAGCTTGGCGGCAAGTCGGTTGGGCGCGCGCACCCGCAGCGCCGTCATCAAGGCCCGTGTGGTGCGTCACACCCGCGGCGGGGCGCCGATGGCGCTCCACCTGGCCTATCTCCAGCGCGACGGCGTCACACAGGACGGGGCACGGGGCGACCTGTTCGGCGCCCAGGGGCAGGATGCCGACGCCAAGGCCTTTGTCGCGCGCTGCGCTGACGACCGGCACCATTTCCGCTTCATCGTGTCCCCGGACGACGCCGAGCGCCTGGAGGATCTCCAGGCCTTCACCCGAGACCTCATGGGGCAGGCGGCGCGCGACCTCGCGAGCGAGCTCGACTGGGTGGCTGTCGCTCACTGGAACACAGGTCATCCGCACATCCACGTCCTGGTCCGCGGCAAGGCCGATGACGGAAGCGACCTGGTAATCAGCCGCGACTACATCTCCCACGGCCTGCGCGCCCGGGCCGCGGAGTTGGTCACACTCGAACTCGGGCCGCGCAGCGACCTCGAAGTGCGCCGTCAGCTCGAGCGCGAGGCGAGCGCCGAGCGGTGGACCGCGCTGGATCGGCGACTGGTCCGCGACGCCGGCGCCGCGGGGGAACTGGACCTGCGGCCGCCTCGGCTGGGCAAGCCCGATGCGGACCATCAGATCCGCGTGACGCGACTGCGCAAGCTGCAGGCCTTGGGCTTGGCCGAGGCCGAGCGGCCTGGCCGGTGGCGTATCGCACCGGATGCGGAAGCAACCCTGCGAGCCTTGGGCCGTCGGGGCGACATCATCGCGCGGCTGCACAACGCCTTGGGCGGACCGGGAGGTGAGCGCGACCCGGCGACCTACCTCGTCGAGGACGCGCCGCCAGTCGGCCTTGTGGGTCGCCTCGCCGCACGGGGCCTGGACGATGAGCTGTCCGGTTCAGGCTTTGCGGTCATCGATGGGATCGACGGGCGCTCGCACCATGTGGTGTTTCGAGAGCTGGCCGACACCTCCGACGCCCCGATCGGCGGCGTCGTCGAACTGCGCGCCGTTGGGTCGCGGGGAAGATCCGTGCTGGCGGTGCGGTCCGACCTTTCGATCTCCGAACAGATCCAGGCCGACGGGGCGACCTGGCTCGATAGACGACTGCTGGCCGGAGGCCGATCCGACATCGCCGAGCATGGCTTTGGCGCGGAGGTGCGCGAGGCCCTGGAGGCGCGGGCGGCACGGCTCGCGCAGCAGGGCCTTAGTCCAGGCGGCGGGTCGACCGCCTTCGCACCGAACCTGTTGGCTACTCTGCGGGCCCGGGAGTTGGCGGCGGCGCAGGCGCGCCTGGCCGCCCAGTTCGGCGCGCCCGCACCGACCCTTGAACCGGGTGAATCCGTGTCGGGCGTCTATCGGCGCCGGCTCGATCTCGCCTCCGGCCGCTTTGCGGTGATCGAAGGCGCAATGGGCTTCTCGCTGACGCCCTGGCGCGAGGCGTTCGAGACGCGACGCAATCAGACGGTCGACGGCGTCGCAGGCCACGGGGGCGAGGTCGAATGGCGGATCGGGCGCCTCCGCGGACCCGCCAGATGAGGAGGTTGAGATGTCGGGAACCAAGGTGATGTGGGGCCAGCTCGCGCTGGTGGGACTGATCGTGTTGGCGACCACTTGGGCGGCGACGGAATGGACGGCTTGGCGCCTGGGGTTCGACCCTGGACTGGGGGCGCCCTGGTTTAGGGTCGAGGGTTGGCCGGTCTATCCGCCCCCGGCCTTCTTCTGGTGGTGGTTCGCGTTCGAGGCCTACGCCCCCCAGGTCTTTGTCGAAGGCGCCGGCATCGCCGTCAGCGGCGGGGTGGCGTCTGTCATCGTCTCATTGCTGCTGTCCGTGTGGCGCGCCCGGGAGGCGCACGACGTCACCACCTACGGCTCGGCCAGGTGGGCGCTGCAGCGAGACGTCAGGAAGGCGGGTTTGCTGACCGGCCGCGGCGTGATGCTGGGCGAACTGGCCGGACGATACCTGCGCCACGATGGACCCGAACATGTCCTATGTTTCGCACCGACCCGAAGCGGCAAGGGCGTCGGTCTGGTGATCCCGACGCTGCTCACCTGGCCAGGCTCGGTGATCGTCCACGATATCAAGGGCGAGAACTGGACCTTGACATCGGGATGCCGCGCCTCGGTCGGGCGGGTGCTGAAGTTTGATCCGACCAACGCCGAGAGCGCCGCCTACAATCCGTTGCTGGAAGTGCGGCGCGGCGACAGCGAGGTGCGTGACGTCCAGAACGTCGCCGACGTGCTGGTGGACCCAGAAGGCGCCCTGGAGCGGAGATCGCATTGGGAGAAGACCAGCCACAGTCTGCTGGTGGGCGCCATCCTGCACGTGCTCTACGCCGAGGAGAACAAGACCCTCTCCGGCGTCGCGGCGTTCCTGTCAGATCCCAAGCGACCGATCGAGACGACCCTGCACGCGATGCTCGCCACACCGCACCTCGGTGATCGACCCCATCCGGTCGTGGCCTCGGCGGCGCGGGAGTTGCTGAACAAGAGCGAGAACGAGCGCTCAGGCGTGCTGTCGACTGCAATGTCCTTCCTGGGGCTCTATCGCGACCCGGTGGTGGCCAAGGTCACGGCGCGATGCGACTGGCGGATCGCCGATCTGGTCGACGGGGAAAGGCCCGTCAGCCTCTATCTGGTTGTGCCGCCCTCCGACATCAGTCGGACCAAGCCGCTCATGCGCTTGATCCTCAACCAGATCGGGCGGCGGCTGACCGAAGACCTCAAGGCCGGCGCCCATCGTCAGCGGCTGTTATTGATGCTCGACGAGTTTCCGGCCCTCGGGCGTCTGGACTTCTTCGAAAGCGCCTTGGCCTTCATGGCCGGCTATGGCCTCAAGGCCGTGCTCATCGCCCAGTCCCTCAATCAGATCGAGAAGGCCTACGGCGCCAACAACGCCATCCTCGACAACTGTCATGTGCGCATATGCTTCGCCACCAATGACGAGCGGACCGCGCGCCGCGTCTCAGACGCGCTCGGCACCGCCACCGAATTGCGCGCCATGAAGAACTATGCCGGCCACCGGCTCTCGCCTTGGCTGGGGCACCTGATGGTCTCGCGCCAGGAAACCGCGCGAGCGCTGCTGACGCCTGGCGAGGTGATGCAACTCCCGCCAGAGGAGGAACTGGTGCTGGTGGCCGGGACGCCGCCGATCCGGGCGCGCAAGATCCTCTACTACCGGGACCGCGAGCTCCAGGCGCGTATCGCCGCCGCAGCGGGCTCGACGCCCGGGCCGCCACGGTCCGACGACTGGTCGGGCCGCGCCCCAATCGGCGCGGTCCCGCCCGTCGGCCCACCCCGGCGCCCGCTCGCCGATGACGGCGGCTTGCGGCGCGAACCTGACCTTCCGCAGGAGGCTCCCGAGACCCAGGTCGAAGGCGAGTTCGAGTTCATCGACCTCGATCAGGAGGACGACCTTGGCGGAGCCGGTACGTTCCAGGCCGGGTTCGGGCAAATCGCCCGGCAGGCCGCGCTGGACCCCGACGACGGGGTGGACCTGTGAGCGCCAAGTCCCGCCTTTCGGTCTATCTCGAGCCGACCCTGCTGCGCGCCCTTGAACGGTTCGCCCTTGAGCACCGGAAATCGAAGTCGCTGGTGGCCGAGGCGGCGATCTCGGCCTTCCTGGCGCCCGATGCCGTCGAGCGACCGGACGCGGCCCTGATCCGCCGTCTCGATCACCAGAACCGCACGGCCGAGCGCGCCGACCGGAACCTCGCCATCGTGATCGAGATGCTCGCCCTCTTCATCCGCTTCTGGCTGACCACCACGCCGACCCTGCCGGAATCGGCCCAGGCCGCGGCCCGCGCCAAGGGACAATCGCGATACGATGGCTTTGTCGTCGCCCTGGGTCGCCGCTTGGCCAAGGGGGGGCGGTTCGTCGACGGTCTGTCGCCGGACGCGCCGTCTTCAGCGGCTCCCCGCGATCGCGACGAAGGAGCCTAGGCCTCGACCCTCAGGCGCAGGGGATCGAGCGGGGTGCGGATCGGATAATGGTCGCCGAGCAGCTGGCTGCCTTCGAGAGTCAGGATCGCGGGGACGCTGACCAGGCCCTCGTCGTCCCAGCCCGCCGCGCCAATGTCGAGGTGCGCGATCACGATCCGGCGGCGACGTTCCAGGTCTTCGGCGACGGACATCACCGCGGCGTCCGGGGTGATCTCGATGATCGGATCGGCGAGCCGAACGGCGAGTATGCCGCCATGTCCTTCGAAAGTGACTTCGCCTCGGAAGCGGCCGAGCCCCACCAGCGTCCCATCCGCGTCGCGCCGCAGGCTCGAGTCTTCCTCCGCCAGGAAGGTGAAGCCGCCGTCGCCGCTTCGGGTCGCGCCGCCGCGCGCCAGAATGGCGCCGCCAACGCCGTGCACATAGCTGCGGAAGGTCTGTTTCACACCCCAGTCCAGGGTCGAAACCCACCCCCCACGCGGCTCACTCATGGCTCTTCTCCACCAGCGCATCGCGATCGCCGCCGACGCTGCGAAGCGAGAGTTTGGGCGCTTCGAATCCTGTTCGGCCATAGCCTTCTTGCTGTTCACATTCGAAATGCTCGCTGGCCGCTAGTCGGCGACCCCGGCCATCTGCTGGGCAACCCGCGCGAGCAGGGTGCGGAACCAGGCATGCCCGCGTTTGGCGCCGGCCTGCGTCGTCCAGAAGGCGTCGATGTCCAGTCGCCGGTTCGGGAAGTCGATCTCAAGAATGCGGATATCGCGTGAGCGCTTGAGTTCTTGTGCGAGCTTCCGCGGCACCAGGGCCAGGCATTCGGCCTCCTCGACGATCGCGCCGATCACCAGGAAGTTCGGCACCTCGCAGACGGGGGCCACTTCGAGCACCGAGGTGGGCTGGATGAGCCCGGCTCGCGCCAAGGCGCTCCGTTCGCCGACCTGGTAGACCACCTGCCGCGCCAGACGGAATTCCGCAGGGGTGATGACGTCGCCCCACCGGGTGTCACGGCTTGACGCGATGCACGCCATGTCGTCGCTCCAGAGCGCCATGTGCTCGATGCGCTTGCCGAAGGTTTGACCGACCGGGCGCGGCACGATGGAAAAGTCTACCTGATCGGGGTTGTCGAACCCTGCGCCCGCGGGTTCGAGGAACAACAACTCCACGTGCGGCGCCTCGGCTGCGCAGATCTTGGCCAGCTTCGGCGCCAGGAGCACGCTGACATAGTCCGCGGTCTTGAAGACGATCCGCAGGTGCTCGGTTTGCGGATCGAACGGCCGAGGCGGCTCCAGGAGCAGGTCCAGGTCGCCGAGCAGCGCGGCGAGCGGCCTCACGAGGGACCGCCCCCGTTCCGAGAGCCGAGCCTCGCTTCCACGCGAGAGGATCAGATCGTCGTCAAAAACCTCGCGCAACTGACGCAAGGCTTTGCTCACCGCAGGCTGGGTGACCCCCAGCGCCCGGGCGCTCGCGGTGACGCTTCGGGTATGGAGCAGGGTGTGGAGGACGGGCAGCAGGTCGAGATTTATGCGCCGAAGGCGCTGCGCCATCGCCGGTTGCAGGTCTGGGGTGGGCTCGCCGCTGGCGGCCGAGGGGGGGGCGCGTGTCATCTCGAACCATAACCTGCAGCTATATTGTGATTTCCCATATCGTGGATTTCGAGATGTTCAAATCCTGCATAGGCTTTCGACAAGGCCCGGTGAGGCTAGCCATGTCCGGACATTGGGAGGTCCGAATGACGCTGCAGTTGCAGGCGACAGGGATCGCCGAGGGGCGAGGCGGGGTGACGCCGCCCATCGTCAGGGCGCCCTCGCCGTGACCTTCAACCTTATCGTTCGCGCCCGCTCGAGTTCGGCGATGGCCGCTTTCCGCCGATCGAACACATCTATAGCGACGCAGCTTCGCGAGGGGATTTTCTGATGTCCACCGGTCCGGCCTTTCCGCGTGCAGCGGAGATCGAACACAGTCTCGAACGCCTCGCGGAACTTTGCGAGGACCCGACGGCGCTGGTCTATGAGCGCTTGTTCGAGCTGCAACCGGAGATGAAACCCTACTTCTGGCGCGACACCAACGACGCCATCAAGGGCGAGATGCTCTCGCGGACCTTCGGCGCCATTTTGGATTTCGTCGGCGAGCGACGCTACGCCGACCATATGATCGGCACGGAAATGGTGACCCATGAGGGGTACGACGTGCCCCGGGAAGTGTTCGTCACCTTCTTCGACGTGGTGCGCGACGCGGTTCGGGTCGGCCTCGGGTCCGACTGGACGTCGGATCTGGAGAGCGCCTGGCAGGAGCTGATCGCTGAGATCTACCGCTTCGCGAATCTGACGCCACGCAGTGACGTGACGAACGCCTTCCATCAACCGCGGATGGAAGCCTTCCGCCGGGGAGAGCCGATCAGCTGATCGGCCACCGGTCCGCCTGGTCGCAGTTGCGGCGGCGGTCTTGAAAAGATGGTTCTCGCGCAGCTCATCAAGCTGCGCTCGCGTGTACTTGCGCGCTCATCGTCGATGCTGCAGAAGCAACCGTGCTCACCCTGGAGTGCGTCGATCTCGATTATTCATGCTCAGGTCCGGCGCTTGTCTTAATGTGGCGACGCTTCGAACAATGTTCGAAGTTCGAACACGATTCGAATATTGACCCGTATATTCATCCTGCGCATGGTGTTCCTTGACGCGACCCGTGAGGGCGCTGAAAGACGCGCTCGCGCGCGCGAGCATCCTTGGGGGCCGGGCCAACCGGGAAGGGAGACAAAGATGAGCGACGGTAATGTTGATCTGAGCCAAGCGGCGCGGGCCAAGGAGGCGCGTGATCACGCCTATTCCACGCCTCTCGAGGCGCTGCATCCGGGAGATCCGACGCTCTTTCGGACCGACTCTCACTGGCCGGTTCTTGAGCGCCTCCGCAAGGAGGACCCCGTGCATTATACGCCCGACAGCGAGTACGGCCCGTACTGGTCGATCACCAAGTATAACGACATCATGACGGTCGACACGAACCATCAGGTGTTTTCCTCGGAGGGCGGCATCGGCATCGCCAGCCAAGACAGCAACGCGCTCGGTCCGCTGCCGATGTTCATCGCCATGGACCCGCCCAAGCACGACGTGCAGCGCAAGACGGTCAGTCCGGCCGTCTCGCCCATGAACCTGCAGATTCTCGAGCCGCTGATCCGCAAACGCGCCGCCAAGATCCTGGACGAACTGCCGATCGGCGTGGAGTTCGACTGGGTCGACAAGGTCTCGATGGAACTGACGGCGATGACCCTCGCCACCCTGTTCGACATGCCCCAGGAGGACCGTCGCAAGCTGACCTATTGGTCGGACGTCGCGACCGCGATCCCGGGAAAGAGCCCCCTGATCGACACCATCGAGCAGAAGGCGCAGATCTTCATGGAGTACCACGCGTACTTCACCGAGCTGTGGAACCAGCGGGTCAACGCCCCGCCGGCCGGCGACCTGATCTCCATGCTCGCCCATGGCCCCGACACGCGGGACATGGAGCCGCGGGAGTATTTCGGGAACATCGTCCTGCTTACTGTTGGCGGCAACGACACCACGCGCAACACCATCAGCGGGTCGGTCCTGGCCTTGAACCAAAACCCCGACCAGTACCAGAAGCTGCGCGACAACCCGTCCCTGATCCCCTCGATGGTGTCGGAGACCATCCGCTGGCAGACACCCTTGGCCCACATGCGCCGGACGGCGCTCGAGGACTTCGAGCTCGGCGGCAAAACCATTAAGAAGGGCGATAAGGTGGTCATGTGGTACGTCTCGGGCAACCGTGACGAAGAGGTCATCGAGAACCCGAACGCCTACATCATCGATCGTGAGCGGCCTCGGAACCACCTCTCCTTCGGCTTCGGGATCCACCGTTGCGTCGGCAATCGGTTGGCTGAACTGCAGCTGCGGGTGATCTGGGAAGAGATTCTCAAGCGCTTCCCAGAGATCAAGGTCGTGTCCGAGCCCGTGCGAACCTACTCGTCGTTCGTGAAGGGGTATGAGTCGATGCAGGTCATCATTCCGGCCCGCGCCTAGTCTGCGAGCCCCTAGCGTTCCTCGACGCTAGATCGCGCTCGAGCCGCGGCTGAGGATCTGCCTCGCCGCGGCGGTCATCGGATCGTTTCGCCTTGCGACGGGGCGCGGGAAGCCAACGCCTCCTGCGCCTTCGACATCTGGCGAGTCCTTCCGCGATTTTGGAGTTCCAGCTTGAACGAGGTGCGCGCCGTCCGACGGCCGAGACGCACAAAGCCACACCGGCCCAACGAGCTCTTCGCGGCGGCCGCGGCGGAATTCGCGGCTAAGGGCTTCGCCGCGACCCGAATCGCCGACGTCGCACAGAGGGTTGGCCTCCGATCACGCGGTTCGGTCTATCGGCATTTCGACAGCAAGGAAGCGATGTTCCAGGCGGTGGTCGTCAAGACAATGGCGCCGCACGTGGAGGCGCTGCGGGCCCGCAGCATCGCGCCGACATCTTCGCTCGCCGTGCTGCTGAGAGGCGTGGTCCGTCCGATGGCGGAGATCGCCGTCAACAGCGCCTTGGGCGGCGTGCTGAAGATGGTCATCGCCGAGGCGCATAATTTTCCTGAACTCAGCCGCATCTGGTATCGGGAGCTGCTTGGCCCAATCCTTGAGGTGATCACGGCCGCGATTATCAGGGCGCAGGCCGAAGGGGAGGTGCGCCAGGGCGATCCGCACGCCTTCGCCCTGCAGGCCATCGCCCCGCTGATCACCCTGCTGATCTGGCGCGAGACCTTCGTCCCGGCCGGCGCCCCGGAACACGATGTCGAGGCCGTGCTCGCTCAAGGCGTGGAGGCGTTTCTGGGGGGCGTGCTGATCTCGCAGCCTGCCGCGGCGCCAGCTGGTTGGGAGCCTTGCGGCTTGGCTGGAGACTAGCCGCCGAAGGGGCTGAAACGTCGGTCGCAAGTGATTGTGCGACAACGCGCTACGATGCCCAACCGCGCATTGAAGCCCTGCCGATCAGCTCTCAAGGCTCATCCGTCGCTCGCCGCTCCGGTGGGCCTCGGAGGCGTCGGTGGTTCAGCACCCCCAATCCAATCTGGCCTTCCTCCGCAGCACTCAGATGCTGCGGACCGCGCTTGGATCGCAGATCGCGGGCTGGCTCGAAGATCCCGCGGTCGCCGAGATCATGCTCAATCCCGACGGCCGGCTCTGGCTCGACCATCTTGGCCGAGGGCTCAGCGATACGGGACAGGCGCTCGCCCCCGCCGACGGCGAGCGGATCATTCGCCTCGTCGCCCACCATGTGGGCGCCGAGGTCCATGCTGCGACGCCTCGGCTCTCGGCCGAGCTCCCTGAGACCGGTGAACGCTTCGAAGGCCTCCTGCCGCCGGTCGTGGCCGGGCCGGCCTTCTCGATCCGCAAGCCGGCCGTGGCTGTGTTCACCCTAGACGCCTACGCCGCCGCCGGCGTGATGTCGCAGACCTCCGCCGGCAAGCTCGCCGCGGCCGTGCGCGAGCGTCGCAACATCCTGATCGCCGGCGGCACATCGACGGGAAAGACCACGCTCGCCAACGCCTTGCTCGCCGAAGTCGCCAGAACCGGCGACCGCGTCGTGCTGATCGAGGACACCCGCGAGCTGCAGTGCGCCGCAGAGAACTTGGTCGCCTTGCGCACCAAGGACGGCGTCGCCTCCCTGACCGACCTTGTCCGGTCCGCTTTGCGTCTCCGCCCCGATCGGATTCCCGTCGGGGAGGTGCGCGGCGCCGAAGCCCTGGACCTTCTCAAGGCCTGGGGCACAGGCCACCCCGGCGGCATCGGCACCATTCACGCGGGCTCGGCCCTTGGCGCCCTGAGGCGGCTGGAACAGCTGTGCCAGGAAGCCGTGGCCGTCGCCCCCCGAGCGCTGATCGCCGAGACCATCGAGGTTATCGCCGTGCTGAGCGGTCGCGGTGCGGCGCGCCGATTGATCGAACTCGCCGAAGTCCGCGGCCTCGATGGCCACGGCGAATACCTCCTCACCCCTTCAGGAGATCTTCCATGACTGCAACGCGCACCAACCTGCTCTGCGGCACGATGCTTGACCGCCTTGGCCACGCTGGCCTGACCGCCGCGGGCCTCCTGTATGCCGCCCCGGCCTGGGCCGCAGGGTCTTCCATGCCCTGGGAAGCGCCTCTGGAGAAGATCCTGCAATCGATCGAAGGGCCGGTGGCCAAGATCATCGCGGTGATCATCATCATCGTCACTGGCCTGACCCTGGCCTTCGGCGACACCTCCGGAGGCTTTCGGCGGCTGATCCAGATCGTGTTCGGCCTCTCGATCGCCTTCGCGGCCTCCAGCTTCTTCCTGTCCTTCTTCGCCTTCGGCGGCGGGCTGCTGATCTGATGATGAGCGACACCCCCCAAGGCTTCGCTGCACCGGTGCGGCGCGCGCTCATCGAGCCGATCCTGCTGGCGGGCGCGCCACGAACCCTCGCCATCGCCAACGGCACCCTGGCCGCGGCGCTTGGACTGGGCCTGCGCCTTTGGGCGGTTGGTCTGCTGGTCTGGGTGGTCGGGCATGGTCTGGCGGTCTGGGCAGGGCGGCGTGATCCGCACTTCGTCGAGGTGGGACGCAGACACCTGCGCCTGCCCGCGCACATGGGGCTGTGATGATCGACCTTCGAGAATACCGCCGCCGCGGGGCCATGCTTGCGGACTTCCTGCCCTGGGCGGGCCTCATTGCGCCGGGGATCGTCCTCAATAAGGACGGCGCCTTCCAGCGCACAGCGCGGTTCCGCGGTCCTGATCTGGACTCTGCGACGGGGGCCGAACTCATGGCCGCCGCTAGCCGGGTGAACGCAGCGCTGCGACGCCTCGGGTCGGGTTGGGCGCTGTTCGTGGAGGCCCAGCGAAACCCCGCTGACGACTATCCGCCCAGCAGCTTCCCGGACGCGGTTTCGGCTCTGGTGGACGAGGAACGTCGCGCCCAGTTCGAGGCGCACGGCGCCCACTTCGAGAGCGCCTATTTCTTGACCTTCGCCTTCATTCCCCCTGCCGAGCAGTCCGCGCGCGTGGCGAACTGGCTCTATGAGGGCCGTAGCCAAGGTGGGGCGGACTGGGCGGGCGCCTTGCGGGACTTCTGCGACGTCACCGATCGCATCCTGGCGCAGCTCGAAGGCTTCATGCCCGAGGCGGTCTGGCTCTCCGATCGCGAGACCCTGACCTATCTTCACGCCACGATCTCCACAAACCGCCACGCCGTCGCGCCTCCGGACACGCCCATGCACCTTGATGTGCTGCTGGCCGACCAGCCGCTGGTCGGCGGCATGGCGCCCCGGCTGGGTGAAGCTCACCTGCGCATGCTCACCATCAGCGGCTTTCCGACCGCCACCTGGCCCGGCCTTCTCGACGATCTCAACCGACTGGCGTTCTCCTACCGCTGGTCGACCCGTGCCATCTGCCTGGACAAGACCGACGCGGCCCGCGTCCTTGGCCGCATTCGCCGGCAGTGGTTCGCCAAGCGCAAATCGGTAGTGGCGATCCTCAAGGAGGTGCTCACCAACGAAGCGTCGAGCCTCGTGGACAGCGACGCCGAGAACAAGGCGCAGGACGCCGACGCCGCCCTCCAGGACCTGGGCGCCGACCACGTCGGCCATGCCTATGTCACCGCCAGCGTCTGCGTCTGGGATCATGACCCCGCCGTGGCCGACGCGCGCCTGCGCCAGGTGGAGAAGGTGCTGCAGGCCCGCGACTTCACCTGCGCGCTCGAAAGCGTCAACGCGGTGGAGGCATGGCTGGGGAGCCTGCCCGGACATGCCTACGCCAATGTCCGCCAGCCCCCGATCTCCACCCTCAACCTCGCCCACATGATCCCGATCTCGGCCCTCTGGTCGGGTCCGTCGCGCAACACTCACCTAGATGGTCCGCCACTCCTGTTGGCGCGCACCGAGGGGGCCACCCCTTTTCGCTTCTCGCCCCATGTCGACGACGTCGGCCACACCCTGCTGATCGGCCCGACGGGGGCGGGGAAAAGCGTCTTCCTGGCGCTCACCGCCCTGCAGTTCCGTCGCTACCCTGACGCTCAGATCGTCGCCTTCGACTTCGGGGCCTCGATCCGCGCCGCCGCCCTGGGCATGGGCGGCGAAGCCCACGATCTGGGCGCCGCGATTGGCGGCGCCACGACGGGCGCCTTGAGCCTTCAGCCTCTGGCCCGTGTCGACGATCCTGGCGAACGGGCATGGGCGGTCGATTGGCTGGCGGGGTTGCTCGCCCGGGAAGGGGTGGCGCTTGGGCCCGAGGCCAAGGCGCTCGTCTGGTCGGCCTTGGCCAATCTTGCTTCCGCACCGGTGTGTGAACGCACGCTCAGCGGCCTCTCGGCCTTGCTGCAGTCCACCGCGCTCAAGCAGGCGCTCGCCCCCTACACCCTCGCCGGTCCCTGGGGGCGACTGCTCGATGGCGAGGGGGAGGGGCTGAGCGACGCCGCCGTGGCGGTGTTCGAGACCGAGGGACTCGTGGGCAGCGCCGCGGCGCCCGCCACCTTGAGCTACCTCTTCCACCGGATCGCCTCGCGCCTCGATGGCCGGCCGACCCTGGTCATGGTCGATGAAGGCTGGCTCGCCCTCGACGATGTGGTCTTCGGCGCCCAGCTGCGCGAGTGGCTCAAGACCTTGCGCAAGAAGAACGCCGCCGTGGTTTTCGCCACCCAGTCCCTGGCGGACATCGAGCGCAGCCCCATCGCCCCGGCGATCGTCGAGAGCTGCCCGACCCGAATCTTCCTGCCCAACGATCGGGCGCTGGAACCGCAGATCGCCGCGGCCTACGCCCGGTTCGGACTGAACGATCGACAGATCGAGATCCTCAGCGAGGCGACGCCACGGCGCGACTACTACTGCCAGTCGCGAAGGGGCAACCGGCTCTTCGACCTCGATCTCGGCGAGGTCGCCCTGGCGTTCTGCGCCACATCAGCCAAGGCGGACCAGGGGGCGATCAATGACCTCCTCGACCGTCACGGTCCGGCCGGCTTCGCGGCGGCGTGGCTGTCCCACCGCAATCTAGGCTGGGCCGCCGACCTCGTGAGAACCCCGTCCTCTGCGTCACATCCGGAGCAAATCCCATGACAGTCCCCCTGACACGGCGCGCCATTGCATGCGCGATGCTCGGTGCCTGGATCGCCGCGCCAGCGCGCGCCCAACTGGCCGTGTACGACCCGACCAACTACGCCTCCAATGTCCTGCAGGCGGCCCGTGCGCTGGAGCAGATCAACAACCAGATTCGTAGCCTGCAGAACCAGGCGCTCAGCCTGGCGAACCAGGCTCGCAATCTGGCTCAGCTGCCATATTCCTCACTGCAGACGATCCGGGAAAATCTATCTCGGATCAGCGGTTTGATGCGAGAAGCTCAGCAGATCGCCTACGATGTGCGCGCCATCGAGCAGGCGTTGTCGCGAGACTACGCCCTGGATCGGCTGGCGTCGGACGTAGCCCTCGTCGGCGCCGCGCGGCAGCGCTGGGCGAATTCGGCGGCGGCGTTCCGCGACGCGCTCAAGGTGCAGGCCGGGGTCGTCTCCGGCATGCCGGCGGTCCAGGCGGAAACCGAGGCGCTGCTCAGCGCCAGCCAGGGCGCGAGCGGTGTGGTGCAGGCCGCGCAGGCCGGCAACCAGTTGCTTGCCCTGCAGTCGCAGCAGTTGACCGACCTCACGGCGCTGATCGCCGCTCAGGGGCGCGCCGCCGCCCTTGAGCAGGCCGAACGATCCGCCGCTCGCGCCCAAGCCCAGGAGCAGTTCCGCCGCTTCATGGATCGAGGCGCGGGGTACCAGCCGCAGGCTGTGGAGATGTTCCGGTGAGATCCGTCAGGTTTGTCCTCACGGCCCTCGCCATCGCCGGTCTCCTCGGCTGCCAACCCGCAGCCGATGGCGTTCGCGACATGTCCCAGCTGGACTTGGCCCAAGAGCTGCGCCGGTGCAGGGATTTAGGCCCGAAGGTCTACGAGGATCGGCGGTGTCGCCTGGCCCAGGACGAGCGCAACCAGCGGCTCCTGACCGGCGCGCCGAGCGTGCGGCCATGAACCCGGGGGTCGCCGATCGCTTCCTCAATGTCTTCAGCCGCTACATCGATTCCGGCTTCGGCTTGCTGGCCGGGGAGGTGGCTTATCTCGCCTCGACCCTGGTGGTGATCGACGTCACCCTCGCGGCGCTCTTCTGGACCTGGTCGAGCGGCGAAGAGGTACTCGCCCGGCTGATCAAGAAGACCCTCTATGTGGGGTTCTTCGCCTTCTTGCTCTCGAACTTCAACGGCCTCGCGCGGATCGTCTTTGAATCGTTCTCCGGCCTGGGCCTGAAGGCGGCGGGGGGCGCCATGTCGCCAGCCGAATTCCTGCGGCCGGGCCGCCTGGGACAGGCCGGCATCGACGCCGGCAACCCCATACTCGAGGCGGCGCAGCAGATGTCCGGCTTTCCCGAGGTGTTCGAAAACCTGCCGCACATCGTGGTTCTGATGCTCGCCTGGCTGGTGGTCATCGTCGCCTTCTTCGTCTTGGCGGTCCAACTCTTCGTGACCCTCATCGAATTCAAACTCACCACCCTGGCGGGTTTCGTTCTGGTGCCCTTCGGCCTGTTCGGGCGCACGGCCTTCCTTGCGGAGCGCGTGCTTGGCAACGTGATGGCGTCCGGCGTGAAGGTGCTGGTCCTGGCTGTGATCGTCGGTATCGGCTCGACTCTCTTCGATGAGTTCATCCAGGAGTTCGGCGGGGTCGCGCCATCCTTGGAAGAGGTTCTTTCGCTGGCGCTCGCCGCGCTCTGCCTGCTTGGCCTCGGCATCTTCGGCCCGTCGATCGCCGGCGGCCTGGTCTCGGGCGGACCGCAGCTCGGGGCCGGCTCCGCAGTCGGCGCCGGCCTTGCCGCGAGTGGTCTGGCGATCGCCGGCGCCATGGGTGGTCGGGCGATCCTGGGATCGGTCGCCGCGCTCGGCGCACGGCGGTCCAGCGGCCCCCCGAACGCCGGACCGTCAGGTTCGCAGGGGACGTCCGGCTCGACGCCCAAGGGCGAAGGGGAGGCGCCGGCGTGGGCCACGCGCCTCCAGCACCGTCAAGCGGCGGCCCACGCGGCATCCAGCGCGCTCCATGCCGTCCGTGGCGGGGACCACGGCGGTGGCGGCGCATCCGTCAGCCTTGGGGAGGATCGATCGTGAGTCATTTCCGTCGCGCGAGCGGTCGCTACGGCCAAACCCCTGTCGCGGAGACCCCCTATCAACGGGCTCAGCAGGTCTGGGACGATCGTATTGGCTCTTCGCGTGTCCAGGCCCGCAACTGGCGGCTCATGGCCTTCGCCAGCTGGGCGCTTTCAGTCGGCTTGGCCGCGGCCCTCGTCTGGCAAGGTGCTCGCGGCGCCGTCGTCCCGTGGGTCGTGGAGGTCGACCGGCACGGCGCGGCCGAGGCCGTGTCGCCCGCCGTGGCGGACTATCGCCCCACCGACCCGCAGATCGCCTGGCACTTGGCCCGGTTCATCGAGGAGGTCCGCTCCATCCCGGCCGACCCTGTCGTCGTCCGCCAGAACTGGCTGCGGGCCTATGACTACACGACCGATCGCGGGGCCTTGGCGCTCAGCGACTATGCGCGCGCCGATGATCCGTTCGCGAAGGTCGGCAGAGTGCAGGTCGCGGTCGACGTCTCCAGTGTGATCCGCGCCTCGCCGACGAGCTTCCGCATCACCTGGAGTGAGCGAACCTACGAGGACGGCGCGCTCGCACGCACGGAGCGCTGGTCGGCGATCGCGACCTTGGTCGTGCAGCCTCCGCGCAGCCTCGAACAACTGCGCAAGAACCCGCTCGGGCTGTTTGTACATGCGCTCGACTGGTCGAAGGAGATCGCGTGATGGGCCCTCTCATCGCGGCGGTTGTCTCCCTGGTTCTTGCGGCCGCGTCGGCCGCGCCGGAGCCCTTGAAGGCGGGCGGGGAGATGCCCGCAGAGCCGGCTGCGCGGCCGCCGGCTAACAATATACCGGCAGGATCCGGGCCGCTCGGCGCCGTTTCGCGCGCCAATGCGAAGGCCCGGATCGAACCGCGCCCCACGAGCTATGTGAACGCCGCCCAGGTCTACCTCTACTCGGACGGCGCGCTCTATCAGGTCTACACAGCGCCCGGGCAGATCACCGACATCGTGCTTCAGCCGGGAGAAGATCTGGCGCCCACCGGGCCGGTGGCGGCGGGCGACACCGTGCGTTGGATCATCGGCGATAGCGAGAGCGGCTCGGGTGCGGACCGGAAGGTGCATATCCTGGTGAAGCCGCTGCGGGCAGGACTGAGAACCAACCTGGTCATCAATACCAATCGGCGAACCTACCACCTTGAGCTCCAGTCCGCGACCAAGGTTTACATGCCCGCCGTCGCCTGGCGGTATCCCGCCGACGAGGCCAAGGCCGCCGCCGCCGTTGTCCAGGTCCGCCAGCCTGCCATTACGCCGCCCGCGCCGGCTCCAGAGTATTTCTTCGGGTATCGCCTGACCGGGCGCGCGCCGTGGAAGCCCTTGAGGGTCTTCGACGATGGTCGTCGGACCTTCATCGAGTTTCCGCCCAGCGTGACCCAGGGCGAGATGCCGCCGCTGTTCGTGATCGGTCCCGGAAAGTCGGACGAACTGGTGAACTACCGCGTGCAAGGACGCCGGATCATCGTCGAACGGCTGTTCGAGGCCGCCGAACTCCGCCTAGGCGATAGCCGTCGCCCCCAACGCGTCCGCATTGTCCGAGACGGGGGAGGGCGGCGATGACCCCGCGGGAGACCAAGGCGCCCGAACCCCTGCGACTTCGCGCCCGGCGTCCGACGGTTATGCGACTGTCGCGCCGTGCTGTGATTGTCATGATCGCGGCAGGGGCCATCGCCGTCGTCGGGGCGCTCGCCTACGCCCTGACGACCTCACGCGCCCCCCGCGAGGTGGCGCCGGTCTACAATGTCGGTGGCCAACCGCCTGAGAAGGTTCGCGCCCTACCGGTCGACTATCGCACGCGGTTGGGGCCGCCTCTGCCCGGCGATCTTGGACGGCCGCTGCTCGCCGCCGGCGTTTCGCCGCCGCCCATCGGCGAAGGGGCGGTCTCGACGCTCCCGGAGGCGCTGCCGCCCCCGCCGGCGGCCGGGCCAAGGTCAACGTCCGATCAAGCCGCCGCGCGAGGCAGCGGCCTCTTTGTGGCCGGCGCACAGGTTCGCCACGCGACTGTGGCGGCGATGGCGCCAAGCTCGAGGGCGGCCGAGGCGCCTCCGCCGGGGACGCCCCAGCGGAGCGAAGATCGCAGCACCAGCCCCGAGCGCCTTCGCTCCCCGGCGTCCCCGTTCGTCGTGCAGACGGGCGCAGTGATCCCCGCGGCGCTGGTCACCGGCGTCCGGTCCGACTTGCCCGGGCAAGTGATCGGTCAGATCACTCAGAACGTCTATGACACGCCGAGCGGCCGCCACCTGCTGATCCCGCAGGGCGCAAAGGTCGTAGGACGCTATGACAGCCGGATCGCCAATGGCCAGCGGCGGGTCTTGCTCGCCTGGACGCGCCTGATCCTCCCCAATGGCCGCTCCCTCCAGCTCGACGATCTCCCAGGCGCCGATCCGGCGGGCTACTCGGGCCTGGAGGACAGGGTGGACAGGCACTGGTCCCACCTCTTCGCTATGGCGGCCCTCTCCACCGTGCTCGGGGTTGGCGCGGAGCTTGGCGCCGATGACGACGACCACGCGGTGATCCGCGCCTTTCGGCGCGGCGCCAGCGACACCTTCAACGACGTGGGTCGCCAGACCGTCGGGAAGGGGCTCGATCTTGCGCCGACCTTGACTGTGCGGCCAGGCGCGCCGGTCCGCGTTATCGTCACCCGCGATCTTATCCTCGAGCCCTATGAGAGCCCCTTGCCATGACTGAAAAGCTGAAGCTGTCCTCGCTTGAGGACGATACGCCTGTGAAGCTCAACCTCGAGCTACCGGCCAGCGTTCATCGCGATCTCGTCGCCTATGGCGAAGCCATGACGTCCTCGGGACATCGACCCATCGAACCGGCCAAGCTCGCTGGGGCGATGCTGGCCAGGTTCATGAGCACGGACCGCGCCTTCGCTAAGCTTCGAAGAGCCAAGCCCTAGAGGCGGTCGATGGCGAAGCGTCATCAATCGACGACAGCGGTCTTGCGGCGACGCGGATCCTTGATGGTCATCAGGGCCAGGAAGGCGGCCACCAGAAGACCGATCGAGGCGCCGAAGACAAAGTCGTAGCCGAACGCATCGGCCAGGGCGCCGCCGACCAGCGGGCCAAGGGTCGCTGTTATGCCCTCCGCCGTGGTGGAGAGACCGATCCGCATCGGCAAGTCGTCACGGTCGCCGAATTCCAGCACCATCGTCATCGCCGCCATCATGTAGCCGGCCTGTGCGGCGCCCAGTCCCGCAAAGGCGAGTAGGATCGCAGGCAGGGTGGGCACGGTCATCAGTAGCGCTGTCGAGGCGATCCAGAGCAGGATCGTGAACAGCAGGACCAATCTGTATCCAGAGCGATCGCCCAGGTAACCCCAGACCAGGTTGGAGATCGTGTCGGCGCCCAGGAAGGCCAGCGTCAGAAGGCCCAGCATTGCGCCATCGAGGTTCACCTGCTGACCGGCAAAAAGAATGTAGAACGGCGCGGCGACGCGCGCCGATGTGGCCAGCATCTGTACGATCATGAAGACGCCGAACGCAGGATCCTCAGCGATGAGGCGAGGGCTGTCTTTCAGGCGGTCTAGAAATTTCGCCTGACTCCGGATCGTTGGCGGATCCGGTTCGCGGAGCAGAAGCTGCAAGACCCAAAGGCCCGCGCTGGTCAGGACGAAAGCCAGCACGAAGGTTGTGGAATAGCCGTTACCGAAGGCGTTGGTGCCGATGAGGTACTTTCCCGCAAGATAAGCCATCACCGCTGCGATCAATCCACCGGTCGCGTTGCGCCAGGCCTGCAATCGGCCGCGCCGGCTGATCGGGATGACTTTCGAAATCAAGATCGAGAAGGCCACACGCTGGGCGCCCATGAACACGCCGAACAGGAAGATGAAGACCAGCAGGGCGATCACCAGGGGTTCGCCCTTCATGAACCAGCCGACCAGAGCCATGCCGAGGATCGCCAGGCGGCCGAGCCCTCCAAACCACATCGCCGCAGGCATCACCCGAGAGCGATGCTCGATCTGGGTGCTGGCGAAGATCGGCGAGATGATGTTGCCGACCTGCTGCAGGGCGAGCGCCAGGCCGACGATCGAGTTCGAGCCGGAGACCTGATGGAGATAGGCGGGCAGGAAGGTCGGCGCGTTGATCAGACGGAACCCCGTCATGCCGAGCATGCCGTGAGCGAAGTTGCCCACGTAGTTGCGCCTCAGATTGTCCCAGATGAACTTTTCATAGGCCGCCTCGCGGGCGACCAAGTCGTCATCGGCGGCCACCAACTCGGCGTCCTCGATCTCTTCATCAACATGCATGGTCATCGCGGCGTCTCGTCGGACATCGGGGTCGGGAACTGTGACGAGGGCATTTTGGCCTTCCGAAAGCACGAGACCCTCGGCGGCGACTGCACGACGAGGGCGGAGAGAAACTAGATCCCCGGCATAGGCGCGGCGGAGTTGCAGGTAGCGGGCCGGCGGCGCTGAGCAGCGCCGCCGGCCGCACTTAGTCAGTAGCCTTGGATCTTCGCGTAGCGGTCGCGATGATAGGACTGCGAGCCGAAGGTGGCTTCGCAGGCCCGGGCGCGCTTCAGGTAGAAGCCCGCGTCGTGGGCGTCGGTCATGCCGCTGCCGCCGTGCATCTGGACCATTTCGTTCGACACCAGGTGGAAGGTGTCGCCCATCTTGGCCTTGGCGAGGCTGACCAGTTCCGGGACGTCCGGGCTGTCGGCGTCGATCGCCTGCAGGGCGGCTTCCACCACCGAGCGGGCCAGTTCCAGGTCGGTGAACATCTTGGCCGCGCGGTGCTGCAGGGCCTGGAAGGAGCCGATCACCTGGCCGAACTGAACGCGGACCTTGAGGTAGTCGAGGGTGGTCTCGAAGGCCTGGACGGCGGCGCCGAGCATTTCGGCGCTGATCGCCGCGCGGGCGCGGTCGAGGGTCTTCTCCAGGACGTCCCAGCCCTTGCCTTCTTCGCCCAGCAGGGCCTCGGCGCCCACTTCCACGCCGTCGAACTTGATGTTCGCGGCGCCGCGGCTGTCGGCCAGGGCCAGGCGGGTCTTGACGAGGCCCTGGGCGTCGCCCGGCACCAGGAACAGGCTGACGCCGTCCTTGTCGCCTGGAGCGCCCGAGGTGCGGGCGGAGACCACCAGCAGGCCCGCGCCGTAGCCTTCGATCACGTAGGTCTTGGCGCCGGTCAGCTTGTAGCCCGAGCCGGACTTTTCGGCCTTCAGGGCGACCTTTTCCGGCGCGTGGTGCGCGCCTTCGTCGACGGCGAGAGCGCCGACAACTTCACCGGCGGCAATCTTCGGCAGCCACTCGTTCTTCTGAGCGTCGCTGCCGCCCAGCGCGAGCGCCGAAGCAGCGCCCACGGCCGAGGCGGTCAGCGGGGAGGCGGTGAGCGTGCGGCCCAGCTCCTCGAGGATCAGGCCGATGGAGAGGTAGCCGAATTGCGAGCCACCGAAGTCTTCCGGCACGACCACGCCGGCCCAGCCCATTTCCGCCATCTCGTTCCAGGCGGCGGTGTCATAGCCGAGCTCGGCGCCCGAATCCCGCATCTTGCGGAAGGCGGTGACCGGGCTCTTGTCCTGCACCCAGCTTTTCGCCGCGTCGCGGAGCATGCTCTGTTCTTCATTCAGAACGGCCAAATTCCAACTCCTTGGGAGACTGTGCACGCCAACTGGGGCGCAAAAGAAAAAGCGCCCGACCTGGTCGGTCGGGCGCTGACGCGAACTAGAAGTTCTTGGTGACCGAGATCCCGTAGAGGCGGGGATCAAGCAGGCTCAAGGTGCGGGCGGAGCCAAGGTTTTCGTCGCCGATCTCATAGCCGACGATGGTGTCCTTCCCGAGCGCGTTCTTGACGTAGACCTGCACGGTCAGGTCCAGTTCCGGCTTGGCGAAGATCAGCGAGGCGTTGAGGTTTTCCCAGCTGCGAAGACCATCGAAGTCCGCGTTGTTGAAGCGGGCTTGCGACTTCGATTGGCGATAGTAGTCGCCGCGCACCGTGGCGTTCCAACCGGACGGAAGGTCCCACTTGTACTGGGCGCCGAGCGCGACGGTCCAATGCGGCGCGTTCGGAAGTTGGTTGCCCTTGAGGTTCTGGAACACCCCCTCGCCATTCCCATTCGAGAACCGGTTGACGTCGGCTCCGTAGGTGAAGACCTGCGAGACGACGCTGTCGACCGTCGCCGTGGGTACGCCGGCGGTGGTTAGGCGGGTGCGCAGAGCCGCAGGACCACCGCAGCCCAACGCGTTGAGCGCCGCCGGTCCTGCGGGCAGGGCCAGCAGGCTGGCGATGCCTTGAGCATTGTAGATGCAGCCGCCTTGGGTAGAGTTGCCGTAGACATAGGCGGTGTTGCCTTGGGTGCGGTCGAAGCTGTCGACCACGACGCCGCTGTCGATGCGGGTGTCGAGATAGCCGATGTTGGCGTTCAAGCGCAGACCGCCGAACGGCTGCCAGATGCTTTCCAGTTCTACGCCCTTGATCGTCGCGTCGATGTTCTCGTTGTAAGCCACCCGGTTCACCGGACGCGCGATCTGGTAGCCCTTATACTTGTAGTAGAAGCCCGTGAGGTTGAGCAGCAACTGCCCATCCATGAAGACGTTCTTGGTGCCCACTTCGAAGGCGTTCACGAACTCGGGCTGATAGCTCGCCGAGAGGCCCAGATCGGTGGCGCGGGCGCCGTTGAAGCCGCCGCCCTTATAGCCCCGCGAATACGACCCATAGATCAGGGTCTTGTCGGTGAAGCTCAGGACGGGCGACCAGTCGAGGTTGAACTTGCCGGTGACCTCGTTGAATTCGACCTCTTGGACGGGAGTGAAGACCGGACCGCGACCCGCGGTGAAGAGGGTGCTCTGTGAGCCGACCTGCTTCTTGGAGTCGCTCGTATAGCGCAGGCCCAAAGTGGCCCGCAGCGTGTCGGTCGGGCTCCAATAGGCTTCGCCGAACGCGGCTTTGGACTCCAGCTCATAGTCCGTCAGAGCGATATAGTACTGGTGGCCGGTGTAGTCGGGGTCGCGCAGCGGATCGACATAGATGCCGGGGTTGACGACTCTTGCGGCAGCCGAGAGCGCCGTCGTGTTCACGTAGGTGATGTCGTGCTGCTTGTACTTCACATAGATGCCGCCGGCGTTGAAGTTAAACGGCCCGTCGAAGCTCGACTGGATGCGAAGTTCCTGGCTAAACTGCGTGTTGTGCCCGTTCCGACCTTGCTCGCTGATCAGGCGATCCACGGTCCCGAACTGCGGGTCATTGACGGTGCCGGCCGGGGCAAGCGGCGAAATCGGGAACGGAACCGACGAGTAGCCGCCCGTCGAGTCGCCGCGCGCGAAGAGCTCGACTTCCGTGTAGCTGGTCAGCGAGGTCACCTTCAGGCCTTCAGCGAAGCTCCAGTCGGCGTTGAGCTCCCACGTTTCGGATCTCGGCCGATAGATCGGCGACCCAACGGCTTCGATCTCGCGCAGGTCGCGCGACACCGTCTTGCCGCGGAAGGAGTCCACAGGCTGGAGGCCGACTTGCCGCGCAATGATGCCGGAGAAGGCCGACAGTTGGTTGGTGGTGCCATAGGAGGAGTTTGCGTAGACCGAGGTGCCCAGGCAGCCTTGGGTCAAGGAGGCTTGAGCCACGCCGGTGGCCACGCCGCCCACCGAGGTCAGGCCGACGTCCTTGTCGCAAAGCTGCTTGCGCCCGCCGCGGGTGTCGTCTTCCGAGAAGCTGTCATACATCAGGAAGGCGTTGAAATTCTCGCTCGGCTCGAACCCCAAGGTGATCCGCGATGCGAAGATCTTCCGCCCGTCGATATCGTTCCCGGTGAGGGTGTTCTTCGTGTAGCCGTCCCGCTGCAGGCCAAGGCCGGCGACGCGGAGGTTGAACATGTCGCCCAACGGCAGGTTCACAAAGGCGGTGTAGCGGCGGCTGCTGTAGTTCCCGACATCGACACCCACCTGGGCGCTGAACTGGTCGTTCGGCTTGTTGGTGATGACGTTGACGACGCCGCCGGTGGCGTTGCGGCCGTAGAGCGTGCCCTGAGGGCCGCGCAGCACTTCCACGCGCTCGACGTCGAAGAAGTCGGCTTCGGCGATGAAGTTGAAGGTGAGGGGGGCGTTGTTCAGGTGGATCCCGACCCCGTCGTCACCACCGACCGCACTCAGCTGCGAGCCAATGCCGCGGATCTGGAAGTTGGTGCGCGTATTGCGGCGCTGGAACGAGACGTTCGGAACCGACTGCACCAAGTCGCGCGCGCCATCAATGCCCTGGGCCTTCATGGCGTTCTGCGAAAACGCCGACACCGCGATCGGGACGTCCTGCATGGACTCTTCGCGCTTTTGCGCGGTGACGATCAGCTCGTCGACGATCGAGCTTTCCTGAGCCTGCGGCGTGGGCTCCTGCGCCCAGACCGGTGAGGTCAAAACCAGCGACATCGCGGCGCCGGCGAACAAGTAGATCTTCATCGTAGTCCCCTCCCTGGCTCCTTGGATCTCAGGAGCAGTTCGCTCGTCCCTTAGTGGGACCGTTGAGAGCGAAGGAGGGACCTCGAACGACGTTCGAAAAGCACTTTCCGCAGCGTGAAAATCGTCAGAAGAGCAAAGGGTACAGGTTGATTGATTGCTTCAACATCTGTGTAGGCGCCTAGGATTGTACTTGTTGCAGTGCGGCGAAGAGCGGACGAAACCCCTGGCGTCGCGCGTGCGGGCGGCGGCGCACGCCTTTGTCCACCCCGTCTAGGGCGCAGGCTGCAAGACTGCGTCCAAGGCGGCCGCGGCCGAGGCGATAAACACCTCCCGTTCCTCCCCAATCAGCGGACGGTCGCGGATGAGTCGTTCGACGAGGAAGCCGATGTAAACGGCGGCCAGGACGCGGGCGCGGACCGGTGCGCACTCGCCGCCAAGCCAATCACGGATCGGAGCCAGAAAGCGCTCCTGCATCGCCAGATTCAGCAGCGGCGCCGTCGTCGGCGACGTCGCCGCGCGCAGCAGGAACTTAAAACGGAGTGTTCGATCCTCATCGACGTGTGTGTCGTCCGCCATCATCGTGGCGATGTCTCGGGAGAACGTCTCCCTGTTCCAGTCGCGCGCGGCGTTTCCACTGAACGAGTCGTTCAGCGCTGCTGCAAACAGCGCCTCCTTGCCGCCGAAATAGCGTTTGATCAGCGAAACGTCCGCGCCGGCCTCGGTGGCGATATCCCGCAACGCCGCACACTCGTAGCCAAGCCTGGCGAAATGGATCTTGGCGGCGCCGAGGATCGCCAAACGCGTGGCCTCGGCGTCGCGTTTGCGCGGCGCCGAGGGAGCAGTGCGAAGTGTCGCCGATTCACCCATCAGGAGTTGTGGCCCTAAACTCGCCGCGGAATGACGACGTGCATCGTTTCATAGCCCTTCACGAAGGACGAGTAGGTCCGAGTGGGTTCTCCAACCATTCGAATCTCGGGGAAGCGCTTCAAGATCTCCTCCCAGATGATGGTCAATTGCAGTTCGGCGACTCGGTTGCCGACACAGCGGTGAACGCCGAAGCCGAAGCTCATGTGTTGGCGGGGACGCTCGCGATCGATGATATAGTCGTTGGGATTGTCGACCACGGTCTCGTCACGGTTGCCCGAGACGTACCACATCACAACCTTCTCACCCTTCTTGATGAGTTTTCCGCCGACTTCGGCGTCGCGCAGGGCGACGCGGCTCATGTGCGCAAGCGGGGTCTGCCAGCGGATCGTCTCCGAGACCATCGAGGTGACTAGACCCGGATTGGCGCGAAGTTTCGCGTACTGGTCCGGATTCTTGTTCAGCGCGTAAATGCTGCCGGAGATGGTGTTCCGCGTGGTGTCGTTGCCGCCGATAATCAGGAGGACGACCGTGCCATGATACTCGTCCATGGAGATGCCTCGCGTCGAGTCGTTGTGCGCGAGCATGGAGATGAGGTCGATCCCCGGTTCGCCGTTCACCCGCTCGTTCCAGAGTTCGGTGAAGGCGCCAAAGCAGGCCTCAGCCGCCTCAGCCTTGTGCTGCCAACTCTCAACGGGACCGTGACCCGGCAGGTTGGTGAACATGTCCGACCAATGGGTCAGTTCGCGACGACGCTCGAACGGGTAGCCGAACAGGGTCGCCAGGGTCATGGCGGTCAGTTCCTTGGAAACCAGATCCACCCAGTCGAACTCTTCGCCGATCGGTAGGGAGTCGAGGATCTGTCCAGCGCGCTCTCTGACGAGCGGCGCCATGTTGTGCAGGTTCGAAGGCGCCACCGTCGGACTCACCGCCTTCCGACGCATGCTGTGCTCGGGCTCGTCCATGGTGATGAATCCAGCGCCGCGGCGCTGGCGCTTGCCGACCACACGCTCCTGTTCGGCCACCGCTTCCAGGTTCTGCAACGAGATACCTTCCGCCGACGAGAAGGTCTCGTTGTCGCTGTCGACCTGCAGAATGTCGTTCCAACGGGTGATCGACCAGTAGGGACCGAACTCGCTTCGCGGCGTGAAGTGAACGGGATCCTCCCGCCGCAAACGCTCGAAATAGGGCCAGAAGCTGTTGGTCTGGAAACGATCAGCGCGGGCCGGATTGATCTCGTCGAGCGGGACTGTATTGGCGTCGGCTTCGACTTCAGATCCCAACGCAGGATCGACTTTCACGGCGATATTCATGGTCTGCTCCCTTGTTTTGCCGCCCGGCGATCAGCGCAGCACTGCTGCTGACGCGTTAGCTTGGCGATCTTCTTCCCGCCACGCTCTGCCCAAATCGGAGCTATGTCAACCGCGGTTGACATAGCGAGTCTGCGGGGCGTCGGCGTGCGGCGAGCACGCCGACACCGACCGCTGTGGGCGTGTTGGCGCCGCTGGCCTAGGGCCGCACGATGCATTGCAGAGGTGAGGAATCGGCGCCTCGGCGCCGGATCGAGCGAGTGGAATAATTTCTGCGATTGGCCCTTTTCGAACGCCGTTTCACTCCCTTCAACGAGGGAAAGCGTAGAGAAATTGGGGAGTGCGCAATGCCGAAGATTACCTACCGCGCCCATGATGGCGCCGAGTTTCAGGTCGACACCGATCTGGGCGTGACCGTCATGGAAGGCGCTGTTCGCAACAGCGTGCCCGGGATCGACGGCGACTGTGGCGGCGCCTGCGCGTGCGCCACCTGCCACGTCTATGTCGACGAGCCCTGGTTGAGCCGGCTCGAGCCGCAGTCCGACATGGAACGCAGCATGCTGGAGTTTGCCGAGAACGTGCATCCGAACTCGCGCCTCGGCTGTCAGATCAAGATGCGCGCCGATCTCGACGGGCTGGTGGTGAGCATGCCGGAAAGCCAGCACTAGGCGACGCGTGCGCCTCTCCGGACCCATCCGGCGGGCTTTGCAACGCCGAAGCCCACTGGGGGCGGAAGGCCCGCGTCTTCAGTCGGCCGGCCCTCCAGGACGGATGGGCCCGAACCAATGCCAGCAAGCAGGATCTCAATGACCACATCAGCCTATATCGCGGGCGCTTTCGAGCACCCGACGCGCAAGGCGACCGACCTTGCGGTCGGGCGCCTTTACGCGGAATGCATCGCCGGGGCGTTGGCCGACGCGGGTTTGGAACACAAGGACATCGACGGCTTCTTCTGCGCCGGCGACGCGCCGGGCGGCCTGCTGACGATGGTCGACTATCTTGGACTGAAACCCCGTCACCTCGACTCCACGGACTTCGGCGGATCGAGCTACATCGCGCTTGTCAGCCATGCGGCTCAGGCGATCGCGGCGGGCAAATGCGACATCGCGCTGATCACCCTTGCCGGGCGACCGCGCACCGAGGCGGGACCCATGCCGTTTGGCGCGCCATCGGCGCCGCCGCGGCCGTGGGAACCGCCGGTGAACACCAGACTGGTGGATCTCTACGCCATGTGCGCGCAGCGGCACATGTACGAGTTCGGCACGACCAGCGAACAGCTGGCTTGGGTGAAGGTGGCGGCGTCCCACCACGCGCAGCACAACCCCAACGCCATGCTCCGCCAGTTGGTCACCGTCGAGGATGTGCTCCAATCCCCGATGGTCTCCGACCCACTACACCGGCTCGACTGCTGCGTGGTGTCCGATGGCGGCGGCGCCGTGATCGTCACGCGACCTGAGATCGCCAAGAAACTTGGCCGGCCCCTCGTGCGGGTGAAGGGCGCCGGCGAGGCGATGAAAGGCCAGAACGGCGGCGATGTCGACCTGACCTATTCCGGCGGCGTCGCGTCGGGCCCGATCGCGTTCGACCAGGCAGGGGTCCGTCCGTCCGACATCCAATACGCCTCGATCTACGACAGCTTCACGATCACCGTCTTGATGCAATTGGAAGACCTGGGCTTCTGCGAAAAGGGGCAGGGCGGTCGCTTCGTCGCGGACGGGAATCTGATTTCCGGTGTGGGCAAGCTTCCGGTCAACACCGACGGCGGTGGCCTCTGCAACAACCATCCTGCCAACCGCGGCGGCATGACCAAGGTGATCGAGGCCGTCCGGCAACTGCGCGGAGAGGCCCACCCCGCTGTTCAGGTGAAGGACTGCGCCCTGGCCCTTGCGCATGGAACTGGCGGCTGGCTCGGCAGCCGGCACGGCAGTGCAACCTTGATCCTCGAACGGGAGTAGATCGATGTCGATTGATGCGGCGCTGAGCCAAAACCATCCGGAGATCGTTCCGTTTTCCGCCGCGGCGGCGGAGGGACGGTTCACGATGCCAACCTGTCGCGCCTGTGCGCGGGCCCACTGGTATCCCCGCGCCTTCTGTCCGTTCTGCTTCTCCTTCGACGTCGAATGGGTCGAGGCCTCCGGCGATGGAGAGATCTATTCCTTCTGCAACCCGGCGCCAGCGCCTGGCACGAACGTGATCGCCTATGTGCGGGTGAAGGAGGGGCCAATTCTGCTGACCCATCTGCTGGATGCTGATCCAGCCAGCATCCAAATCGGGGGCGCGGTCCGTGTCTCGCTGCAGGCAGCGAAGGACGGCCAGTACTTCCCGGCGTTCAAGCTCGCTTGAGCGCCTCTGCAAGGCGCGCCAATGCAAACTGCAAGGTGTCATTCGCGGGACCCTCGGAGGCTGGGGTGATGGCGGATGACGAGTGGATCAGCGCCGAAGCGGCCTGCCAGCGTCTGGGGGTAAGACCCCAGACGCTCTATGCCTATGTCAGCCGCAACCCTGTGCAGGTCCGCGCCGACCCGTCCGACCCGCGACGCAGCCTGTACCATGTCGCCGACATCGCGGTGCTAGCGAAGCGCAAGACCCGCAGCCGGCGGGTCGCCGACGTCGCAGCTCTGGCGATCGCTTGGGGCGAACCGGTGCTCGAAAGCGCTATCACCACAGTGGCGCATGGACGGCTCTTCTATCGCGGGCGCGACGCAGTTCTATTGGCCGAAACCGAGACCCTCGAGTCGGTGGCGAGGTTGCTTCGTGGCGAGCCGGACGACCACATCCCAGGCGATCCGCCGGTGCTGTCGGCTTCTTGGGGTGCTGACGATAACGCTCGGGTGAGGGTCCTCAGAACCCTCGCCCTTCGCGCGGCGATGGATCTCCCGCTTCAAGGGCGCGCATCGCGCGCGCTGGACACCGAAGCGGCGCAACTGCTGCATAGCGTTGCGGACGCCATTGCAGGCGCCCCCGGGACCGACCTCATTCATCGGCGCCTCGCCCGCGGCTGGGGGCAGGATCCAGACGGCCCTGCGGCGGATCTGACTCGCCGTCTGCTCGTGCTCACCGCCGACCACGAACTCAATCCCTCAGCCTTTGCAGCGCGCGTCACCGCCTCCACGGGGGCGTCCCTTGCAGCCTGCGCAACAGCTGGGCTCACCACCCTGTCAGGGCCGCGTCATGGCGGGGCGTTCGTCGCGGTAGACGCGTTTGTCGAGGAGGCGGCGCGGCTCGGCGGACCTGAGGCGATTTCGCGGCGCTTGCGCGACGACCTTTCGCTGCCAGGCTTCGGGCACAAGCTCTACCCTGAAGGCGACCCTCGCGCCGCAGCAGTGCTTCACAGGATCCCAGACGCCCAGTCATTTCTCGACCTGGCGGAGATGGTGGAAGATATCGCGGGCCTGAGACCAACCATCGATTTTGCTCTGGTCGCCGCCTGCAGATCGATGAACCTGCCGACTGACGCGCCCTTCCAGATCTTCACGGCCGCCCGCTGCGCCGGCTGGATCGCACACGCGATCGAGCAGGCGCAGGGAGATTCGGTGATCAGGCCGCGAGCGCGATACTCCGGGCCCGCCCTCGACGCGCGCTGATCTCCGGGGCTTCCCCCTAGAGCGCGGCCAGGCCAATCCGCATGACCTCGACCATTCCCGCCGCGTCCGACGCGATCTGGGCGGCGTCGTCGGGGTCGGGGCGGGCGATGCCGCCCACAGCGGTCAGGTTGAGGAACCTCAGCCTCTCGACATCGAACGGCCGGATGATGTGCTCGGCCTGGCCTTCGGCGAAGAGCTGGCTGGTCGATTCCACCATCTGCTTCATCCGCCGCCTGACGAGGTCGGGGGCGATACGCTCGCGGACATCGTCCGTGAACGCGTAGCGCATAGGCTCCAAGATGCCGCCCAGGCGGATGGTCGTCGACGTGCGAAGCAAGGCGACCACACGCTCCATCGGCGTACACGGCAACTCCCGGGCGGCTTGCCGCAGGAACCGGTTGATCCGGTCTGCGCGTGCGAAGCACTCTTCAACCAAGGTCGCCTTGTCGCCGACGTATCTGTACAGCCTGGGTTTGGTGGTGCCGAGCACGCGCGCCAGTTCGTCGAGTGAGGTGGTGTCGACTCCGCGGGCGTTGAACATCCGGCTGGCGCACGAGAGGATCGACTCGCGCTTCATTTCGTAGAGCGCAGCTTGATCGAATCCATCGGTCGTGCTGACGACCAGGGGCGAGAGATCGATGGTGGGGGGATCGATCGCGGCGTGGCGGTCGGCCGCCCAACCTGTGTTGAGCAAGGTGTTCAGCAGATCAGCCGCGTCGGCGCGTTCGTCGGGGCCCATGCTGAGCCCACGCCGCGTGCCCAGCGGCACCCAGTAGACGATGCTGAGAATGGTGCGGGCGACAAGCGCGGGGTCACAGGGGCGAAACGTCCGGGCGTCGACACCGTCGGCGATGACAGCGGCAAGGCGCCCTTCGATCCCTCGATAGAGTGTCGTCACCTCGGCGCGGGCGTCTGGACGCAAGAGCCCGTACTCGTTCAGCGCCGCGATCTCGGCGCGCTTGCCATCGAGCGCGGTGCTGACGAAAGCGCGCAAGATGTCTGACGGGTCACGTTGCGACATCGCTTCGTCGAGGCGTTCGCCGAGCAGAATGCAGGAGCGGCGATAGACCTGGCTCAGCAGGTCTTCGAAGTCCTTCACATAGTGATAGAGGGCGTTCCGGGTGAAGCCGAGACTGCCGGCGAGGTCCGCCAGCGTCCTTTGAGACATGCCGCGAGCGTTCAACTGACGGGCCGCGACATCGAGCAGTTGGTCATGCCGTGTCGATGTAGAGGCGTCGGTGACTGGTGGAGAACGTGTCATGTCCTGGCCAGGATGTGGCGCCTTGCGGCCGACGTTTGCGGCTCGACGCGCCCGCGGGCACGACCGAGGAACCTGGCGCCAGGGCGTCCCGCCGAAGCGAGACACCCGGCGATCAGGTGATCAGTACGTGTGGCGGTTGCTATCGGGGAGACCGAGAATCCGCTTGGAGATGATGTTGTTTTGGACCTCGGTGGAGCCGCCCGCGATGGCGTGCGCCTTCACGCCCAGATAGTTGCGGCCGGCCGCAAGCTCGGCCTCGCTGAAAGCGTCGCCCTCCCAGCCGACGCCACCTTGACCCATGGCTTCGACCATCATCTCCGCAGACTCCGTCACGAGCTTCGCAGAGACATTCTTCAGGATCGACGTGGTGGTGCTCGGGCCGTTCGCGGTCTTCCCTTCGTCGGCGATCCGCCGAAGGGTCAGGGCGTAGGCGTGAGCGTCGACGTTGTTGTGGATCAAGCGAGTTCGGAAATCGGCGTCAGCCAGACGTCCGTCTGCATCGAGCCCGAAATACGCCTTGGCGACTTCGACAAGCTTGGCTGGATCGACGCGGGAGGGACCACCCGAACCGCCGGAGAGACCGTTGCGCTCGTGCTGGAGGAGCCGCTTGCCGACGGTCCATCCTCCATTGACGGGTCCGACGAGATTTTCCTTCGGCACCTGCACGTCTGTGAAGAACGTCTCGCAGAAGGGTGACACACCCGAAATCAACTTGATGGGACGGGTCTCGACGCCAGGTGTGCGCATATCGATCAACACGAAGCTGATGCCCTCGTGCTTCTTCGTTGCGTCGGTGCGCACCAGGCAGAAGCACCAGTCCGACCAATGGGCGCCCGAAGTCCAAATCTTCTGTCCATTGACTAGGAAGTGGTCACCCTTGTCTTCGGCGCGTGTCTGCAAGCTGGCCAGATCGGATCCTGCGCCAGGCTCGGAATAGCCCTGACACCAACGCAGCTCACCGCGGGCGATCGGCGGGATGTGTTGGAGCTTCTGGGCTTCGGTGCCGTACTCAAGCAGGGTCGGGCCGAACATCATCACGCCCATGCCGCCGATCGGATTCCAAGCGCCGATCGCCGACATTTCCTCTCGCAGGACCTGGGACTGCTTGAACGAGAGTCCGCCGCCGCCATAGGCGACGGGCCAGGTCGGGACTCCCCAACCACGATCGGCGACGCGTTGCTTCCAAAGCGCCGCATCGCCTTCCCAGACCACCGGGGCCTCGCTGCCCGCATCGTTGCGCCCCTTGAGCGACGGCGGAAAGTTTTCGGCGAGCCAGCTTCGCGCTTCCGCGCGGAAGGCGTCTAGGTCTGCTGTCGAAAGGTTGCTCATCGCTATCTCCGGAGAAGGGCTGCAGCGCCGCGGCGCTCAGTCTGCAAATGCGGTCCATCAGGATCGCGTCCACCAAGGGCGCGGACGCCGCATCCAACACGCGTTGGGGCGACGTCGAGGTTCAGTTAGTCCCGCCATGGAGGTCCACGCAGCCTCCGTGGCGGGACAGCGTCAGGCTAAGCGGACTTGGAGGTTCGCTCCTCGAGGTCTTGGAAGAAGACTTCGCCAGCGTGGTCGGCCACGTCCTGCGCGGTGTACGGCCGATTAGGGTTGAAGCCGTCCGTCTGCATCATGCGGATCTCGCGCACGCCGCGGGACGAGACGCCCAGCACCTTGCCGGTGTGATCGGCCGCGAGGTCGGAGGCCATGTAGAGCACGCCGGGCGCGACGTTCTCCGGCAGGGCCATGGGATCGGGCTCGCGATCCCGCTGGCTCGGGAGATCGGACGTCATCCGGGTATAGGCGCCGGGCGCCAGGCCCATGACGCGGATGCCGTACTTGCGCCCTTCGATCGAGAGCACGCGCATGAAGCCGTAGATGCCGGCCTTGGCCGCCCCGTAGTTCGACTGGCCGAAGTTGCCGTAGAGGCCCGAGGTCGAGGACGTCATGATGATCGTCCCCGGCTTGCCGTTGTCCTTCAGCCACTTCCACACCGGCATGGTGCAGCAATAGGTGCCCTTCAGGTGGACCTTCACCACCAGGTCCCAGTCCTGCTCGCTGGTGTTGGCGAAGCTCTTGTCCCGCAGGATGCCGGCGTTGCAGACCAGGATGTCCACCTGGCCGAAATTATCCAGGGCGGTCTTCAGGATGTTCTCGCCGCCGGCCATAGTGGAGACGTCGTCCCCGTTGGCGACGGCCTTGCCGCCGGCGGCTGTGATTGCATCCACCACCTTCTGGGCCGCCGAGGTGTCAGAGCCCGAGCCGTCGCGCGGCCCGCCAAGGTCGTTGACGACGACCGCTGCGCCTTCTTTCGCGAACAGCTTCGCATAAGCTTCGCCAAGACCATTGCCCGCGCCAGTGATGATGGCGACCTTCCCGTCAAGAAGACCCATGTCCGTTTAGCTCCCTAATGTTTCTGGCAAGTCCCTGGTCAGCTTGGCCCCGGTGGCCGCCTCAGGTTCGCTGCCTTGAGGATGTAAATTACGAGAACGTGGCAGGGCAATACCAAGTCGTAAAATCAATTGCGTTGCAAATCCGGTGGCGACCCGCAACCTTAGATCGCCACCTCCTTCATCGATACGGAGAGGTCGACAAGTTTCGCCTTGTCGACCGCGCGGCGGTTCCCGATCAGGGTCTTGCCCATCATGAACTCCGCCGGCGCGTTGATCGCCTCGACCGCTTGGACCTGTCCTCCGTGAAGGTGGAACACGGCGAACTTTGCGGTCTTCGGATCTCCTCGGATCAGGATCTCGTCGACGTCGAACGGATAGCCAGCGATCTGTAGCTTGAGGTCGTATTGATCCGACCACTGCCACGGGACTTCCATCTGGGGCGTAGGGCGTCCGATGATGTCCGCGGCCGCTTGCTTGGCTTGCTCCAACGCATTCGGGACGCTCTCGAGTCGAAACATGCGGTCATAGATCGGCAGCGGCCGATGCGTGACGTCGCCGATGGCGTAGATATTCGGATCGGACGTCCGAGCGGCGAGGTCGACCACAATTCCGCGCGTGCAGTTCAAACCCGCCTCGACGGCGAGTTCGTCATTCGGCGCAGCCCCAATTCCAACCACGACCGCGTCGCAAGCCAAGACTTGGCCGTTGGACAAAACCACGTCGGTAACGTGCCCATGCTCGCCCTGAAATGCGGTGACGCCACAGCCAAGTTCGAACCGCACCCCCTTCGCCTCATGATAGTCGGAGAAGAACTCGGAGAGGGCGGGGCAGGCGACACGCGCCAAGACGCGCGTCTCGCGTTCGATGATGACGACCTCTGCCCCCAGGGCGCGGCCGGAGGCGGCGACTTCCAGTCCGATGTAACCGCCGCCGATCACCGCCAGCGTCTTGCCGGGGCCGAGCGCCGCCTTCAGCGCCTCGGCGTCAGCCGCGGTGCGCAGGGACAATACGCCCGCGAGATTCGACCCCGCGATCGGTAGCGGCAACGCCCGCGCGCCGGTCGCCAGGATCAAGACGTCGTAGGGGATCACCCAACCATCCGCACAGTCGACCAATTGGTCGGCGCGGTGGATCCGCACAGCGCGCGTGTTCGGATGAAACTGGATGTCGTTGTCGGCGTAGAAAGACAGGGGCCGGAGGGCCAGGCTCTCTGCATCGGCTTCGCCCTTCAGCCAGGCCTTGGACAGAGGAGGACGTTGGTAGGGCGGGATGGGCTCATCGCCGACGAGGGAAATCGTGCCTTCGTGTCCGTACTGGCGGAGCAGCGCCGCGCAGGCGCCCCCCGCATGGCCAGCGCCAAGGATGACGATGCGAGCCGACGGACTGAAAGACATGAAGGACTCCCCCAAGACGGACCCAAATCGAGGCGCCGTTCAGTTCGGGGGCAGGATTGCGCCTCGAACCACGATCACGACGCCTGCATGGCTCAACTCAAGCCGTGGGACTCAAATTACGAATGGGTACTGATATCCAACGTATTCGTAAAATCAATCGGCATGCCGTCATCGCCCTGTTCGTGAATTTTGCGCAGCGCGTGCGCGCGCGAGCCGATCTCGCCTCGGGCGGGGTAGCCACCAAGCTGCAATGACGGTTAGATTGAGAGCAACGCCTGTTCGACGCCAATTCTGGGTTCGAACCGAGGCCTAGCCACGCAGATATGACTGAAAATACGCAAGCTCTTCGACGGGCCCCTAAAGCCAGAGCGCGACGCGAAGAGGTGCTTGATGAAGCCTCTCGCCTGCTGAACGCGCACGGCGTTTCTCAATCCACCTTGCAGGATCTTGCCGGTGAGCTGGGGGTCACGCGCAACGCGCTCTACTACTACTTTGTCGATCTCGAAGATCTGATCTTCCAGACCTATGAGCGCTCCTGCGAGCTTTTGGCGGCTCGGTTGGCCGCGGCCTTTGATGAAGGGGGCGGGAGGTTGGACGTGGTGAAGAGCTTCATTTCACGATGTTTGGACCCCGCTCAGCCGCAACTCGCGGCGTTGAACGAGTACGGGCTGCTCAGCGACGCTCATCACGCTGTGGTGCTGAGGCGATACGACGACACCGTCGCCAAGCTTGCAGGATTGCTTGAGGAGAGGGCGCGATCAGGTGAGCTGCGCCCCTGCCATGCGCAGACTGTTGCGAGAACAATCATCAGCCTCGTTCACTGGATTCCGTTGCCAAGCGCCTGGACGGCGACATCAGCGGAGGACCGCCCGCGGGTGGTGAAGGCGCTCCTGGATCTGATCGCCAATGGCTGGGCGGCCGACCGGGACCAAGCCTGCGATCCGGCCCCCGTGGACCTGTCGCCGCTGCTGGTGCGTGCAAGCGATGGGTTCGATCAGGACGCCATCGCCAAGGTCAAGCGCGAGACGATCCTCAATATGGCGTCTCGGATGTTCACCTGCCGCGGCGTCGATTCGACGTCCCTGGATGAGATCGCGACAACGCTCGGCACGACCAAGGCGCGGCTCTACAAGTATGTCGGAGATAAGCAGACGCTCGTCGCCGAATGCTTTGCTCGAGCCGACCGCATCTACGGGTACATCATGACGTGCGCCCTGGAGCAGGGGGCGACCGCACAGGAACAGATCGTCGGGCTCCTACGAAGCAACGCCATGGCGCAGCAGCACAAGGAATTGCAACCACTTCGCTACGGCAGCGCCGTAGGAGCCCTCCCGGCGAGCGAGCAGGTGCGCGCGGCGGAGCGCCTTCGGCGGCGCAATCAAGAATACACCGCCCTCTACCGTGCGGCGAAGCACGAGCGTTCCATGAGGGACATCGATTTGGAACTCTTCAAGCAGATTACGCCCGGCGCGGCGGCATGGCTCTGGAAGGACTTCGCAAAGCAAACCCATGACGACTTCGCGCTCGTCGCAGCCGAAACAACCGACGTCCTCCGGCTGGGACTTCGCGCCATCTAGGCGAAACTTGGTTCCGCAAGGCCCTCCTGGAAGCGCCAAGCACGCCTATGTCTTGGCGGGGACCTAACCGATCCAAACCTCAATAGTCGACGCCGAGCGCAAATCGGCCATCGCAGCGACACCGGCTTGATTTTACGTCTCGGTTTGATAGCATCACGGCATCGTAACTGCGTGGCGTGTGGTTGCATCTCGATTCGAGGATCTGTGTCGGCGTCCCGGTTCGCGCTTCGCAAAGCAGCGTGCCGACGCCTGACCCGCTGAGGTGATGATGAGCCTGTTCGAGACCTTCGACCTTGCCGGTCTGCAGCTGCCGAACCGCATCGTCATGGCGCCGATGACCCGGTCGCGAGCGCCGACTGAGGTCGCTGACGATCTGACGGCGATCTACTACCAACAGCGAGCGACGGCTGGGTTGATCATCAGCGAGGGGGCGCCGATCTCGCGCGAAGCTGTCGGATACGCGTTCTTGCCCGGACTCTACACCGAGCGGCAGATCGAAGGCTGGCGAGGGGTGACGTCCGCCGTCCACGATGCGGGGGGGCGCATTTACGCCCAGATCTGGCATGTCGGTCGCGTCTCCCACGTCTCCCTGCAGGATGGCCAGCAGCCTCCTGTCAGTTCCACTGATCGGCCTGCAGAGGGGCCGCGCACGTTCGCTTATGCGTGGCGGGACGACGGCAGCGTCGGCTTCGTGGCTCCCAGCGTGCCGAGGGCCCTCACCACCGAGGAGATTGCTCGGGTCGTCGCCGACTACGCGCACGCTGCCAAACAAGCGATCCGCGCCGGGTTCGACGGCGTTGAGATACACGGCGCTCACGGGTACCTGATCGAACAGTTTCTCAATCCGACGATCAATGATCGGACTGACCAGTACGGGGGCTCGCTCGAAGCGCGCCGACGCTTTGCCTTGGAGGTCGTGGACGCCGTCGCCGGTGAAGTAGGGCCTGAGCGAGTCGGCATCCGGCTCTCGCCCTTGGCGCAACTGCTCGGCGCGCCTGCCTATGCGGACAACGAAGCGACCTACTTCGAGCTGTTTGCGGAACTCTCGAAGCGGAGGATCGGCTATCTCCACCTCAGCGACACCGGCGCCCGCGCGGGATCGCCAGTGATGACTGACGCGCTGCTGCGCCGAGTCCGCGAGGTCTTCTCAGGCGCCGTCGTGCTGGCGGGCAGCCTCGATGCGGAAAAGGCCGATCGGCTGTTGGCGGCCGGCCTGATCGATCTCGCGGCCTTTGGTCAGCCCTTCATCGCCAATCCAGACCTCGTCGAGCGCATTGCTATCGGCGCCAAGTGGGCGGTTCCGGATACGGCCACCTACTACGGCGGCCGGGCGGCCGGTTACATCGACTACCCGTCCTACGCGGCTTCAAGCGAGGACGCGGTCGCATCGCCAATCACATGAGCTGACTGCGGCGCGTCGGAGGGCGCGGCCGGACATCGAAACTTATCCCCAATCCGCCGCCAGAGCGGACATGCGTGGAGGACAATGAATATGGCCGATTTCGGCTCGACTGAACTGGATGGCTTCCGCCTGGAAACTCGCGGCTGGCTCCAACAGAACTTTCCGACCTCTCTGGTGGGGCGGTCGGACCTTGCGGCTCTTGAAAACTCGGCGCCGGTGGAAGGTGACTTCAAGCTCTGGAAGGACCGCATGGCCGACAAGGGTTGGGGCGTGCCGACCTGGCCTGTCGCCTATGGCGGAGGGGGGCTGAGCGCAGCGCAGCTCAAGATTCTTCGTGAAGAGATGGCGGCGATCGGCGCATGGAATCCGATCGTGGGCATGGGCATCATGATGTTCGGACCGACCCTGCTTGAGTACGGCACCGACGCTCAGAAGCAGCAGCACATCCCGCCGATC
The DNA here is from genome assembly GCF_030681155.1 of Phenylobacterium sp. GTDB lineage: Bacteria > Pseudomonadota > Alphaproteobacteria > Caulobacterales > Caulobacteraceae > Phenylobacterium. The sequence continues at coordinate 41,967 of NZ_JAUXXE010000053.1, read as the reverse complement.
GCCCGTGGCGAGCTGCGTTGGTGTCAGGGCTATTCCGAGCCGGGCGCCGGGTCCGATCTGGCCAGCCTGCAAACGCGCGCCGAAGACAAGGGCGACCACTTCCTGATCAATGGACAGAAGATCTGGACCTCCGGCGCGCAGTGGTCGGACTGGTGTTTCTGCCTGGTGCGCACCGACGCGACGAAGAAGCACGAGGGCATCAGCTTCGTGCTGATCGACATGCGCACGCCCGGCGTCGAGACCCGCCCCATCAAGCTAATCGCCGGGTCCTCGCCCTTCTGCGAGACGTTCTTCACCGATGTGAAGGTCCCCAAGGAGAACCTCGTCGGTCCGTTGAATGGCGGTTGGACCGTGGGCAAGCGCCTGCTTGAGCACGAACGCAACAGCCTGTCAGGCGGCACCGACGGGCCGCCGCGCGTTGATCCTGCCGATCTAACGCGCGCCGCCAAGGCCTATATCGGCGTCGGCGCCGATGGCCGTCTGGTGAACTCCGACTTCCGCACTCGCATGGTGCAAAACCAAATGGACGCCCACGCCTATGCGCTGACGCTCCAGCGGTCGGCGGCGGCGGAGCGATCTGACCGCGGGCCGAGCGCGGCAGTTTCGATCATGAAGCTCGCAGCCTCGAAGCTGCATACCGACACCGCCGAACTCATCGTCGAAGCGATGGGGACGCAGGGGCTTGGCTGGGAAGGGGAGAGCTTCTCGGCGGAGGAGATCGCCGCAGGGCGGCAGTACCTGCGGATCAAGTCGTCAACGATCGCGGGCGGGTCGACTGAAGTTCAAAACAACATCATCTCCAAGCGAGTGCTCGGGTTGCCGGATCCGACTTCAAAGTAGCTGCGCAGCGTCGCGACCAGAAGGACTTCAGTCCTTAGTAAAACATCATAAGCCGGCGGCGAGAGTCCGGCATCTAGAGAAGAGGGAACTCATGGTTACTGTGCTGGAACGCGACGGTCTTTTGGAGCGTCTGACAGCCGCCGCCGCCACCGGGATGACGCCCGCGGTCTGGGCGTCGATCCAGCCGGACAAGGTTTCCGTTTACGACCCCAATGGACGCTCGCACACCTTTGCGCAGATCAACGCCAATGCGAACCGGCTGGCGCGTCTCTTCCGACAGCATGGCCTGAAGGCGGGCGAGGCCGTCGCGCTGGTGTGCTCAAACCGCCACGAGTTCGTCGAGGTTCTGGCCGCTGCGCACCGGACGGGCGCCCGCATCACCCCGGTCAACTGGCACCTGACGACCGACGAGATCGCCTACATCGTGCGCGATTGCGAAGCGAAGGTCCTGATCGGCGACGCGCGGGTCGGCGGGTTGGCGGCCGTAGCCGACGCATGTCCAGACCTGGCCTTGAAGCTCGTGGTCGGTGGATCGGTCGCGGGCTTCCAGGACTATGAGACGGCGATCGCGAAGCTCGACGGAACGGACATCGACGACCCCGTCCTGGGCACGCAGATGATGTACACGTCGGGGACGACGGGCCGCCCAAAGGGCGTCTACCGCGCCAACCCGCCAGCTCCCCAGGTCCAACCCGCGCGGGGCGACTATGACTATCGCACCGATGTCCAGTTGGGCGCTGGCCCCGCCTATCACGCCGCGCCGCTGTCCTTCGACGTCCGGGCCGCGATGACCGCGGGCGTCCCGCTGCATTTCATCGACAAGTGGGATTCCGAACTGGTGCTGCGCACCATCGCCGAGCAGAAGGTCACCCACCTCCACCTGGTCCCGATCATGTTCCAGCGTTTGCTGGCGCTCCCCGATGAGATCAAGGCCAAGTACGATGTCAGCCATGTGAAGTTCATCATCCACGGCGCTGCGCCGTGCCCTCCCGAAGTCAAGCAGGCGATGATCGACTGGTTCGGCCCAGTCCTCGTCGAGTACTACGCGGGCTCGGAAGGCGGCGCGGGCTTCTTCATTACCTCCGAGGAATGGCTGCAGAAGCCGGGAAGCGTCGGTAAGCGGCCCGCTCTTCTGGGGTCGAAAATTCTCGATGAGCAGGGCGTCGAGCTTCCGACCGGTCAGTCTGGCGGCATCTACCACCAACTTCCCCCCGGCGGCGGCTTCACCTACTTCAAGGACGAGGCCAAGACCAACGCCAACCGCTTCGGCGATTACTTCACCATGGGCGATGTCGGCTACTTCGACGAGGACGGCTATCTGTTCCTCACTGGCCGCAACGCCGAGACGATCATCTCCGGCGGGGTGAATATCTATCCACAGGAAGTGGACAACGAGCTCATTAAGCATAAGGCCGTGGCTGATTCCTCGACGGTCGGTGTGCCGCACGACGAGTGGGGCGAACAGGTGAAGGCGGTGATCCTGCTGAAGCCCGGCCATACGCCGTCCGACGCCCTGGCGCAGGAAATCCTCGATTTCGGGCGGAAGACTCTCGCCGCCTACAAGGTGCCCCGCAGCCTGGACTTCGTCACCGAACTCCCACGAAGCGCGGCGGGAAAAATCCAACGCAACAAGGTCCGAGCCCCCTACTGGGAAGGCCGGACGCGCCAGATCTAGAGCTGGCTGTCGTGCTTCAGGCGCTCTTCATCACGCTCCGGACGAACTCGGTGGTCGATGGCGGCTCTCCGGAGAGGGGGCCGTCCGCTCCATGGGATCGGGCCTTTCGTGCGCCAGGAGACCGCGATGCCGCGTGCTAAGGGGCAATGCGATCCATTGAAGACCGAGGCCATACTCGACGCGGCGGCACGCCAGATCAGGGTGTGCGGCGCGATGGGCTCGATCGATGAGATCGCCAGGCAAGCAGGGGTGTCGAAGCAGACGATCTATAACCAGTTTGGCTCTCGGTCAGAGCTCCTGAAGACGCTGCTGCGCCACGACGTAAACGATGCGGGCGTGCTGCTGGCGAGGTCGTGCGGCGATGCCGCCGCGACACTAGCGCTCACCGCGCTGGCGAAGCGCCTATTGCAGTTTCCGCTCCACTTCGTCTGGGATCGATCAACTCCGGCGGCGACCGCCTTGTGCGCCGATGGGCGAAGCCAAGCGTCGAGGGGGAGCGACCTCGACCCGTGCAATTTGCGCCAGACCGTTTCCAGATTTCTGGCCTGCGAGACCCACGCGGGACGCCTGAATTGTTCCGATCCGGAACTCGCCGCAGGGCTGTTCATCGGAATGATCTCGGGCTGCCTGGCTGCCGACCCGCGGAAAGTCGCCGGGTCCGAGACACCGGCCACCGACATCGATGGGATCGCGGAGGAGGTCGCATTCCGCTTTGTGCGGGCCTTTGAGCCTGACCGCGCGGACGACCGGTTGCCCGAACGATCAATGCAAGATGGGCATTCGATGACCCAGCCTGTGCGGGCGCGTGCTGGCCTTAGCTGTAGCCCTCAAATCCGTGAAAGCGCCGTAAGGCGCCGACAATAATAGAGAAAACCGGCCGCCAAAGAGCGGCCTCAGGCTGAGGCCTGTGTGTGGGAGGTAAAAATGTTCGAACTCTGTGCCGTGCGGACCTTCAGCTGCCGAGGCGCGCGCTAATGTCGTCGACGCCGTCCAAGCCCTCCCTATCGATGCTTCGCGCGCTGACCTTCTCAGCGACGAGTCTTCCGATCTCGGCGTTGACCATCGCCATGGCGGTCTATCTCCCGCGACATTTCGCGAGTCACCTGGGAATCAGTCTCGCCCTCGTTGGGACCGCCTTCTTCATCGTCCGTACGATCGATATCCCCGTCGACGGGATCTTCGGCTGGGCGATGGACAAGACCCGCACACGGCTCGGGCGCTATCGGCTTTGGACGATCCTGGGCGCCCCCGTGCTCATGGCCGGCACCTACGCCTTGTTCTTCGCACCCGACGGCGTCGGGCTCGTCTACCTGGTCGCGTGGCTGCTCGTCCTCTACTGCGGCAACTCCATGCTCGATCTCTCGCATCGCGCCTGGGCCTCCACCCTGGCTCCGCGATACGATGATCGATCGCGCCTGTTCGGCGTGTTGATCGCGGTCGGCGTGCTCGGTTCGGCCAGCGTGATCGCGATCCCGATCATCAATGAAGCACGTGGCGTCGCCGACGCGGGCAACGTCTCCATGATGGGCTGGTTCATTCTCGCTCTCACTCCCGTCGCGATCACGCTGGTGGTGCTGACGACGCCTGAACGCATCGCGCCTTCTGTTCCCGGACATGAATTCAAACTGCGAGACTATGGGGCGCTCATCATGCGGCCGACGTTCCTGCGGTTGATCCTTGCCGACCTGTTCCTTTCCTTCGGGCCAGGCTGGATGTCAGCGATCTACCTATTCTACTTCACCGACTGCCGCGGTTTCACCACCGGCCAGGCCAGCATACTCCTGGCGACCTACATCCTTGCCGGGATCATCGGCGCGCCTGCGATCGCACGCATCGCCATCCGGCTGTCGAAACATCGAACCGTCATGATGACGACGACCGGCTACTCGCTGACCCTCGTGACCTTCACCTTCATTCCACACGGCAGCCTGCCGTTTGGCATGGCCGCGCTGTTCGTCGCCGGGGTCTTCGCTTCCGGCTTCAACCTTCTGACCCGGGCCATGACCGCCGACATCGCGGACGAGGTGCGGCTGGAGCAGGGCAGAGAACGGGCGGGCCTGCTCTATGCGATGACCACCATGACGACGAAGATCGCCGGGGCGGTGTCAATCGGGGCCACCTTCTGGGTCTTGGCCCTCGTTGGTTACCAAGCCGAAGAAGGAGCCGTGAACACGCCGGCGGCCATCCGAAACCTCGAACTGGTCTACATCATCGGCCCTGTGGCCTGCGTAATGATCGGTGGTCTCTGCATGGTCGGTTACAAGCTGGGCGCGGAGCGGCACGCCGAGATCCGCCGCCAACTGGACGAGCGCGATGCGCTCTACGACGAACACCCGATCATCGAGGCCGTGACCCAGGAGGCTGCAGTCCGCACTGAGCCGGGCCGCGCCTGATGAACGCCTCACCAAATCTCACGGACCTCCAAGCCGTCGGCTCCCGGCGCATTCCGAGGACAATTCAATGAGAGCAGCGTCAGCAGTCCTAAGCTGCGACATCAAGTCGAGGTTCAAGCACGCCGCCCACGAGGTGCACGGCGTGAAGGCACGGGCGCTCTCGGCGGCGGCCTACATTCTCGCGACCGATGGCGTGGAGGAGATGAACCTCCGGGCGATCGCCGAACACGGCGGCATTGGGATCGCCTCCATCTATCATTACTTCGATGGGAAGGAGGCGATCCTGCTGGCGTTGTCGTTGATCGGCTTCGAAGACCTGCGCCGCGAGCTGTTGCGTGGCCAGGGCGCCCCCAACCTGGAGTCCCCCATGCGCGGCGGTGGACGCGCGTTCCTGGCGTTTGTGGAACGACACCCCCAACTGATCTCGCTCATGTTCAGCGATCGGATGCTGTCGCGACACGAGGAACTGCGCGACGCGGAGTATCGCGCCTTCCAGGCCTATGAGACCGCAGTTCGCGCGGATGTACGCATACCGCAAGATCATCACGAAGACGCCGCCTATGCCATCTGGGCCCTTGGCCGGGGCATGGCGGCGATGTCCGCCTCCTATCCGGGCGGACGACTGCCGCCAGTGCTCGCAGAGCGTTTGAACAGGGGCGCGGCGTTCCTAATCGAGAGAGATGAGGATCGAGGAGCGCTTAAGGGCTAGGCGCGTCGGTGGTTCTTTCCCGATCCAGGGACATCCTGGCCCAGGGCGGTTGTTTTAGGCCCTGTCGGACGCCCCGCCCTCAGCGGCAAAAAGGCGGGCAGCCCCGATCAGAAGCTGCCCGCCGAGTTCGGTTTGGGAAGGCCGCGCCAACCATGGCGCGCGCAGCAATCCCGATCCTTCGAACACGATTTGAGAAGTGGAATCGCAGCCGAAAAGCGGCCGGTGTTTTTCCAATTGTAGAATGGCGTTCGAACGCCTGAACTTGCCGATGAGGCGAAAACTAGACGTCCCGCGACCCTCGCATCTGGGGGCGGGAAGGCGTCGCTTCGCCATAGGCCCTTCGAACTCGGCTTGCCGAGTTTTGTGGAGTGGTCAGACGGAGCCGACAAGGCTCGGGGTGGGGAGAGACGAGTGGCGGATCATGTTGAAGCTCGGCGCTTGGGCCGCCATTCGCCTCGCGCAGTTCCGGCCGCCCGCTCCAGGTCAGCTCACACAAACAGTTAGAAACGAAGCCCGGTTGGCCGGGCGTCCGGAGGATACGCGATGAAAGCTGCTGTATTTCGTGAAGTGGGTAAGCCGCTCCAGGTCGAAGACGTTCAGATCAACAAGCCGGGCCCGCACGAGGTGCTGATCCGAACCGCCGCGGCGGGCCTTTGCCACTCCGACCTGCACTTCATCGAAGGGTCCTATCCCACCATCTTGCCGGCGGTGCTCGGCCATGAGAGCGCCGGCGTCGTTGAGGCCGTCGGCTCGGAAGTGCGTACCGTCCAGGTGGGCGACCACGTGATCACATGCCTGTCAGCCTACTGCGGTCACTGTGAATCCTGCCTTACCGGCCACCTGTCGCTTTGCGTGTCGCCGGACACCAAGCGCCGGCCCGATGAAGAGCCGCGGCTGTCGTCGGCCACTGGACCGATGGCGCAGTATCTCAACCTCTCGTCCTTCGCCGAGCAGATGCTGATCCACGAGCATGCCTGCGTCGCAATCCGCAAAGATATGCCGCTCGACCGCGCCGCCCTGATCGGTTGCTCGGTAATGACCGGTGTCGGAGCGGCGATGCACACCTCGAAGGTTCGGCCAGGCGAGACAGTCGCCGTGATCGGGCTCGGCGGTGTCGGCCTTGCCGCCGTGAACGGCGCGGCCATCGCCGGTGCGGGGAGAGTCATCGCCATCGACATGGTGGCGTCGAAAAGCAATCTGGCGAAGGCTTTCGGAGCGACCGACTTCATCGATGCGTCGCAGACCGACGCCGTGAAGGAAGTTCTTGAGATGACCAAGGGCGGTGTCCATCACTCCTTCGAGGCCATCGGCTTGTCGAAGACCGCCGAGCAAGCGTTCAACATGCTTCGGCGCGGCGGCACGGCCAACATCATCGGCATGATCGCCCCTGGGCAGATGGTGTCATTGATGGGGGCTGCGTTCCTTGGCGAGAAGCGGATTCAGGGTTCGATGATGGGCTCCAACCGCTTCCCGGTGGACATGCCGCGGCTGGTCGACTTCTACATGTCGGGCAGGCTGAAGCTGGACGAGATGATCTCCCAGCGTATCAAGCTAGACCAGGTCAACGAAGGTTTCGCCGACATGAAAAAGGGCGAACTTGCCCGCTCGGTGATCGTCTTCGACTGATCCCGGTCCGCCTTCCGCCCTCAACGACAACCAATCTCGAAAGGCGCCTGAGATGCGCGAGTACCTGCAGTTCTATATCGACGGGAAGTGGGTCGACCCCACCGAAGCCAAGACGCTCGACGTCATCAACCCCGCCACCGAGGAAGTCGCCGGCAAGATCTCGCTGGGCAACGCCACCGACGTGGACAAGGCCGTGAAGGCCGCTCGCAAGGCCTTCGCCACCTGGTCGCAGACCAGCCGCGAAGAGCGCCTGGACGTGCTGAACCGCATCCTCGCCGAGTACCAGAAGCGCTTCGGAGACCTGGCCACCGCGGTGACCGAGGAAATGGGCGCTCCGGCTTCCCTGGCCCAGCGGGCTCAGGTGCCGGTGGGCATGGGCCACCTGGCCACCGCCGTGGAAGTGCTGAAGAACTTCAAGTTCGAGGAAGATCGTGGCCCGACCATGATCGTGAAGGAGCCGATCGGCGTCTGCGGGTTCATCACCCCCTGGAACTGGCCGCTGAACCAGATCGTCTGCAAGGTGGCGCCGGCCATCGCGACCGGTTGCACCATGGTGCTGAAGCCGTCGGAAGTGGCGCCGTTCTCGGGCCACATCTTCGCTGAGATCATGCATGCGGCCGGCGTGCCGGCGGGCGTGTTCAACCTGGTGCACGGCGACGGCGTCGGCGTGGGCGTGCCGCTCTCCAGCCACCCGGACGTGGACATGGTGTCGTTCACCGGCTCCACCCGCGCCGGCATCGAGGTGGCCAAGAACGCCGCCGCGACCGTCAAGCGCGTGGCCCAGGAACTGGGCGGCAAGAGCCCGAACATCGTTGTCGACGACGAGGCCTTCGCCAAGGGCGTGGGCCGCGGCGTGGCCAGCATGATGACCAACTCCGGCCAGTCCTGTAACGCCCCCACCCGCATGCTGGTCCCGACCAAGCGCATGGACGAGGCGATCGCGGTGGCCAAGGAAACCGCCAGCCAGATCACGGTCGGTGACCCGAACGGCAACAGCCAGCTCGGCCCGGTGGTCTCCGAGGTGCAGTTCAACAAGATCCAGAAGCTGATCCAGGCCGGCATCGACGAAGGCGCCACCCTGGTCATCGGCGGCGTGGGTCGTCCGGACGGCCTGGACAAGGGCTACTATGTGAAGCCCACCGTCTTCGCCAACGTCACCAGCGAGATGACCATCGCCAAGGAAGAGATCTTCGGCCCAGTGCTGTCGATCCTCGGTTATGAGAGCGTCGAGCAGGCCATCGATATCGGTAACGACACCGAGTACGGCCTGGCCGCCTACGTGCAGGCCGCGGATCTGAACGAGGCCCGCAAGATCGCGTCCAAGCTGCGCGCGGGCCAGGTGTCCATCAACGGCGGCGGCGGCGACATGATGGCTCCGTTTGGCGGCTACAAGATGAGCGGCAACGGGCGCGAGTGGGGCGACTACGCGTTCCACGAGTTCCTGGAGACCAAGGCTGTGCTCGGCTACGCGCCGAAGGTCGCCGCGGAATAAGAAGACGGCTGGGGCGGGTGGTTTCGACCACCCGCCAATCCTGTCGAGCCGACGGAGGAACTGCATGGACGTCGCCATTCGTGACATGTTGGATCGTCAGGCCGTCGCCGCCGCGTCGCAGCCGCGCCCGGTGGCCGGGACAATCCCGCCCGAGCAAATGCGCGCGGGCTATCGCGCCCAGCGCCAGGGCGTGAACCTCTCCGCCCCAAAGGATGTGCGAGCTTTCGACCTGCAGGTCGCCGGGGGGGCGGATCTGATCCCGGCGCGTCTCTATGTCCCCGAAGGATGCGCCGACCCGTCTGCAGCGCTGATCTATTTCCACGGTGGAGGTTTCGTCGTCGGCGATCTCGAAAGCCATGACGGGCATTGCCGCCGGCTGGCGAGCTATGCGGGGCTTCGTGTTCTTGCGGTGGACTATCGCCTGGCGCCTGAGCACCCGTTCCCCGCTGCCCATGACGATGCCCTCGCCGCGACGGTCTGGGCGTTTGATCATGCCGACGAGATCGGCGTGGATCCGACGAAAATCGCGATCGGCGGGTGTTCGGCAGGCGGTAATCTCGCGGCCTCTGTCGCCCTAGATCTGAGAGATGACGCTGATCGGCGTCTCGCCTTCCAGCTCCTACTCTATCCGGTGACCTGGCCGGCCTCGGAGACGGCCTCGCGGCGAGACCTGGACGGCCCGGTGCTCACCAAGGCAGGTTTGGCCTGGTTCGAGGAGGTGCTTGCCGCCAAAAGCCATCCAGACGCTGCGCGCACCTACCTCCATCTTCAGGATCGCCTCATTGGCGCGCCGCAGGCCCTGGTCGTGACGGCGGGATATGATCCCCTGAAGGATGAGGGGGAGGCTTACGTCGAGCGCCTGGTCGCGGACGGGGTTGTTGCAGAGCATCTCGCCTTTCCCGAGCTCATTCACGACTTCTATCTGCTTGGCGACGTCTCTCCTGCGGTGGAGGCGGCGGCTCAGGAGACTGCGGCTCGCTTGCGAGCCGCCTTGGCTTGATCAGCCCGAAAGTGGACGCGCTCGCCTGCGAACAGGACGAGCGCGCCCTAGCCGTGAAAAATAGAAGTAATAAAATGCGCGAACAGATGGGTGCTGTCCGCTGTTCAATGAAAGAAGCGCGTGGAAACGGTCGCGCGAGTAGAATTCAAGCGGTTCGAACGTAGTTCGAAAACGGAAATGTCACCATTCTGTGGGGATGTTCCGTTCGAACCTGATATCGGAAAGTCTCTGCTTAGGCCTGTGGCTAGATTATCGCGGCATATTTGAAAGCTCGCCCTATTCGAACGGTGTTCCAACCCTAACCCTCATCCGAAACCCAATGGGAGCGGGATATGGGCAACAGGCTGGCGGGTAAGGTCGCTGTCATCACGGGCGGAGCCTCCGGGATCGGGCTCGGCGCCGTCGAACTCTTTGTGGCGGAGGGCGCAGATGTCATCGTGGCCGACATTCAGGACGACAAGGCGGCCAAGCTTGAGGAGCGCTTTCGCGACAAGCTCCTCTACACCCACTGCGATGTAACGAGCGAGGCCGATCTCGCCCGGGTCATGACCCTCGCGCGGGACGCCTTCGGCGGCCTCGACATCCTTTTCAACAACGCTGGGGTTTCCGATGGCATGCGGTCGCTGGCGACGATAGACGCCGAGCAGTGGAGTTGGATTTTCGATCTTTTGGTGAGGGGGCCTGCTCTCGGCATGAAGCATGCGATCCCCTTCATGCGCGCGCGAGGGGGAGGCTCGATCATCAATACGGCGTCCGTTGCCGGTCTCCAGGCAGGGTTCGGTCCGATCGCCTATTCGAGTGCGAAGGCCAGCGTAATTCACATGAGCCGGCTCGCCGCTGCTCAGCTTTCTCCGCAAGGCATCCGTGTGAACGCCATTTGCCCGGGCCTGACGGCGACCTCGATTTTCGGGACATCTCGCGGCCTTTCACGGGCGGTCGCAGATCAGATGGCCGACATGCTCGCCCACAGCGGTGGCGCTGTGCAGCCGATCGGGCGACCAGGCCTTCCAAGCGACATAGCGGAGGCCGCGCTTTACCTGGCGTCTGACGCTGCGGCGTTCGTGACGGGCGTTCACCTTGTCGTCGATGGCGGCATCACCATCGGCGCTCGCCACAGCTGGGATCCCGACGTCCGCTCGCCGTTCCAGGACCTGCTGGAACCTCAGCAGTCACCTGAGCCCGCGCGGGCCGACGGGATGGCGTGAGACCGACCGCTCGCCGCTCGCTCCACGCGCCAGAATGAGGCAACCTTCCGGCATAGACCGTACGGCGCGGTACCAGATGCGGTACGGCAGCATCCTCGCCGCCGCCAGCAAGGTGTTCGCGCGCAAGGGACAGGACGACTTCAGCCTCGCAGCCGTCGCTCGGGAGATGAAGCTGCATCCTGTCAGCCTGACCTATTACTTCAACAAGAAGGAGGACCTGCTGACGGCGGTGTTGCTGGACGCCGTGGAGCGCTACGAGGAACTCCTGTCGATTGCGCAGGGGGCGCCAACGCCACCAGAGCGTCTGCGCAAGTTCATCGAGGCCTTCTTCATTGCGCGCAGGCGGATCGCTGAGCGCGGTCTGCCACCCCTTCTAGACCTCACAGAATTTCCTGAGCGCGCAGAGGGGCAGGCTGATGTCGCGCAGTCTTCGCGACAGCGCGCGGCCGACCATCTCGCGGCGCTCCTGGGAGATGCCGAGTGGCCTTGGATGTCCGCGCCGCGGCGAGCGTTGCTGTCCGAGCTTACGATTGGACTGCTCGCCTGGAGCGATGCTTGGCTTTGGCAATATGACCCGGAAGACTACCCAAGGGCCGCGGCCGGACTCGCCGATCTGATGCTGAATGGCCTGTCGACCGAACCCTTCTCGTTTCCCGAAGGCCAATTTGCGGACCACCCGCCCGGCGATACGCGCGATCAACTGCTGGCGGCCGCGACGGGATTGATCAACCAAGTAGGCCTGCGCGGCGCATCGGTCGATAAGATCCCCGCCCGGGTCGGCCTGACCAAGGGGTCCCTCTATCATCACCTGGACAGCAAGGACGAAATCATGGCGGCCTGCGCCGAGCGGACCTTGGACCAGGTGAAGGATGCAAATCTGAAGGCCTCAAACTTGATCGACGGCATCGAGCGCGTCGCCATGGCCATGACGACTTTGGCTAGCCGCCAAGCCAAGACTGGGGGTGAAGCACTCCTGGCGCCTGGAACGATCTGGGGAGAGGAGGGCGCTTCTGCACACCGTTCGCGCCGTGTGCACTTGCTGCGGGCGGTTCGGTCGATGTCGGATGTCCTCCTGGAGGGAATGCGCGATGGATCAATCCGCCAAGTGGACCCCAATCTGGCCGGTCACTACCTGCTAAGCGTAGCCGCGCTCGCCAGGCACGCATCCCGGTCAATCAAGACGTCCGAGCTTGGCGATGACTATTTGCGTCCGGCTCTGCAAGGCTTCTTCATCGACTAGCGCCTACCGAAGGATGCTCCGCCGTTCTAACGGGTGAGCGCCAAAACGGTCGAAATCCGGTTGCGGTTTACGCCCCAGGCGCGGCGGAGGGAGGAGGCCCGATGGCTTAGATCAGGGCATCCGCCGGGACGCCCCAATGCGCACGAAGTTGGCGGATATGGTCGAGCGAAAGCGACCGCTTGCCTCTCAGGATTTCTGAGGCTCTCGGCGCGCCGACGATGGCGGCTAGATCGGACTGGGTCTTCCCCTTGGTTTCCATGATCTGGACCAAGGCCTTCGCAGGATCCTGCGGCTCGACCGGATAGTGATCCTCCTCGTACTTCGCCAACAGCAGGCCGAGGACTTCAAACCGATAGGCAGCTTCCGTGTCGGGCTCGGGCTCCTGGTCGAAATAGCTCTCGAACTCGCGGAGGGCCGCATCGTAATCGGCCTCGCTGCGAAGCGGGCGCAGGGTAGTGTCCAAACTCATGCTGGCCTCCTTAAGCCATGCGTTCACTAGATCGACGCGGCGTCGATACGATCGTACTCGGCGTGGGTGCCCACAAACTTCACGAGCACTTGCTTGAAGCGGTAAGACACGCGGACAACGACCCGATAGTTATTCCCGCCGACGTCGAACACGACGCGATTATCAGCCAAGAAATCAGCGGAGCCGAAGCTCTCCCTCACATCCTGGGGCGTCGACCACTGCGCAGCTCGTGTGAGCCTGTACCATGTCGTCAAAGGTCCCCTGGCGTTGGGGTGGCGATTCCAAAACGCCTGCAGCGTCCGCAAGGCGACCACATTCATGTTCAAATCACCTCTAGCGCTTCCCAATTTGGGAAGCAAGACAAATTTCCCATTTCGGGAAGAGCCTAGCCCTGGGCTGCGTATCTCGGCACGAGGTCGTGCAGCGCTTCGGGACGGATGTGGGTGTAGCGCCGCAACATCTTCCAATCCTTGTGCCCGGTGACGAGCGCGACCTGTTGAATCTGAAATCCCGCCTCGAAGAGCCGGCTGGTGCCTTCGTGTCGAAGGTCGTGGAAGTGCAGATCCTGGATGTCCAGTTCCTGGCAACTGCGCGTGAACCTGCTGCTGATCGAGCGGTGATTGAACGGGAAGATCCGGTCATCATCGTTCGTGCGGAGGGAGCGTTGCTCCTCGATCAGGCCCATCGCGTCATAGCCCGAGATGGAGAGTAGGGGGATGCGCTGGTCGTTCCCCTTCTTCTGGCGCGGATCCTTGCGGTCGCGGATCATCAGCATCTTGGTGCGCGTATTGAGATCGCTCCAGGTGACGCGGCAGATTTCCTCCTGACGCATCGCCGTGGCGATCGCGAACTTGACGATCCGGCTCATCGGCATGGTGATGCGGTCATTGGCGTCGAAGTAGGCGATCAGAGCCGCAAGCTCTTCCTCCGTGGGCCGCCGATCGCGTTCGTTGCTCTTGCCCACCAGCCCGAGGCGCGTGAGCGCGACCCTCGCCAGATCGACGGGCTCCACCGCCACCGGCAGGCCATGAACCGCGGCGGCGTGGGTCAGGACCAGGCGAACGACCCCGATGTCCATGCCCACCGTCACTGGGCCGGCGCCTGCTGCGGCCCTCGTCCGGCCGAACTGGATGAGCCGTTCGCGCCCAACCTCCACGAGCTTTAGTTTGCCGAGACTGCGTTTCAGCATCCTGAGCGTCGCGTGCTTGGTGCGCCCAGGCGCGCGTCCCACCTCCGACATATCGTCAATATGGAGGTCGATGAGCTCGCCGAAGGTGCGGATGCGGGCGATGCGAGCATCGAGAGGCGTCTCGCCGCGATCGATCTGCCGCTCGGCGTCCAACGCCCAGCCTTTCGCATCCGCGTGGCGGACAAACGTCTCGCTCAGGGACTGGCCCTTGCGTCGAACCTGCGCGCGCCAGGCGCCGGATTTCTGTTTGCGGATGGAGGCCATTTTGGGGTGCGAATCCGGTGCAGTGAGTTGGCGAAAGGTGGCGAAATCCGTCGTAAAATGGCGTAGAACCGCGGGTCCATCGGCTGTCCTAACACCTTAAGTTATATGGAAAAAAAGAAGCAATTTCAAGCGCATAGACTGTCTTGTGCACCGATGATCGAACGGATCGCCGTACAGGTCCGCGTAGAAAAGTGCGGCGCAGGACGCTCTGAGATCCGAATTGCTACCGCAATGGGAACGACGTTGCCTGCGATCGGCGCTATGCAATAGACACCGGCGCGGTTGCCCGCCTACGCCGCAACCGCGGCGACTGGCGAAGGCATAACGGTGAGGATTTCGCCCGACGTCACGAGGACGATCAGCCCCCGTTCGGTCCCGGTCATATCCAGATAATTCCGGACCTGGGCGCGGTAGTGCTCGATGATCTCTGGGCTTGGGTGAACATCGCTCTTCCAGTCGATGACGACCCGCGGAGTTCCATCAGGCCCAAAACTGAGGGCGTCGGCGATGCCTGCGGTCGCCTGTTCAAGATCATCGACAAACGCCGCGGCGTAGACCGGAAACTCCGGCGCAAGGGTCGGCCGAAGCTCGGCGATTTCGGGCAAGGCGAGGGTGCGCGCCACACAGCCCGCGAGCTCGGCCGGCGAAAGCCCTTGGGCGGGATCATCAACCATCGGCTTGTCGATCGCGGCAATGAGCACCTGCGCGCGTTCGGTCAGAGACGCCAGATCGTCGGGCGTTTCGCCGGTCAGAACCTCCTCGAGAAGCTTGTGCAGGATGAGACCACGTTCGCGTCCGCCCTGGATGCTGGCGGGGGCGGCTTCGCCATAAGGCTGACCTTGGTCGCTTGCTGCCCAGATTTCTGCCGCTTCGGGGGTCACAACAGGCCCGCTGCTGGTTTCGTCGCGGCTCGGCGCTAGCCAGGTCAGGCGACTATGATGGTCTGCGATGGCGGCGGCTTCCGCCGCAAAAGCCTCCCGTGTCTGCAGATTGCTCTGGCCGGTCGGTGCTGCCCCCATGTCCGGCGGGAGATGTGACAGATCGAGCGCCGGAAGCTCGCCGAGCGACAGATCGAGAAGGGAGATCCAGGCTGATTTTGACGGCGCAGCGTCAAGCCGAGGCAGGACAAGCAACTCGCGCGCCCGAGTGGCCGCGACATACCAGAGCCGGATACGTTCGCGATCGAGCTCGGCCTTTTCCGCGTCGCGGGCGTCGTCATACCCGACCGGCCGGACGCCAAAGACCGGGCAATAGAAGATGTCGCTGTCGCGATCGGTCACGGCGCTTTCCGGCGCCATGATCCCCGTCATCGTATTGACGGGCACGACGATCGGCCATTCCAGGCCCTTGGCGGCGTGCATGGTGTAGAGGGCGATGGCTTCTTCCTGAGCGTCGGGTCGTCCTTCAACGGCACGCGATTCGTCAGTCCAGGCCGCCGTCATGGTCTCGGCAAAGGCGCGAAGGCCCCGAACCGCAAAGGCGGAGGTCAGGCTCAGATAGAGATCGACGTTGGCCAGTGCGCGTTCCGCCTGTCCCCGGTGCCGTTCGAGCAGGATCGGGCGTACCCGCATCACATCGACTGCTTGCGACAGGAGGTCGTGCGGCGTGGTGCTGTTGGTCCGACGGTAAAGCGCCTGCAGCTTCTCGATGGTCGCCCGGGCAAGCGCGTGTTCGATGCTGCTGGCATCGACACCGAGATCGAGCCGGGGCAGCGCGTCCGGGTAGTCCTCGGAGCGCGGCAGCGCCCAGATGATGTCGAGAAGCTCTTCCTCGGTCAGGCCGACGAGCGGGCCGCGCAGCAGCGCACCCAAAGCGAGGGTGTCGCGCCGATCGGCAAGGACGCGCGTCAGGGCGATGAGGTCCTGAATTTCCTGGCGGCGAAACAGTCCCTTGCCCGCCTGGGTCGCGACCGGAATGCCGTGCCGTTCGAGCGCCTCTTCATAGCGCCACAGATCGCTGCCGGTAGGGGCGAGCAAGGCGATGTCGCCCGGCCGGCAGACCCGGCTGGCGCCGCTCCGGCGATCGAGGATCATTTCGCTGCCGATCAAGTGGGCGCACATTTCGGCGACCGCTTCGGCTTCGGCGTCACGCTGCTGTTCGGCGGTGGCCTTGCCGTTCTCATCGGCGACCGCGATATCCAGGGCTGCGACACACAGCGCCTCTCCGCGATCAGCGTGGAATGGGTCGAGCGCGGTGAACCCCGGCTGCCCTTCGCTCGACAGCAACGTTTCGAAGCGCTCGTTCACATAAGTGAGAATGGGCGCGCAGGAGCGAAAGTTGGTCGAGATCGACAGGACACTGTCCGGATTCTGCGCGAGAAACGCATCACGCGCCCGCACATAGGCGCTGACGTCAGCGCCGCGGAAACGATAGATCGCCTGCTTGGGATCGCCGACCAGGAACAATGCGCCGGGACGGATTTGAAAAGCCGACCAGTCGGCGGTCGAACCGTCTGCGGGCGGTTCGCCGCAGAGACGCCAGAAGATCTCGGTCTGTAGCGGGTCGGTGTCCTGGAATTCATCGACAAGGACGTGGGCGAAACGCGCCGCCAGCGCCCGGCGAACATCATCATGATCGCGCAGCAAGCCGCGCGCCGCGAAGATCAAGTCGTCGAAATCGAGCAGAGCCGCTGAACGCTTGTGGTCGCGGAAGCGGTGCAGAACCGGCTGCACCTGGGCGATCAGATCCGCGAGCACGCGGCTGGCGACATTCTGGAGCATGGTCTGCCATGCCTCGCAGCACGCCACATAGTGGCCTTCGGCCGCCGTGTTGAGGTGCTCGCCATCAGCCTTCGCCAAGCCCTCGCGCTTGGCCGCATCGACCCATTTGCCCTTCTTCTTGAATGCGGAGAAGGCTCCGCTCTTGGTGCAAAGATCGAGGTGCGGCTGCGATACCAGCAGGCGGACCAGCCCGGCCGGCGTTTCGGCAACGGGAGCCTCATCAAGGGCCTGCGCCATTTCGGCGAACCGCTCGGCGATCGTCGCCGTTTCTTCCTCGACCGCAGGCGCGGTGCGGATGAACTCGGCGAAGGAGTCCGCCGCGGCGAGGAAGGCTTGAAGGTGCGGCGCCAGCGGGGTGACCGCCGCGGCGGACACCGTTCGACGCCGGCGCAGGTTCGCGACGATCTTGTGGATCAGCCCGACGGTCTCACCGGGATTCTGAAGCACCATTTCGGCGATGATACCGCCTTCGCCACCTGAGAGTTGCTCCCGCAGCCAGGTCTCGACGATCTCGATGAAGGCGAGGTCGGCCTGGTTGCGATCCATCACACTGGCGCCCGGATCGATATCAGCCTCGACCGGATAGGGCTTGATCAGGCGCTGGCAGAAGCCGTGGATGGTCGAACAGGTGATCTCGTCGATCGCGGCGCTCGCCGTTGCAAGGTGGGCTTTCTGGGCGTCCGACAGACCGCCAAGCAAGGCGATCCGCAGTTCGGGCGGAATTTGTCCGGCGGAGAGGTCGCTGACGAAGTCGCGCACCCGGATCAGAAGCTCGCTGGCCGCCAGTTCTGTGAACGTCACCGCCGCGATGGATTTGGGCGCGATGCCTTCGGCCAGCATGACCGCGATGCGACCGGCCATGACAGCCGTCTTGCCGGACCCGGCGCCAGCCTCGACCAAGATCGAGCGATCGTGCACGCGGATCGCGTTGCAGCGGGCGGCGTCATCGCGAAGGTCTTTCGTTACAACGGTCATTACTGCGCCTCCCAGACTTGCGCGGCGTCGCCAAACAATTCGGTCGCGGCCGAAAGCTTGCGTTTGCAATAGGTGGCGCCCGCGTTCGCCGGCAGCGCAAAAGCCAGGTCGTCGTAGGTTCCGCCGGTATCCGGTCCGATGAGCGCGTTGCCGGCTGTCAGATTGGTTCGCGCCGCCTGCAGATATCCGGTGATCTCGACCAGTGTGGCTTCGGGATCGTCGAGTTGCAGATCGATCTGGTCGCGCGGGTAGAGCAGGGACGCGCTGATCGAAACATCCGCGCCCAGCAACGCCTTCACGGCGAAGGCGTAGAGGCAGCGTTGCAATTCCCGGCCACCGTCCAGGCGGATGTTGTCCTTGGGTGGCCTGCCGGTCTTGTAGTCGCGGACCAGGACGCGCTTGCCATCGCCTGAAATGTCGAGACGATCGATGAAGCCGGCGATGCGAAACCCGGCGTCGGGGATTTCGACGACGGTGGCCGAATCCCACGGGCTGTCGGCATCCGATTTGACGCTAAGCCCGCCAAACGCCACTTCGCCATAGGACCGGGCGTCCGGCAGATGCTCATCACCATAGGTGAGCGCGCGGCTCGTGAGCAGGCGCGCATCATCGAGCGTCCGGCGCCAGATGACAGCGGGCGGGACGGCGCGTTCACTTTCCCAGACACCCGCAACCTCGACGGCGGCGTTCTGCACCGCCGCTGCGATCTGGTTTTCGTCGGCCTTGGCGAGGCCGCCCGCGGCTTCCAGCTTTTGAAGCGCGAGGTCGAGCGTCATGTGGACGAGGTCGCCCATGGCGAGCGCATCGAGAACCAGGGGGTCGGTCCCGCTCTCGGGCATCCGCAAGCGCATCCCGTATTTCCAGAGGAAGCCGAGCGGGCTTCGCAGAAGGAGCTTGAGCGAACTGGCCGACTGAGTTCGGGCCAGGATGGCCAGCAGGAGAGGATGGTCCGCCCGAACCAGCCCATCGTGCGGCGTGATCTCCTTGCGGTGCCAGTCGCGCCAGCAGGTCGTCGCGCTGATCGCCTGCGGTTCATGCGCAAACTCTTGCGGACGCGCCATCAGCCGGTCGGTCTCGCTGAAAGCATGGGTCGGAACGGCGTTGCGACGGATGTAGGTTTCGCCGGCGTGATCTCCGAGCAGGGAACTGCGCCCGAGGAGCCTGCCTTCGCTATCGCGGCGGGACCGCGACAGAATGATCTGACGCTCTGTGGTCGCGAGAATGGTCTCGAAATCCCGTCGGTCGGCCGCGCCGACCGGGAGCGGATCGAGTTTGACGGTCGGAATGATGTGGTCGGAGATCAGGCGATCTTCCGAAATGCCGCGCGGCCAACGCGCCGAGTTGAGGCCGACGAGGCGAACGAACCGGCGCGGCGACGCAGCCAATGCGCTGGCCGGCATCCAGGCGACAGAGACGCAGGCCTCAAGGCCGTCATCCTGTTTCAAGGTTTCGAGGGTCGCTTCGAGCGATCCGGAGGGGCCGGCCAACAGCGCCTTGCGCCAGATCGCCAGCGCTCGGCCGTTGAGAAGCGCAGCGCCGATTTCCTCGGCGGCGGTGTGGCCCCTGGCGAGGAGGGCGACGATGCCGCGCAGTGTCGCGGTGTGATCCTGCGCGTCGGGCCAGTCAGCCGGTGTCAGGCGATCGAGCAAGCGCGTCCAGGCCGCGGCAGAGGCCAGCGGTGCGTCCGACGGAAGGACGCGCATCCAACCCGCAGGCAAGGTCTGGAACGGGCCTGCGTCCGATCCGCAAAGCGCAGCCAGACGGCGCATACGGGTCTGCGACAGACCCCGGATGAGGATGTCGGCGAGCGCGGCGGCCGCTTGGCCCTCACGCGTTGTCGTGATTTTGATCCCATGAACGAAGTGCAGATCGAGATTGGCGTCGGCGCGAAGTGAGAGGAAATGGTCGTCATATTCGGCCGTCGAGGCGCCTGCGATGGCGATGTCTGCCGGGTCGGCCTCGCCGGACGCCAACAGGCTACGCGCCCAGCGCACGGCTTCAATGGCCTCATGATAGGCCGTGGCCGCGCTGATGGCGTTGATGGCGGGCGTTTGGGGACCCGTCCGGTTGACGGTCACACGCGTTCCTTCCAGCCACGCGGGCGTGGGACGCGGACCCGCCGTCCAGATCACGGGGATATGGGTGGTCAGCGCCTGAAGAAGCGGTCGCCAGCAGGGCGAAAGCTCGGTGATCCCGACGATCTCGACCGGACCGAGCACGGCCTTGGCATGACCAAGGCGCAGACTGGCCGCAGCGACGAGATCGGCCGGGCGCATCATCCCTGGCGGCAGTTGCGCCAGCACCGCGGTTTCAAGCCGCGCGATGGAATCGAGGCGGGGATGGTCCCCTGCGCGCGCCGCCAGGTCGATCCCCGCGCGCCAGGCTTTGTGAATGGTGTCGGCCGACGCATCGACCATCCCAGGAAGCAGTTTGATGTTTTCCAATTCGCCGAGCGGGGTGGACGGCAAGACCGCTTGGATCGCGGCGCGCAAACTCTCATCGTCGATCGGCCTGGCGAAGCCGCCAGCGAGGCGAACCGCCAATTGTTCGAACGACATGATCTGAAGGCCATGCTGGCGTTCGCGAGCGGCGGCGAGTCGCAGTTCGCGCATCGCTAGCCGCCCGTGGGCGATGATCGTATGCCGTCGTGTTGCTTCCATGATCGTGCCCCGCCTTAGATCCCGTCGAATCGCCGCCTTCCGTGGAAGAAGGCAGTGCGCCCTCTGACGGCATGTATTCCGCCTTGACCCAAGCGCTCTTCGCGAATAGTAAATAGATGGGTCGATTAGATATGTCCAGATAGTTTCTATCTGTATCGTGTTGGGAGCGAGCTTTATGGCGCAAGCCGGCGCGGGACTGAAATGGGGCGTGGAGCGGCGGCTCGAATTCATCGAGTTCCGGCTGTTCTGGGATGGCGGCGTCAATCGCGCCGACATTATCGACATGTTCGATGTGTCGGTGCCGCAGGCATCCAAGGATCTCACTCTCTATCAGGAGCGGGCGCCCCATAACGCGATTTATGACAAGAGTGCCAAGCGCTACATTGCGAGCGATCAGTTTCAACCGTGTTTTCTCAAGCCGGATCCGGCCGAGTATCTCAACCAACTACGATCAGTTTCTGAAGGGATACTTGATAGGTCCCATGCCTGGATCGGCCAGTTCCCACCCTATGACACTGCGCCCACCCCCGGCCGTGGTATGAGTGCCGAAACGCTGCGTGCGGTGATCGCCGCTGTTCGGCGGTCAGAAGCGATAGAGGTCAAATATCAGTCCCTTTCTCGGCCTGAGCCGCGGTGGCGCTGGGTGGCCCCTCATGCCATCGGATTCGATGGCTTTCGTTGGCATGTCCGCGCCTTTTGTATGACTGATCAGACGTTCAAGGATTTCCTGCTTTCGCGGATTCTTGAGACGCGCGGAACGCGCCCAAGCGGCGCCACGGCGGATGCCGATGCCGACTGGCACGAACAGATTATTCTCGAGATCGGTCCGCATCCCGAACTTTCGGGTACCCAGAAAAAGGTAATCGCTCTCGATTACGGAATGCACGGAGGCAAGGCGAAGATCCCCGTGCGGAAGGCCCTTCTGTACTACGCGCTTAAGCGGCTGGGTCTCGACACTGATCCCGCAGCGAGGCGCCCCCAGGACCAGCAAATTGTCCTTCTGAACGCCAATGAGCTCCAAGGATCGCGTGCGCCCGAGAGCCCCTTAATGGTCATGGAGGGGTAGCTTTGGTGCAACATATCGAGCGGCCGGGGGCGACGCATGTTTGAGAGACTGAATCGGTTGGTTGACGAAGTCGGCAACCTCAACAGCAAACTGATCCTTCTGGTCGGGCCGCCCCGATCGGGAAAGACCCGATTGTTGAATGCCCTGGCGAAGGGACGGCAGGTGGGTATGGTGAACGTTGGCGCGGCTTTCGGACGCCTGCTGCTGGCACTTCCGGGCCCTCGACGTCATGCCGAGGCGAGCGGCTTCTTCAAGGACTTGGCGGCTGCTAACGCCGCTGATGGACTCGTCCTCCTCGACAATATCGAACTGCTGTTCGATCGCTCCCTTCAACTCAATCCGCTCGATCTGTTGAAGCGCCAAGCACACGTGCGCCGGGTCGTAGCAGCCTGGCCTGGGGAGTTCAGCGGCGGTCGGCTCACCTATGCGACGACCGGACATTCAGAGTATCAGGACTACGGCATCGAGGGCCTGGTCCCGTTTAGAACCGATTGATGGGGGAAAGCGAGTTTTCGATGCGTTACAGCGATCTTATTCAGTTTGAGCCGATCGAGTCGGTAATCCAGCTTCTGGACGCCAATCGTCCGGATGAGGCCAAGAAGCTCGTCACGACCTACGTCATCTCCGATGACATGGCCGAACGGATCAGCAAACAGATCATTCCCCAATTATCTTTCGATGAGTCGGTCGATCACAAGGGCATTCTGATCGTCGGCAACTACGGCACCGGTAAATCGCATCTAATGTCGGTGCTGTCGCTGGTGGCCGAGGATGCGGCCTATGCATCGATGCTCCACCATCCCAAGGTCGCCAAAGCTGCGAGCGTGATCGCCGGCAAGTTCAAGGTCCACCGTATCGAGATCTCAAGCCAGATGTCGTTGCGGGACATTGTCACGCAGCAACTCGAACTCTTTCTGGAGAAACACGGCGTCACTTACAGCTTCCCGCCGGCCGACAAGGTGATCAACAACAAGGCCGCGTTCGAGGAGATGATGGCGGCCTTCGCCGATGTTCATCCGAACCACGGCGTGCTGCTCGTCGCTGACGAGTTCCTCGAGTATCTCCGCTCCCGCAGGGACCACGACCTGGTTCTCGACCTCTCGTTCCTCCGGGAGATCGGCGAGGTGTCGAAGCATCTGCGCTTCCGTTTCGTCGCCGGCGTTCAGGAAGCGATCTTCGACAGCAGCCGTTTTCAGCACGTGGCGGACAGCCTGCGTAGGGTGAAGGACCGCTTCACTCAGGTGTTGCTGGCGCGGCAGGATGTCAGCTTCGTCGTCGCCGAGAGGCTGCTCAAGAAGTCGGCTGACCAGCAAAACAAGATCCGAACCTATCTCACGCCGTTCGCCAAATTCTACGACTCGATGAACGAGCGGATGGACGAGTATGTCAGGCTCTTCCCTGTGCATCCCGACTACATAGGCACCTTCGAGCGCCTCATCTTCACCGAAAAGCGCGGCGCGCTGGTGACGCTGCGGGACCAGATCCAGGCCATCCTCAATGATCAGGTGCCGACCGACCGGCCCGGCCTGATCGGCTATGACAAGTTCTGGGACACGGTGACGTCGAACTCGGTCTTGCGTGCTGATCCGAACATCGGCCCTGTTCTCAAGGTCTCGGAGGTTTTAGCCGAGCGGGTGCAAAAGGCCTTCACGCGTCCCGCGTACAAGCCGATGGCGCTGCGCATCATCAACGGTCTCTCCGTGCATCGGCTGACGACAGGCGGTGACATCTACGTTCCGATTGGCCCGTCCGCCGAGGAGCTGCGTGACACGCTGTGCCTCTATCAACCGGGGATCGAGGACATGGGCGGCGAGCCGGCAGCCGATCTCCTCTCGCTCGTGCAGACCGTGCTGCGCGAGACGATCAAGACAGTAAATGGGCAGTTCATATCGAAGGCGCAGGATACCGAGCAGTACTTTCTCGATCTGAAGAAGGACGTCGACTATGACGCCCAGATCGAGAAGCGCGCCGAAGCCTTATCGGACGATGCGCTCGATCGCGCTTATTACGGCGCGATCCGCCAGCTGATGGAGCGCACGGACGAAACCGCCTACGTCACCGGTCACCAGATCTGGCAGTATCAGATCGAGTGGCAGGATCGTCGCGTCGACCGCAACGGCTATCTGTTCTTCGGCGCACCCAACGACCGGCCCACGGCGCAACCCGAGCGCGATTTCTATATCTACTTCATCCAGCCGTTCGAGCCGCCGCGGTTCCGCGACGAAACCAAGCCGGACGAGGTCTTTTTCCGGTTGAAGGGTCTGGATGACGCCATCAAGCGTCACCTGTCCTTCTATGCGGCCGCTCAGGATCTCGCGTCGACCGCCAGTGGCGGTGCCAAGTCCATTTATCTGGACAAGGCCAAGGACGCCTTGCGCGACATGAGCAAGTGGCTGCAGGAAAAGCAGATGACCGCATATGAGGTCACCTACCAGGGCAAGACGAAGACCCTGCAGGAGTGGACCAAGGGCATCTCGCTCCGCGATAAGGCTCGTCTCGGACCGGAGGAGCGGATCAACTTCCGCGATGTCGTGAACGTAATCTCCGGCCTGGCGCTCAACAATCAGTTCGCCGAGGTTTCGCCCGAATATCCGACATTCTCGGTGCTCGTCACGGAGTCCAACCGCGGGCAGCTCTTGGGCAACGCGCTGAAGGCGCTGGCTGGCGGCACGCGGACCAAGGACGCTGTGGCAATCCTTGATGCTTTGGAGATGCTCGACGGCGATCGCGTCGATCCCACTCGGTCCCGCTTTGCCCAGGAGGTTCTGTCCCGCCTGAAAGCCAAGGGGCACGGCCAGGTCCTGAACCGCAGCGAGCTGCTGAGCGGGCCGACGGACGTCGAATATTTCGCGCCCGTCAAGTTCCGCCTTGAGCCGGACCTGCTGGTGACTGTGTTGGGCGGGCTCGTCTATTCCGGCGATGTTGTTCTGGCCATCACCGGCGACAAGGTCGACTCCGGCAAGATAGCGCTGCTGGCCGAGCGGTCGCTGGACGAGCTAAAGCAGTTCAAGCACGTCGAGGCCCCCAAGGAGATCAACGTCGCCGTCCTGCGTTCCCTGTTCGAGCTGCTGGGGCTCTCCCCGGGGCTGGCGCAACTGGCGACCCAGGGTTCCGAGGAGCCCGTGAAGCAGCTGATCGAAGCTGTCGGCGGGCTCGTGCGGCGTGTGCTCCACGCCACTACCGATACGCAAAGCAGGCTGAGCTTCTGGGGCCAGCCGCTGCTGCGCGAGGACGAGGTGCGCGAATGGCGCGGCCGGCTGGACGCCTTGAAGGCCTTCACCGAAAGCCTGTCGCCCTACAACACGGTGGGGAAACTCAAGAACCTGCGCATCAGCTCGGAAGATATCGAGGCGCAGAAGAAGAACCTCGAAACCCTGACCGCTGTCGAGCGGATGCTGGAGCTTGTCGCCGAACTGGGCGGCACGGCGAGCTACCTGTCGCAGGCCGAGATGGTCCTCTCGCCTGATCACCCGTGGGTGAAGCAGGCGGAAGCCGCCCGGAAAGAGGTCTTCGATAAGCTGTCGAAAGACCGGACCGCTCAGCAGGGGGGCGAATATCGTCAGACGCTTGCCCGGCTGAAGAAGGATTACGTCACAGCGTATATCGGCCAGCACAGCAAGGCGCGCTTGGGTGTCGCGGAGGACAAGACGAAGGCGTCGCTGAGGAAGGATCCGCGGCTTGTGGCGATGCGCGCGCTGGCCGGGATCTCGCTAATGCCCACCAGTCAGCTGACGAGCTTCGACGACAAGCTGGGCAAGCTGAAGAGCTGCGCCGCGCTGGTGGAGTCCGAGCTTTCCGCCGGTCCGGTCTGTCCCCACTGCCAGTACCGGCCTTCCAACGAGCAGGGCGATCTGTTGCCCGCCGCCAATGTGCTCAAGCAGCTCGACGAGGAGCTCGACAAGCTGCTCGAAAACTGGGTTCAGACGCTGGTTGAAAATCTCGAAGACCCGATCATCCAGTCGAACTTCGAACTCCTCAAGGCATCGTCTCGAACGATCGTGACGGGCTTCGCAGAGAAGAAGGCGCTCCCGGACATCGTGACGCCGGAGTTCGTCACCGCCGTCCAGGAAGCACTGTCGGGTCTCGAGAAGATCAGCGTAACGGGTGACGACATCAAGAAGGCGCTGCTGCAAGGCGGCTCACCGGCGACGCCCGACGATCTGCGCAAACGCTTCGAAACACTCCTGAACGACCGCTGCAAGGGCAAGGACACCAGCAAGCTTCGCTTCGTCGTGGAGTGAGCCGCCCGACCGATCCTTGCTCAAAAAGAGACCAAACCAATGAATGATCTCCTTCAATCTCATGCAAAACGGAGCAGTGGCTCTGTGGAATGCCTCGGCCTGACCTTCCCAAGCGAAGAAGCTCGTAGGGAGCACTTCCTGACGCTGTTAGCTGAGAAGCTGAAAGACACTACGTTCCGGAAGCAAGACGGATTTCCGCAGGGAACAGACGAAGCGATCCTCGCGATGTCGGATCCGCCCTACTACACCGCTTGCCCAAATCCTTGGCTGCCTGATTTCGTTGCACAGACGGGTACACCGTACGATCCTGCTAAAGACTATAGGCGCGAGCCTATGGCAATTGATGTCTCGATAGGAAAATCAGACCCCGTATATAAAGCACATTCGTATCACACGAAAGTACCACACCTAGCGATTGTGCCGTCTATTCTACATTTTACGGAGCCTGGCGATATCGTCCTTGACGGGTTTGCCGGCTCTGGAATGACAGGCATCGCAGCGCAATGGTGCGGCGTAGCCTCACAAACCTATCGCCTCCAAATCGAATCCGAATGGAAAAAAGCGGGATTCGGCTCACCCAAATGGGGAGCACGAAAGGCCATCATCAATGAGCTCTCACCTGCTGCAACCTCGATTGCTGCAGGCTTAAATTTTCCATTTGACGTCTCGTACTTTGAGGCGCGGGCCAAGAGCATGTTGACTAGCGTCCAGAAAAAGCTCGGCTGGATGTTCGAAACGAAACACACTGACGGGAAATCGACTGGGCGTATTGATTTCACTGTGTGGAGCGAGGTGTTTACGTGCAGCAACTGTGCGGGCGAAATCATATTTTTTGATGAGGCATTTGATCCGGATTCGAAAACGGTTTCAAAGGAGATTGACTGCCCTCACTGCTCTGCCAGTGCAACAAAAGAGAATATGGATCTCGTATTCGAGACGTTCCTTGATACACCAAAGGGAACCACAGAACGTCGACCGAGGCGAGTTCCCGTATTAATTAAGTATGCAGTCGGCAGGCGCTCGTTCGAGAAGAAGCCTGACTCGTATGATATTGACGTGATCAAACGCGTCGAAGAACTCGGACTCGCGGAGAACCTTCCGACTCACACGCTTCCGGACTGCCAGATGACGCGCGTTGGTCGAATGAAAACAACAAATACAACCAGTATTCATCACATGTACCTCCCAAGGGAGGCGCATGTTTTGTCGGCTCTCTGGGGTGAGGCGCAGAAGGAGCCTGATGCAAGGATCCGCAACGCGCTGAAGTTTTGGCTTGATAGCCATTTCACCAACATGTCGATTCTTAATCGGTATCGGCCAGAAGTATCATTTCCCTACAATCCACTAACGGGCGTCTTCTATGTTCCGTCACAGATTGCGGAGGCTGATCCGTTCAAAGCCTACGACAACAAGCTAAAGCGGCTAATTTCGGCATTCAGTCAGAACCATGCAGTTGCAGGAAGTAGTATCGTCTCAACCGGAACTGCTGCTAAGCTGAATTTGCCAGACTCAAGTATTGACTATATTTTTACGGATCCTCCTTTCGGAGAAAACATCTATTACGCTGATCTAAACTGACGTGACCCCCATTTCTCATCCAGCGACAACGAGAGTCCTGGGTTGATCTGAGCCTTGGTCGGCTGGTGTTGCAAGAGGCCGGCGCGCGGAGAGGTCAGGGTTCGCAGCGTGCCGGCCGGACTTTCCGGATAGAGCTCTGGCGTAGTCCCTGGGCGTCATCCAGCCGAGCTTCGAGTGCGGCCGGACTTCGTTGTAATCCCGCCGCCAAGCCTCAAGCATGGCGCGGGCATGCGGCAGGGAGCGGAAGAGCGTCTCGTTCAGCAGCTCGTCGCGCAGCCGGCCGTTGAAGCTCTCGTTGAAGCCGTTCTGCTGCGGCTTGCCGGGCGCGATGTAATGCCAGCCGACGCCGGCTTCATCGGCCCATCCGAGGATGGCGTTGGAGGTCAGTTCCGTACCGTTGTCGCTGACGATCATGTCCGGGCGCCCGCGCTGAGCGATGATGGCGTCCAGCTCGCGCGCCACCCTGTGTCCCGACAGCGAGGTGTCGGCGACCAGGGCCAGGCACTCGCGCGTGCAGTTGTCGATCACCGTCAGGATGCGGAAGCGCCGCCCGTCGGTCATCTGGTCGGAGACGAAGTCCAGGCTCCAGCGCTGGTTGGCCGCCAGCGGCGTCTCGATCGGCCGACGCGTGCCCATGGCGCGCTTACGACCGCCGCGGCGGCGCACGGTCAGCCGCTCCTCGCGGTAGATCCGCTGGACCCGCTTCTTGTTCACCACCTGGCCCTCGCGCCGCAGCAGAACGTGCAGGCGGCGGTAGCCAAACCGGCGGCGCTCCTGGGCCAGGGCCTTCAGCCGCTCCCGCAGCGCTCCGTCGTCGGGCCGCGTGGCCTCGTAGCGCACGCTGCTCCGATCGGTCCCGATCACCCGGCACGCCCGCCGCTCACTCATCCCGTAGGTCGACTGCAGATACGCCGCAGCCTCCCGATGCGCGGCGGGCGTCACCACTTTTTTCCCAGCAGATCCTTCAGCGCGACATTGTCGAGCATGGCGTCCGCCAGCATCCGCTTCAGCTTGGCGTTCTCGTCCTCCAGCGCCTTGAGACGCCGGGCCTCCGACACGTCCAGCCCACCGTACTTGGCCTTCCACTTGTAGAAGGTGGGCGAGCTGAGCCCGTGCTTCCTGCACAGATCCAACACCGGCACGCCCGCCTCCTGCTCACGCAGGATCCCGATGATCTGCTCTTCCGTGAACCTTGATCGCTTCATTCGTCCGTCCCTTTCCTGGGGCGGACTCTAGTTATTCCTGGCCGAGTTTCAGGGGGTCACGTCAAAACCAAGTCATTGAGTCTTGGCATGGCGTGTTCACTAATGTTGGTTCCGAGGCGATCATCGATCGTGTTCGCGAAAAGGGATTACACGAATATCAAAGCCTAATAGGGCAGGCGTTCTCGGAGTACTTTCGTGTTTTGAAACCCGGAAGATGGATGACGGTTGTCTTTTCGAATAGCCGCGCGGCCGTGTGGAATGCCATCCAACTTGCTTTGCAACAGGCGGGGTTCGTAGTCGCCGAGGTATCTGCGCTTGATAAGAAGCAAGGCAGCTTCAAACAAGTCACGTCAACGACCGCAGTAAAGCAGGATTTGGTAATCTCTGCCTATAAGCCGAACGGAGGGTTGGAGCAGCGGCTCGCTGAACGTGGCGCAGCCCCGGAGTCGGCCTGGGATTTTGTCCAGACCCATCTGCGCCAGCTACCTATCTCAAAATCAAAGGACGGTGGGCTGGAATTCGTCGTCGAGCGCGATCCGCGCCGCGTCTTTGATCGGATGGTGGCGTGGTTTGTGCGCCACGACATTCCCGTGCCACTTTCAACCCAGGAATTCCTGGACGGTCTGCGCAGCCGCTACCCGGAACGTGACGGTATGATCTTTCTGGCGGAGCAGGTCACCGAATACGACCGCAAACGCGCTCAGGTGGCTCAAGCGCCACAGATGGAGCTGTTCGTCGCTGACGAGCGTAGCGCCATTGATTGGCTGACCGACTTCCTGCGAAATCGCCCCTCCACCTACCAGGAGGTTCACCCGGAGTTCACCACGCAGGTTGGCGCTGGATGGAAGAAGCATGAGGCGAAGCCTGAGCTTTCTGCGCTCCTTGAGGACAACTTCCTTCGCTATGACGCCAGTGGCGATGTGCCAAGCCAGATCCACAGCTATCTGTCCACCAACTTCAAGGACCTCCGCGGTCTGGAGAAGGACGACGCGCGGCTGAAGGCGAAAGGTAAGGACCGCTGGTATGTTCCAGACCCGAGCAAAGCGAAGGACCTGGAGCAGAAGCGCGAGAGATCGCTCCTGAAGGAGTTCGAAGTCTACAGGAGCGCTCCAGGCCGGCGGCTCAGGGAGTTCCGCCTCGAGGTGTTGCGCGCGGGCTTCAAGAACGCTTGGGCGGCCAGGGACTACAAGACCATCATCGGCATCGGCCAGAAGATCCCCGAAGAGGCGCTCCAGGAAGACGAGAAGCTGCTCCTCTGGTACGACCAGGCGCTCACCCGCATGGAGGCTGATGCGTGACGCATGGGGACGGCGGGCACAACGTCGGCGACTGGTGCTGGCATGAGCGTCATGCGGGGCCATGCCGGGTCGTCGAACGACAGGATGTGTGGGGCGAGACCGCGTATCGCGTCTGGCTTCCAGCAAAGGACGCCATTGTTCGCGCCCGCGCCCGAGACCTGATCGCGCTGGATTCGATTCAGCCGACCGTAGAGCACATCCTCCACACGGCGGCGGCGGCCAAACTTCTCGATGCGCTGGAGGACAACCTCCTTTTGGCGCCGATCCAGTCCAGCGTCGTTCCGCTGCCGCACCAGCTTTATGCTCTGAATCGCGCAATGAGTCGCGACCGGATCCGCTACCTGCTGGCGGATGAGGTCGGGCTAGGTAAGACGATCGAGGCCGGGCTGATCCTGCGCGAGCTTAAGCTGCGCGGCATGGCCCGTCGTGTCCTGGTCGTGGCGCCGAAGGGACTGGTTCGCCAGTGGCAGACCGAAATGCGGCTACACTTCGGCGAAACGCTGCAATTCGTCGAGCCGGCGGAGCTGTCGGCGTTCCGGCAGTGGCGGAACGATGAGGAGAACCTCTGGCGTTTGCATGACCAGGTAATCTGCTCGCTGGATTCTGTGAAACCGCTTGAAGGCCGGCGCGGCTGGAGCATAGAGCAGCTCAGCACCTACAACCGGGAGCGGTTCGAGGATCTTGTTTCGGCGTCCTGGGACCTCGTTATTATCGACGAGGCGCACCGCATGGGCGGCAGCACGGAACAGGTGGCTCGCTACAAGCTGGGCGCGGCGTTGGCAGAGGCCGCGCCCTATCTGCTGCTCCTTTCCGCCACCCCACATCAGGGCAAAACCGACCAGTTCATGCGGCTGATGCAGCTGGTTGATCGGGATTCCTTCCCCGATGAAAACAGCGTCAACCGCGACCGGGTGCGCCCCTTCGTAATTCGCACCGAAAAGCGCGCCGCGATCGATGCGGAAGGTCAACCACTCTTTAAGCCGCGGGTGACCCGGCTTCACGCCGTTGCATGGCAGGATCGCCATGCCGCTCAGCAACGGCTCTATGAAGCCGTCACCGATTATGTGCGCCACGGCTACAACCAGGCTATGGCGGCGAAGCAGCGCCATATCGGCTTCCTGATGATCCTGATGCAGCGCTTGGTGACATCCAGCACGGCGGCCATCCGGACCACGCTTGAGAAACGGCAGGCTCTCCTCGATCAGCCGCAAGTCCAGCCCTCGTTGTTTGATGCGGTCGACGTCGAGGAATGGGCTGAACTCGACGGCCAGGCTCAAGTGGATATCGCCGTGCAGGCGAAGGGCTGGGAGATGGAAAAAGCCGAGGTCGACACGCTGCTGGAGCTCGCGCGTGCGACCGAGAGCCAGGGTACGGATGCGAAGGCCGAAGCGCTGCTCGAGCTGATCTACAAGTTGCAGCAAGAGGAGAACGAGCCGGCGCTGAAGCTGCTTGTGTTCACTGAGTTCGTTCCGACGCAGGCGATGATGGCGGAATTCTTTGAGAGCCGGGGCTTTTCCGTCGCCACTCTGAACGGCGGCATGGATCTCGACGCACGCACCAAGGCGCAGCAGGCATTCGCGCGCGACGTGCGCATATTGATCTCGACGGACGCCGGTGGCGAGGGTCTGAACCTTCAATTCTGCCACGTAATCGTCAACTTCGATATGCCGTGGAATCCGATGCGAGTCGAACAGCGCATTGGCCGCGTCGACCGCATCGGTCAGCCTCATGTCGTGCGGGCGTTCAACTTCGTGCTCGAGGACACGGTCGAGCACCGCGTTCGAGAAGTTCTGGAAATCAAGCTCGCTGTGATCGCCGAGGAATTCGGTGTCGACAAGGCGGCGGACGTGATGGACTCGGTCGAAACGGAGCCGCTGTTCGACGAGCTTTTCGTCCAGGGGCTCCAGAACCCGGATGCCATCGAGAAGGAATGCGACGCTGTCGTCTCGCAGCTTCGGTCGACGCTAGCGGAAAGCCAAGGCAGCAGCGAGCTGATTGCCGACAGCCATGTTCTCGACGCCGACGACGCGCGGAAGTGGCGCGATCATCCGGCGCAGTTCTGGCTCGAACGCGCGATAACCACAGGGCTGCCGGCGCGCGGCGGAACCGCCGTCAAGCACGGCGATGCCTGGCGAGTGCGCTGGGTAGATGGAAGCGAGTCTGCCGGGGTCTGCTTCGATGCTCGCACCGCCGAGGAGCATCCGGAACTCGAATGGGTAACGCTGGAAGATCCACGCGCCCGCGCCGTGATCAGCGAATTGCCGAGATGCGTGGCGGGGCAGCCGCTCCCGCTAGTCCGGATCAGGGGACTGCCCGATACGGTTAACGGCGCCTGGTCCCTCTGGGAGATCAGCCTGTCGGCCGAGGGGTTCAGTCGCCGCAGATTCTTGAGCGTCTTCGTCGCCGATGACGGCCGCACCTTTATGCCGACCGCCAAGCGGATCTGGGACCTGCTACTGACCGAGCACATCGATCTTTCGGCCGCGCCGCTGGTGGACGATGCGTCGCGCTGGTTCGAGGCGGCGCACAGTGCGGCGCGCACTCAGGGTGAGCGACAGTTTTCGGAACTGGTGGAAGAACACCATGCCCGTTTACGAGAAGAGCGGGAGAGGGAGCGTTACGCGTATGATGCGCGCCGCCAGGCGATTGGCCGCATCGGCCTAGCCACGGTGCGCGATCATCGTCGCAAGCGCCTCCTGGCCGAACATGAAGCTCGCGTGGCGATGCTCGATATCGCCGAGGCTTACACGCCCGACCTGAACGCGGTGCTGATGCTCCGGATCGGCCAGAACAAGGCGGTCGCATCGTGAGCCTGTGGATCGAGCGCATACTGAAGGAGTTTCCGTCGGACCTTTCGCGGTTCTGGATCGCAGCGGACCCCGACGATGTCCTACTCGACGAGCAGATTCTCGTGAGCCTGCGCAGTCGAGGCTTCGAACTGCTGCCGTTCGAAGACTCGGTGGCGTTCCGGACAGACTATGAGGAACGGTATCGTGCGGCCTGGGATCGAGGCGAACCCGGTCCGGCTGAGGCGTTGGTGCTTCATCTCCGCAGCGGCGCCGTCGACGATCTGCCGTGGGACTACCTGCGCGACGGCCGGCGAGTCAGCCTCAGCCTGGCGGACCTCTTTCCGAAGCTCAGCTATGCCGTCGTGCGGCAGATCGGATCCGAGCATCTTGAGGCGCTGTTCGACGCTCAGTCGAAACATGCGGCCCAGACGCTCGGTGAAGCCGGGACGAAGGATTTCATCCTCACGCACATCTTCGGCGTGAGCCCGTACCTGATATCCCGGCCCGAAGCTCTTTGGCGCGAGCTGTTGCGCCTACATTTTAGCGACAAGGTGCTTCCGCCGGTTTTCGCCAGTCACGTCGCGAGCGTTCTCGATGGGCACGGTCCGTTCAAAGACCTGCGGCTCAACGAACTGTTCTCGTCGAAAGGTTATTTCCTGAGGGTGGTGCAAGACGCTTGGGACCAGTTTCTCGCCCGGAATGGCGTCACCGGCTCGCGACCAGTCGACCCCGCTGCGACTGATCGCGAAGCCGCTCCAATCATCCCGTTCGAACATCCCGACGTCAGGGTATTGGTCGATTCGATGTTCCTCGACGGCACGCTTCATCCACTGACGATCGAGGGACGGCCTGCGGGCATACCGGAGTGGGCGAGGGTTGGTCTCGTTGAGGACCCGGACGCCTTGGCGAAGCTTGTGACGGAGGGCGCTTCGCGTCTTGCCGACTCATTGCCCGGCACAGAAGCTTCCCATCGGGATTGGGCGCAGGTGTCTCGCCGTCTGGGAGAGGTGATTTTCCGCTTTCACAGTCTGGCGCCCGCTCAAGCCGCACCGATTGGCGATCAGATTCTCGACGTGCAGAAGGCGGCCGACGAACGTCTTCGTGAATGGGCGGCCGTGCACTACGCCGATTTGCCATCGCTACCGGCTGCCAAGGGACCGGTGATGGTGCATCACGTGCCGCGCTTCCTCTCGCTGCGTCGCGACGCCGGCGAGATCCGTGTGGCCCTGCTCGTATTCGACGGTTTGGCGATGGACCAATGGGCCCAGATCCGGGAGTACGTGGAACAAAGGGCGCCCGAGCTCGCGTTCGAGGAGAATGCCTGTTTCGCTTGGTTGCCGACGCTCACGTCCGTCTCCCGCCAGGCATTGTTCTCGGGCCTGAAACCAAGAGAATTCGCCAACTCCATCGAAACCACGTCACAGGAGCCGACGCTCTGGTCTCGGTTCTGGCAGGATCATGGACTTCGCGCGAATGAGGTTCTCTACCGGAAGGGCGTCAAACGGACGGAGCAGCTGGCTGAGGTCGAAGTCGCAATCGCCGATCCGACGGTCAAGGCGGCGGGAATCGTTGTCGACACGATAGACGAGATCGTCCACGGTGCCGTTCTCGGAAAGCGCGGAATAGCAAGTCAGATCGCCTCTTGGTGCGAGTCGGGATTCGTCGAGCGTCTGTTCGGCATGCTCCTTGAGAAGGGATTTCATGTCTATCTGACGGCAGACCACGGCAACGTCGAGGCCGTCGGTATAGGCCGTCTCAATCAGGGCGTTGCGACCGAACTTCGGGGCGAGCGTGTCCGAACCTATCGAAGCGAGGCACTTGCCGCATCTACGCCTGGGGATATCCAAGCGTTCCGGCTTGATATCGCCGGATTGCCCGCTGACTTCTTGCCACTGTTCGCCGGCGGCCGCGGCGCCTTTGTCCAGAAGGGCGAGCCGATCGTCGCGCACGGCGGCCTCTCCGTGGAGGAACTTGTCGTTCCGTTCATCAAGGTAACCCGCGCGAGTACGAGTAAATGAGTTCAGCGGCTCCACAGATTGGCTTTGATCGCTTCATCCAACTTGATTTGGCGGCCGCTGCGCTTCGGGTTCGCGCTGGCGTTTCCGACATTGCGCAACTGACCGAGCTAATTGACGCCACCCATGCGGGCGCCGCCGCCAAGAAGAAGACCCGCACGGTGCTGAATCGTCTGTGGGTGGAGCCGAGACCCGATCTCGCGGACTTCGCCGATCGTGGCGTTCGCATCTACCGAGATTCCCCGGGCACCCCGATTTCCGTGCTGACCTGGGGCATGGCCATCACCACCTATCCCTTCTTTGGGAAGGTTGCAGAGATTGTCGGGCGCCTAACGGCGCTGCAGGGAGATTGCGCGTCTGCCGAAGTCCACAGGCGCATGGCCGAGATCTATGGGGAGCGTGAGGGCACCCGCCGTATGACGAACATGGTGCTCCAGTCCCAGGCAAGCTGGGGAGCGATCGATCGCACCTTGAACGGCAAACGCTTGGTACGAAAGCCGAAAACACAGGTGAACGAGCCCAAGCTTATCGCTTGGCTTGTGGAGGCGTGCGTCCGCTATTCGGGGCGTCCACTTTCGATCACGACACTCGATTCTTATCCGAGCGTGTTTCCTTTCCAAATGAAGGAACCACTTTCCTACGTATTGTCGAGTTCTTGCACTGTCGAACTTCGCACAGACGGCATAAGCAATCAGGTTGTCGACGTTAAGAGCAGGGTCTGACTCTCGTTTCGACCATCACCCGCCATGTCGCAGGGGGATCGGTGATCTCGATGCTGGGAAGTCCTTCTCGTTGTCGGTGCCTTTCAGTTTCCGCCTTCAGGCGCATGGAGACTACGAAGAAGATCGCCGATGCTTCGACCGCCTACACGGCACACGGCGATCACCCGGTCATAGACGATGACACGGCCACTTCGACCGCGTCGCGCTTCGCAGTTCACTGTTTGCCCAAACGCTACCTGTTCGAGAAACGCCTTCGAGCGGCGGCCGTCAGAGGAATGGAGTTCTGGTGCATCAAAATCCGCCAGCCGGACCTCTATCCAGGTGCTAGGGTCCGCAGAGATACCCACGCAAAGTCCGTCGCCGTCGCCGACGTAGCGCACCGGGCCGCTGAAATGTTGTCCGGCGCGCGATGGTAAGCGTCCCTCGCATGGGTCTGCGCGCGCCGGCGATGCGGTCAACAGCGTGATTGCGACGCCGAATGCGACCACCGAAAGGACCAGCGGCCCGGGAATGAGCCTCAACATTCGTCTCCAGCGCGCGCGACCTTCAGCCCATAGTCGGACTCCAGCATATCCACGATGCGGACCAGAGCACGGTAGATGCTCAGTTCATTCGCCCCAAATTTGTAATGACCCGTGATCAGCGCCTCCGGCTGCAGGTCATCGACCCGAGCCTTTCGCTTCTCTTCCTTGCCCTCGCGGATGTAGGTGACGGGATAGCGGAAGGATCGGCCTTCGCCTTCCCACACGCCCCAGGCGCTGTAGTTCTGGATGTTGGCGTTATAGCACTCCGAGCCGATGATGCTCTCCATGCGCACCAGGATGTCACGGATCGGGCCGACCTTGGCGCGGGTCCGTTGAACATACCGATAGCCTTCGATCCCCTGCTGCACCTCCTCCAGCTGCGCGGAATACCAGTCGTGCTCGGCGACTGCCTTTTGTTTCATCTCGGCGACCAGGTCGGTAGGCACATCGTCGGGGGATAAGGCGGCCAGTTCGGCAAAGGCCTCGACCTCAGCATGGACGGCGTTGAAACGGTCTTCCCAAGTCTCGTTATATTGCGAGGCCTCGTCGAGAATAGCTTGCTTGAACGAGAGCGCTTCACCGAAGTCGAGCGCCTGCAAGGCGTGGTAAGCCTCGCTCTCGCTGTCGATGACGTGCTGCTGCATTTCATGATCGCCGGGCCAGTCTGTTTTGGCGGCGCGTCGAATCTCGTCAAGAACTTCGGAGGGCATGTCCTGCGTCATAGGCTCACCTGAATCCTGGAATCTTGCGTGGAAGTATCGGAACTGACGGGGAGTTCATCGGTGGCCGGAATTTGGTCGCTATGGGCCGCTCCGCAGCGGGTTGATCGTGTCGATCCCCGCAAAATGCTTTTCATTGTCGGTGACAATCGTGCACTCGTTGGATTCCGCAACGGCTGCGATAATCGTATCGAGCGCGCTGCGCGGGCGGCCAGCGGCTGTCCCTTCGGACATGAGCCTCGCCCAAATGAGACCTGCCTTCTCATCTAAGGGGAGAACGCGCCCGGCGAAGAGAGCTGATGGGCCTTCCGGCCCTGCGAACCACGCTTCGAGCTGATCGCGCTTGCGGCCGGCAGGCTTCTCCAGCACGCCGCGCCGAATCTCGGCGATGGTGAGCGAGGCGATGAAAAGGTCTTCGTCGACCTGTTCGGCCATCCACGCCAGCAGCGATTCCGAGGGGGCGGTCTTGGTGACGTTGCTGATAATGCTGGTGTCGAGAAGATACCGGCTCACAGGTCAACCTTGCGACCTGGCTCAAAGGGGCGGGCTGGCACGGCATCGGCGCCAACCAGAGGCGAGCGTCGGAGGGCTTCGAGGATGCCACCCTTTCGCGGCGGCTGACCGGCGATGCCTTGGCTGACGGCAGCGCGCAAGCGCTCGGCCTCCGGGCCGTTCTCGGCCAAGCGCTTCGCAAACGAGCGAATTAGCTCCCGATCGGAATCGCGCCCGAGAACCTCGAAGCGCGCCATGCCGCGTTCAACCAAGCGGTTCCGGTAGTTCTTGATGGCGCGCCTCTGAGACGTGTCGCTCATGATTGACCTCCGCGATATTACCAGTAATATATCCAGTCACAGGCCGGACGGCAAGATGGCCTGGAGCAAGGGCTCGTTCCGGGAAGGAAGCGATGATGGCTGATGCCGTCGAACACCGCACGCGACCGCATCACCCAGCCGCCGATTGTAGGTATTTGCGCTTCGCCACGACGCGCCAGGGTTCGCCAGCGGAGCCTATAGCGACCGGGAGTGGCCGATATTTCACTGCATGTTTCTCGCGTAACAAACTGAAACTGTTCAATGTTGTGTGGTTAGATGCAACAATGACGGCATGTCTGCCAACGTGGTTCAATTCCCAGCGTCAGCGTCGCAGGGCGACGCCGACCTTTACGACTACGTCCGCCCAATCCGGTCGGCGCTGCCGGAGCCGCGGTCACGCGCTCGGAACGGGGGCGAGCACCAGGCGAGCCTCAAAATCTCTGATGACTGGCCCGATCACGTGCCGGTCACTGAGGCAGAGCTGGACCTTTTCGAAGTCCATTTCGGTCCGCTCCTCGACGAGCTGCTGGGCTCGAAAAACTGAATTTGTGAAGGGAGGTCCCGCATGAACGCCAAAGCGACCCCCGCCTTGGCATCGCCGGGGCGTGCCGCTCTCTATCTGCGTGTTTCGACCGGCCGGCAGGCCGAACACGATCTTTCGATTCCAGACCAGCGCCGTCAACTTCAAGCCTATTGCCAAGCGAAAGGCATCGCCGTCGTCGCCGAGTTTGTCGAGCCGGGTGCATCGGCGACAGACGACCGGCGACCTGAGTTTCAGCGGATGATGGACGCCGGAGCACAAAAGCCCGCGCCGTTCGACTTCATCATCGTGCATTCCTTCTCGCGCTTCTTTCGCGATCAGTTTCAGCTCGAATTCTATGTCCGGCGACTGGCGAAGAACGGTATCCGCCTCACGTCCATCACGCAGGATCTCGGCGATGATCCGATGAGCGTGATGATGCGTCAGATCATGGCATTGTTCGATGAATACCAGTCGAAAGAGAATGCCAAGCACACGCTCCGGGCCATGCGGGAGAACGCCCGTCAGGGCTATTGGAACGGCTCGCGGCCGCCCTTCGGCTACAAAATCGTAGCGGCCGAGCAACGAGGCGC
Source organism: Phenylobacterium sp. (assembly GCF_030681155.1). Classification (GTDB taxonomy): domain Bacteria; phylum Pseudomonadota; class Alphaproteobacteria; order Caulobacterales; family Caulobacteraceae; genus Phenylobacterium. Next base: position 3,428 of record NZ_JAUXXE010000053.1, on the reverse strand, counting down.
GAGGACCAAAAAGAAGATCGAGCCTGATCCGGCACAGGTTGAGACGGTCCAGCTTATGTTCCGCCTCGCACGGATCGGCACTGACGACGGTCCAATGGGGTCGCGCCAGATCGCCGATTATCTGAACATGCGTGGTATCCGGACGCAGACCGGCGGGCGCTGGGGCGTCGGGGCGGTGCACCAAATCCTGACCAGGGAGACCTACATCGGCCGCCATCGCTTCAACGTCTCGGGGAAGCGTAAAGGAGAGCAGAAGTCCGAAGACGAAATCGTCGACGTGACGGTCGAGCCGATCATCGACGAGGAGGAGTTCGCTGAGGTGCAGGCGGTGATGCGCTCTCGCAGCCCGCAACTGAAGGCCCCACGGTTCGTGACGGCCGGGACGCTCCTCGGTGGCGTGTGCTTCTGTACCGACTGCGGGGGAGCGATGACGCTCCGTACCTCCGGCAAGGGCGACCAATACCGCTACTACACCTGCTGTACGACGGCACGGCAGGGGAAGACGGCGTGCCGCGGCCGCACGATCCCGATGGACGAGCTGGATACGATTGTTGTGTCGCATCTGGAGGAGCGACTTCTTGCGCCCGAGCGGCTTGAGGAGCTGCTCGCCGGCCTGCTTAAGCGCAGGGAGGAACACGCCGGACGCCTAAAGGGGCGGATCGCTGAGCTGAGGAAGCAGGCTGCGGACGCGGAAGCCAAGCTGACTCGGCTGTATGAGGCCATTGAGAATGGTCTCGCTGAAATGGACGATTCCAACCTCAAGGGACGGATTGTCGAGTTGAAGCGGATCCGTGATTCGGCGCGGGCCGATGCGGACCGGGCCGAAAACAGGGGAGAGGGCGACGACAATCGAGTGACGCCGGAGCTGCTGCGTCGGTTCGGCATCGAGGCTCGTAAGAAGATCAGGGATCGAGAGGGCGGTTTCCGGCGCCATCATCTCCAGGCGCTAGTTCAGCGGGTGGAGGTCGGAGCCGACGAAATTCGGATCAGGGGATCGAAGCCAAGGCTCCTCCAGACGCTTGTGGCGTCTGGAGGAAACTATGGAGTGGAAACTGCGGCGCACGGCGTTCGCAGTTTCGTTCCGAATTGGCTCCCCGAGCAGGACTCGAACCTGCGACAAGTCGGTTAACAGCCGACTGCTCTACCAGCTGAGCTATCGGGGATCACGTTGGAGGCGGCGATATACCCAGCGTTCGTCGGGCGCGCAAGCGCAGAAGTGCAGCGATCGAAAAGCGCCCACAGAGAGCGAAAAGGAGCTCTGCCGGAGCTGCACTCAGAATGTTTTGCGGCGTGGTTGTCTTTCCTGAGGATGGCCTGGACGCTCTGATCGCTTGGTTGGTCGGGGGTTAATGGGCTTGGCGCTGAATGGGCAGGCCGCGACGCCTTAGCCTCTCGACGGGCGGCGCTCGGCTCGATACCAGCAAGGAAACAGAGGTTCTGGGCGGAATGCGCATCCATTTCACGGGAATAGCCGGGGCGGGCATGAGCGCTGTCGCCTTGATGCTGCGCGACGCAGGCCATGAAATCTCCGGTTCCGACGAAGACGTGTTCCCGCCGATGTCGACCTATGTCGAAGGGCTGGGCTTTCCGTTCCATCGGCGATTCGACGCGGCGAATCTCCCCGCGAACCTCGACATCCTGATTCTCGGCACCAGCGCCAAGCTGGGAGCCGAATCGAATCCCGAGGTGATCGAGGCCCGGGCGCGCGGTGCGCGGGTCACCACCTTCGCTGAGATGCTCGGCAAGGTGACCAGCGGCCGCCTGACCACCGTGGTCGCCGGATCGTTCGGCAAGTCGACCTGCACCGCCCTGATGGCCCACATCCTGCTGCAGGCGGGAGCTGATCCAGGCTGGATGGTCGGGGCGATTTCGCCGTCCTTGCCCGCAACCGGCCATTGGGGCGGCGGCGACGTGGTGCTGGAGGGCGATGAGTACATCGTCTCGGCGACCGACCGCCGCTCGAAGTTCGCGCTCTATCACCCCGACCACCTGTTGCTGACCTCGCTGGTCCACGATCACGTCAACGTCTTCCCGACCTTCGCCGAGTACGAGTCGCCGTTCCTCGATCTGCTGCGCGGCTTGCCGGCGCAGGGCGTGGCCGTGATGCGCGATCACCCGGCCATCCGCGCCGTGGCGCATGAAACCAGGGCCCGCGTGGTCTGGTACGACACCGCGCCCTGCGACGGCTGGTTCAGCCGCGACGTGGTCTATGGCGAAACCACCCGCTTTGACCTGATCGGGCCGGGCGGCCGCAAGATCCCCCTCACCACCCAGCTTTTGGGCGCACACAACGTCGAGAACATCGTCGGCGTCGCCGCCTTCCTTCTGGAACGGGAACTGGTGAGTGAGGCGGCGCTGGTCGCCGGCCTGGCCAGTTTCGCAGGGATTCGCCGCCGGCTTGATCGCCTGACCACCACCTCGGCGGTCCCGGTCATCGAGGGCTTTGGCAGCTCTTATGAAAAGGCCCACTCGGCCATCGGCGCGATGCGGCTGCACTATCCGAGCCGTCCGTTGGTCGTGGTCTTCGAGCCCCATACCTTCAGCTGGCGCAGCCGCGATGCGCTCTCCTGGTACGACACCGTGTTCTCGGGCGCCTCTCGGGTGCTGATCTGCCCGCCGCCGGTGCACGGGGCGGACAGTCACCACCAGTCCAGCCACGAGGAGATCGTGGCCCGGACCCGCGCCGCCGGCGTGCCGGTCGAGGCGGTGGCCAGTCGCGAACAGGCGACCACCGCCCTTTCGAACCTGAAGGGCGATGAAGTGGTGCTGCTGCTGTCGTCAGGCCCATTGCTGGGCCTGCCCGACAGCCTGCCGCCGGTCTTCGATCGCCTCTACGGCCAGCCCGCCTACGCCTGAGGCGGCGCCAACAATTGCGCCTGGCCGCGCGATCTGGGGTTGCGCACGGCGCCCGCGCTGATCCTTATTTGCGCCGAGAGCAGGGGGGCGTATGACGACGCGGCGAAACTTCGGGCTGATGCTGGCGGGCGGCGCCCTCGCCGGTTGCACTACGACCGGAACCACGGCGCCGTTCTCCGATCCGCTGCAACCGCGCGGGCGGCTGCGGCTGGCGCCCGTCCACGTCTCGGAAGATCGAGTGATCCGGGTGGTCGCCGGTCTGCGGCCTTATCGTCCTGGTGGCTTTGTGGTCCGGGCCGAGCGCTTCGGCGACAAGACCCTGGTGCACAACTACGGTCACGGCGGCGGCGGGATCACCATGTCCTGGGGGACTTCGCACCTGGCGCTCGACGAAGGCTTCGCGGGTCCCGAGCGGGATTACGCGGTCCTTGGTTGCGGCGCGGTCGGCTTGGCCACCGCCCGCCTGATCCAGCGTCGCGGCGGGAGAGTCACCATTTACGCCAAGGCCTTGCCGCCCGAGACGACGTCAAACATCGCCGGCGGCCAGTGGTGGCCGGCGTCGGTCTTCAGCG
>NZ_JAUXXE010000042.1 GCF_030681155.1 Phenylobacterium sp. | reverse complement strand
GCCACCTCCCCCAGCGGGGGAGGATCTAAGCTTCCTCTTCTCCTCTCCCCGCTGGGGAGAGGTCGGGTGAGGGGCCAGCGCCGCCTCGCCGGAGAGGGCTCATGACCCGCATCGTCTCCCCCGACGCCCAGCCGTTCGAGGCCGGGGTCGTCCATGACAAGGCGCTGCGCCCGCAGACGCTCAGCGAATTCGTCGGCCAGGAGCAGGCCAAGGGCAACCTCAAGGTCTTCATCGAGGCGGCCAAGGCGCGGTCCGAGGCGCTGGACCATGTGCTGCTGTTCGGCCCGCCGGGCCTCGGCAAGACCACTCTGGCCCAGATCGTCGCCCGCGAGCTGGGCGTGAACTTCCGCGCCACCTCGGGGCCGGTGCTGGCCAAGGCCGGGGACCTGGCCGCCATCCTCACCAATCTCGAACCCCGCGACGTGCTCTTCATCGACGAGATCCACCGCCTGGCCGCCAATGTGGAGGAGATCCTCTACCCGGCCATGGAGGACCACGTCCTCGACCTGATCATCGGCGAGGGGCCGTCCGCCCGCTCGATCCGCATCGACCTGGCGCCCTTCACCCTGGTCGCGGCGACCACGCGCGCGGGCCTGCTGGCCACGCCCCTGCGCGACCGGTTCGGCATCCCGCTGCGGCTGGAGTTCTACACCCAGGCCGAACTGACCAAGGTGCTGACCGGGGCCGCCGCCAAGATGGGCGTCTCCCTGGCGCTGGACGGCGCGAGCGAGATCGCCGCCCGCTCGCGCGGCACCCCGCGCGTGGCCGGGCGCCTGCTGCGCCGGGTCCGCGACTTCGCCGCCGCCGATGGGTCCGACGTGATCGACGGCAAGGCCGCGGCTCGCGCCTTGGCCAGGCTCGACGTCGACCAGGCGGGCTTGGACGCCCTCGACCGACGCTATCTCCAGGCCCTGATCGAGAACTATGGCGGCGGCCCGGCCGGGGTCGAGACCCTGGCCTACGCCATCGCCGAGGCCCGCGACGCCGTCGAGGACGTGATCGAACCCTTCCTGCTCCAGCAAGGCTTCATCCAGCGCACCCCCCGAGGCCGCATGGCCTGCGCCAAGGCCTACGCCCACCTAGGCCTAACCCCCCCGCCGCAAATCCCCACCCCCGGCCAACCGACCCAGTTCGACGACTAACCCCCGCCCAAATGCTCCCCCGCTGGGGGAGCTGTCAGCGAAGCGGACTGAGGGGACTTTGACTTGAGGCGAGCGACGCCCCGCCCTACCCTGCCGCCATGAGCATCGAACCCTCCGCCGGCTTCCTTGAGGGCCGCGAGCATGTCCTGCCGGTGCGGGTCTATTACGAGGACACCGACTTCACCGGCGTCGTCTATCACGGCAACTATGTCCGCTATTTCGAGCGCGGCCGCTCCGACTTCCTGCGGATCGCCGGGGTGACCCACGCCGACCTGCTGGACCGGCCCGATCCGGCCGCCTTCGCCATCGTCCGCATGGAGATCGACTTCAAGCGCGTGGCGCGGATCGACGACGCCCTGGCGGTGCGGACCACCTATGACTCGGCCCGTGGCCCGCGGCTGTTCATCAGCCAGCGAATCACCCGCGGCGAGGAGCTGGTCTGCCAGGCGCTGGTCGAGGCGGCCTGCATCGACCTTCAGGGCCGGCCGCGAAAGCCGCCGCCCGGCATGCTGGACACCCTGCGCCCGCTATTTGCGTAAGGTTTGCGTAAAACCGCCTTCACCATTTCCGCGTTAGAAGCCGGTTAACCAGACTTGGCGGCCTTAAGTTCGCCACCGCGCGAGGCTTGAACTCGTGCGCCTCATTGCTAACGGAGCCCCTGGAGAGCATGGACGCCGCCCCGATCACTGCCGAGACCTTCAGCTTCATCAATCTGTTCATCCGCGCCGATTGGGTGGTGAAGTCCGTGATGGTGGGGCTGATCCTGGCCTCGCTCTGGTCGTGGACCGTCATCATCGACAAGAGCGTGCGGCTGACCAAGCTGAACAAGGAGGCCCGCGACTTCGAGGATCTGGTGGCCAGCGGCCGGCCGCTTGAGGAAATCGCGTCCGACGCCGGCGAGCGGCCGACCCAGGCCCTGCCCCGGATGCTGCAAGGCGCGCTGAAGGAATGGCGCGAGGCCCGCGCCCGCGGACAGGTGTCCGAGAGCCAGACCGCCTTCCTGATCCAGCGCATCGACCGCACCCTCGACACCATGATCGCGCGCGAGACCTCCCGCGTCGAAAACGGCCTCGGCTCGCTGGCCATCGTCGCCACCGCGTCACCTTTCGTGGGGCTGTTCGGCACGGTGTGGGGTATCATGAAGGCCTTCCAGGCGATCGCCGTGGAAAAATCGACCAACCTGGCGGTTGTGGCCCCCTCGATCGCCGAGGCCCTGTTCGCCACCGCCATCGGCCTTATAGCGGCCATCCCTGCCTATATCGCGTTCAACAAGTTCTCGACCGACTCCGGCAAGTACGCCGGCCGCCTGGAAGGCTTCGCCGACGACCTGTCGACCGCGATCCAGCGCCGCCTGGCCGAGCGGGTCTAGGGCCATGGCGCTATCTGCTCACGACGCCTTTTCGGCCACCGGCGGCTCGCGCCGTCGCCGCGGCCGCCGCTCTCGCGGCGCGCTGTCGGAGATCAACGTCACCCCGCTGGTCGACGTGATGCTGGTGCTGCTGATCATCTTCATGGTCTCGGCGCCCATGCTCACCGTCGGCGTTCCCGTCGAGCTGCCGAAGACCGAAGCCGGCGCGATGGAAGACCAGTCCGAGCCGCTGACCGTCTCGATCCGGTCCGATGGCGCAATCTTCATCCAGGAAGACGCCGTGCCGTTTTCCAACATGGCGCCGCGACTGCGCGCCATGGTCGGCGACCAGGCCGCCAAGCCGATCTACGTCCGCGCCGACGGCCAGGCCTCCTACGCCGTGGTCGCTCAGGTGATGGCCGCGCTGTCCACCTCGGGCTTCACCACGATCAACCTGATCACCGACACCGGCGGCCCATCGTCGGGCGGTGAACAGCGCTGAGGCCAACAATGGCGCGGCAACAGTCGGAGTTTTCGGCCGCGATGGTCGCATCAGCCCTGCTGCACGCAGGGGTGATCGTGTCTGCCTTGATCGCATGGCCCTGGAGCCGGCCGTTGCCGGTAGGCGGCGCGGTGCCGATCAACATCGTCGCCAACGCGCCCAGCACCAACCTGGCCCCGGCGATCGAGGCGCCCGAAGAGACGCCGGCCCAGACCGAAGATCCCGTGCCGGACGCCTCCCCGACGCCAGCGGCTCCCGAGCCTGCGCCGACGCCAACCCCGCCGGCTCCGACGCCAAAGCCCGCGCCCCAGCCGGCTCCCAAGCCGGTCCCGACGCCTGCTCCAGCGCCCAAACCGGCCCCAGCGCCCACGCCGAAGCCCAAGCCACCCGCCGCCAAGCCGGCGCCAAAATCCTCAGGCCTCGATCTCGACGCTCTGGCCGCCAGCGTCGCCAAGTCGGCGAAAAGCTCCGGCGCGCAACGCTCGTCCGCCGCCAAGGGCGAAAGCCGCCCGGCGACCGCTCGTGAGGCGCGACCTGACCTGGGCTCCGGCCAGGCGGCCGCCGCCGTCGCCGGCATGACCGACGAACTGCAACGCCGCTGGAACCCGAACTGCGAGGTCGAGGGCGGGCGCGACGTGCGCATCCGCGTGACCTTCACCCTGAGCTCCAGCGGCCAGGTGCTCGGCCAGCCCGACGCCGGCGGCAAGGAACGCTCGGCCAATCCCGTGGAGAAGGCCGCCGCCGAACGCGCAATCCGCGCCGTCTTCGCCGCCGCCCCGTTCCGCGACCTGCCACGCCAGTTCTACGGCGACCGCATCGCCGTCAATTTCAACGCCCGCGAAGCCTGCCTCTAATGGAGATCCGTCCCATGCGACTGAAAACCCTGGCCCTGGCGTTTGCAGCCGCGCTGCTGTCCACGTCGGCGATGGTCGCGCCCGCCCAGGCCCAGATCGAAGTCGACGTGAACCGCGGCGACGTAAAACCCCTGCCGATCGCTATTCCGGTGTTTGGCGGCGCCCAGGGCGCCGAGATCGCCCAGGTGATCGCCGGCGACCTGGAACGTTCGGGTCTGTTCGCCCCGATCAACCAGGCCGCCTATATCGAGAAGAACCCGGACGTGAACGTCCAGCCGCGCTTCGCCGACTGGAAGACGATCAACGCCCAGGCCCTGGTCAATGGGCAGGCGACCGTCGAAGGCGGTCGCCTCACGGTCAACTTCCGGCTTTGGGACGTCTATTCCGAACAGCCGCTGCTGGGCCTGCAGTTCACCACCACCCCGGAGAACTGGCGCAAGCTGGCGCACAAGATCTCTGACGCCGTCTATGAACGGCTGACTGGCGAGAAGGGCTATTTCGACACCCGCATCGTGTTCGTGTCGGAGAGCGGCGGCCGGATCAACCGCAAGAAGCAGCTCGCGATCATGGATCAGGACGGCGCGAATCCCAGCTACCTGACCGACGGCTCCTACATCGTCATGACCCCCCGGTTCTCATCGAGCAGCCAGGAGATCACCTATATGGCGCTGCGGCCGGAAGGCTCGTCGATCTACCTGTTCAATCTGGAATCGGGCCGTCGCGAGACCCTGGGCAACTTCCCCGGCATGGTGTTCGCGCCGCGGTTCTCGCCCGATGGCGGCCGCGTCGCCTTCTCGGTGGAGCGCAACGGCAACAGCGACATCTATGTGATGGACCTGCGCAGCCGCAGCAGCGCCAAACTGACCTCCGATCCGTCGATCGAAACCTCGCCGTCCTTCTCACCCGACGGCTCGCGCATCGTTTACAATTCCGACCGCGGCGGCACCGCCCAGCTTTATGTGATGGACGCCAATGGCGGCGGCGGGCGCCGAATTTCGTTCGGCTCGGGCCGCTACACCACCCCTGTCTGGAGCCCGACCGGCGACTTCATCGCCTTTACGAAGCAGGCCGGCGGCCAGTTCCACATCGGCATCATGCGTCCGGACGGCACCGACGAGCGGCTGCTGACCACCAGCTACATGGATGAGGGCCCCACCTGGGCGCCCAATGGTCGGGTTCTGATGTTCAGCCGCGAGACGCCGGGCGCCGGACCACGCCTGTGGACCGTGGACGTGACTGGCAGAATTTTGCGGGCTGCGCCCTATCCTGGCTCCGGCTCCGACCCAGCGTGGTCACCGCTCCAGAATTAACCAGTCCTGTTAGGTGTAATATTCCCGCCTGACGGTCTTTTCAAATGTCCGGCCCCCTAAAACCCAGGTAGAAACAAGAACTGGCTGTGGGGACCCGCCATCGTCGAAACTTTAAATAGGAGAAGCCAACGTGCAGAGCTTCAATACCAAGCACGCCCTTCGACTGGCCCTAGTTGCGGCCGCCGCCCTGTCCGTTACGGCTTGCGCCTCGCGTCCGAAGCCCGGCCCTGCGCCGGAACCCGCGCCGCCGCCCGCCGTCGCCCCGACGCCAACCCCGACCCCGGCGCCCGCGCCGTCCGCCACGGTCACCCCGGGCACGATCCAAGACTTCGTCGTCAATGTCGGCGAACGCGTCTTCTTCGACCTGGACAGCTACTCGGTCCGCGCTGACGCCGCGCCTCTGCTCGACGCCCAAGCCGCCTGGCTGGTGCGCTATCCCAACGTGCAGGTCCGCATCGAAGGCAACGCCGACGAACGCGGCACCCGCGAATACAACCTCGCCCTGGGCTCGCGCCGCGCCAATTCGGTGCGTGAGCACCTGGTCTCGCGCGGGGTCGCCCCGTCGCGCATCTCGACCGTGTCGTTCGGTAAGGAACGTCCGATCGATCCGGGCACGACCGAGGACGCCTTCCAGCAAAACCGGAACGCCCGCACGGCGATCGTCGGCGGCGCGCAGTAAGGCCTGCTGGCGAACGAATGCGGGAGGGGGCCCATCGGGTCCCCTCTTTGCGTTTTCACGCCTCATCTATCCGCCCTGAAGAGCCCCAATTTGGCCGTCCGATCCTGTAGATGATGGACTCCATGATGTTTCGCCGTTTCGCCTTGCCCCTGGCGCTCAGCCTGATCGCCACCACCGCGCTCGCCCAGGTCCCCATGGACCCGCTGGATGCGCGCGACGCCCGCCGGCTCGACCGCATGGAGCAGGTCATGCGCGAACTGCGCTCGATCGTCTTCCAAGGCCGCGACTCCGGGAAGCCGGTCGTCGTGCAGCCAGCCGAGACAGATTACCAACTGCAGGAGGTCTCCCGCCGCCTGGGCGAGCTCGAGCAAAGCCTGACCCGGATGACCGGCGACATCGAGAACGCCACCCGCGAAGCCGAACTAGCCAAGCGCGACGCCGCCGCCCTGCGCGCCGAGAACAAGGCGCTGTCCGATCGTCTCACCGCATTCGAAAGCAGCGCGACCGCCCCAAGCCCGCCCAATGTCTCGGGTGAGCTGGCCGGCGGCCCATCGGCCAATGCGGGCCTCAGCCCGGCCGAAGCCTTTTCCCAATCGCGGCAAGCCATGCTGGCCGGCGACTACGCCGCCGCAGAGGCCGGCTTTCGCGACTATGTCGCCGACCATGGCGACAGCGCCAAGGCGCCCGAAGCCCGCTATTGGCTGGGCAAGACCCTGACCGCGCGCGGCGCGCAGGCCGAGGCGGCCGGCGCCTATATCGGCGCGATCCGCGGCTGGCCCAACACCAGCTGGGCGCCCGACGCCGTGGTCGAGCTGTCGCGCAGCCTGATCGCCCTGAAGAAGCCCTCGGACGCTTGCCAGACGCTCGACGAGTTCAAGCGCCGCTATCCTAAGGCCCCGGCGGCCGTGCAGAGCCGCGCCGCGGCTGCGCGCACCCAGGCCAAGTGCGCCGCCTGACGACGCCGGTCACCGATCTTCAGGCCGGCGTTCGCGCCGTCCTGGACCAGCGTCTGAAGCATGAGTCCGCGGCCCCGATCACCGTCGGCCTGTCGGGCGGCGGGGATTCCCACGCCCTGACCCTGTTTGCTGCAGACTGGGCGCGCCGGCATGGTCGCCGCCTCATCGTCCTCACGGTCGACCACCAACTACGGCCGGAAAGCCGGGGCTGGACGAGGGCCTGTGCGGCGCTGGCCGCGCGCCTCGGCCTGGAGTTTCACGCCCTCGATTGGATGGGCGACAAACCGGCTCATGGCCTGTCAGCGGCGGCGCGAAGCGCACGCCACCGACTGTTGGCCGTCGCCGCCCGCGACCTCGGCGCCCGCGTAATCTTGCTGGGCCACACTGCGAGCGACTTGGACGAAGCCGCCGCCATGCGCCTTGAGGGCTCAACCACGCCGTCGCCGCGCGAGTGGAGCCCCTCGCCCGTGTGGCCGGAGGGGCGTGACCTCTTCCTGTTGCGGCCGATGCTGGCCCTGGCGCGGGCGGAGATCCGCGACTGGCTGACCGCCCAGGGCGAAACTTGGATCGAGGACCCCAGCAACAGCGACCTGCGCTTCGCCCGCGCCCGCGCCCGCGCCCGCGCCCGCGCGGCCGGACCAACGCCCAGCAGCTCGCTCGGAGCCGAGCCGTCCGATGGGCTCGCAGACTTGGCGCGGGCCGTCCGCGCTGACCCGGCGGGGGTCCTCACCCTGCCTCGCGCCGCCTTGGCCGCCCCTGACGGCGCCAAGCTGGTCGCGATCGCCAGCCTGTGCGCGGCAGGCACGGACAGACCGCCGCGCGGCGAGCGCCTGGAACGTCTCGCCTTGGCGCTAAGAGGGCCGCTACCTGTCACCGCCACCCTGTGCGGCGCGCGTATCGAGGCGGACGCACATGAGGTGCGGTTCGCACGGGAGGCTGGCGAGATCAAACGCGCCAACCTTCCCACGCTGGACTTGATGGGCGAGGGCGTCTGGGACGGACGATTTGAAGTTCGGGCGTCGAGACCAGTCCGCATCGCCGCTCTGGCCGGTCATTCCGCCCGTCTGCCGGCCGCCGAACGCGAAGCCCTGCGCCACATTCCACGCGCCGCGAGGGGCGCGCTTCCAATCCTGGTCTCGTCAAACGGCGAAGTCACCTGCCCCATTCTGGAGCCCGCCAGCGACGTCACCGTGCGCTCCCTGGTGCTTGCGCGTCTGATGGCGGCCTGCGGCGCAATCCCAGCGGAACCCTAGCGGCCGGCCGCTTTGAGGACGTGCTCCACGCCGGCCACGATCGGATCGGCGAACTTCCGGCCCAGCAGGCTGGCGTGGTTGGCGCCATGCACATGCTCGACATAGCCATGCCGCGACGCGTGAGCCGGCGCCGATTCCAGCGCCTTCAGGGACGCGGCGGCCGGTTCGTCGCCGGCCGTCACCACGGCCACCGGCAGGTCTGGATCAAAGACGCCCGCCTCGCGCCCCTGGTTGGCGGTGCGCACCCAGTTCTGCACCTCGTCCGCCGACCAGCGCGCATGAACCGGAGAGCCGTAGATCCGGCGTTTTTCCTTGGAGGCTTCGCCCTCCAGCCCGATCATGTCGCCAATCAGCAGCGAGACTGGCCGCATGAAGCCCAGCCCGGACCATCGCCCCACGAACTTCATCGCCCGGCGATAGGCGTGAACCGCGCGCGCGGCGGTCTTCACATCCATCATCTCAGGCGTCACCGCATCCACCAGCACGACGCCGACGACCTTTTCGCGGTTTCGCGGAACGAACACCCGGAGCATCAGCCCTGCCATCGAGTGGCCGACCGCGACGAACGGCCCCTGCTCTCCCATGCGCTCCAGCATCGCTTCGAGGTCTGCGGCGATGGCTTGGCCGTCTCGTGGTTCATGCCCCGGATCGGAAAACCCTAGCCCGGCGCGGTCGTAGGCGATGCTGGCCAGGTCCTTGGCCGCGAGCCGGTCCTGAACCACGGCCCAATCGGCCGCGCAGCCGAACGAGCCGGCCTCGAGGATGATCATCGGGCGTTCGGACGCAGGTCCGGCCCGAACGGCCCGCATCCGGCGACCGCCGATGTCGATCAATTCTCCCCGCGTCGAGTGGAAACGCTGGGTCGTCATCGCAGAACCTTGAGCATCAGGCCAATCTAGCCGAGGTTGCGGCCAGGTCGATCCTGGAGGCGAAGACGATGTTACGGCTGATTTTGGGTGTGGTGCTGGGCATCGTCGTCGGGGCCATCGTCACCGGCGTGGTCGAGGGCATGGGACACACGATTTTTCCGCCGCCGCCCGGCGTCGACCTCACCAATCCTGCCCAGCTTCAGACGGTGATGTCCCGCGTGCCGATGGAGGCGAAGATCGCCATACTGCTCGCTTGGTTCCTGGGCGTGCTGGCCGGATCGTCCACCGCCAATCTGATCGCCGGCCGGCGGGCCCTGGCCGGCCGGATAACCAGCCTGCTGATCTTCTGCTTCGCCGCCTGGACCATGACCAGCATTCCGCATCCGGCCTGGTTCGTGGCGGCGGCCTGCGCGGCGATCCTGTTCGCGGCCTTCGTGGCTGACCGGGCGTTCGGCAAGCCCCGGCTCTAATCGCCGGCGGTGGCGGCGGCGACCTGAAGGGTGGCGGCGACGCGGCCGTCCTGGGTCTCGCGTGCGCCGCTTCCCACGCGCTTGCTCGCCGGAATGCTGGCGACCTGGGCGACGCGCACGCTCTTGGGATAGTAGGCGGCGGCCTTCAGGGGCAGGTCCTGCGCCGTAGCGAACTCTCGGTCGATGAAGGCCACCGGATTCAGCGGGCGGTCGTTCTGTCGGATCTCGAAGTGGAGATGCGGGCCGGTCGAGGTTCCGCTGGAGCCTATCTTGCCGATCATCGTTCCGCCCTTCACCGCCACGCCAGCCCTGGCGTGTGGATCGACACGGCCAAGATGGGCGTAGAAGCTGACCAGACCCTCGCTGTGCCGGACCTCGACATAGCGGCCGTAGGAGGCGCTGCGCCCGATCTTGGTGATCACCCCGTCGGCGACCGCCACGACCGGTCTGCCGGACGGCGCAGCGATATCGACGCCCTCATGCAGGCGTCCATGACGCTCCCATGGCATCCGGCGCAAACCGAACGGAGAATTGACGTCGTGCCCCGGCACCGGCTCGCCAAAGGCGAACTCAGGTGGCGGCGGCGCGGGCGGCGCAGCCGGGACCTGGGCCTCGACCTTGGCGTAGGTCGGCGCAGGCTTGGCGATATACGGGCTAAGCGCAGTGGTGGCGTAGGCGGCGGTCACGACGCTGAGGGTCAGGGCCGTCGCCAGGACGCCCTCGACCCAGAAATGACGCAAGCGGCCGGCCCCGGCCAATGTCACTGAATTCAAAAAGAACCTCTTCCAGTACAGCCGAGCTTTACTGAGGCCCGCTTGAGGTTAGGCGGCCTAGCTGCGACGATTTCTCGATATATGCGAGCGTTAAGTGGCCGCCCTTCTAGACGAAAACGTGGCGGCGAGAAGCCCTCTTGGCGGCGCGTATTGCCGCGCGGGGAAGCAGGCTTTGCCTTAATTTTCTGAAGAAGCGGTTACGCTCTCGAATACCGACGCTCGATTCAAAGCCGTCGCCACAAACGAAAACGGCGCGCCCAGATCCTGGGCGCGCCGTCGATAGTGTCGTCGATTGGCCGGAGCTTAGAGACCCTTCAGGATCCCCTCGACCATCTTCTTGGCGTCCCCGAACAACATCATGGTGTTGTCGCGGAAGAAGAGTTCGTTCTCGACGCCGGCATAGCCCGAGGACATGCCGCGCTTCACGAACAGCACCGTCCGGGCCTTTTCGACGTCGAGGATCGGCATGCCGTAGATGGCCGAGGTCGGGTCGGTCTTGGCCGCCGGGTTGGTGACGTCGTTTGCGCCGATGACGAAGGCGACGTCGGCGGTGGAGAACTCGGAGTTGATGTCCTCCAGTTCGAACACCTCGTCATAGGGGACGTTGGCTTCGGCCAGCAGGACGTTCATGTGGCCCGGCATGCGTCCGGCGACGGGGTGGATGGCGTACTTCACCTCCACGCCCTCTTCCTTCAGCTTGTCGCCCATCTCGCGCAGGGCGTGCTGAGCCTGTGAGACGGCCATGCCGTAGCCCGGGACGATGATGACCTTGGAGGCGTTCTTCATGATGAAGGCGGCGTCCTCGGCCGAGCCCTGCTTGACCGGCCGGGTTTCGACCTTGCCGCCGGCGCCGCCAGCGGCGCTGTCGTCGGCGCCGAAGCCGCCCAGGATCACGGAGATGAAGCTGCGGTTCATCCCCTTGCACATGATGTACGACAGGATCGCGCCGGACGAACCGACCAGGGCCCCGGTGATGATCAGGGTGACGTTCTCGAGGGTGAAGCCCAGCGCCGCCGCCGCCCAGCCGGAATAGCTGTTCAGCATCGACACCACGACAGGCATGTCCGCGCCGCCGATCGGGATGATCAGGGTGACGCCGATCAGGAGAGCCAGGCCGAAGATGGCCCAGAACGCCCAGATCGCCTGGCCGCCGCTCATCGCCAACACCACGATCAGGCCGACGATGGCCAGGGCGATGACGATGTTCAGCAGGTGTCTAGCCGGCAGCAGGATCGGCGCGCCGGACATGTTGCCGTTCAGCTTGGCGAAGGCGATGACCGAGCCGGTGAAGGTAATGGCGCCGATGGCCAGGCCGAGCGACAGCTCGATCAGCGAGGTGAGGTGCACCAGCCCGTCTGCACCGACGATGCCGTAGGCCGACGGGGTGTGGATCGCAGCGACCGCGACCAGACAGGCGGCCATGCCGACCAGGCTGTGGAAGGCGGCGACCAGCTGCGGCATCGAGGTCATGGCGACCTTGCGGGCGATGACCGCCCCGACCGCGCCGCCGATGGCGACCCCGCCAAGGATCAGACCCAGCGTCAGGGCGTCGAGCTTGCCCTGGCCCCACAGGGTGAGCAGCGCGGTGCCGATCGCGATGCCCATGCCGATCATGCCGTTGCGGTTGCCCGCCTGGCTGGTCGTGGGGCTGGACAGGCCGCGCAGGGCCAGGATGAAGAGTACGCCCGAAACGATATAGGCGATGGCGGCGAGATTAGCGTTCATGTCCCCCCGCTCCCTCTACTTTTGCTTTTTCTTGTACATGGCGAGCATGCGCTGGGTGACCAGGAAGCCGCCGAAGATGTTCACGGCGGCGAAGGCGGCGGCGATGGCGCCGGCTCCCTTCGAGATCATGACGTTCTTGGTCAGCTCGCCATCCACCCCGTGGGCGGCGGCGGCCAGCAAGGCCCCGACGATGATCACCGAGGAAATGGCGTTGGTGACAGCCATCAGCGGCGTGTGCAGGGCGGGCGTGACGCTCCAGACGACATAGTAGCCCACGAAGATCGCGAGCACGAAGATCGCCAGTCGGAAGACTGTAGGGTCGACGGCTTCCATGGGGTCCTCTTAAGCGGTGAGGGCGGGATGGACGATCGCCCCGCCTTGAGTGACGAGGGCGGCCTTCAGGATTTCGTCCTCGTAGTCGGGCGCGAACTTGCCCTCCTTGTCGAGGAAGAGGCCGGCGAAGGCGAAGAGATTGCGCGCATAGAGCGCTGAGGCGTCGGTGGCGATGCGGCCCGGCAGGTTGGGCGCGCCGAGGATCTTGGCGCCATTGGCGGTAACCACCGTCTCGCCCAGCTTCGCGCCGACGACATTGCCGCCCTGCTCGATGGCCAGGTCCACGAGGATCGAACCGGCCTTCATCGAGGCGACCTGCTCGGCGCTGACCAGCTTGGGAGCCGGGCGGCCGGGGATCAGCGCCGTGGTGATGACGATGTCCTGCTTGGCGATGTGGCTGGAGACCAATTCGGCCTGCTTGGCCTGGTACTCGGCGCTCATTTCCTTGGCGTAGCCGCCGGCGGTCTGGGCGTTCTTGAACTCCTCGTCCTCGACCGCGAGGAACTTGGCGCCCAGGCTTTCGACCTGTTCCTTGGTGGCCGGCCGCACGTCGGTGGCGGTGACCACGGCGCCCAGGCGGCGGGCGGTGGCGATGGCCTGCAGACCGGCGACGCCGACGCCCATGACGAACACCTTGGCCGCGGCGATCGTGCCGGCAGCCGTCATCATCATCGGCATGGCCTTGCCATAGGCCTCGGCGCCCTCGATCACGGCGCGGTAGCCAGCGAGGTTGGCCTGCGAGGACAGTACGTCCATCACCTGCGCGCGGGTGATCCGCGGCACGAATTCCATGGCGAATGCGGTCGCGCCCTTGGCGGCCAGCGCCTTAACGGCGTCCTTCTCGATGTGGGGATTGAGCGTGGCGGCGACGATGGCGCCGGCCTTTAGGGCGGCGATCTCTTCGTCGACGGGAGCGCGGACCTTCAGCAGTATATCGGCCTTGCCGATGGCGTCGGTCAGGCTGGTCGCCAGGGTGGCCCCCGCGGCCTCATAGTCGGCGTCGGGATAGGAAGCGGCCGCGCCGGCGCCAGCCTCGATCACGACCGAGTACCCGGCGCCGATGAACTTTTTCACCGTCTCTGGAGTCGCGGCCACGCGCGTCTCTCCGGCGCGGCGTTCCTTGGTGACGGCGATGGTCGTCATGCGCCCGGTTCCCCCATTTTAGTCTTCGAACTTTGGGCGACCATAGAAGCCGCCCTTAGCCATTGTCCAGCAATCGAACAGCGGACTTCAAACAATTGTTTGAGCTCAAACCCCTTTTAGCTTCAAGGTTTGTCGAATATCCGCCGACTGAGTCCCAGCCCATGGCGCTCTTCGGCGAACGCGGCGGCGCGCTCAACTCAGAAAAATTCATGCTGCGGTGAATAGAACTACGGTTCGCGCGCTCCAGACATGCCAAAACCCACGCCGACCGCGAGGTCGGCATGGGTCAACACTCAACCGAGGTGAGAACCTGGGGCGAGCCTACTCCAGAAGAGCCGGCCGCGTCCGATGGCCTTAGTGGGCCGGTTCGCCGTGCTCGCGCAGGACGAAGAAGCCGGCGACAGCGATGACCACGCCAACGGCGGCGCTGCCCATGAAGCCAGTGGCCGTGCAGAACCAGAGGACGAGGAAAATCAGCAAGGCGGCGAGCGCCAGGGAGCCCCACTTCGCCAGGCTGACGAACAGGTGGTAGGTCGAGACCTGCTCTTGGATTTCCATGTCGCCGCGGTGATATTCGGAAGCCATGGCGGAGGCGTCTCTCTTCTTCAAAAACTCAGGTGGAGCCGGACTACACGAACCGTAGCCCGGCCTCAAGGGCTGCTGGTCAGGCCGGCCAGACCGCCAGCATGGATCGAAGCGCCGCCACAAGGGCCAGCGGCTGATCGACCATGATGTGGTGGGCCGAATCCGGGATCGCGATCTCGATGATGTCTTCCGGCAACGGCGAGGATTCGCCCCCGCTGCGGCGCGACATGACCACCGAGCGCTCGCCATAGATATGGGCCAGCGGGGTGGAGACAGGCGGCGGCCCGTCCGTGGTCATGGCCATCATCGCCGAGCGATCGAGCTTGTTCCACATATTGGGGTCGAATCGCCACGACCAGCCCTCGCCCGAGCCATCCTCAAGCGGCGCGCGCTTTAGCGAGCGACGGGCGATGAAATCAGCGACGAACAAGTTGCCGGCCGCCTGGGGCGGCATGAAACGGAAGCGGTCGAGCGCCGCGCCGATGGTCGGATAGACCCGCTGGGCGCGGTCGCCAGTCGGGATGTTGGCGATCCGCTGACGCTGCTCTTCCAGCATGCGCTTGCCTTCGGGCGAGTCAGGCGGGGGACCGCCGAAGCCGACATCGACCAGAATTGCAGCGTGCATGCGTTCGGGATGTTTCACAGCAGCGTAGAACACCTGCGAGCCGCCAAACGAGTGACCGATATAGACCGGCTTGCGGCCGCCCTCGTAAAGGCCCGCGGCCTGGGCGCAGGCCTCGGCGTCCTCGGCGAAGTCCTGGAAGGCGTAGGTTTCGCGCCAGTCAGAGGCGCCCATGCCGGCCAGCGACATCGAGGCGACCCGGTACTCGGTGGCCAGGAACGGAGCGATGAAGCTCCACCAGTCGGCGTGGGCTGAGTTGCCATGCACCAGCAGCAGGCCCGGCTTGCCGATCTCGCCCCAGGTCAGCAGTTCGATCTTGGAGCCCTTGGAGGTGACGAAGGTCCGCTCCGGCTCGTTGGCGATAGCGTCCTGGAACCACTTCGGCGCATCGGGCTCGCGCCCCTTGAAGGGCGCCAGCGGCGCCTGAACTTCGGGCGGCAAGGCGCCCGGTTCGGAGTGGACAGGCTGGTCCTCGTACCCGACCAGCGCGCCTTCTTTGATCGCCGGATCCAAAGCCATTACGCCACCCCTCGTGTTTCTCGATCGCCGGCCTTGCGGACGATCGAGCGGATACCTTTGAAAACGCCGGTGCCGGTGATCAGGGTGCGCTCGCCGCACCAGATCCGGCCACGCACGGTGAAGACATCGTCCTGCTCGGCGATGATCTCGCTGGTGCCCTCGACCCAGTCACCCATGTGGGCGCCCGAAAGGAAGTCGGTGGTCAGCCGCACCGTCACCCAGCCGATCTCGCGCTTGTTGGAGATGACCCGGCCCCAGGCCATGTCGGCGAAGCTCATCAGCATGCCGCCGTGACAATTGTTCATGCCGTTGGCGTGGTGTTCCTCCACGCGAAAGGCCATGGTTTCGTCCTTCGTGGCCTCGTCGCGCCGCGAATAGAACGGGCCGACAGTGCGGCCAAAGCCGCGCTGCCACAGATTAATGACATAGCCATCGGGGACGACAGCAGTCTGGACTTCGGTCAGATCATCGGACATCGCCAAGGCTGATGAACGTGCGTTTGAAAAATGGCAAGCGCCGAAACGCCTGATCTGCTCTCATCAGCCTGCTGCCGTAGCCTGAAATTTCGAGGGAGAAGACGATGCGGATTGCAGTGAGCGTAGTGATGGTGGCGCTGCTGGCCAGCGCCTGTTCGAAGAAGGAAGAGGCCGTTAAGGCGCCTGAAGCGGTGGGCGCTGCGCCGGCTCTCGCCGATATGGAAGGCCCCAAGCCCGGCAAGTGGAAGATGACCACGGTAATGGCGGCCATGCCCCAGCCCGTCACCATGGAAGTCTGTATCCCCAAGACCAGCTTCAAGGAAATGCAGACGGCCAACCAACAGGCCGGCGTGACCTGCACCGAGCAGACCCTGACCCGGCAAGGCAGCGACTATGTCGGTCATTCGAGCTGCACCCATCCGGGCGGCAAGATGACCATCGACAGCCGTTTCTCGGGCGACTTCTCCTCGAAATACACGATGGAGACCAAGACGGTCATGGACCCGCCGCCGACCCCGGCGATGAAGGAAATGATCATGAACGTCACCGCCGAACGCCTGGGGGACTGCTAGGCGCCAGGGGCACGAATTCATCAGCTTCAGGGCGGGGCCTGGAAAATTCTCCGGCCCCGCTTCCCCGGAAAGGTCGGTTCGTCCTATCGTTCCGGTAGATCGACGGGGATGGGTGACCAGGAATGAGAGTGTTCGGGACGGTGGCGGCGCTGGTCGTGGCCACAGCTGTCGGCGGCTGCGCCACCACAGCGCCGGCCAGCAAGCCGGCAGGCGGCGAGAGCGCCAAGGCGCGGACGCTGCCGAAGGGCCTGGACTCGGCCAACAACGGTGATCCTTTCGCCTCCACCTATCGGCCGCTGCCCAGCCGCCCGACGGCCCTGTTCGGCGCCACGGTGTTCACTGGGACCGGGGAGCGGATCGACGGCGGGACCGTGCTGATCCGCGACGGTAAGATCGAGGCGGTCGGCGCGGGCCTGGTGCCTCCGGCCAGCTACGATTTCGTGGACGCCGCGGGCAAATACATTACCCCAGGGCTGATCGACGCCCACTCGCACCTGGGCGTCTATCCCTCGCCTTCGGTCCCGGCCCACTCTGACGGCAACGAGCTCACCGACCCGAACACCGCCGGCGTCTGGGCCGAGCATTCGGTCTGGCCGCAGGACCCCGGTTTCAACCTGGCCCGCGCCGGCGGCGTCACCAGCATCATGGTGCTGCCAGGCTCCGGCAACCTGATCGGCGGGCGCTCGGTCACCCTGCGCAACATCCCGGCCCGCACCGTCCAGGAGATGAAATACCCCGGCGCGCCATACGGCCTGAAGATGGCCTGCGGCGAGAACCCCAAGCGGGTCTATGGATCCCGCACCCGCGCGCCCTCCACGCGGATGGGCAACGTCGCGGGCTATCGCAACGCCTGGATCAGCGCCGCCGACTATGGCCGCAAGTGGGATGACTACCGGGCGAAGGAAGGCCGTGGAGAAAAGGCCGATCCGCCCAAGCGCGACCTGCAGCTTGAGACCCTGTCCGGGGTGCTGAAAGGCGAGATCCTGGTCGAGAACCACTGCTACCGGGCCGACGAAATGGTCCAGATGATCGGGATCGCGAACGAGTTCGGCTACAAGATCACCGCCTTCCACCACGCCTCGGAAGCCTACAAGATCGCCGACATCCTGGCGCAGAACGACATCTGCACCGCCACCTGGGCCAACTGGTGGGGTAACAAGCTGGAAGCCTGGGACGGGATCGAGGCCAACGCCGCGATGATCCACGCGGCCGGCGGCTGCGCGATCATCAAGTCGGACGACCCCGACGTCATCCAGCGTCTGAATCAGGAAGCCGCCGCCGCCCTCGCGGCCGGGCGCGCCGCGGGCCTGAACATCACCGAGGCCCAGGCCATGGCCTGGATCACCGCCAACCCGGCCAAGGCGATGGGACTAAAAGACACCGGATCCCTGACGCCCGGCAAGCGGGCCGACGTGGTCATCTGGGACAAGAACCCCTTCTCGATCTACGCCCGCGCCGAGCGCGTCTATCTGGACGGCGGCATCGCTTATGACCGCCACGACGCGCGCTTCCAGCCGAAGTCGGACTTCGAAATCGGCCAGGGGGCCAACCGCTGATGTCCAAGATCGCCCTGCACCTTTCGATCAGCCTGGCGGCCCTGGCCGCCGCCATCGCCACCCCGGTCCTGGCCGAAACCGTGGCCATAACCAACGCCCGCATCCTGACCGCCGGCCCCGCCGGCGAGATCGCCCAGGGGACCATCGTCCTGCACGACGGCAAGATCGCCTCGGTCGGCGCGGGGGCCTCGGCGCCCGCCGGCGCGCGGATCATCGACGCCAAGGGCGCGACGGTGACGCCTGGCTTCGTGGCGGCCAACACCCTGCTGGGGGCCGTCGAGGTCCGCTCATTGGGCGATGACCTGACCGTCAACAACCCGGACATCGGCGCGGCGTTCGACGTCCAGTACGGCCTTGATCCGCAGTCGACCCTGATCCCGGTCGCGCGGCTGGGCGGCATCACCCGGGCCATCGTCATGCCGCTCTCGGCCGGCGGCGGCGGGACCGACTTCCACGCCGACGACGGCGAGGAGCTCTACACCGCCGGCGGCGGGGGCGGCTCGAAGTCGACCGCCCTATTCGCCGGCCAAGCCGCGGTCATCCACCTGGGCGAAGGCGCCAACATCCTGGTCAAACCGAAGGTCGGCATGGTGGTGCCGTTCGGCGACGGCGGGGCCAATGTCGCCGGCGGCGCGCGCGGAGCCGAGATTGTCGCCCTGAAGGCGGCCTTCCGCGACGTGCGCGACTACATGCGCAATAAGGCCGCCTACGACCGCGCCGGCATCCGCGACATGGGCCTCTCCAAGGCAGACCTGGAGGCGCTTATCCCGGTGGTCGAGGGCCGCATGCCGATCATCGCCTCGGTCCACAAGGCCTCAGACATCCGCAGCGTCCTGCAGTTCGCCCGCGAAGAACGCGTGAAGGTGATCCTGGACGGCGCCGAGGAAGGCTGGATGACGGCGGGCGAGATCGCTGCCGCCGGCGTGCCGGTGATCATCAATCCGCTGAGCGACCGGCCCGAGAGCTTCCAGGTGCTGGGCGCGACCATGGAGAACGCCGCGCGGTTGCAAGCGGCTGGCGTGACCCTGGCCATCGAGAGCCAGGGCGGCGCGCACCGGGTTCGTGAGCTGCGCTACAATGTCGGCAACGCCATCGCCAACGGCATGCCGTATCAGGCCGGGCTGGCGGCGGTGACCATCAACCCGGCCCGCATTTTCGGCGTCGCCGACAAGATCGGCTCGCTGGAGCCCGGTAAGGACGCCGACCTGGTGATCTGGACCGGCGACCCCTTCGAGCCGCTATCCCAGCCCACCGCCATCTTCATCCGCGGCGAAAGCCAACCGATGACCTCGCGCCAGCTCGAACTCCGGGACCGCTACAAGACCCTCGGCGGCGGATATCCGGCGGCCTATTCTCGGTAGAGTTGATTCGACTGGAGAAGCCATGCGGACTGTTCGTCGGGAGATTGAGGGCCCCTTCGACTTCGAACCGGAACGTTCGCGCCCCTCGCCGCTCGAGTACACGGCGAGTTTCCCGGCCGGTCCTGCCCTTGGCCTGGTCTTTGTGATCCCAGGTTTCGGCGGCGATACGAACGACGGCTATGCCGAGGCCCTGCGCCGCCACATCGTGACGAAGCACGAGATGGCGGCGGTCAGCGTCCAGTACCATTGCTTCGGCGCGCGCCCGGAAACCGGCGGCAGGATCCAGGTCGATGACCGTGATCGACTGATGCTTTTGGGCCTGGCTCACTTCGCTAAGACCTCGCTGGGCGATCCAAACGATGTGAACGACGTCGCCCGCCGGCTAGCGCAGACCGGCATCACCGCGCGAGTAGGTGCGACCATCCATCCGGCCCGCGACGAGTACCAAAACTTTGGAGTCGTCCAGGCCATGGACCACTTGGCGGTGCTCGGAGATCTGCTGGAGCAGGGCGCAGAATTCGACACCGGACGTATCGTCGCCCTCGGCTCCTCACACGGCGGCTATATCGCCCACCTGATCGCCAAGATCGCACCACGCACCCTGGCGATGGTGATCGACAACTCGTCCTACACCCAGCCGCCGATGGAGTATCTGGGCCAACCGGCCAGCGCGGACTTCATCGCGCCGCTGGCCGGCGACGTCATGGCGTTCTGCCGGACCAAGAGCGGATGGACGACAGACAATCGTCAGGCCCCGGACTTCTACAGTCGCGACCGGGACCTAATCCGCGATGTCGCCTATCCGCCACACCTCGCCGCGACCAGGGCGGAAGCTGGCGAGGACGCGACGATCTTCCGGATGGTGAACGCCGCCACCGACCGCATATCGCCCCCGCACATGAAGCAGCGACAGGTCGCCGCCCTCCAGGCCCTCGGTTTCGATGGCCAGCTCTCGCTGATCGAGGAGGAACATCTCGACGGCGCGGTGTTCAAGCAACTCGTCCATGGCCTGGACGCATCGCTCGCCGGCCTCTTCGACATGGCGATCCCCGAGCTTCAATCCCGGTCCGGACCGCACGATGGGGCGCTTGGGGTGAGCGTGGCTTACGAGTGCGTGGACTCGATCTACCGTTTCACCCACAACCCCACCGCGCCGTTCATTCGCGGCGAGGTGGAGTCTCGGTTCTTCGCAGACGCCTAGGGCTTCATCGTCCGCGCGGTGAGGCTCGCCTCGCCGCGCAGGGTCAGGGCTTCGGCTGATGTCCCGACCGCCACGCCGACCTTGCCATCAGTGATGCGCCAGCCTGGCAAGGCCGCATCGTAATTGGCCAGCAGGCGGGGATCGGCGCTGATGGTCACGCGCTTGGTCTCGCCGGGCGCCAGGGCCACGCGCGACCAGCCGATCAGGCGTTGGCTCTCCTTGCCGTCCGAGCCGGTCACCAGAGCATAGACCTGCGGCGTGTCGATGCCGGCGACGGCGCCGGCATTAGTGACGTCCAGGCTGACGGTCAGGGTCTCGCCGCCTTGGACGCTCAGGCCGCCATAGGCGAAGGTCGTGTAGGAGAGGCCAAAGCCGAACGGGAACAGGGTGGGCTTGCCGGTCTTGGCGAACCAGCGGTAACCGACGTCTGCGCCCTCTGGGTGCTCGACCGAGAACCGGCCCTTGTGCTGCTGCACGTCGGGGAACGAGGTCGGCAGGGTCTTACCCTCGACCGGCGGGCCGAAGATCATGCCGGGGATTTCCGGCCGCACCAGATCGGCGACGTCGCGCGGGAAGCTGATCGGCAGACGGCCCGAGGGATTCACTTCGCCGAACAGGATGCGGGCGATCGCCTCGCCGCCGCGGGTGCCCGGATACCAGGCCTGTAGCAGGGCGCTGACCTTATCCAGCCACGGCGTCAGGACCGGGGTGCCGGTTTCCAGCACCACGACGGTCTTGGCGTTGGCCGCGGCGACGGCCTCGATCAGGGCGTCCTGGTTGTTCGGCAGCGACAGGGTCGGCAGGTCTTCAGCCTCGGTCGCCCACTGGTCGGCAAAGACGATGGCGACGTCGGCGTCCTTGGCCAGGGCGGCGGCGGCGGCGTGATCCTCGCCGCTCGCATAGACGACCTCGGTGTTGCGGGTCAGGCCGCGGATCGCCGCCAGCGGCGCCGAGGGATGGTAGGTGATCTGCGAGAAGGCCGAGGACAGGCCCATCGTCACCTTGATCTCGAGACCCGCGCCGCCGACCGGCAGCACCTGGGACGAACCACCGCCCGACAGCACGCCGACATCGGCATGGGCGCCGATCACGGCGATCTTGCGAAGGCTAGCTTTGAGCGGGAGCACGCCGTCGTTCTTCAGCATCACCACACCGGCCTCTGCCGCGGCCTGGGCGACCTTGGCGTTCGCCTCGTAATCCGTCGGCCGTTTTTCGGCGGGCCTGTCGAACACGCCCTTGTCGATCAGGCTGCGCAGGATGCGGTGGACCATGTTGGACAGGCGCTCGAACGGCACCTCGCCCTGCTGGACCGCCTCCTTCAGCAGCTCGCCGAAATAGACCTGTTTGTCGAGTTGCTCGCCGCTCTCCTGGTCCATGCCGGCCAGCGCCGCCTTGGCCGTGGTGTGGACCGCGCCCCAGTCGCTCATGACCCAGCCGCGGTAACCCCAGTCGTTCTTCAGCACCTGGTTCAGCAGGAAGTCGTTCTCGCCGGCCCACTCGCCATTCAGGCGGTTGTAGGCGCACATCACCGAGCCGGGATCGCCGATCTCGATGGCGATCTGGAAGGCCAGCAGGTCGCTTTCACGCAAGCTCCCCTCGTCGATGCGGGCGTCGACCACGTGGCGACAGGTCTCCTGATCGTTCAGCGCGAAGTGCTTCAGGGTGCAGACGATGTCGTTGGACTGCGCGCCCTTGATCGCCTGGCCGACCAGCACCCCGGCCAGCAGCGGATCTTCGCCCAGATACTCGAAATTGCGCCCGCAGCGCGGCTCGCGCGTCAGGTTCGCGCCGCCGCCCAACAGCACGTTGAAGCCCTTGTCGCGCGCTTCGGACCCAACCATGACCCCAGCCGCATGGGCCAGCTCCGGATCCCAGGTCGAGGCCAGCGCCAAGCCCGATGGCAGGCCGGTGGCCCCATCGCCCTTGCGCACCTGGCGCGGGTTGGCGATCCCCAGGCTGGCGTCGGTTTCGTTCAGCGCAGGAATGCCCAGGCGCGCGACGCCGGGGATGTAGCCGGCCCCCATCGCCGCGTCGGCCGGCGGAGTTTCCAGCAGGGCCGGCATCGGTCCGTGGACCAGCGAGATCATCTCATCCAGCGTCAGTTGCTCGATCAGCAGGGCGGCCCGCTCGTCGGGCGAGAGGCTGGTGTCCATCCAGGGCTGGGCGGTCATCTTGGCGTTTCCTCAAAGGCTTTGGAGCGACGCTATCTATTTTTACCCAAGTGGGCAATAATCAGATCATGGTCGAGACGCCGATCAAGCAGCGGGGCCGGCCGGCACGGGATTCCCGGTCGGTCGAGGAGACGCGCGACGTCATCCTGCAGGCGGCGCTGACGCTGTTTTCCGAGCGCGGTTTCGAGGGTGTGGCGGTGCGTGACATCGCCGCCAAGGCCGGTGTCGAGCACAGCCTGGTCCGCTACCACTTCACCGACAAAGCCACCCTCTGGCGTGCGGCCCTGCGCAAGCTGATCGACAGGATGAACGAAGAGCGCGCCGCGAGTTGGCGGGCCACCCGGGGCCAGCCGTTGATCGAGCGGTTCAAACAGTACCTGCGCGACTATGTCCGCTACTGCGCCCATCATCCTGAGCACGCCCGGATCATGGTCCACGAGACGGTCGGCGATTCCGACCGTACCGCCTGGATCGCCGACGAGATCGTGCGGCCCCAGCACCGGGCCGGGCGCAAGACCCTGACCATGCTGATGGACGAAGGCCACCTGCCCCGCATGGAGCCGCGCCACCTGATCTACATGATCGCCGCCGCCGCCCAGGCGCCCTTCACCCTCGCCGGCGAGGTCCGCCACGCCTATGGCGTAGATACCTCGACCGACGCGGAAATCGAGGCCCACGCCGATGCGCTGATCGCGACGTTCCTGAGGGGGTAGTCGGCCAGGGCGGCGCTCCCTCCATCTCGTTGCTACGCAACGATCCACCTCCCCCAACGGGGGAGGATCTTACTCGCATCTAGATGCTCCCCCTCTGGGGGGAGCTGGCAGCGAAGCTGACTGAGGGGGGCCTAGACCGCCGCCTCCGGCTTCAGCGTCTCGCGCAGTTGCCGCTTCAGGAACTTTCCGCTCGCATTGCGCGGGATGGCCTCGTCCAGGAACCAGACATAGCGCGGGATCTTGTGCTTGGCGCTTATCCCCGCCAGGTGCTCGCGAAGCGCTTCGGGAGTCAGGGCTTCTCCCGGCCGCAGGACGACGGCGGCGCCCACCTCCTCGCCCAGACGCGGATCGGGAACGCCGAACACGCAGGCCTCGGCCACGGATGGATGGCGGAAGATATTGGCCTCCACCTCGGCGCAATAGACGTTCTCGCCGCCGCGCAGGACCATGTCCTTCTTGCGGTCGACGATGAAGATGAAGCCGTCCTCGTCAATGCGCGCGACGTCGCCAGTGTGCAGCCAGCCATCGGTGATCGACTCCGCCGTCGCCTCGGGCCGGTTGATGTAGCCCTTGATGACCGGCGCGCCCTTGACCCACAGCTCGCCGATCTCGCCGACCGGAACCGTGTTCCCATCGTCGTCGACGCACTTGACCTCGAAGGACGGCATGGCCGGTCCGCAGCTCGCCGGCTTGTCGACGAAGAAGTCGGCCGAGACCGAGGTGATGATCCCGCAGGTTTCGGTCATGCCGTAGCCGGTGTTCGGCCGGGCCGTCTTCACCTGCGCATCGATCTTGCCGACTAGGTCGGGCTGGAGCTGCGCGCCCCCGCCGCCCAGGCTGACCAGGCTGGAGGTGTCGGCGCTGGCGAAGTCGGGGTGGGTGATGAGCTCGCGCGCCATGGTCGGCACGCCGCTCATGGCCGTGATCTTTTCGTTCGCGATCAGCCGCAGCGCCTCGCCCGCGTCCCAGCGATACATCAGCACCAGCTTGCCGCCGCCGGCGGTGATCGCATAGGCCGCGCAGTTGTTGGCCGTAACGTGGAACAGCGGCGTAACCACTAGGCCCGCGGGAACCGGAACCGGCGCATTGGGATCGGGCGCGACGCCCGTGGCGCGGGCTGTGGCCAAGGCCTGCACCTGGCCCGAGAAGCCCATGTTCATCAGGTTGGCGACACAGCCGCGATGGGTGAGCTGGGCGCCCTTCGGGAAGCCCGTGGTCCCCGAGGTGTAGAAGATACAGGCGTCGGCGTCGGGATCGACGCTGACCTCCGGCATCTCGCCGCCGTGTGCGATCACCTCGCTGAAGGGAATGATCCCGGCCGGCGTGGGATCGACCCGCACCGCGACCAGCCGGATACCCTTGGCGGCGTCCGGGCGCTCCAGGATCCGCTCGAGCCGCTCGGCGTCGGCGAAGATCACCTTCGGCTCGGAATCCTTGATCGCGTATTCTATCTCGTCGGCGACCCACCAGGCGTTCATGCCGACCACCGCAATGCCGGTGGAGACGCACGCCCAGTAGATCAGCATCCATTCGGGATAGTTGCGCATGGCGACGGCGACGCGGTCGCCGGACTTCACGCCCTGGGCGGCCAGCCAGGCGGCGATGGCGTTCACCTTGGCGTGGGCCTGGGCGTAGGTCAGCCGGTCGTTCTCATAGACCAGATAATCGCGGTCGCCGTACTGGGCGGTGCCCAGCCAGATCTCTCGCACCGACGGCGGCGCGTGGCGGAACATCCGCAGCGGTTGGCCGCGGACCTCGACCTCGGCGATCTCGAAGGGCGATCCCGGCGCGATCAGTTCCGACCAAGCCTGCTTGAGTTCCTTGTAGTGCATCGCCGCCCCTTTTGTTTTCGGCCGGCGGCGTCAAGGCCGCCGACCCGTGCGCCGCCTCATCAAGGGGCGCTTTGGATATCACGATATCTGGCCTGACCCGGCGGCAGCCCAGCTAATCGGACTTGCCGGAGAGGTTCTCATGGACGGACGCTCTCGGCCACAAATCAAGAGAAAACAGGAGAGAAACGCCGTGGCGATCGACTTCGAAATTCCAGAAGAGGCCAAGGCCGTCCGCGCGCTGGTGCGCCAATGGGTGCAGGACGAGTGCATCCCCGCCGAGAAGGAACTGCACGCCGGTCGCGACTATAAGGAGCTGCTGGGTGAACTGCGGACCAAGGCCCGGGCGCGGGGTCTATGGTTGCCCTTCATCCCCAAGGAGTACGGCGGCATGGGCCTGGGGCCGCTGGCCAACGCCCTGGTGCAGATGGAGCTGGGCCAGAGCCACCTCGGCGCGCTGTCGATGAACAGCCAGGGCCCGGACGACGCCACCATGCTGACCCTGCTCGCCCACGGGACCGACTTCCAGAAGGAGAAGTATCTCAAGCCGTTGCTGAACGGTGAGAAGCGCGTCTGTTACTCAATGACCGAGAAGGCCGCCGGCGCTGACGCGACGGGCATGCGCACCACCGCCGTCAAGGACGGCAACGAGAACTATGTGCTGAACGGCGAGAAGTGGTTTTCGTCGGCCGCCAGCGCCGCCGACCTCGCCGTGGTCATGGCCCGGACCGATCCGGACGCCCCGCGCCACCAGCAGTTCTCGACCTTCATCGTCGAGCTGCCGAACCCCGGCTACAACATCAAGCGCGACATCAAGACGATGGCCGTCGAAGGCCCGCTCAGCCACATCATGGGCGGGGGCCACTCCGAGATCGAAATCAAAGACCTGGTGGTTCCAGCCGAGAACCTGCTGGGCGGCGAGGGCCAGGGCTTCAATATGGGCCAGCACCGCCTCGCCTACGGCCGCTTGCGGCACGGCATGCACAATGTCGCCATGGCCCAGCGAGCCCTGGATATGGCCGCGGCCCACGTCACCCAGCGCGAGACCTTCGGCAAGCCGCTGCACGAGCGCCAGGGCGTCCAGTTCATGTTGGCCGAGTGCGCCAGCGAACTCTACATGGCCCGCCTGATGCTGCTGCACATCGCCTACAAGGCCGAGAAGGGCATGGACCTGCGGCAGGAAAATTCCATCGCCAAGGTCTTCCTGGCCCACATGGTTCACAAGGTCGTCGACACCGCGATCCAGCTACACGGCGCGCTCGGCTATAGCCAAGATACGCCGCTGGCCAGCTGGTACACCCACATCCGCTCGCAACGGCTGGTCGACGGACCGGACGAAGTGCACCGCTGGACGGTGGGCCGCAACGTGATCAAGGCCTACCAGCAACACGGCACAACCGCCTCGGCGGCGGGGGGTGATCTGATTTAACCTCCCGACCAAGATCGTCATGGCCGGCCACTTGTGCCGGCCATCCATAAGTACCGCCGCTCGGGATTTGCCGGGGCGGTTCACGTTTATGGGTCGCCGGGACAAGCCCGGCGATGACGAATTTGATAGGGTAGCTCCCACCGTAACATCGATAGGCATTTCATGACCGCCCCCATCCGTATCGTCAGCCTGTCCGGCAGCCTGCGCAGCGGCTCATACAACGCCCAACTGCTCCGCGCCGCGGTCGCCCTGGCGCCGGAGGGGGTTACGATCACCGCCGGCACGATCCGCGGCATCCCGCTCTATGATGGCGACGTGGAAGCCGCAGACGGCATACCGCCGCTGGTCGCCGCGCTGAAAGACGATATCGCCGCCGCCGACGGCCTGCTGCTGGTGACGCCCGAGTACAACAACTCGATCCCCGGTGTGTTCAAGAACGCCATCGATTGGCTGACCCGGCCTGCCGACGACATTGCGCGCGTGTTCGGCGCCAAACCGGTCGGGCTGATCGGCGCCTCGCCGGGCGGGTTCGGCACCATTCTCAGCCAGAACGCCTGGCTGCCGGTGCTGCGCACCTTGGGAACCGAGCCCTATTTCGGCGGCCGCCTGATGCTGTCCCGGGCCCACAAGGCGTTCGGCGAGAACGACAGCTTCGCCGACCCCGCCATGGAAGCGATGCTGAAGGGCTATCTTGAAGGTTTCGCGCAGTTCGTGCGGGCGAAGGCCGCGGCCTGAGCGTCAGCCTTCCGGCGGTGCGTCTAGGAGCCAGGCGGTGAGGTCGGCGATCGGTTCGAAGCCGAGGCTGGCATAGAGCGGCCGGCCAGCTTCGGTGGCGCCCAGATGGAAGCGCTCCACGCCGCGGCCCCGATAGTCCGCGATCACCTGGGTGAGCAGGGCGCGGCCCATGCCCCTGCGCTGATGCTCCGGCGGCGTGGCCATGAGCGATATCCCCGCCGTATTTCCAGTCGGCGTCACGGAGACGGCGCTCATGGCTCCCTCGTCGCCGCAGCCGATGTAGGTTTCGACACCCGCGGTTTCGGTGATCCCCACATCGATGCATCTGGCGACGGCGTCGCGCTGGATGTCGAACGCCGCGGCGACAAGGTCGCCCGCAATACCCACGAGTTCGTCGCCGAGCGCTCGGGTGACCTTCACCGGGCGGCTTACCGGAACCGGCGTGCCGGCGCGTAGCACCATGAGCGGGGCCGTCCCCACCGCCCTCAAGCCCAGCCGCGTTGCGACCGGCGCCAGGCCTTGCGCCACCTGCGGGCTCATCATTGCGGTGAGGGGCAGCCCCCGCGCCTTCGCGCGCGCCACCGCTCGCGTGAGGAAACCCTCGGCGTCGGGGTCAGGACCGAGGGTCAGCATGTTGAAGTCAGCCAGGGGCTCGCCGGTCAGGCCCAGGATACAATCCCGGGTCATGTGCATTTCGACGCCGGGCACTCCGCCCATCTGGGCGACCAGCGCGCGCACGCTCAGCCGGATCAGCTCTTCGGTCTCACTCATGGCGCTCGCCCCCTCGGCCTCGTGGCGCCTACGCGCGTGACGCCTCGTCCCACCGCGCCGATTCGGCGACCAGCGCCTCGATATCGCCAGCGCAAACCACCGGCTGCAAGGCGGCGAACTTGGCCTCGGGCCAATCGTAGATCTTCAGGGCCAGCAACCGCTCGACCGTGCCCTCGTCGAAGCGCGAGCGCACCGGCGTGGCGGGGTTTCCGGCAACGATCATGTAGGGCGCAACGTCCTTGGTGACGATCGCGCCGGACGCGACGATAGCGCCCTCGCCGACCGTTACGCCGGGCATCAGCATGGCCCGCATGCCGATCCAGGCGCCGTCGGCGATCACCGTATCGCCCTTGCCCTGATATGCATCGAGAATGACCTCCTCGAAGGGGTAGAGGCTAAACCAATCGGTGCGGTGAGTGTGATTGCCGCCCATCAGGATGACCGCCTCGGCGCCGATGCAGACATAGTCGCCGATGTGGAGTTGATCGATCGGCCACTGCGGCGTCCAGGCCTCGCGGCTGTAGGCGTCGCCGTAGTGATAGCGGACCACGCTGTCCTCGAACCCACCCGTCCAAGCGTCGCTGTAATAGCTGTGCGTGCCGCGAAGATGGATGTTCGGATTGGTGAGCGTCAGATGCAGATACTCGACGCGGGACCAGTGCTTACTCATGGAAATCAGACCCTTTTGTAGTGGAAGCGCTTAGGGGCTGAGCCGCGCACGAGCAACCACCGGGCCGGCGTTCAGCAGGGCCGCGGCACGCCGGGCTGTCCGAAATCGCATTCCAGCGCCCGCCGATCCCAACCGCCGGCGTCGGCCGCAGCCGCGTAGGTGCTGCGCAGGAAATCCAGCAGGGTGGCGTCGGGGTCAGGCGCCGTACGCACCGCCTCATAGGGCAGGATGAACTCGCCCAATCCCTCGTGGAACAGCGCCGCTTCGGGCGCCAAAGTCGCAGTCCGAAAACCCTTCGGCTCGGGATAGGCGTAGGAATAGAAGGCCGGATAGTCGATCAGCCCGCCGCCTGGCCAGAACCCGGCGCTGGACACCTCGTGGGAATAAGCCTCGCGCGCCACGCTGTCGGGCAAGTGCGGCACGCCGCCCGGATGGGGCGGTGCGGGACGGCCGGAAAAACGCGTCACCGCCAGATCGAAGCTGCCCCAAAAGAAATGCACCGGGCTCGACTTACCCAGGAAGCCGGTGCGGAAGACCTGGAACACCCGGTCGATCTGGATCAGCGCCCGCCACAGCCGCGAGGCGGCGTCAGGATCATAGCGGCGCGGCCGGTCGTCGGCGGCGAAGGGCGTTGCGTCGGCGATCTCGTTCGGCGCGCCGTTGATCTGGGTGGGAACGCCCGCGTGAACCAGCATCGCATCGAGCGCGCGGTAGAAGCTGGCCACCGTCTCTCCGGCCAGGGGCAGCACGCCGCTGTAGCCATTGCTGGCCCGCACCCGCAGCAGGTGGTCGATGAAGTCGAACTCGATGTCGAAGATCGCCGCCCCGTTCGGGACCGACGACGTGGTCAAGCCGCGTGGGCTGACATAGAGCGCCACCTGCCAGCCGTGATTGAGCCAGGGCGCACAGGCGGTTCGCGCCTTGCCCACGATTTGGCTCCACAGGTGAAGCGCCTCGAAAGTCTCACGGTCCTTGCTGAAGTCGATCTCAGGCCAGGGATTGGAGACTTTCGAGGTCATTGGCGTGTTCCTCAGACCAGATCGTCGAACTCGTCGACCAGGCGTTCCAATTGCGAGACGCCCGCTGCCCAGAAGGCCTTCTCGCGCGGGTTAAGTCCGAAAGGCTTCAACGCCTCGACATAGGTTCTGGTGCCGCCGGCCGCGAGCAAGTCCTCGTAGAGCGGCGCGAAGCCGGCCGGATCCTCGCGGCGCTTCTCCATCAGGCCGCGCACCAGCAGATCGCCGAACGCGTAGGCGTAGACGTAGAACGGCGCGTGCACGAAGTGGCTGACATAGGCCCAGTAGTGCTCGTAGCCGGGGTTCAGCTTCACCGCCGGGCCAAGGCTCTCGGCCATAACGTCCAGCCAGACAGCGCTGATGTCCTCAGGCGCCAGTTCACCTTCCTGACGCATGGCGTGGAACTGAGTCTCGAAGCGGTGGAAGGCGATCTGGCGTACGACGGTGTTAAGGCCGTCCTCGATCTTGCCGGCCAGCAGGCCCATGCGCTCTTGCTTGGAGGCGCCGGCCAGCAGGCGTTCGAACACCAGGCCCTCGCCAAAGATCGAGGCGGTTTCGGCCAAGGTCAGCGGGGTGTCGGCCAGCAAGGTGCCGAGCGGGCTGCACAAGGTCTGGTGGACGGCGTGGCCCAGTTCGTGGGCCAGGGTCAGCACGTCGCGGCGCTCGCCCATATAGTTCATGAACACATAGGGGTGCCGGTTGGCGGTCACCGGGTGCGAATAGGCGCCCGACTGCTTGCCCGACCGAGGGCGAGCATCGATCCAGGGTTCGTTGAAGAAGGTCCGCGCGGTGTCGGCGAACTTGGGCGCCAAGTCCGAGAAGCTCTCCAGCACCATACCCTTGGCTTCGTCCCAGCCGTAGGTGCGCGGTTGCGCGGTGTCGAGCGGGGCGTTGCGGTCCCAATAGTCCAGGGTCTTGCGGCCCATGACCTTGGCCTTCAGCGCGTAGTAGCGGTGGCTGACCGACGGATAGGCCTCGACCACCGCAGCCTCCAGCGCCTCGACCGCGTCGGCGTCGACTTCATTGGCCAGGTGACGCGAGGCCGCCGGGTCGGGATATTTCCGCCAGCGATCCTCCACCTGCTTCTCGAAGGCCAGGGTGTTCATCGACAGGGCCAGGGTCGGAGTGCGCTCTTCCAGCGCCTTTGCCAGGCCCTGGGCCGCCTGCTTACGGCGGGTCGCGTCAGGGTCGGAAAGACGGTTCAACGCCTCCGGCAAGGTTAGGCTCTCGCGGCCGACCTTGGCCGTCAGGCGGGCCAGGGTCTCGTCATAGAGGCGCGTCCAGTTGGCGACCGCGGGGCCGCGGTCGATCAGGATACGCTCCAGGTCAGCCGACAGTTCATGCGGGCGTGAGAGCCGCACGCGGCGCATCCAGGGCCGCCAGCGTGCGGCGGGCGGATGGGCCTTAAAGGCCATCTCGATCTCATTGTCCTCAAGCTGGTTCAGCTCGAGCGTGAAATAGAGGCTGTCGGCGGCGATCTGCGAGGACCGCGCCCGCAGGTCGCCCTCGAACTTGGCCCAGGCCGCGTCATCGCGCGCGGTCGACGCCGCCAGCGAGGCGTAGGCCCCAACGCCCCACAGGCCGTTGGTCGCGGTCTCATAGAGATTGATGCCGTGATCGAGCAATTCACCCAGGTGCAGCGGGTCGCCGCGCAACGAGGTGAAGCGCCCCTTCATCTTGACCAGTTCGTCATTGGCGGCCTTGGCGGCGGCCAGATCGATCTCGATCTTGGGATCGTCGCGACCGGCATAGAGGTCGGCGAGGTTCCACTCAGGAATGGTGTCGAGGTTCACGGGTGCGTTCATGCGGGGACAAATAGACCTTCGCCGCGGCCGCTCCTAGGGGTGAGGTAGTTGGAAGGACCTCGCTCGCCATCTCCAATCTTCGTCATCCTAGGCCTTGTGCCTAGGACCCCTCTATCGGCTGCGAGGCGATGCAGGCGCGCACGGAGGCCGACGGCACTCCCTCCCCGTTCATTGCGATGGTGAAAGGGGTCCTAGGCACAAGGCCCAGGATGACGAAGTGAGAGATGGGGCGACGCCCCGCCCACTAGGCGAGACTGTCGTAGAGATCGCTCCAATGCGGGTTCTCCCGCTCGATCAGGTTGATCTTCCAATCGCGCGGCCATCGCTTCAGCGACTTCTCACGTTGGATGGCGTTCGACATATCCTCGTACGGTTCGTACCAGACCAGCCGCTTCAGCCCATATCGCTTGGTGAAGCCTGGATAGACGCCGTCGCGATGCTCCCACATGCGGCGTGACAATTGGCTTGTCACGCCGCATGTAGAGCGTCCCGCGCATCCGATCCGTTAGGATGTAGACCGCGATGTAGGCGTCACGCCCGACCAATTATCGCTTCGCCGTCGCCGCCCCTCCCTTGGCCGCCGGGACCGCAGGCGCCGCCGCGCCGCGGGCTTCGCTGAGCACGTAGGCGCGCAGGTCCTCGGCGCCCTTGGCGTCGATGAAGCGGCTGAAGCTGGCCATGCCACGCTCGGCGAGCGCCCCATCGATCACCACCGACTTCCAGCTATCGGCCGAGAGCAGCATCTGCGACTGGCGCAAATTGGGCAGGAAGGCCCCGCCAGCGTTCGGGCCGTGGCAGACCTGGCAGTTCTGATGGAACAGGGCGAAGCCGCGCTTAGCGTCGCCGGTCGAGGTGACGCCGGTCAAGTCCAGCGCCGCCTGCTCGGGCCGCACATAGGGCGGGGCCTTGGCCGTACCGCCCAGCTTGAACACCATCAGCCGGCCAGGAAGCCTCGGACGCTCGGGCAGCAGGGCCGGCGCCGAGAGCGCGCCCGCGCCGCCGTAACCGACCATCAGGGCCACATACTGCTCGCCGTCGATCTCATAGGTCGACGGGGCGGCGATGACGCCGTTGTCGGTCTTGTAGCTCCACAGCTTGGTCCCGTCGGCGGCGTTGTAGGCCGAGAACTCGCCCTCGGCTGCGCCCTGGAAGATCAGGCCCCCGGCGGTCGACATCACCCCGGCGTTCCAGAAATACGGATGCTTGATCGTGAAGCGCGCCTTCTGCGCGACCGGATCCCAGGCGATCAGCTCGCCCTTCACCATCGCCTTGATGGCCGCCATCTGCGCCGCGTCGGTGGGCAGGGCGTTGGCGAGGAAGTCGGTGCCGACGTTCCAGGCGCCCGGACGGAAGGTGTAACCCCTGTCCGGGGTATAGGCGAAGGGCACCACCTGGGCTGGGATGTAGACCAGACCCTCCTTCGGATTGAAGGCCATCGGGTGCCAGTTGTGCGCGCCGAACGGGGCCGGGACCTGCAGCGACGGCGCGTTCTCGTAGCGCACGCCGGGGTTCTCGATCGGACGGCCGGTGGCCGGATCGACACCCGAGGCCCAGGTGATCGGCACATAGGGTTTGGCCGAGATCAGCTGGCCGTTCGCGCGGTCCAGCACATAGAAGAAGCCGTTCTTCGGCGCCTGCATCAGCACCTTACGCGGCTGGCCGTTGATTGTCAGGTCGGCCAGGATGATGTGCTGGGTGGCCGTGTAGTCCCAGCTCTCGCCGGGCGTCGTCTGATAGTGCCAGACGTACTCGCCAGTGTCGGGCTTCAGGGCCAGGACGGAGGAGAGGAATAGGTTGTCGCCCTTGCCGTCCGAACGCTTCACATGGTTCCAGGGCGTGCCGTTGCCGACCCCCGCATAGAGGATGTCGAGCTCGGGATCATAGGCCATCGAATCCCAGACCGTGCCGCCGCCGCCAGTGGCCTTCCAGCCCTCGCCAAACCAGGTGGCCGCGCCCTTCTCCTTCATGATTTTGTCGGAGGCGGCGTTGTCCGGCTGCCCGTTCGGATTGGGCGTGGTGTAGAAGCGCCAGACCAGCTTGCCGGTGGCCGAGTCATAGGCTGACAGATAGCCGCGAACCCCGTACTCGCCGCCGCCGTTGCCGATCAGCACCTTGTCCTTCACCACGCGTGGCGCGCCGGTGATGGTGTAGGGGCGACCGGTGTCGGTGGTCTGAACCGACCAGGCTTCCTTGCCGGTGCCGGCGTCCAGCGCGACCAGGCGGCCGTCGAGCACGCCGACATAGACCTTGCCCTTCCAGACCGCGACGCCGCGATTGACCACGTCGCAGCAGGCGTCGAAGCCCTTCTTGCCCTCGACCTTGGGATCGTATGACCACTTCAGCGCGCCGGTCTTGGCGTCGAAGGCGTAGACCTTGGACCAGGCCGTGGTGGTGTAGAGCACCCCGTCGACCACGACCGGCGTCGCCTCCTGGCCGCGATCGGTGTCGAACTCGTACATCCAGGCCAGGCCGAGCTGGCCGACATTGGTGGTGTTGATCTTGTCGAGCGGACTGTGGCGCTGCTCGTCATAGGTCCGCGCGACGGTGAGCCACTCGCCATTGCCGCTTGCAGCCGCGATCCGCGCTCCGTCGACATTGCCGGGCCCCTTGTCCCCGCCGCCCTGACCACAGGCCGCTAGCAACGCGGTCGCGGCAAGCATCGCCGCCCACTTCAAGGTCTTCATCGAGCGCCTCCCAGCAGCCGTTCATTGCGGCCTTTGGGGGAACTATGCGCCGAACTTCGGAGTCGGCAAGCGTGCCGCCGGGTCAGGTGCTTTGGCGGACCCTGTCAGGCCAGGAACTCCAGGATCGCCGCCACGAATTCCTTCGACGCCACGACACTGCGGTGATCGCCGGGGGCGAGCGCGGCCTTCGCGCCGGGGATGGCGGCGGCGAGATGTTCTGGACGCGCGGCCAGCGGATCGTTGTCGCCCGCCAGCACCAAGGTCGGCGCCTTGATCTCCTCCAGCGGGATCCGGCTGGCGTGAACGACAGCCGCCTGGGCGGCCAGGGCGCGGCGGTCGGCGCCGGTCGCGTCCGCCAGCAGGCGGAAGCCCAAGGCGGCGGGCGCGATGGTGGAGAGGTCGTCGGTCAGCAGGGCCGCGACGATGTCGTGGTTGTCGACCACCCGCGTATCAACGCCGCCCTGGGCCAGGATGCCGTCCCCGACCCCGCCGATCACCAGCCGGCGCAAGCGCGGCTCGCGCGTCGCGCAGATCAGCGAGACGATGGCGCCCATCGAATAGCCGACCAGGTCGACCTCCGGCACGCCCAGTTGGTCGATCAGCTCAGAGAGGTCGCGCGCCATGCGGTCCTCGCCATAGAAGGCCTGGTCATGGGGCTTGTCAGACTCGCCATGCCCACGCGCGTCGATACCAACCACGCGCCGGCCGGCGGCTGTCAGCGCCGCGACGACGCCCGGCGCAGCCCAGTTGGTCTTGGCGCCGACCGCAAAGCCGTGGTGCAGCACCACCGGGGGGCCGCCATGCTCGGGGCCCCACTCATGCCAAACCACGCCGACGCCATCCGAGGTCTCAAAACGCTGGGCCAAAACGCCTCTCCCAATCTAGCCGAGTTCAAAAGCGCGCAGCCGCACGCGGTCCGCCGCGCGCTCGCCGGTGGCGACCGCAAGCAGAGCGTTGAGGCGCGACAAGCCGGGCGCGGCTGTGCGAAGCCGCACGGCCGTCCGAAAATAGTAGCTGGCCGGATCCACGATCTCGCCGCGCGCCAGGGCGGCCAGCACCGCCGGCGGGCCATGGCGCACGCCGTCGGAGCGCACCTCCACTGTGCCCTGGCCGTCGATCTCCAGCACATAGTGGGCGGCGATATCCATTCGGCCGTCCGGCCATACCGTCTGCCAGTCACCGCCCCCGGCCAGGACCTGTCCGGTCAGGCCGCCCCCCACGGTTCCGCCGACAATAGGAATGAACCGCCGGCCGTGCGGCGCGGCGTCGATCTGCACCGGAGCGCCGACCAGCACCTCCAGCGTCATCAGCGGCGTAAGCGCCGGCGTCATTGCAATGCCTCCTGGGCGCGCAAGCCAGTCAGCACCTTGTAGCGGGCGGCCATCGCTTCCAGTTCGCCCGGCGCGAACACGTCCTCGACACGGTCGAAGCCGTCAGGCGCCCGCTCCTGGGCCAGTTGCATGCACTGCTCTGGACCATTGCCGCGATTGGCCAGGACGATGGCGGCGGTGGCCGAGAGACGCGCCTGCTCATAGGCCGCCAATCCCGCCGCCGGCTCGGCCTTGGCGCTAAGCGCATGGGCCAAGGCGCGAGCGTCGAGGATCGCCTGGCTCGCCCCGTTCGAGCCGATCGGATACATCGGATGGGCGGCGTCCCCCAGCAAAGTGACCCGGCCGTGGTTCCAGCGCGT
This sequence comes from Phenylobacterium sp., assembly GCF_030681155.1. GTDB lineage: Bacteria > Pseudomonadota > Alphaproteobacteria > Caulobacterales > Caulobacteraceae > Phenylobacterium. Next base: position 52,600 of record NZ_JAUXXE010000042.1, on the reverse strand, counting down.
CAGTGGATCGCGATCGACCATCGGATATTCGTAGACCGCCTCGGCGCCTTCGATCAGGCCAGGCACGTCCAGCCAGTCGAAACGCCAGTCCTCGAAGCGCGGCAGGAAATCTTCCAGCGCGCCGCGCCGGTTCCAGTCCTCACGCCGCAAGCTTTGCGCGATCCTCAATTCGGCGATCCAGTTGATCTGCTGCAAGCCGTCGGCGCGTGGCGCGCCGATCGGATAGGCGACGAACTTCTGGTCCTGGTGACCGGCCATGATCATGCTGGCGCCGGTGAGAAACGGCGCGGCCCAGGTCGTGGCGCGCCATAGGATGCGGCCGGAATAGGTCGGCGGCCCTTCATCTGGATAGAAGGCGGCCCGGGCGAACGAGTGAATTCCGTCAGCGGCGACTAGGATATCGGCGGACGGCCGGAAGGTCTCGCCCTCGGCGCTGACGAACCGCCCCGTCACTTGGCGCTCGTCCTGGCTGAGCCCGGCCAGCCGCCGATTGCAGCCGACGCGATCTGGCCCCAGCCGCGCGATGGCCGCCTCCAACAGGACCGACTGCAGCACCCCGCGCGGCAAGGAGACCTGCGGCGCGGTGTGACCGGCCAGGACGCCGCGCGGCTCGGCCCAGATCCGCTGGCCAAGGCGGTTGAAATAGACCAGTTCGCGGGTCGCGACGCCGCGCGCGAGAAGGTCGTCCAGCAGGCCAAGCTCGGCCAAGACCTCTGCGGCATGCGGCAGCAGATTGATGCCCACGCCCAGCGGCAGGATCTCGCGAGCGGCCTCGAAGACCTCCACCTCGTGACCGGCCGCATGCAAGGCCAGGGCGGTGGTCAGGCCGCCTATCCCAGCGCCGGCGACGACTGCCCGCATGTTCATCGTCCTCCCGAACGCTATTTGTTATGCACCATAACAATATGAGTTTGGACTTCAACGCTCCGTTGCGATGGACCTGAGGATCGTCGAATGATGCGAGGGTGAGGACGCGATGAGTCACGACGAAAAACGCCAGTTCGATCCGCATCGGCCGGGCATCGAATATGGGGTCCTGGACGAACTGGTCGGCTATGGCCTGCGCCGGGCGCAGATCCGCATGACTGAAGCCTTTGACGCCCAACTGGGGGGCCTGGGCGTCACCACCCAACGCTTCTCGGCCCTGGTGCTGATCGCGTCGAACCCGGGCCTGAAGCAGACCGAACTGGCCAGCGTCATGGGTATCGCCCGCTCCGGCGTGCTGGCCATTGTCGAGGCGCTTAGCCTGCAAGGCCTGATTGAGCGGCGGCCGGCCCCGGGCGATGCGCGGGCCCAGGCGCTGTTCCTGTCGCCCTTGGGCGAAGAGAGGCTGCCACAGATCGTGGAGCTGGTTCGCGAACATGATCGCGAACTGGTGAGAGGTTTCTCCGCCGCCGAGATCGAGACGCTAAAGTCTTTGCTGGAGCGGATTCAGACCTGATCAACGGGGGCATGGTTTACCGAACGTAACCATGCCCGTTAACCCCCGACTCAGGACTCCGAAACCCCGCCTTTACCCCGCGCCTGTATCAATCCGGGTCAAGAAGAGCCTCGTTCGACCAGTCCATCGGCGAAACGAGCGTCCGTTCCAGGTGTGTGGGTGTTTCAAATGACCAAGACGGTCCTCGTCGTCGATGACGACCCGACGCAGCGCAGATTGATCCAGGCCGTGCTGGAACGCGAAGGCTTCGCCGTGGTCCACGCCGAGAGCGGCGAGACGGCTATCACGCGTCTGCAATCGGGTTCACCGGTCGATGTGATCCTGCTCGATCTGGTCATGCCCGGCATGAGCGGCCAGGAGACCCTGGCCGAAATGCGCGCCCGCAACTTCGCCCAACCTGTGATCGTGCTGACCGCGACCGGCGGCATCGACACCGTCGTCCAGGCCATGCAGGCCGGCGCCAGCGATTTCTTCATCAAGCCGGCCAGCCCGGAACGCATCCTCGTGTCGATCCGCAACGCCCTGTCGATGGGCGCGCTGAAGGGCGAGGTCGACCGGCTGAAGAAGCACGCCACCGGCCGCGCCAGCTTCGCCGACATGGTCGGCGACTCTCCGGCCATGACCATGGTCAAGCGCATGGGCGAACGGGCGGCGAAGTCGTCGATCCCGATCCTGATCACCGGCGAGAGCGGCGTCGGCAAAGAAGTCATCGCGCGCGCCGTGCACGGGTCTTCCGACCGCGCCGGCAAGCCGTTCATCGCGGTGAACTGCGGCGCCCTGCCCGAGAATCTGGTGGAATCGATTCTGTTCGGCCACGAGAAGGGCAGCTTCACCGGCGCCACCGACAAGCACCTGGGCAAGTTCCAGGAAGCCAATGGCGGCACCCTGTTCCTCGACGAGGTGGGGGAACTGCCGCTCGACATGCAGGTCAAGCTGCTGCGCGCCCTGCAGGAAAGCGAAATCGACCCGGTCGGCTCCAAACGCTCGATCAAGGTCGATGTCCGCATCGTCTCTGCCACCAACCGCGACCCGGCCCAGGCCGTGAAGGACGGGCTGTTCCGCGAGGACCTGTTCTATCGCCTGAACGTCTTCCCGATCGAGGCCCCGTCCCTGCGCACGCGGCGCGAGGACATCCCGGCCCTGGTCGACCACTTCATCCGCCGCTTCAACGTCGAAGAGGGCAAGAGCGTCGTGGCCGCCTCGGCTGAGACCCTGGCCTTCCTGACCGCCTATGACTGGCCGGGCAATGTCCGCCAGCTGGAGAACGCGGTCTATCGCGCCATTGTGTTGGCCGATGCGCCCTATCTGCAGCCGTTCGACTTCCCGGCGATCTCGGGCGTCGCCGCGCCGCCGCCCGAAGCGTTCGAGGCTGTCGCCAGCCAGCGTCCGGCCATTCTGCCGACCGCCGAAGAGCTGGTCGCCGAAATGCCGGCGGACGCTCCTGTCCGCATCCTTGACCACCGCGGCCATCTGCGGACCCTGGAAGAGATCGAGCGCGACCTGATCGCCCTGGCCATCGAGATCTATGCCGGTCACATGAGCGAAGTCGCACGCCGGCTCGGCATCGGCCGCTCGACCCTCTATCGGAAGGTCCGCGAGCAAGGGCTGGAAGACAACATCAAGGGCGCGTCCGAGACGGACGGCGCGACGGCCGCGGCGTAGCGGCTCTTCTCCTCTCCCCTCGGGGAGAGGTCGGGTGAGGGGGCGGCGTCAGCCACTCAACCTCACCGAGGGATTAGAGCGCCGCGACGCGTCGCCCTTCACCTAACCTCTCCCGAGGGAGAGGAATTCAGTCTTCTGAATAAGGCTTGGCGCGGCGCTTGAAGGGCCGCCTTTGCAGTTCCTTCTTCTCGCCCTTGGCCTTGGCGGCGATCTCCTTGAGCTTCACCGCCTGAAGCGCTGACAGCGCCTCGCCGGCCGCGCCCTTCTCAGGATCCCCGAAGGCGCGGCCGTAGGTCTTCACGCGTTCCTCGACCGAGCCGAGGAATTCCCCCTCCCAATCCGAAAGCTTCACATCGGCGCGGTCCGCCTGGCGGCGGACACGCTTCAATGCGTTCAGCGCGGCCCGCTTGGCCTGCTCCTTCCGGTCGGGTGGGGCTCGCTTCAAATCTCTCCCATCGCCGACAGGTACAGGTCGAGGATCGCTTCTTCCTCGAGGCGCTTGGCGCGGTCCTGTTTGCGGATGCGGACCACCTTGCGCAGGATCTTCACGTCGAAGCCGTTGCCCTTGGCTTCGGCGAAGACTTCCTTGATCTGCTCGGCGATCTCCGACTTCTCCTGCTCGAGGCGCTCGATACGTTCAATGATGCTCTTGAGCTGGCCCTGGGCGGCTTGGTTCAGGATATCGCCGTGGGCGGAGTCGTCGGACATGGGATCAAGGTCTCACAGGTCTGGGGTGGCGGAAAGGCGCGCGAACCTAGCGGCGAGACGCGGGCATGTCATCCGCCCGCTGAACCTTAGCTGCAGCCTATTCGTTGAGACGGATCGACGCGGAGTTCCCCATGCCCCAATCCAAGCACCGTCCGACGCAAGAGCAGGCCGAGGCGGCGGTCCGCACCCTTATCGAGTGGGCGGGCGACGATCCCCATCGCGAAGGCCTGCTGGACACGCCCGCGCGGGTGGCCAGGTCCTACAAGGAGCTGTTCTCAGGCTACGAGACCGATCCACGCGAATACCTCGAGCGGACCTTCGACGAGGTCGGCGGCTATGACGAGCTGGTGGTCCTGCGCGACATCCGGGTGGTCAGTTTCTGCGAACACCACATGCTGCCGTTCCTGGGCAAGGCTCACGTCGGTTACCTGCCGTCGAACCGGGTGGTCGGCATTTCCAAGTTGGCGCGCGTGGTCCACGGCTTCGCCCGACGACTTCAGATCCAGGAAAAGCTGACCGCCGAGATCGCCGGCGCCATCCAGGACATCCTGCATCCCAAGGGCGTCGGGGTGGTCATCGTGTCGGAGCATAGCTGCATGACCATGCGCGGGGTGAACACGCCCGGCTCGCGCCTGACCACCAGCCATCTGCTGGGCGAGGTCCGCGACGATCCCCGCACCCGTCAGGAGTTCCTGGAGTTCGTCAGGAACGGCTGAGACGGCGACGCACATAGGGCGGGGCTGGCGGGGCTCCGCCGTCCATGGCCGGCGCGAGCACGGTGATGATGGTTTCAATCAGCCGGTCCACGCCCTGCGGCAAGCGCGCCTCGGCGGCCGTCCAATAGCGCCAGGTCGCCGCGTCCAGATAGTAGGCGTAGATGGCCAGGTCGAAGAGCGCCTCGTCGGGCCAGTCCGAGCCGAACTGCTTGAGTTGAGCGACCACGCCCTCGGCCATCTGCTCGGCGTGCAACGGCTCGATCTCGGCCAGTTTCGGGAACTGCTCGAAGGCCGCGCTCATCGACAGGCCGTAGCCGACCGCTTCCTCCTCAGCCTTCACTCGCGCGATCCACTTGCGGAAGAATGCGCGCCAGTCACCTTCGCCATCGTCCATCGCCTCCGAAGCCACCTGCCGGATATGCGTCAGGCGGGCCTCGTAGAGGGCCAGGATGATGGCCTCCTTGTTGGGGAAGTATTGGTAGATCGACCCCACCGACACGCCGGACGCCGCGGCGATGGCCGGGGTCGTCACCGCCGCCGGCCCGTCCCGGTTCAAGATCGCCTGGGTGGCGTCCAAAACCCGCTGGATGCGAGCCTTGGCCCGAGCCTGGGTGGGCAGTTTTCGAGGGGTGAGGATCGTGCTCATCACCCCCTCTCCTATCATGGAGTCGGCGGCTGCTGGGCCGGCATGGCGCGCACTTGTTCACTCAGCGCCTGGAAGAGCGCGAAGGTCTCCTCCGACATTTCGGCGTCCCACGCGCCCGTCCAGTTGCTGGTCTTCACCATCACCAGATCCAGGGCCGGGTTGACCATCAGGAACTGGCCGTAGATCCCCTCGCCGGTGAAGGCGCGGTCGGCGCCAGGGATCAGCCACCATTGGTAGCCATAGCCCAGAGGACCTTCGCTGAGCTTGCCGTAGCCAACCTGCGGCCGCTGCGGCTGGGTGGCCTGGGCGATCCAGCCCTTGGGCAGCACCTGGCGTCCGTCGACCGCGCCGTCGTGGGCGGCCAGCTGGCCAAAGCGGGCGTAGTCCCGCAGCCGGATGAGCAGGCCGCCCGCGGCGATCTCTCGACCTGCGTCACCCGGCTGGTCCAGGATCCAGCGGGCCTCGCCCTCGGCGCCCATCGGTTTCCAGAGCTTTTCCGACATGTAGTCCGCCGCCCGCTGGCCGGTGACCTTGGCGAGCAACGCGCCGAGGATCTCGGTGTCGGCACTGGCGTAGTTGAACTTCTCGCCCGGCTTGCGGGCGCTCTTGAACTTGCGGGAATAGTCGTAGAGGCCGCCCTTGTTCTGGTCGAACAGAGCGATGAAGCCGCCGATGCCGGACTTGGCGTCGGTGTATTCCTCGTCGAACGAGGTGCCCGACGACATCTCCAGCACATCGCGGATGGTCGCGGTCTCATAGGCGCCGCCCTTCAGCTCGGGCAGGTAGTCGATCATCTTGTCGTCGAGACTGCGGATCTTGCCCTCGGCCAGGGCGATGCCGATCAAGCTGGAGACGAAGGACTTGCCGACCGAGAAGGAGATGAAGCGGCTGTCCGGCGCCGAGCCCTGATAGTAGCGCTCATAGAGGATCTGATCGCCGCGCATGATCAGCAAACCCGTGGTGCGGGTGTTGGCGGCGAACGCCTCAAGGTCGTGGGTCTTGCCCTTGAAGTCATAGGACGCCGCGAACGGCGCGGCCGGTGACTTTAGCGCCATCGGCTTGTCGCCCGGCGCGATCCGCCGCGAGGGGAACAGCTCTTCCATATTGTGAAACGCGGCGGCCGAATTCTGCGGCTCGCCCCAGGTCCCGCGCACGCCGACGCCGCCTTCGGCCCACGCCTGTCCGCCAGAAATCGCCCCCAGCGCCACAGCGCCGGCCATCAGGATGTTCCGCATCGAATTCCCTCGCCTCGGGCCGCGTGTGTTCGCGACCGCTCGTTGATATGAATGTGACGTATCATTCATATTTTAGGCAAGCTCAATTTGCGTGAGAGGTGACCTAGAGCAGCCCGCGCGCTTCCAGGGCCGGTCGCACCGCGGCGGGATCTGTGAAGTGATGGACGTCGAAGCCGAAGGCCTCGGCCGCGCGCACGTTCCATTCCGAGTCGTCGAAGAACAACACCTCGGAGGGCGCCAGGCCAAAGCGCTCGCAGGCCAGAGCGTAGAAGGCCGGGTCGGGCTTGATTACGCCCTCATGCGCCGAGACCACATAATCCTGGAACCGCTTGAAAGCCGGGCTCATGGCGATCGTCCCGGCGAAAGTCTCTTGGGACATGTTGGTGACGCCGTACTGGGGCACGCCGGCGGCGTGCAGCGCCTCGATGGCGGCCTCGGTCTCCGGGATCGCGCCGGAGAACATCTCCCACCACCGGGTTTCCCAGGCGTGGATGGCGTCGGCATATTCCGGAAACTGCGGCAACAGCCGCGCGCGATTGTCGGCGAACGTCACGCCCAGGTCGTGAGCGACGTGCCATTCCATGTTGCAGACATGGGAAAGGAACCGGTCGACTTCGGCCGGTTCCTTAAAGAACTTGTCGTAGAGCGTGCGCGGATTCCAGCGCACGACGACATTACCGATGTCCCACAAGACGGCTTTGACAGCCGCCTCAGGCATCTCAGCCTTGCTTGGCTTTGAAGCGGGGATCGGTCTTGTTGATGACGTACACCACGCCCTTGCGACGCACGAGCTTGCAGTCGCGGTGGCGAGTCTTGAGCGACTTGAGCGAGCTTCTGACCTTCATGGACCTAATTCTCGGGCGCCGGGCTTTCGCCCAGGGGGTTATTACAGAGCGGGCGCGTATACGGGGCTGAGGCTTTTGAGTCAACGCCTGGAGCTATCGCAACCGATAGCGGCCTTGTGATTGGGGCCGCCGCAACGCCTCGCTAGGTTGCCTTATGGACCGTCGTATCTTTCTTGTCTTGCTTCTCGCCGGCTGCGCAGGCCCCGCGCCGCCCAAACCCGATGCGCCGAGCCAAGTCCCGCCGCCAGGGCCTACGCCCACGCCCGAGACTCCGGCCCCGCCGGCTCCATCTGTCGATGCTGGGTTCGACGCTTGGCGCGCTCAGTTCCGCACCAAGGCGATAGGCGCCGGCCTGCCCGCCGCCCTGATCGACCGCGAACTGGCGGGCGTCACCCCCAATCCCCGGGTCATCAGCCTCGATTCGGCCCAGCCGGAATTCTCCAAGCCGATCGGCGACTACATAAAGGGCACGGTCAGCGACGAGCGCATCGCACGGGGCCGCCGCTACCGGACCGAACTGCCGTTCTGGCCGGCGGTGGAACAGAAGTATGGCGTGCCACGCGACATCCTGATCGCCGTCTGGGCCATGGAGAGCGCGTTCGGGGCCGTCCAGGGCGACTTCGACGTGGTGCGCTGCATGGCCAGCCTCGCCTATCACGGCCGCCGCCGGAACTTCGCCGAGGGCGAGCTGATCGCCGCCCTGAAGATCATCAGCTCAGGCGAGGCCTCGCGCAGCCAGCTGAAGGGCTCGTGGGCCGGCGCCATGGGCCAGGCCCAGTTCCTGCCCTCCAACTACCTCACGACCGCCGTAGACGGCGACGGAGACGGCAAGCGCGACATCTGGGGGTCCAGCCACGACGCCCTGGCCTCGGCCGCCAATCTGCTGGCCAAGGGCGGCTGGGTGCGGGGCCAGAGCTGGGCCCGCGAGGTCACCCTGCCCGCCGATTTCGACTACAGCCTGACCGAAGGTCCACGCGAGACGCCCGACTGGTGGGCCCAGCTTGGCGTAAAGCCCGCCGATGGCGGCGGGTGGTCGCCCGCCGACCAGGGCGCCAAGGCCCAGCTCGTCGCCCCCGCTGGCGCCAGCGGGCCGATCTTCCTGTTGCTGCCGAACCACTTCGCGATCCGCACCTACAACAACTCCACGTCCTACGCCCTGGGCATCGGCCTGCTGGCCGACAGGTTCGCTGGCGGCGGCCCGCTGGTGAGGCCCTGGCCCTATGAGACGCCCCTGGCGATCGGCGACCGCATCGCCGCCCAGACCGCCCTGCTGCGGCTGGGCTTCAATCCGGGCGAACCGGACGGGGTGGTCGGCGTGAACACCCGCACGGCGCTGCGCAATTGGCAGAAGGCCCGTGGCCTGACGGCCGACGGCTATCTCTCGATGGAGATGGTGCGGCGCCTGAACGTAGAGGCCGGCGCGTTATAAACTCTTCTCCTCTCCCCGCCGGGGAGAGGTCGGGTGAGGGACTTGGCCCCACCGGCCTCGCTAGGCTGACGACAGTTGAGCGCCGCTACGCGCCGCCCCCTCACCTAGCCTCTCCCGAGGGAGAGGAATTACAGACCGCCCTCGTCGCTCTTCTCCAGCGTCGCCATGGCCGCGTCGGCGCGTGTGGCCGGCAGCGGGTCGGCGTTGCGCAGTTGGGCGTTGCGGAAGGCGTAGAACAGCATGGCGACCATCAGCAGCCCGCACAGCACAAACGGCGCGGGCGCGATGCGCTCATAGAGCCAGACGAAGAACGGCGCGAGCACCACGTTGACGCCGTTGACCGCGGCGATGGCGCCGGCCACGCGGGCCTGCTCGTGCATGTCCACGGCCAAGGATGCGCCAGCCGTGAAGCCCGGGCGCGCCAGGCCGAAGCCCAGGCTGGAGATCGCAAAGCCCGCGACCACCGCCGCATAGGTCGGCTGCAGGGCGACAATGACATTGCCCACCGCCGCCACGCCCACGCCCCAGCGCAGCAGTTGGCGCGGAGTCATCTCGAACATCCGGATGATGCCCCACTGGGCCAGCAGGCCGGCCATGGCGCCGAACATCATGGCGATGGCGATGTAGCCCTGGGCCTTCATTGGATCGAGGCCGAGCTTGTCGATGATCAGGAAGCCGAGCGTCTGGGCCTGGGCGGTCTGGCATACCGCGACGATGAAGCCGTAGATCAGGAACGGCGTGACGCGCGGATCGCGCCACATCGGCTTTTCCTTGGTCGCATCGCCGCCCTTGGCGTCCTTGGCGATCTCGGCCCGCACCGGCGCGACCGGCATATGCTGGCTTTCGGGCAGCATCTTCCAGACGACCAACAGCATCACGCCCGCCATCACCGCGAACCCAAGCATGGGCCCGGCCAAGCCGACGAACGGCAGGACGAACAGGGGCGCCAGGAACGGGCCGATGACGGTCCCTAGGCCGAATGCGCCGGCCAGGCTCGACATCGACTGGGTGCGCAGCTCCGGCGCCGTGTGCTCGGCCACATAGGCCTGGGTCGCCGGGTTGGAGGCCGAACCAAACAGGCCAAACAGCGCCCGGGCGAACAGGAAGCAGACGAAGATGATCATCGGGGTGGCGAAGTGATGCAGCCCAGCCATCACCACCAGGGCGCAGGCGATCATTGAGAACATGAAGCCAGAGAGGCCGATCAGCATCAGCGGCTTGCGGCCGTGGCGATCGGAGGCTCGCGCCCACCAGGGTGAGGAGAACGCCCACAGCAGGGCCGAAAGCGAGAAGATCGCCGCGACCATCGGATCGGGAATGCCAATCGACCGGCCGATGGCCGGCAGCACCGAAATCATCCCGGTATTGCCCATGGCGGTCACCAGGGAGACGCCGAAGATAATGGCGAAGGTCTTCTTGGGCAGGCCTTCCGGCGCTGTGGCGGATTTGGGCATGGCCTCGCTGTTAGTCCGCGCCGACCCCTTGTGCAAACACGGAAAACGCACACGCGGAATTAAGCATTAATCGCCGATAGTCGGGTCTGGACGTCGCGGGGACAGCCTTTTCAAATGTTTCAGATTATCGGCATCGTGCTGCTCTTCGCGCTGGTGTTTGGCAGTTATTTGATCTCCGGCGGCAACCTGGGCGTGATCCTTCACGCCTTGCCACATGAGATGATGGCCATCGGCGGCGCCGGCGTCGCGGCCTTCCTGATCGGCAACTCGGTGCCGGTGATCAAGGGCACGCTGTCGGGCTTCGGCAAGGTGTTCGCCGGCCCGAAATGGAAGCCGTCGGACTATCGCGACCTGCTGTCGCTGCTGTTCCTGCTGACCAAGACCATGAAGTCCAAGGGCGTCATCGCCCTGGAAAGCCACATCGAGAACCCGAAGGAGAGCACGATCTTCTCGCGCTTCCCGCGGGTGATGAAGGATCACTTCGCCATCGACTTCATCTGCGACACGCTGCGGATGATGACCATGAACCTCGAAGACCCCCATCAGGTCGAGGACGCCATGGAGACCCAGCTGGAGAAGCACCATCACGAAGTGCTGGCCCCGGCCCACGCCCTGCAGAACCTCGCCGACGCCCTGCCCGCCCTGGGCATCGTCGCCGCCGTGCTCGGGGTCATCAAGACCATGGGCTCGATCACCGAGCCGCCGGAAGTCCTGGGCGGCATGATCGGCTCGGCCCTGGTCGGCACCTTCCTGGGCGTGTTCCTGGCCTATGGCCTGGTCGGCCCGATGGCCACGCGCCTGAAGGACGTGGTCGAGGAGGAAGGCTCCTTCTACAAGATCATCCAGTCGGTGCTGGTCGCCCACCTGCACGGCAACGCCGCCCAGATCTCGGTCGAGATCGGCCGCGGCAGCGTGCCCTCGGGCGCACAACCGAGCTTCCTGGAACTGGAAGAAGCCCTCTCGGCCATTCCCGCCGAGGCCTAATGCAGGCCAGATGCTCCCCCTCTGGGGGAGCTGTCAGCCGAATGGCTGATTGAGGGGGACTTGGACTCTCAAGAGGCCGCCAGCCCCCTCCGTCTCGCCTTCGGCGATCCACCTCCCCCGACGGGGGAGGATCTCATCTCTTAAATCTACAGCGGCCGCAGGCGGTTCACGTGGCCCATCTTGCGACCCGGCTTGGCGTCGCGCTTGCCGTAGAGGTGCACGCGGGTTTCCGGCTCGCCGGCCAGCTTGGCCCAGGCGTCGGCTTCCTCGCCCAACAGGTTCAGCATCTCGACCTGCGAATGGGCGTGGGTGGGTCCCAGCGGCCAGCCGGCCACCGCGCGGATGTGCTGCTCGAACTGATCGACCTCGCAGCCGTCCATCGTCCAGTGCCCGGTGTTGTGAACGCGCGGCGCGATCTCGTTGACCAGCAGCCGCCCGTCGGCCAACTCGAACAGCTCGATGCCGATGACGCCGACATAGTCCAGGCCGCTGAGCACCTTGGCGGCGATCCGTTCAGCCTGGTCGGCTGTTTCGCCGGTGACCTTGGCGGGCGCGTAGGTGCGGCGAAGCACACCCTTCTCGTGGTGGTTCTCGGCCAGCGGATAGACCGCGATCTCACCGCCGCGGCCGCGGGCGGCGATCACCGACAGCTCGCGCACGAAGTTGGCGGGCGCCTCCAGGATTACCGGCTTGGCGCCCACGGCCTTGAAGGCGGCCGGCGCGTCGGCGGCATGCTCGACCCAGCGCTGGCCCTTGCCGTCATAACCTTCGCGCCGCGTCTTCATCAGCACAGGCGCGCCCAGGGACGCCATGGCGTCCTGAGCCGCCTGGGCGGTGTCGGCGGCGGCGAAGGCCACGGTGGCGACGCCGGCCTCGTTCAGGAAGGTCTTCTCCGCGACCCGGTCCTGGGCGATGGCCAAGGCGCGCGCGCCCGGCGCGACGGCGACGCCCAGCGCGGTCAGGTGCTCGACCGAAGAGGCTGGGACGTTCTCGAATTCGAAGGTGACCACCGAGGCGAGCTTGGATAGCGCCTCCAGGGCCTGGGGATCATCATAGGCGCCGACCACCGTGTGGGCGGCCACGCGAGTGGCGGGAGCGCCGGGCTCCGGCTCAAGTATCGCCACGTCGAAGCCCAGCCGGCCGGCGGCCAGCGCCAGCATGCGGCCAAGCTGCCCGCCGCCGAGAATCCCGATCGTGGAGCCGGGGGGCAGAGGCAGTTTAGACATAGTGGTCTCTCAGTCCTCGACGGTTTCGGCGACGCTGTCGGTGTGACGGGCGCGGAACTGCGCCAGACGTTCTCCCAGCGCCTCATCTGAGAGCGCCAGGATTTGGGCGGCTAGAAGGCCGGCGTTCTTTGCGCCCGCCTCGCCGATGGCGAGGGTGGCGACCGGAATGCCACCCGGCATCTGGACGATCGAAAGCAGGCTGTCCATGCCCTTCAGGGCTCGAGACTCAACCGGCACGCCCAGCACGGGCAGTTCGGTGAGCGAGGCCGTCATGCCCGGCAGGTGCGCGGCGCCGCCGGCGCCGGCGATGATCACCTTGAAGCCCGCGGCCTTGGCGCCCTTGGCGAAGGCGTACATGCGATCAGGGGTCCGGTGGGCCGAAACGACCTTGGCCTCGTAGGCCACGCCGAGCGCGTCTAGGCTTTCCGCCGCAGCCTTCATCGTGGGCCAGTCGGACCGACTGCCCATGATGATTGCGACCTGCGCTTTTGTTGCGCTCATTCCGACATGCCCCTTCGCGGAAAGGCGCGGAGTATAGGCGCCGCCCTTGCGCCCGCAACCAAGGACGTTCAGGATTCTGATCTGACTTGGAAATCTCTGATTCCCATCGGAAAGAAGGCCGCATGAAGATCACCGGCGCCCGTTCCGAATCCTTCTCCGCCATCCGCAAGCGCGATCCGGTCCAGACGGGGGGCCCTGCGACGTCCAACGCCGCCGCGCCGGCTGACCAGATCGCATTCCTGGGGCTCAGCGAAACCGACCTGACACCCGCCGTTCAGGCCGCAATGCAGACCCTGCTGACCGAGATCGGCGAGTTGCGTGGGGAGGTTTCACGGCTGAAGGCACGCCTGGTCGAGGTCGAGGGCCTGGCCGACCGCGACGCGCTCACCCCGCTATTGAACCGCCGCGCCTTTGTGCGGGAGCTGTCGCGCGCCCGCACCTTCGCCCAGCGCTACGACGCTCCGGCCAGCCTGGTCTATTTTGACGTGGACGGCTTCAAGGGCGTCAACGACCGCTATGGCCACGCGGCGGGCGACGCCTGCCTTCACGCCGTGTCCGAGCGCCTGACCTCCAATGTCCGCGAGAGCGACATTGTCGGCCGAATGGGCGGGGACGAGTTCGCGGTCATCCTGGTCCAGGCCGACCAGGCCACGGCCGAGGCCAAGGCCGCCGGCCTGGCTCAAGCTATCGAAGACTCGCCCGTTCGGTTCGGCGAGTGGAGCGCTCCACTCAGCGTCTCCTATGGGGTGTGCGAACTCTCGACCGACATGGACCCCGAAGCCCTGATCGCCGAGGCGGACACGGCCATGTTCAGCCACAAGCGCCAGAGGCGCGGCCTCGAGCCGCGCTAGCCTGCGCTTTCAGGCGATGATGTCGGGCGTCTGCTGATCCTTCAAGCGCTCGATCTCGTCCTTCAGGGAGAGCTTCTTACGCTTCAGGCGGGCGATCACCATCATGTCCGGGACTGGAGCGACAGCAATGGCCTGGACGGCGACATCGAGATCCGAATGCTCCTGAATCAGGATGCGCAGCCGTGGGCCAAGCGCTGCCTCGGGATCATCCCTCTCGTCGTCGTTCATACCAATACCGCCCTGAAGCCCTCAAAGAAGGCTCTAACTCGAAACAACAAGCTCGCCCGCGCCGATAATGCCACGCCCTCAGCCACGGTCTAGCTCAGTGCGCTCGCCAGGCGAGCTAGAGCCTCATCCGGCGCCGGAATACCCCAGGCGCGCGAAGCGGCCTGAAGCGCGGCCAGAGCCGGGACCCCGCCTCGACGGTTTTCAGTCAGGCTTTCGAAGGTTTCCATAAGCACCCGCTCTGCGCGCAGCTCCACCGACTTCACGTCCTCGCGCAGCCCTTCGCGCGCGCCGTCATCGACGGCGGGAAAGGTCGACTTCAGAGTCCGGCGGACCTCGCGGACCGGCTTCAGCACCCGGCTGTCCCAAACCTTGCCGGCGTTGGCGGCCTGGGCGAGCACCGCGGCGTCCGCACCCTCGGCCCAAACGGCCCAGAGCAGAAACGAGGTGTTCAAGTCGTGCTCATCCTGCAGGGCCAGGCACGCCTCGGGCACGCCGGGCCGCGCATAGGCTTCGAGCGTCCAATCCCAAAGCGACATGTCAGGCGTCCCCCGTCAGCGGGCCGACGTCCTGGCCCCACCGCTTTACGGGCCGCCAGGAAAGGCCGAACAGATCCAGGGCGCGCCCGACGGCCTGATCGACCATTTCGTCGAGGGTCGCAGGCTTGGCGTAGAAGGCCGGCAGCGGCGGGGCGATGATCGCGCCCATCTCCGCCAGCCGAACCATGGTGCGCAGATGGCCCAGGTGCAGGGGCGTCTCGCGCACCATCAGCACCAGGGGCCGACGCTCCTTGAGCGTCACGTCGGCGGCCCTCGTCAGCAGGGATGACGTCACCCCCGTCGCGATCTCGCTCATGGTCCGCACAGAGCAAGGGGCGATGATCATGCCGAGGGTCGGGAACGATCCGGACGCCACCGAGGCGCCGACATCGCCGACCTTGTGGATCACATCCGCGCGAGCTTGCGCCTGCGCGATCGACAACGAGGTCTCCTGGGCCAGGGTCAGCGCCGCGGCCTTGGAGAAGATCAAATGGCTTTCGACAGACAGCTCGCGACAGGCGTCCAACACCCGCAGGCCATAGGTTACGCCACTCGCGCCGGAGACGCCGACCACCAGGCGTGGCCGCTCAGGTTTGGTCATGCCCTTGGGTCTCCACCGCAGGTTTCAAGGTCCCGACAACCTAGGCCGGACTGCAAACATATGTGATCTGACAGGCCAGACCAGCGGGTGTTCACTCTTGGTGTTTGGTTCAACAAGGAGATGACACGTCATGGCCGTTGAAGCCCGTATCCGTGAACTTGGATCGCGCCATCAGAAACTCGAAACCGCGATCCAGGAGGAGACGAAGAGGCCGGCCTCAGACGCCATCAAGCTCAGGGAAATGAAGCTTCAAAAGCTCAAGCTCAAGGAAGAAATCGAGGCCCTCGGCGCGCGAGCGCATTAGGGCCTAGGCTCTTCCTTGTCCGTGGGGTGGGCCGGACGTCAGGCGACCCTGTTAGACCGTCTCCCTGGTCCCCGGGGGCGGTCACCAGGGCCGCCTGAGCGTTCATTCCAGGGAAGGGACACCCCTTCCCTGGCGTCGATATCCCCTAGTCTTCGTCGTCGCCGTCTTCGTCGTCGTAGTGGGGCTGCTCAGCCTCATGGACATCGGCCCGCGGCGAGGGCGCGCCGGTTTCAGACGCCGGTTCCAAGGTCGGACCATCGACGATGCCTCGCTTGGCGTCGTCCTTGGCCTTCTTCTCGGCAGCCTTCTTCACCACGGCATCAAGTTCCATCTGGGTCGAGAGGCCCAGCGTCACCGGATCGACCGGCTTGATGTTGGCCGAATTCCAGTGGCCGCGATTGCGCACCTGATCGATGGTGGCCTTGGTGGTGCCCAGCAGGCGGGCGATCTGGCTGTCGGCCACCTCTGGGTGGTTGCGGATGAACCAGGCGATGGCGTCCGGACGGTCCTGGCGACGCGACACCGGGGTGTAGCGCGGAGCCTTCTTCACCGGCTTCAGCAGCTCGGCGTGGCGGCTCTTCTGGGCGACCATGCGGTACTTCGGATTGCCCTGCGCCTTGTCCAGTTCCTCGCGGGACAGCTGGCCATTGGCGATCGGGTCGGCGCCGCGAATGTCGCGCGCCACTTCGCCGTCGGCGATGCCCTTAACTTCCAGCGGATGCAGCCCGCAGAAGTCCGCGACCTGGTCGAAGGTCAGCGAGGTGTTGTCGACCAACCAGACGGCGGTCGCCTTCGGCATCAGGATGTCGGTCATGACGGTCTTCCCCAAAATGACGGCGCCCGGCCTTTCGGCCGGGCGGTGCAATGAAGCAACCTGTCATATAGGCGGGTTCAGCGCCCAAGAAAACGACAATCCTCGGGGCGGCTCCGCGGCAAAGTCCGTCAGGGCGATGTTCGCGCGAGACAATTACCACGGACGTGCCAAAGTCATTCCAACAATGACCCCTTGGGAGGGCTCCAGGAATGAAAGGCGCGATCCTTCCGATCGCCGCCGCGGCCATGCTGACGGCGTGCGCGACAACACCAACCACCACGGCGGCGCTGGGGCCCCAGCCGCCCGACTACAGCAACTTGTCGTGTAGTCAGTTGGCCTCCGAACTGGCCCTCACCCACCGGGCCTATGTCTCAGCCAGCAAACGCGAGCGCGAACCGCGTGAGGGCCAGACCGCCCAAGCCTTCCTATTCCCAGCCTCGCTCGGAGCTCCGCCTCCGGCCGCCAGCGCCCGGCTGCTCGCGCGGCTCGACGACCTCAAACGGGCGTCGCGCGCCAAGCGCTGCTCCAGCATGTCGAAGACCGCTACGGCCCAGCTTGGTTCACCGAACTTCGATTGCCATGAATCGCGGGCGCCCATAGCAACATGGTCATGGCGCGCATCGAACTCCCCCGCATCGGCACCCCCGACACCATCATCGGCGGGCGCTCAGCCCGCGACGGCTACCAGCGAGGCTGGGGCCTGATGCATGCCGACCTCGCCCAACAGGTCGCCGCCGACAAGCTCTACCAAGCCGCGGCGGAGGCCAGCGGTGGCTGGTCGGTCATGGTCGAGGCCAAGCGGATGAACCTGTTCCTCATCCTGACCATGTTCGCCGACCGCCTGGACGGCCACGACGTGATCGAGTTCGGATCGTTCCGCGGCGGCAACGCCCTGTTCATGGCCTATCTGATGAAGGCCCTCCATCCCAAGGCCAAGGTCTACGCCTGCGACACCTATGCCGGCATGCCGACGACTGACGCCGCCCGGGACCTGCATGGGGCGGGCGATTTCTCGGAGGCCTCCTACGAGGCGCTGGCCAAGCGGCGCGACAAGCTGAAGCTGAAGAACCTGGAGATCGTGAAGGGCCTGTTCCAGGACACCTTCCCGGTCATCGCCAAAAAGCAGCCTCGCTTCGCCCTCGCCCACATCGACTGCGACATCTATTCCGGCGTGAAGTACGCGCAGGACGAGGTCTGGCCGTTCATGGCGAAGGGCGGCTACGTCGTCTACGACGACGCCGATGCGCCCTCCTGCATCGGCGCCACCGAAGCCGTCGAGCAACTGGTCATGGAGCGCCGCCTGCACTCAGAGCAGGTCTGGCCGCACTGGGTGTTCCGGGCCGGGCTGTAAGCCCCCCACAGTCACCTGCGGCGACAACTCCCCCAACGGGGGAGCATCTAAGGCGACCAGATCCTCCCCCGCTGGGGAGGTAGCGCGCAGCGCGACGGAAGGGGAAGCCCCCTACACGTCTAGCGGGCGACGCCCGACGATGCGCAGACCATAGCCTCCGGAACCGGGCAGGACGGTGGCGCTGTTGGACAGCAGTTCCATGTCGCGCACGCCGAGGTCCAAGAGGATCTGGGCGCCGACGCCGTAGTCACGCAGCACGTTCGCCCCATGGTCCGCGCCCGGCTCGGCGCCGTAACGCTCCGACAGCCAGGCCGGGTTGGAGTCGCGGATGAAAACCGCCACGCCCGCGCCGTCATAGTCGGCGATGGCCTGCAGCGCCTTGGGCACATAGTCCCGGCGGCTTTCCTTGTGGCCCAGCATGTCGGCGGCGAAGTCGACGCGGTGCATGCGCACCAGGGTCGGCCTGTCGGGGTCGATCTTGCCCTTGGTCAGGACCACATGCTCGGTCTTGTCGAGGATGTTGCGGTAGATGAGCATCCGGAAGCGGCCGCCATAGGCGCTGTCGAACGGCGTCTCCAGCACCCGCTCGACCTGGCGCTCGGTGCGGCGGCGATAGGCGATCAAGTCCGCGATGGTGCCGATCTTCAGGCCGTGAAGCTGGGCGAACGAGATCAGGTCCGGCAGGCGGGCCATCGACCCGTCATCCTTCATAATCTCGCAGATCACGCCCGCCGGGTTCAGGCCAGCCATGCGGCTGATGTCAACGGCCGCTTCAGTGTGGCCGGCGCGGACCAGCACGCCGCCATCCTTGGCGACCAGCGGGAACACGTGGCCGGGCGAGACGATCTCGTCGGCGCCCTTGGTGGGATCGACGGCCACAGCGATGGTGTGGGCGCGGTCATGGGCCGAGATGCCGGTCGTCACGCCTTCGCGCGCCTCGACCGAAACGGTGAACGCCGTGCCGTGGCCCGACTGGTTATCGATCGCCATCGGCGGCAGGCGCAGCGCGCGCGCGCGCTCGGCCGTGATCGACAGGCAGATCAGGCCGCGGGCGTGCTTGGCCATGAAGTTGATCTGGTCGGGCGTCGCAAACTGGGCCGGGATGATGACATCGCCCTCGTTCTCACGATCCTCGGCGTCGACCAGGATGTAGGGCCGCCCATTGCGGGCGTCCTCGATGATGTCCTCGATCGGCGAGATCGCCGATTCATGCGGCGCATCGCCGTTAGCAGGGGACGCGTGGTGGGGGGCGGTCATGTACGGGCCTTCATCTTGGCGAAGTCCAGGACCTGCTCGCCAACGGTGGTAAGTTGCCAGGCGTCCTTGGCCTCGTTGCAGGCGCCGGTGGCGTCGAACAGGGGGGACGTCGAGTTGAGGGCTGCGCCGAACGGCGTCGGCCAGCCCCGCAGCGCATGTATGATCGAGCGCAGCGTTGTCAAAGTGGTGCCGGCGGCCTGCCAGCCGTCGGCGGTGATGATGCAGCCGACTGCGCGGTCGGTCAGGTAAGGCCGCTCGTCGGTGCGCAGCACCTCGAGCGTATCCAGGGCGTTCTTGATCACCCCGGAGATCGAGCCGTGATAGCCGGGACTGGCGACGATCACGCCGTCCGCCTGGCGCACGGTGTCGGCCAGCAGCTTCTGCTCGTCGGTCTGGTCGGCGTTGGCCGGATTGAAGATCGGCAGATGCGACAGGAACTCGCCGCCGAGCAGGCGGGTCTCCCCGCCCCCGGCTTCGACGGTCCGCAAGGCGCACTGCAGCGCGCACTCGCTGGACGACCCGGGACGGGTGGTGCCGCCGATGCCGACGATCAGCGGCTTACGCACAGTCATGCCTCACCCTCGAACACCTTCTTCAGCTCCGTCTTCACGATCTTGCCGTTGGCGTTTCGCGGCAGGGTTTCAGGCCAGACGACGACCTTCACCGGAACCTTGAACGCCGCCAGCCGCTCGCGAACGAACGCCTTCAGCTCCGCCTCGTCGGCCGTGCCGCCCGGCTTCAGGTGAACCACGGCGGCCGGTTCCTCGCCCAGCGTCTTGTGCGGGATGCCGACCAAGGCGGCGTCCATCACGTCGGGGTGGTCGTACAGCACATTCTCCACCTCGACGCAGTAGATGTTTTCACCGCCCCGGATCAGCATGTCCTTGGCCCGGTCGACGATGAACAGGAAGCCCTCGTCGTCCAGGCGCGCCAGATCCCCCGTGCGCAGCCAGCCGTTGACGAAGGTTTCGGCCGTGGCCTCCGGCTTGTTCCAATAGCCCTTCACGACCTGCGGCCCCTTGACCCACAGCTCGCCGACGACGTTCGGCGCCAGCACCGTCTTGCCGTCGGCCGGGTCGCGGATCTCCATCTCGCCGACCGGCGCGGCCGGGCCAGCGCTGTCGGGGCGGTTCTCGTAATCCTTGCCCAGGTGCGACGTGAAGGTGGCGGTGGTCTCGGTCATCCCCCAGCCGTTGCCGGGCTGGGACGCCGGGAACACCTCGACGATCTTGCGCACCAGTTCCGGCGCCGAGGGCGCCCCGCCATAGGCCACCGACATCAGGCTGGAGAGGTCGTATTTCTCGCGGGCCGGGTGTTCGATCAGCTGCCAGGCGATGGTCGGCACGCCGCCGGTGGAATTCACCTTCTCGCGCTCGATCAGGGCCATGGCCGGCTCGGTCTCCCAGCGGCGCATCAGCACGATCTTTCCGCCCGAATTCATGGCCGGCGACAGGTTGGCGCTGAGGCCGGTGGCGTGGAACATCGGCACCACCAGCAGGTTCACCCGCTGGGGCAGCTTGTGCGGGTCGGATTCCGGCAAGGGCTGGCCGGCGCGCAGGAAGTTCCGCGTCGCCGAGATGCCGCTGGCCATGATGTTCGAGGTCATGTTGCGATGGGTGCCCAGCGCGCCCTTCGGCTTGCCCGTAGTGCCCGAGGTATAGAGGATCGTCGCGTCGTCCTCCGGTTCCAGCGGCACGTCGGGCAACGGCTGGTCGGCCAGTAGGCCCCAGTCGTTCACCTTGCCGATCACGTCCTCCAAGCGGCGCACCTTGGGGTCGGTCGGGTCCGCCGCCAGGCGCGGCGCATAGACCTTTTCCAGGCTCGGCAAGGCGTCGAACGAGGCGGTGATCCGCTCCAGCCGCTCGTCATCGACAATGGCGATCTTGGTCCCGGAATCGGCCAAGCCGTATTCCAGCTCCGGCCCGGTCCACCAGGCGTTCAGCGGCGTGACGATCGCGCCGGCCAGGATCCCGGCCCAGAACGCCACCGGCCATTCAGGGATGTTGCGCATGATGACGGCGACGCGGTCGCCCTTCTTCACGCCGTCCGCCTGAAGCTGGCGGGCCAGGGTGATGGTCGCGCGAGCGAAGGTCTCGAAGGTGGCGCGGTCGTCCTCGTAGACCAGGAACTCGCGGTCCTGGAACGTGCGGCCGTTCAGGAAGATGTCGCGCAGAGTGGCCGGCGCGTTCTTCCAGGTGCGGGTGTTCACGCCCCGGATCACCTTCTCCTCGATCTCAAAGCGTTGGCCCGGCGCGGTCAATTGCGCATGGGCCTTAGCCAGCGACACCACCGGCCAGGTGGAAGCTGCGGGGGGCGGCGTCTGGGTCTGCACGTCGGTCACGCAATGTCCTCGAGAATGAAACAGCTAAAAATGCAGAGAAGGAGCTTCCAAAAACGGAGCCCCGCACACTAGCGTCAGGCTTCCCGCCCGGTACACCCTTGGTTTCCGATTGAGCCGCGACATCGCGAAATTGGCCGGGGCGTAAGGGCCATCGAAGCGGCGAGCTTGTAGGTCAAAAAAATTCCGAGCCGATGTCGAATCCGGCCGCCGCCGAACGACCAGTCGCATTCAAGGCGGGTTCGAGGAACACTCGCCAAGACAGCCGAAAGGAAAGAAGCCATGGCCTATGTGCAAGGGTTCGTCGCCGCAGTCCCCGCCGCGAACAAGGAAGCCTATCGCAAGCATGCCGCCGACGCGGCGTCGCTGTTTCGGGAGTTCGGCGTGACCAGGATGGTCGAGGCCTGGGGCGACGACGTGCCCGACGGCCAGGTCACCGATTTCAAGGGTGCGGTGAAGGCTCAGCCCGGCGAGGTGATCGTGTTCGCCTGGCACGAGTATCCCGACAAGGCGGCGGCCGAGGCCGCCCATCAGCAAATGATCAGCGACCCGCGTATGGAGGAAATGGGCGCCGATATGCCGTTCGACGGCGGACGCATGGTCTATGGCGGCTTCATCCCGATCATCGAGGCGGGCGCTGCTGGGCCAGCCGGATATATCGACGGCTCCTTGCTCGCGGTTCCGGAGGCCAACAAGGAGGCCTATCGCGACCTGACCACCCTTCAGGCGGCCGTCCTGATCGAGTACGGCGCGACCCGCGTCGTCGATGGCTGGGGCGACAATGTACCGGACGGCAAGGTCACCGACTTCAAGCAAGCGGTGAAAGCGACGAGCGATGAGACCGTCGTGTTCAGCTGGATCGAATGGCCATCGAAGGCGGTCCGCG
Source organism: Phenylobacterium sp. (assembly GCF_030681155.1). Taxonomy (GTDB): domain Bacteria; phylum Pseudomonadota; class Alphaproteobacteria; order Caulobacterales; family Caulobacteraceae; genus Phenylobacterium. The sequence goes on along the minus strand of NZ_JAUXXE010000042.1, from coordinate 30,587 downwards.
ACCAGGCCTGGCAGAAGGTGTTCGCCGACCCGCGCATGCACGCGGCCGACACGCCCTATGACGCCCAGCGTTGGGTCCACGGCGGCTTCGCCCCCATTTTCGACGCCTGAGACAAGGAGCCTTCATGCGCTACGCCTGCATCATCTACTACGATCCAGAGACGCTCTTTGGCGGCGGCCCGGAGGCCAACAGCGTCCTGGCCGAATGCTCGACCTATGACGAGGTCCTCACTGCCAGCGGCCACTTCGTGGCCGGCGAGGCCCTGACCATGCCCCACGAAGCCATGACCGTGCGGATGCGGGGCGGGAAGATGTCGGCCGTCGATGGGCCGTTCATGGAGACCAAGGAGATGCTGGGCGGCTTCATCATCATTGAGGCGAGCGACCTCAATGAAGCGGTTCAGGTCGCCGCCGGCATCCCACAGGCCCGGATCGGCACGGTCGAGGTTCGGCCCATTGTGGACTTCAGCCAACCACCCCCGGAATTGTAGCCAAGCTGCTCCGAGACGCACCCTGCCGGGCGCGTCTCGGGGCGAACCTGTCTAGGCGTCGGTCTTGGCGCGAGCCTTGTAGGCTTCCTTCAGCTCACCGAGCTCCTTGGCGTACTTCTCTTCCGAAGCCTCCCGCAGGCGCGGGATGTGGTAGCTGGGGAAGAGGTCGTTGTCGGGCCGGTAGTCCTTCAGAACCTGCTTGGCGACCGTGACCTTGTGGACCTCGGTCGGACCGTCGGCGATGCCCATCACCAGCGAGCTGGTGACCATATGCATGAAGGGCATTTCGTTGGAGACGCCCAGCGCGCCGTGCAGGTGGGCGGCCTTGGTGGCGATGTCGTTATAGACCTTGGGCATGGCGACCTTGATGGCCGCGATGTCCTTACGCACCAGGTTGTAGTCCTTGTGCTTGTCGATCAGCCAGGCGGTGCGCAGCACCAGCAGGCGGAACTGTTCCAGAGCGATCCAGGAGTCGGCGATCTGCTCCTGCACCATCTGCAGGTCGGCCAGCTTGCCATCACGCGTGGTGCGCGAGACCGCACGGCGGCACATCAAGTCGAGCGCGTGCTTGCAGGCGCCGACCGTGCGCATGGCGTGGTGGACCCGGCCGCCGCCCAGGCGGACCTGGGCGATGACGAAGGCCGCGCCGCGCTCGCCGAGCAGGGCGTCATAGGGAACCCGCACGTTGGTGTAGCGGACATAGCCCTCGCTCCCGTTGCCGATCTCGCCGCTGCCGACGCCGACATTGCGGACGATCTCGACGCCGGGGGTGTCAGTGGGCACCAGGAAGATCGAGGTCCGGCGATAGGGGTCCTTGGCGTCCGGATCGGTGACCGCGTACAGCACCAGAACCTTGGAATAGCGGGCGTTGGTCGAGAACCACTTCTCGCCGTTGATCACCCACTCGTTGCCGTCCAGGACCGCGCGGGTCTTGAACGTCAGCGGGTCGGAGCCACCGGTCGGTTCGGACATCGAGAAGGCCGAGCGGATGTCGCCGTTCAGCAGCGGCCAGAGGTACTGCTCTTTCTGCTTGTCGGTGCCGTAGTGGGCGATGATCTCGGCGTTGCCGGTGTCAGGCGCCTGGCAGCCGAAGACCGTCGGCGCGAGGCCGTTGCGGCCCAGCTTCTCGTTCATCAGGCCAAGCTTGAGCTGACCAAAGCCTTGGCCGCCCAGTTCCGGGCCGAGGTGGCAGGCCCAAAGCCCCTGATCCTTAACCTTCTGCTGAAGCGGCTTGATGAACTTCTCGCGGCCCAGCGGGCCGTGCACCGCCATGCCGAGGTGCGAGAGGGGTTCGACCTCCTCGCGCATGAAGTCCTCAATCCAGTCGAGTTTCTTCTGGAATTCTGGATCCGTTTCGAAATCCCAAGCCATCTAGCGTCTCCCATATGCCCGCCTCGCGCAGGCGATTTTCAAAAAAGCGGTATGGCGGGTCGCGCCGCCTTGGAAAAATGTCGCGCCCGGACAGCCCCTTAGGGCGCCGACCTCTCCACCATTATCAAACGCTTGTTTGCGTGACGCAACGGCGCCCAAGCGTTGCAGCGCGATTTTTCTAGGGCTCGCCCTACTGAGCCGGCGCCCTGGCCGGTTGAGCGCGAGCCGCCTCGTCCAGCGCCTCGCTCTCCTCGGCCAGCATGGGGGTGCCAAGGCCGGTGTCGGCCGCCGATCCGTGCGGCAGGCCCTTCATCAGCGTAGCCTTGCGCCAGCCGCCCCAGCGATAATAGCTCGCCGCCAGGACCAGCGAGATGATCGAACCCAGCGGGAAGCTCCACCAGATGGCGTCCTGGCCCAGATAAGGCTCCAGGAACTGGGCGAACGGGATCCGCACGAACCACATCGAGACCAGCAGCCCGATCAGCGGCGGCCACACCGCCCCGGTCGCGCGAATGATGCCGTTCAGCACGAAGGCCATGCCGAACGGAATGAAGCCCCACAGCACATAGGCGTTGATGTGCATGGCGATGGGGGTCGAAGGGCTGGAGGCCGGAAGGAACAGGAGCAGCACCCACGGCTCGATCAGATAGATCAGCAACACCGGCACGCCGGTCATCACCATGGCGATCAGCACCCCTTGCTTGGCGATCGCGCCCACGCGGTCCATCTTGCCCGCGCCAACGTTCTGGGCGGCCATCGACGACACTGCGGCGCCCAGCGCCATGGCTGGCATCTGGATGTAGGTCCACAGCTGGATCGCCGCGCCGTAGCCGGCGGCGGTCTCCGAGCCATAGGCGTTGACGAAGCGGATCATCACCACCGCCGCGCCGGAGATGACCAGCATCTGCAGGGCCATCGGGAAACCCTTCACCACCAGGGTCTTGAGGATCTCCATCTGCGGGATCAGCATCCGCCATTCGTGGCGCTTCAGGATCAACACGCTGTCGGTGCGGTAGAGATAGACGATCATCGCCGCCAGGGTGACCGTCTGGCTGATCAGCGTGGCGGCCGCCGAGCCAGCGATGCCCAGGGTCGGGAACGGCCCGACCCCGATGATCAGCAGCGGGTTCAGGATCACGTCCATGCCGACCGCGAAAACCGAGAACCAGAAGGGCGTCTTGGAATCGCCCGCCCCGCGCTGCGCCATCATGACGAACGAGAAGAAGTACATGAACGGCATCGCGAGGAAGATCACCCGCAGATAGATGATCGCATCCCGCGTCGCGTCTGGCGGGGTCTGCATGATCTTCAGCACCGCCGGGGTCAGCAGATAGCCCGCGACCCCGACCGCCAGGGAGAGCACCAGGAAGAAGGTGGTGGCCGAACCGACCACCCGCTTGACCATGGCCAGATCCTTGCCGCCCACCGACTGCGAGATGAGCAGGTTCGCGGCCATGCTGATGCCGAACACGGCGCCCAGCATCAGGAAGAAGATGTTGTTGGCGTTGACCGTGGCGGTCAGGGCCGCCTCGCCCAGCACGTGACTGACCCAAATGGCGTTCGCCGATCCGTTCAGCGACTGCAGGATGTTGGAGCCAAGCACCGGCATGGCGAAGACAATCAGAGTCTTGGCGATCGGCCCGACCGTCAGGTCCTGCATTCCCGCGCGGGGACCAGCGCCCCCAGGAGGCCCGCTCATACGGCCGGCCGCGGCCTCTTTCGGCGTCGAACTCACAATCGCTCCCCAAGGCGCGATGAATGCGCGCCGGCCTGCCCCCGGCCCACCCTTGAATACGGGCGAGGCTCTTGCTTGGCACGATCGCCAGGGGAGTAGGCGAAGCAGACTCTAGGCGCGGCGCCCATGGCTGTCATCCAGGAAGCCGCTAGGCGTTCGCCAACCGGCTCCTGACCCGGCCGTACAGCAAGTAGACCACCACCCCGATCGCGTTCCAGATCAGGAAGTTGACGATGGTCGAGACCGGCAAGGTCGAGAACAGATAGAGGCAGCCCGCCACCGCCATTGGCCCGACCAGCCACCACAGCGGCGTGCGGAACGGACGCGGCAAGTTCGGGGAACGCCGGCGCAGCACCATCATCGCGACCGCCGTGGCGATAAAGGCCAGCAAGGTGCCGGCGTTGGCCAGGGCGGCGATCTCGCCCAGCGGCAGCAGGCCCCCGATCACCGCGGCGACCACGCCGGTCAGGATGACGACCGGGGCCGGCACGCCGCGCGCGCCGACCGCCGCCAGCCGGCGCGGCAGCAGGCCGTCGCGCGCCATGGCGAAGAAGATCCGGCTTTGGCCGAACATGAAGACCATGATCACCGTCGGCAGTGCCACGACCGCCGCGCCGGCGACGACAGCGGCGACTTGCGGATGGCCGAGGCCGCGCAGGATGAAGGCCAAGGGTTCGGGGCTGGCGGAGAACACCTCGAACGGCGAGGCGCCCAGCGCCGCTGCCGCGACGATCATGTAGATGGCGGTGCAAGCGATCATCGAGCCGATGATGCCGATGGTCAGGTCGCGGCCTGGGTCCTTGGCTTCCTCCGCCGCCGTGGAGATCGCATCGAAGCCGTAGAAGGCGAAGAAGATGATGCCGGCCGCCGCCGCCACCCCGCGCTTGACGCCGTCCGGTCCGATCTGAGCGCCGAACCCAAACGGCGCGAAGGGGTGGAAGTGCTCGGGATTGAAGCTCGGCAGGGTGAGCGCGACGAAAGCGCTGAGCGCCACCAACTTCACCAGCACCAGGATGAAATTGACCGTCGCGCTTTCGCGGGTGCCGACCAGCAGCAGGCAGGTGACCGCCAGGGTGATGAAGACCGCCGGCAGGTTGACGATTCCGCCCGCGTGGGGACCGGCCAAGAACTCCGCCGGCATGTTCCAGCCCGCCTGCTGCATCAATCCGCCGGCATAGCCCGACCAGCCGACCGCAACGGTAGAACAGACGACGGTGTATTCGAGGATCAGGCTCCACCCGACCACCCAGGCGATCAACTCGCCCATGCCGACATAGGAATAGGCGTAGGCGCTGCCGGCCTGCGGCATCAGGGTCGACATCTCGACGTAGCAGAGCGCGGCGAAGGCGCAGACCGCCCCGGCCAGGGCGAAGGAGAGAATGACGCCCGGCCCGGCTAGGCCCGCCGCCACGCCGGTCAGGGTGTAGATCCCGGTGCCGATGATGGCGCCGACGCCCAGCGCCATTAGATGCGGCCAGCCCAAAGTACGGATCAGGCTGTGCTCGCCGTGGCTGGCTGGGGGCTCGACCGGCTTGCGGCGCGTCACGAAGCTCATCGAATTCCCCCGACAATGCAGATCGGCGCCGCCTTCTATGGAACACGGTGATTCTTCGCGAAGCCGAGCCAGGACGTTAGCTGAAATTGCCCTTGGCGCCAGAACCCCGGGGCGCCAGCTTGGCCGTTCCATTGCACAGGTGAACTGATCATGCGGCTCGCGCCTCTCGCCATCATCCTCAGCCTGGCCGCCACGCCAGCGCTCGCCGATGACGCCGCACTGAACAAGCTGGTCGCCGACTATGAAGCCTACAGCCTGTCGCAGGACCCGCTCCTGGCCAGCAGCCAAGGCGATCGCGCCGCCCTGTCGCGACTGCCGGACCCCAGCCTGGCCGCCGATGTCGCCCGGTCCAAACGGCTGAAGGAACTTCAGAAACAGCTCGCCGCGATCAAACCCAGCGAGCTTTCAGCCCCGGCCGAGCTGAACCGCGAGTTCCTGGAGTGGACGCTTGAGCGCCAGATTCAGCGCCTGGCTTTCGACGAAGCCCGAATGCCCTTCAGTTCCGACGACGGCTTCGACTGGACCATCAGCTACCTGGCCTCATCCACGCCGATGCGGACCTTGGCCGATGGGCAGGCCTGGATCGACCGTCTGAACGCAGTCCCGGCCTACTACCGCGCCGAGATCGTCAACGCCCGGCGAGGGATCAAGTCGGGCTTCACCCAGCCGCGCAGCACGAGCGAGCAGGTGCTGGCCCGCGCCAAGGCCCAGGCCGCAGCGCCCCTCGCGGGCGACCCGATGCTGGCGCCGCTGGAGCAACTGCCGACCTCGATCCCCCAGGCGGAGCGCGAGGCCCTACAGGCCGAAGCCCTCGCCGTCGTCCGCGACAAGATCCGCCCGGCCCAGGCCGAGTTCGCGACCTTCCTGGCAACCGAGTACCTGCCCGCCAGCCGGAAGCAGCTTGGGGCGCGCAGCCTGCCCGGCGGCGAGCGCTACTATGCCTGGCTGGTCGAGAACCACACGACCACCAAGCTGACCCCTGACCAGATCCACCAGAACGGCCTCGACGAGGTCGCGCGGATCCGCAGGGAGATGGACGGCGTGATCGCCCAGACCGGCTTCAAGGGCGACTTCGCCGCCTTCCAGACCTTCCTGCGCACCGATCCTCAGTTCTACGCCACCTCGCGCCAGGACCTGCTGGAGAAGGCTTCGGAGATCGCCAAGCGGATCGACGACCAGCTCCCAGCCTGGTTCGCCACCCTGCCGCGCCTGACCTACGGCGTGCGGCCCGTCCCCGCCGACGTCGAGGCCGACTACACGACCGGCCGCTATTTCTCCGGCAATCCAAAACTGGGGATCGCCGGCGGCTACATGGTCAACACCTACAAGCTCGACCAGCGGGGGCTCTATGAGCTGCCGGCCCTGACCCTGCACGAAGCCGTGCCCGGCCATCATCTGCAGATCGCGCTCAGCCAGGAGGCGCAGGGCGTGCCGATGTTCCGCCGCGAGGCCGATGTCAGCGCCTTCATCGAGGGCTGGGGTCTCTATGCCGAGAAACTCGGCGGCGAGATGGGAATCTATCGCAACGCCTATGAGCGGTTCGGGCGGCTGTCCTACGAGATGTGGCGCGCCTGCCGCCTGGTGGCCGACACCGGCATCCACTGGAAGGGCTGGAGCCTGAACCAGGCCCGCGCCTGCTTCACCGACAACACGGCGCTATCGCCGCTGAACATCGAGGTCGAACTGGCCCGCTATGTCTCCTGGCCCGGCCAGGCGCTGGCCTACAAGACCGGCGAGATGAAGATCATCGCCCTGCGCGAAAAGGCCCGGGCCGAACTGGGCGACAAGTTCGACATCCGCCGCTTCCACGACGCGATGCTGCTGGACGGCCCCATGCCGCTGGACCTGCTGGAGCGCCGCATCGACGCCTGGATCGCGGCTGAGAAGGTGGGGTGAGCCACCGCGCTCAAGCAAGAGGCCGATGCTCCCCCTCTGGGGGAGCTGTCAGCAAAGCTGACTGAAGGGGACTTTGACTTCTGTCGCACGCCCCCTCCGTCGCGCTGCGCGCGCCAACTCCCCCAGCGGGGGAGGATCCAAGAAACTAGTCCGGCCACAGCTCCTGGACGTCGCCCTTGCGGTTCAGCACGCGCACCGCGCGCTTGACCACGGTCAGCAGGCGCTCCTTGCGGGCCTGCTCGTCGAAGGTCATGGCGCCGCGCGCCAGGCCTTCCAGCAGGAACCGTCCCAGATCGCGGCTGGTCTGGAACCGGGGATCCCCGCCGGCCTGAGCCAGAGCGAGGAAGCGGTCGCCGACCTGATTGTGGTCGAAGGCGCTCTGCGCGTTGGCCAGGCGGGCCCGCAGCATGGCGTCGGTGCGGGCGGCGGCCTCTAGCTCGGCGAAGGCGATGAACGGGATTTCGTGCAGCAGCGCCCAGTAGGCGTCGATCGCCTGCTCGGCGGCGTCTACGCCGGGCGCGACCGGACCGGACGCGGCGGCCTCGAACAGACGCGCGCGCTCGACCTCGATATGACTCACCGCCGCCTCGACCAGCTCTTCGCGGCTGGCGAAGTGATAGAGCATGGCGCCGCGCGTCAGATTCGCGGCGTCCGCGATCATGGCGTTGGTGGCGGCGTGATAGCCGACCTCGGCGAACAACCGCATGGCGGCGTCGAGAATTCGCGCACGGGTACGCCGAGACTTCGGCGTCTCCTTCGCAGGATAGGTTCGGGCGTCCATTGGACCTTGTTTTCGGGAGACCTGGGGAGGGTCGGCCTTCCCAAACCATTAATTCAAAAGCTGAGGCGACAAAAGGGCCACGTGCGCTTTCATGAGAATGACATGCAATCAGCCTAACCGATGAGCAGTTCTCCGCAGCCGAGGGGGCACGGAATGACTGATCTGACCATTCGCAAATACCGGACCGTGTTTATTTCCGACGTGCACCTGGGCACGAAGGGCTGCCAAGCCGAACTATTGCTGGATTTCATCCGGCATATTGAGTGCGATACGCTCTACCTCGTGGGCGACATCGTCGATGGCTGGAAGCTACGCTCAGGCTGGTATTGGCCGCAGGCCCACAACGACGTGGTGCAGAAAATTCTCCGCATGGCCCGCAAGGGCGTGCGGGTGGTTTACGTACCGGGAAATCATGACGACCGGATCCGAGAGTTCATCGGCATCCATTTCGGCGGCGTGGTCGTCGCTCGCGATGCGATCCACGAGACCGCTGACGGCCGCCGCTTCCTGGTCCTGCATGGCGACGAATTCGACGGCGTCGTCCAGCACGCCAAGTGGCTCGCCTTCGTCGGGGATTACGCCTACCGGGCGCTGATCGCCGCCAACACGCTGTTCAATCGGGCGAGGCGACGACTAGGCTTCGGCTATTGGAGCCTCTCGGCCTTCCTGAAGACCCGCGTCAAAAACGCCCTCCAGTTTGTCGAGAACTTCGAGGCCGCCGTCGCCGACGAGGCCCGTCGGCGCGGCGTCGACGGGGTGATTTGCGGCCACATCCATAAGGCCAAGATGCGCGACATCGACGGCATCGCCTACATCAACGACGGCGATTGGGTGGAAAGCTGCTCGGCCCTGGTCGAGCACGAGGACGGCCGCCTGGAGATCCTGGAGTGGGCCAAGCTGCGATCGTGGTCGGCGATCGATCGGACGATCGGCGCGCTCGAACCCTTGTCCGACCTGACGCTGGAGCCGGTGCTGGAGCCGCTGCGACACCCGGCCGCGGCTTGAACTAGGGGATAGGCCTCATTGACAGTTGCGCTGCTTTGGTGACAGCGTGACTGTCATGATACCGCCGACACGCTACACCTCGAGCCTGAGGGACCGCCAGAAGCAGGCGACCCAGGACCAGATCATGCATGCGGTGGCCCGCAAGCTGGAATCCGGACCGCTGGAGGACCTCAGCTTCGCCGAGATCGCCGCCGAGGCCGAGGTCGGCGAGCGGACGGTCTATCGCCATTTCCCCACTAAGGAAGCGTTACTCGGGGCCTTCTGGGCCTGGCTTCAGGCGCAGGCGCTGAGCCCCGCCCGCCCCTCGACCCGCATTCGCGACGCCATCACCGCGCCGCATGAAAACGGCCACCGGCCGATGCGCATCCTGCTGGTCACCGACGCCTGGGAGCCGCAGGTCAACGGCGTGGTCCGAACCCTGACCCGCGTGGTCGGCGAATTGAAGGAATTGGGCCACTCGGTCGAGGTGATCAGCCCCGACCAGTTCAAGACCTTCCCGCTGCCGACCTATCCGGAGATCAAGGTGGCGCTGGCCGCCCACGAGCCGGTGCAGGAACGCTTCAAGGCCTTTGAGCCCGAAGCCATCCACATCGCCACCGAGGGGCCGCTCGGCCTGGCGGCGCGGCGCATCTGCGTGGAGTGGAAGCTGCCGTTCACGACCAGCTATCACACCCGTTTCCCCGAATATGTCTCGGCCCGCCTGCCTTTGCCGCTGGCCGCCGGCTACGCCTACATGAAGTGGTTCCACAAGCCGTCGGGCCGCATGATGGTCACCACCCCGACCATGCGCACCGAGCTCGAGCACCACGGCTTTGGCAATATCTCGGTCTGGTCGCGCGGCGTCGACACCGTGATGTTCCATCCCAAGCGCGAGGACGAGCCCGACATCTTTGAGGGCCTGGCGCGGCCGATCTTCCTGTCCGTCGGCCGGGTCGCGGTTGAAAAAAACATCGAGGCCTTCCTGGGCCTCGATCTGCCCGGCACCAAGGTGGTGGTGGGCGATGGTCCGCAGCGCGAAGAGCTGATGGAGCGCTACCCCGCGGCGGTCTTCACCGGCGCGAAGTTCGGCGACGAACTGGCGGCGCACTTCTCCTGCGCGGACGTGTTCGTGTTTCCCTCGCTGACCGACACCTTCGGCTTGGTGATCCTGGAAGCGATGGCCGCCGGCATCCCGGTGGCCGCCTATCCTGCCCCCGGCCCCATCGACATCCTGCCGGGCTCGGGCGCCGGGGTGCTGGCCCACAGCGCAACCGAGGGCCTGCGCGAGGCCTGCCTGGAATGCCTGAAGCTCGATCGCAAGGTCGTGCGGGCCTTCGCCGAAGGCTTCTCCTGGCGCGCCTGCGCCGAGGACTTCGTGCGCAATCTGCAGCCCTATCCGGAACCGGAAAAGACTCGCTTCTGGCGCAAGCTGCGGCGTTTGGCGCGGGTGCGGCGGCGCAGGCCAGAGGCGGCCTGACGAACGACGCCCCACGTATCGACTAAGCGGAGAACGACCATGCCCGCGACCGCTCAACGCGTCGAATTTCCCGGTCATTCCGGCGCGATCCTGGCCGCCCGCCTCGACCTGCCGAACGGGCCGGTGCGGGCCTTCGCCCTGTTCGCCCACTGCTTCACCTGCTCCAAGGACCTGATGGCGGCTCGGCGTATCGCCGCGGACCTGGCGCGGCAGGGCGTGGCGGTGCTGCGCTTCGACTTCACCGGCCTGGGATCGAGCGAGGGCGAGTTCGCCTCGACCAACTTCACCTCGAACACCGCCGACCTGATCGCGGCCGCCGACTATCTGCGCGATCACTATCAGGCGCCCTCGGTGCTGATCGGCCACTCGCTGGGCGGGGCTGCGGTCCTGGCCGTCGCCAAGGACATCGCCGAGGTGCGCGCGGTGATCACCATCGGCGCGCCGGCCGACGCCAGCCATGTGCTGCATCACCTCGGCGCCAGCCTTCAGGAAATCGAGGAGAAAGGCGAGGCGCAGGTGGTGCTGGGTCTCAAGACCTTCACGATCAAGCGTCAGTTCGTCGAGGACGTCCGCCGCCGCTCGCTGCGCGAAGCGATCTCGACGATGAAGAAGCCGCTGTTGATCCTGCATTCGCCGCTGGACCAGGTGGTGGGCGTCGACAACGCCACCCGGATTTTCCTGGCCGCCAAGCATCCCAAGAGCTTTGTCTCGCTCGACAGGGCCGATCACTTCCTGACCGATCCCAAGGACGCGGCCTTCGCCGCCGAGGTGATCGGCGGGTGGTTGCCGCGCTACCTGGCGCAGGATGAACCGCAGGGCGATGAGCCCATCGAGCACGTCCAGATCATGGAGACCGGCGTCGGACGGTTCCAGAACGCCGTGCAGGCCGGACGCCATCGCCTGTTCGCCGACGAGCCCGAGAGCGTCGGCGGCTCGGACACCGGCCCCTCGCCCTATGATTTCCTGTCGATCGCCCTGGGCGCCTGCACCTCGATGACCCTGCGGCTCTACGCCGAGCGCAAGCAACTCGATCTCGGCCGCATCCAGGTCGATGTCTCGCACGAGAAGCTGCATGTCCGCGACGGCGTCGCCGGCGGCGAGAACGGCAAGATCGACTGCTTCACCCGGGTCATCTCGGTCGATGCGGAGCTGACCGAGGACATGCGCGCCAACTTCGTGGAGATCGCGGGCAAGTGCCCCGTGCATCGCACCCTGGAAGCGCGGTCGATGGTCGAGACCAAGATCCGCTCCAGGGACGAGGCCTAGCCAGAAACGGAAAATGCCGCAGGCCTTAGGGCCCGCGGCGCGTCTTTCTCCAGAGGTCGTGTCGTTCCAGGCGTATTAGGACGCCGGGCGCGCCATCGGCGTCAGGCTCTTGGCGATCGCTTGCTGACCGGCATGCTGGCTGGCCGGCAGCGGGATCAGGCCGCGGCCCTGCAGATAACCGCCCTTGCCCGTCGCCGCGTCGGAGACGAACTCGTTCAGGTATTCCTGCAGGCCCTGGGTCACCCCGATGTGGGCCTTCTTCACGTAGATGTAGAGCGAACGCGACAGCGGGTAGGAGCCGTCAGAAATGGTGGAGGCCGAGGGCTTCACGCCATTGATCGAGGCGCCCTTGATCTTGTCCATGTTCTCTTCGAGGTAGGACCACCCGAAGACGCCCAGCGAGCCGGGGGTCTTGGTCAGGGTGCCGACGATGGCGTTGTCGTTCTCGCCGGCGTCGACCCAGCCGTCCTTGCGCATCGGATCGACCAGTTCCTTGAACTTCTTCTCGTTGTTCGAGCGAAGTTCCTCGGCGGTCGGATACTTGCGCGCGCCTTCCTCGATGGCCAGCTCGACCCAGGCGTCGCGGGTGCCCGAGGTGGGCGGCGGGCCATAGACGTTGATGCGGTTGCCCGGCAGACCGGTGCCGATTTCGTCCCAGGTCTTGTAGGGGTTGGCGACGAACTTGCCCTGGCGCAGCACGTTGGCGGCCAGGCCGAGATAGAGGTGCTCGCGCTTGAAATTATAGTCCGGGCCGTCCTTATCGGTGGCCACGACGATACCGTCGAAGCCGATCTTGATCGCGACGATATCCTTCACGCCCTTGGCGGCGCAGGCGTCGAATTCCGACTTCTTCATCGGGCGCGAGGCGTTGGCGATGTCCGGGAAGGCGTCGCCGACGCCGCCGCAGAACAGCTTGATGCCGCCCCCGGTGCCCAGGCTCTCGATCTTCGGAGCCTTCTTGCCGGTCTTCTTGGCGTAGTTCTCGGCGACGCGGGTGGCGAAGGGGAAGACGGTCGAGGACCCGGCGGCCCAGACGTAGTCACGAGCGGCGTAGGCCGGCGCGGCCGCCGTCAGGGTGGTCGCCGCAGCCGCGGCGCAGAGCAGAAGCTTTTTCATGTGATGTCTCCTGTCGGCCCCGCGCGAAGCGGGGCCGCGCTATGGTCCTAGAAGTCGAGCTGGGCGCGCATCTGGAAGACGTTGACGTCCACGTCGCGGCCGACGACCGGGTTGTCGTTCTTGCCCATGGTGTAGTTGGCTTGGAACCGCACATAGGCCGTCGGGTAGTAGTTCACGCCGAGCGTCCAGGCGGTGTACTCGCCGGCGTCCTGCGAGAGCGTGCGCGATGCCGCCGTGGAGGCCGTCGAATAGGCGTCGGTCAGGTCGGCCCAGTCGTAGCGGACGGCCAGTTCGACGCCGCCGAAGCCGCCGGCGGTCACGGGGTTGAGGATCTTCGGACGACCGAACTCACCCTTGGTCGCGTCGTAGTTCCGCATCTCGCCCGTCGGCCAGAAGCTGGCGAAGACGTAGCCGACCTGCAGGTCCGGATCGCTGCCGGCCGAGGCGCCGGTCTTCAGGCGATCGACCTTGATGTTGGCGTATTCGCCTTGCAGCGAGAACTGGTTGTGCACCACCGCGCCTTCGACGGCGAAGGTGGTGTCCTTATCGCCGATGGCGCCGGAATTGATGTAGCGCGAGCCGAAGTTGGTGTTCGGACGGCTCTGATAGTTGAAGGCGGTTTCATCGCCATGGTCGCGCCAGCGAGCCGAAGCCGCGAGGTGGACCTTGGTGGTGTCGGTCAGGACCGGCGCGAACGAACCACGGCCGGTGAAGCCGATACGCTCTTCGCCCGCCGTCACGTCGGCGCTGTTGATCGAGTCGCCCTGCACGGCGCCGGTGACGGTCCAGTTCATGCCGTTCATCTTGGCGACGGCGCTGACCAGGTAGCTGTCGACGCCGAAGTCGCCGTACGGTCCGCGGTCCATGAAGGTCGTGAAGCGGGTCGAGGTGAGGTTCTCAAGGCCGGCGGCCTTGATGTTACCGAACATGATCGAGGTGTTGTCGTTCGGCTTCACTTCGATGACGACGTCATCCCACGACGGCGTGCCGCCGTTCACCCAGCCGCCTTCGATCTTGTAGGCGAGGTAGTTGTTCAGCTTGCCTTCGACGCCCAGGAACACCTGGCGGCCCCGGAAGGCGCGGAAGTTCTGGTCGGCGCCGGTTTCGCGGTCGACATCTTCGAACACCGCGTCCAGCAGCACCCGGCCACGAACCTTGAATTGAACATCGTCGTTGGTCCACTGCGGCGCGCCCTTCCAGGCGACCGTCGTGTCTTGAGCTTGCGCGGCGCTTGCGGCGAGCACGAAAACGCTCAGCGCCGCCCCGGCGCAGAGCGAGGTTCTGATCTTCATTATTAGGATCCTTGTAGAGCTATCCCCTTGGCCCTCTCAGGCTAGGGGCGGCTTAACGAGGTCCCGTGACGCTTCAGCCAATCTTTCGCGACAGCACGCCGTCCGTTTCGTGACGGGCTGGATTCAGATTTGTGACTTATGGTCTGTATACGGATAAATAGGCGCCCACACTCGGCGCCTCGCTTCGAGAGGCCGCGCATATGGATCCCCGGGACAAGAGCCCGGGGAGGACGATCAGGGGAGAAAAAGGCGACCGCCGACCACGACGGTCGCCCTAGGAACCGCGCTCTACAGGAGCCGCGAGCGCATCGCTTGCGAAAGGAAGTCGATCAGCGAGACGGCGACCACGATCACCACCGCGATGGCCGAGACCTGGGCGTAGTTGAAGCCGTTCAGGGCGTCGAACAGCAGCTGGCCGATACCGCCGGCGCCGATCAGGCCCAGCACCGTCGCCGAGCGGGCGTTGGATTCGAAGCGGTACAGCGCATAGGAGGTCCACAGCGGCGCGACCTGCGGGATCACGCCCCAGACCACTTCCTGCAGATGGGTGGCGCCGGTGGCGCGCACGCCCTCGACCGGTCCCTTATCGATGGCCTCGACGGCCTCGGAGAACAGCTTGGCGAGCACGCCGCCGGTGTTTAGCGCCAGCGCCATGACGCCGGCGAACGGACCAAGGCCCACGGCGACGATGAATAGCGTGCCGATCACCAGATCGGGCACAGAGCGCAGCAGGTTCATCAGCATCCGCATCGGCTGCTGGATCCACGGCGGCGAGATGTTGCGAGCGCAGGCCAGGCCGAACGGGATCGCCAGGATCACCGCCAGCCCGGTGCCCCACAACGCGATCTGCACGGTGAGCCACATCTGGGCGACATAGAGCCGCCAGTGCGTGAAGTCCGGGGACAGGAACTCCTTGCCGAACGAGCGCATGTTCTCGGAGTTCGAGAACAGCATCGGCAGACGGTTGATCTCGACCGGGCCGAAACTGATCATCAGCAGCACGATCACCGCGCCCCAGACCAGCAGGTCGGGCGCGCGCTGGGCCAGCGTCTGCGACGGGGCGGGCGGCACGACCGCCAGTGAAGCTTCCTTGGAGAGCATCAGGCGTCCGGGTTCATGGCGCGGCGCTGAGCGGCCTGGGCGCGAATGTCGTCAAAAGCCTTTTGGGCGGCGGCGATCTTGGTCGGGTCTCCGGCGCGCTTGGCGTCGGCCAGGACTTCGGCCGCCTCCATCTCGCGGACCGGATCGAGGTAGCTGTCGTCGGCGGCCTTGAAGCCGCCATAGGCCAGGCCCTTGAGCACTTCGCGCTGCTTTTCCGCGCGCGGGGTGTCGCCAACGCCATAGGTCAGGAAGAACTGGCGGATCTTCTCGCGCACCGCCGGATCGAGGTCCTTGCGGGCGACGATCGAGGATTCAGGCAGCGGCGGCGAGCGCCAGATGACTTCGATCTTCTCGGCGATCTGCGGGTTCTCGCGACCGGCGAAGACCAGTCCGACCGTGTTGTTGGTCGCGATGTCCAGCACGCCATTGGCCACGGAGAAGACGTTGGCCTGGTGGCTGGCCGAACGCACGGCCTTGAAGCACTTGGACGGCTCGATGTCCTTGGGCGTGAACAGATAGGCCATCGGAGCCAGGGTGCCTGAGGTCGATTTGGCGTCGCCCAGACCGAAGGTGTAGCGCTTGCCGCACTTCAGCACGTCGTCGAGCGTGATGCCGCTGCCCTTGCGGACGATCAGCACGGACTCGTAGGAAGCGATGCCTCCGGAATCGACCACGCGGCCCAGCACCTGGCCCTCAGCGCGGCGCGTGGCTTCCAGCGCCGGCAGGGCCGAGAACCAGCCCACCTGCACCTGGTTGAACCGCATCGCCTCGATCAGCGAGGTGTAGTTGGTGGCGAAGTAGGGCTTCACCTTGACGCCGGTATATTCCGACATGTCGTCCAGCAGCGGCTGCCAGAGCGGCGCCATCGACTGCTGGCTCTCGGCCGACAGGATGGAGAAGGTGATTTCCTTCGGCGCGCCGGCGGCCTTTTGCTCGGGCTCGCCACCGCAGGCGCCAAGCGCCAGGGCCGCGGCGACGCCAAAGGCGGTCAGCAGGTGTCGACGGATCATTTGGGGGCTCCTTCCCAGAAGACGTCTTCGAATTCCGGGCCGTAGATGTCGATAAGCTGTTTGCGTTCCAGGCCGTCGGCCGGGCCGTCATAGACGACCTTGCCGGCCTTCAAGGCCACGACGCGGTCGCAATAACGCAGGGCGTAGTCGACCTGGTGCAAGGTGACCACGACCGTCAGGCCGTCGTCCTTGTTCAGGTCGCGCAAGATTTCCATGACCCGGCGCGCCGAGACCGGATCGAGCGAGGCGACGGGTTCGTCGGCCAGGATGATCTTGGCCCGCTGGACCAGGGCGCGGGCGATCGCGCCACGCTGCTGCTGGCCGCCGGACAGGGTGTTGGCGCGCTGGGCGGCGTAGTCGGCCACCCCGACGCGGGCGAGCGCCGCCATGACCGCGGTCTTGGTCTCGGCCGGCCACAGGCCGAACAGGCCGCGCGCCTTGTTGATGCGGCCCAGCGAACCGAGGGCCACGTTGGAGAACAGGCTCAGGCGGCCGACCAGGTTGAATTGTTGGAAGATGAACCCGATGCGGATGCGCGCATCGCGCACCTTGCTGCTGATCTTGCCGTCGGACTGCACGATCCCGCCAAACGCCTCGATGCGGCCAGCGCCGCTGTCGATGGTCTGCAGGCCGCTGATCGAACGCAGCAGCGTCGACTTGCCCGAGCCGGACGGCCCGATCAGGGCGATCATCTCGCCCTTGCTCACATTCAATGAAACGGAATCGAGGGCGCGCCGAGAACCGAAGCTCTTCGAGGCGTTCCGCACGGACAGAACGGCGGCGTCAGACATAGATGGCGAGGCTTCCTCGGATCAACGCGCGCACGGGCGGGAACAACAGTAACCGTCCCCCCTTGCCACGGCTTCATGACATGTCGCGCGGCGTACGGTCTAGCGTCCGATCGCGCAACCCGCCGCGACAAGTCGTCGAATGTCCTACGAAAGTCAGCGGGAAGCGGCTGCGACAAGGTCTGAAACCTCGTCCCAGACAAAGATCAGGTTGTCCGAACGCCAAAGTGGACCCGGATCAATATACTTGCCGGCCACTCTTCCACCCAGCGTTTCGTAGAAGGCTATCGCCGGTTCGTTGCCGACGACGACGCCCAGGGCCGCGCCTCTATAGCCCCACGCCCCCACCTGTTCGGCCAGGGCCAGCATCAGGCGCCGCCCCAGTCCTCGGCGCTGGAAGCCGGGGTCGAGATAGAGCGAGCAAATCTCCCCGCGGGCGCCGAACTCGGGCTGCGAGGGGGCCGCCGCCATGCCGACGCCCGCCAGGCGCCCATCCTGCTCGGCGACCACCACCGCCTGCTGCGCTGACGGCTCGCTCAGCATCGCCGTCCAGCGCCGCACCCGCAGCGCCTCATCCATCGCCTCAAACGCCTCGCGGGGCGCCAGATCGCGATAGGCTTGTCGCCAGGACGCCAGATGCAGACGGGCGATAGCTGGTGCGTCGGCCAGGGTCGCAGGTCGCAGGGACAAGTCAGTCATCGGCCTGCCCTAGATGCGCTTCGACCAAGGGCGTGATCTCGGCGGCCCGCTGGTGGACAAGATCGTGGTCGCCGCCCGCCAGAACGTGCAGCCGCGCATTGGGCAGCAGGTCGCGCAGGCGTTCACCCACCGCCAACGGGCTGATCGGATCGGCGTCGCCCCACAGCAGCAGCACCGGGCACGCGATCTGCGGCAATCGCGCTGACAGATCGGCATGCAGGTCGCTGAGCCAACGAGCAGCGTTTGGGTGGTTGCGGTGATAGGTCGCCTGCCAGTCGGCGGCCCCCAGCGACTTCATGTCGAGCCCAGCGCTGGTCACCGAGAGCACGATGCGCCGCACCCGGCCCGGATGGCGCAGGGCGACAAGCATCGCGATCAGTCCGCCCATCGACTGGGCCAACAGGTCCATCGGGCCATCGCCCATCTGCGCCTCGACCAGTCCGACCAGATCCTCCAGGCCGCGCACGCCAGGATCCGCCGGCTGATGTCCCAGGCCCGGCCAGCCCAGATAGACCTTTCCCCACGAGGCCGGCAGGCGCTCGCCCAGAGGACGCCAGAAATTTGGATCGGCGCCGGCGCCGGGCAGGAAGAGACATGTTGGCGTGGTGGTCATGGCGGTGTCCTTTGGCGGGGCGCAGACGAAAAAGCCCGCCGGTGAGGGCGGGCTGGCGTTCGAACGGTTTGCAGGGGCGACTTTGAGTCCCGAAGGATCTGGGGTCAGCCGATCTCCACGCATGCCGCAGCGAACGCCACAAGGCGTCGGCGTCGGGCGGGCAAGACGCGCTGGAGAACCATGTGATCCAGGATCAAGCTCCCCGCGCCGCAGGTCAAGCTTGCTGTGCGACGAAGGCGTGTCGCGTACGCCACAGCGCCAGCTTCTCAAGGATGTCGCTGATCAACTGCTGCTGGGTGTGGTCGGTGACGTCGTAGGCGCCCCTGGCGCCCACCTCATCGGTCGAGGCCCGCAGGCGCCATTCCAACGCACGCCGTCCTTCTGGAGCCTCGAGCAGGGAAAACGCCGGCAAGGGTCGGGACGCAGCCCGCAGGCGGTAGACGAAATCGGCGCCCGCACCCTTGGCATGGAGCGCGACGCCGCCGGCCTCCCGCTCGATGCTGGCGGCCACGCCTTCTTCGGCCAGGGCCTCGCGTACGGCGTCCAGGGCCGGGGCGCCGATGCGTTCGATCTGCGCCTCGATGTCCCGACGACGAGACGGGGAAAGGATGCGCTTGAGCCTCAGCCGCAGCGGCGCATCAGGAACGGCCGCAACGCCCAGCAGATCAGCCCGCAAGCCGCGATAGAGACCCCACGCCAGCAAGATCATGATGATCGCGAACGGCAAGGCTGCGACCAGGGTGGCGGCCTGGAGCGCGCTGAGCCCGCCGGCCAGCATCAGCAGCGCCGCCGCCACGCCCTGAAGGACGCACCAGTAGACCCGCTGCCACTCGGGCGTCTCCTCGGCCCCGCCCGCCGCTATGGTGTCGATGACCAAAGATCCGGAGTCCGCCGAGGTGACGAAGAAGACCACGATCAGGGCGACCGCCAAGGACGAGGTGATCGCAGTGCCCGGCAGGTATTCGAAGAACTTGAACAGGGCGGTCGAGAGGTCGGCCTGCACGGCCTGCGAGATCGCTCCTGCCGCCACCGTCATGTCCAGATACATCGCCGTATTGCCGAACACCGTCATCCAGAGGAACGTAAAGGCGCTGGGCACCAGCAGCACCCCGATCACGAACTCCCGCACCGTTCGACCGCGCGAAATCCGCGCGATGAACATGCCGACGAACGGCGACCACGCGATCCACCAAGCCCAATAGAAAAGGGTCCAGTTCGCCATCCAATCGCGCGGCTCATAGGCGTAGAGATTGAAGGTCCGAATGAAGAAGTGGTCGAGATAGAGCCCGAAATTCTGGACCAGCGCTTTCAGCAGAAAACCGGTCGGACCGGCGACAAGCACGAAGCCCATCAGCAGCACCGCAATGAAGAGGTTCAGCTCCGAGAGCCGACGCACCCCTCGGTCCACCCCCGTCAGCACCGAAATCGTGGCCAAGCCCATCACCCCGGCGATCAGCAAAATCTGACTGAGGCGTGTGCTCGGCACGCCGAACAGATATTCGAGGCCGGTGTTGATTTGGGCCACGCCCAGGCCGAGCGACGTAGCGATGCCAAACAGCGTCCCGCAGATCGCGAAGATATCGACCGCATCACCGATGCCGCCGTTGATCTTGTCGCCCAGCAGCGGCTGCAGCCCCGAGCGCAGCGTCAGCGGCAGGCCCTTGCGATGGGAGAAATAGGCTAGGCTGAGGCCGACTACCGCATAGATCGCCCAGGCGTGGACGCCCCAGTGGGCGAAGGTGATGACCATCGCCTCGCGCGCCGCGTCGATCGTGCCAGGCTCGGCCTCGGGAGGGGCGATATAGTGCTGAACCGGCTCGGCCACCGCGAAGTACATCAGGCCGATGCCCATGCCGGCCGCGAACAGCATCGCCAGCCAGGAGACATAGGGAAAGTCGGGCTCGACATCGTCGGGACCGAGCTTGATCTTGCCGGTGGGCCCGATGGCCAGAAACAGCACGAAGGCCAGGAAGCCGGCCACGGCCGCCACGTAGAACCAGCCGAACGACTCGATTACCCAACTCTGGGCGGCGGTGAACACGTAGTCGGAGGTACCAGGCGCAAAAGTCGCAAGCGCCAGCAGCGCCGCGATGATGGCGCTGGCGCCCCAGAACACTCGAGGGTTCATCTTACGCTCAAGCATAGGCTTCAAGCGCTTCGGCGGGGGCGCGGTTCCTGACCGCCGTGCGGGCGTCCTGCTCATGCCGAAAGCCGCTGCTCGGTCTGGGCCACGACGCGCCCGATATCGAGCCCGCTGGGGGCCTGGAAAAGCCGGAGGCCGAACTCAGGCAGGATGGCGATCAGGTGGTCGAAGATGTCTGCCTGGATTGGCTCGTACTCTGCCCACGCGGTCGTGTTGGTGAAGCAATAGATCTCCAGCGGCAAACCCTGGGCCGTCGGCTGAAGCTGCCGCACCAACATGGTCATGTCCTGGGCGATCGAGCCGTGGGTTTTCAGATAGGCCATCACATAGGCGCGGAAGGTGCCGATATTGGTCACCCGGCGCGTGTTCACCGGGTCGCGTCCGGCCGCGATCAGCACCGCGTTCGAGCGTTCGAGTTCGATTTGCTTGCGATCCAGATACTCGTCGATCAAGGCGAAGCGCTGCATCTCGGCGCGCTCCTGCTCTGACAGGAAACGAACGCTGCTCTGGTCGATCAGCAGGGCGCGCTTGATCCGCCGGCCACCAGTGTCGAACATCCCCCGCCAGTTCTTATAGGACTCGGTGATCAGGCGGTGGGTCGGGATGGTGGTGATCGTCTTGTCCCAGTTCTGCACCTTGACCGTATGAAGGGCGATATCGATCACATCGCCGTCGGCATTGAGCTGGGGCATCTCGATCCAGTCGCCGACGCGCAGCATGTCGTTCGACGTCAATTGCACCGACGCCACCAGCGACAGGATGGTGTCCTTGAAGACCAGCATCAGCACCGCCGCCATCGCGCCCAGTCCCGACAGCAGCAACAGGGGCGACTGCTCCATCAGCGCCGCCGCGATCAGGATGGCCGCCCCGGCGTAGACCAGGATCTTGACCACCTGAACGTAGCCCTTGATGGGCCGGCTCCCGGCGTCCGGACGTCGCTGATAGGCCTCGTTGACAAGATTGAGCCCAGCCCCGACCGCCAGCGCGATAGTCAGGACCATGAAGGCGCCGCTGACATTGCGGACCACCATGATCACTGGCTCGGCGAGGTGAGGAACTGACCCGACGCCGCGGGCGACGATGATCGCCGGCACGACATTGGCGAGCCGCCGGACCATTTGAGTCAGGGCCTGCGATCCGCGCGCATGCCAAGTCGCCGCGGCGCGACGGAAGACGCGCTGGATCGTCTGCCTCACGATGAGATTGGCCAGGACCGCGCCAATGGCGAGAACCGCCAGGCCCAGCAGAGCCTCCAACCACGATGGAAGCGGCGGCAGAGCGACAAGATGATCGAAGATAGGAAGCGTCTCTCGGTTCAAACCCGCGCGCGCCGTCAAGAACGGGGCGTGGCGGCGAGCACGGTGGATCCTTAGAGAACAAGCCGCTCAAGCGACAACATCAGGACCGCGCATGTTGCGCATCGGGCCATGTTGGCCAGACGCCTTTTGGATTTAGGAGCTCATCCGTATCGGAGGACTGAAATTAATCTGGCCTCGCGGTCTCACCCACATCCTGCGAGCGCGAAACCTATACAATGGGGCGGCAGGGATCCACCTCACCAACCTGACATTCCCGTGAGGCTCGGCGACAGCTACTCAATTTTTTTGATGATCGGCCCGCGAAGACTGAAAACACCTCCTTCGCCACATTTGACCGCGCTCACCGTCTGGCCGGACGGCCCCTGTTCCCTAGTACGCAAGGGGAAACGGCCCCCTCGGCAGAGGCCGTAAACCTGGTGGAAACCTTGTCACATTTCCCCCCACGCAACCCCTGACGGGCTCAGGGTTTGGTGATGTTTTTACAAACCCCTTTACATCCCAGTCCATCGACCCTATTTCGCAGCGCTCCGGCGGACCCGATGTCCTCAAAAAGCGCTGCTAACGCCGGCTAGGTTCAACTGCCAATGGGGGTTACGTGAATTGCACACGTACCATAAGCCCCTGGACCTGGTCCGTCAGCGGCCTCCGGAACGTCCTGTCGCAATAGCGCGACCGGACGCGGTGGCCACGGCGGCGCACTGGTTCCAGGAAAATTTCAAGGGCGACGTCTTCTACGCGGTGAAGGCCAATCCTTCGCCATGGGTCATTGAGGCTTTGGCCGCCAATGGCGTGACGTCCTTCGATGTGGCCTCGGTCCCCGAGATCGAGCTTGTCGCGCAGTTCGCGCCGGGTTCCCGCATGGCCTTCATGCACCCGGTCAAGAGCCGCGCCGCGATCGCGGCCGCCTATTTCGATCATGGGGTTCGCACCTTCGCGCTGGATACGCACGAAGAGCTGGCCAAGATCCTGGCTGCCACCGGCGACGCCAAGGATTTGAACCTGATCGTCCGCCTCGGCGTCGAGGCGGAAGGCGCGACCTATTCGCTGTCGGGCAAGTTCGGCGTCGATCAACACCAGGCCCCCGGCCTGCTGCTGGCCGCGCGTCGGGCGACCCAGGACCTGATGGGCGTCTCCTTCCACGTGGGCAGCCAGTGCATGCGGCCTACGGCGTACCAAGCAGCCATGACCCAGGCCTCGCGCGCCCTGGTCCGCGCCGGCGTCTTCGCCGACGTGGTCGATGTGGGCGGCGGCTTCCCGTCGGTCTATCCCGGCATGATCCCGCCGGACCTGACCGATTACATGGACTCCATCGACCGCGGCTTCGCCGAGATGATGGTTCACGAGACGACCGAGCTGTGGTGCGAACCCGGCCGGGCTCTGGTGGCCGAAGGCTCGTCGATCCTCACCAAGGTCGAGCTGCGCAAGAACGACGCCCTGTATCTGAACGATGGTTCGTACGGTTCGCTGTTCGACGCGGCCCACACCAAATGGCCCTTTCCGGTCAAGTTGCTCCGCAACGAGGACGGCGAGGCTTACGAAGTCGAAGGGCCGCTGAAGCCCTATCGCTTCTGGGGTCCGACCTGCGACTCGATCGACCACATGCCTGGCCCGTTCTGGCTGCCGGAAGATGTGCGCGAAGGCGACTACATCGAGATCGGCATGCTCGGCGCCTATGGCGTTGCGATGAACACCCGCTTCAACGGCTTCGGCGACGCCGAGACCGTCGAGGTCAGCGACGCGCCGATGGCCTCGATGTTTGGCCTGGCCCAGCGTTCGATTCCCCTGCCCCGGCAGGAGAACCACAATGTCGTGAAGCTGTCGCGTGCACGCGGGAAGAAGCGTCGGCGGAAATAAGCCGGCTGCTCAGCTATTATAGGCGCGGCCGGTCGCTCCGTCCCGGTCGCGCCTCTTCCATTCGGACGGGCGCTCAAACTCCAAGGGATCTTGAAGAATGAACGCTGACGTTCAAAAGACGAACCGCAAGGCCGAGCTGCTGGCCAACACCGTCGAGCACGTGGCGATCGATCAATACGACGCCCGCCCGGTGATCGACGCCATGCGCAAGATGAGCTTCACCAGCCGCGATACCGCGCGCGCCGCCGACATCTGGTCGATGTCGCTGGAAGACAAGGATTGCTCGACCTGGCTGACCCTCGCGGGCTCGACCAGCGCCGGCGGCTGCATGCACATCTACCGCGACATGGTGAAGTACGGGATGATCGACACGATCGTCGCGACCGGCGCCTCGATCGTGGACATGGACTTCTTCGAAGCCCTCGGCTTCAAGCACTATCAAGCCCAGTCGAACGTGGACGACCGCGACCTGCGCGATCTCTATATCGACCGCATCTACGACACCTATATCGACGAAGAAGAACTCCAGAACTGCGACGGCACGATCTACGAGATCTGCAATCTGCTGGAGCCTCGGCCCTATTCTTCGCGCGAGTTCATCTACGAGATGGGCAAGTGGCTGGCGGCCGGCAACGCCAAGAAGCCGGATTCGCTGATCGAGACCGCCTATCACGAAGGCGTGCCGATCTTCTGCCCCGCCTTCGTCGACTCATCGGCGGGCTTTGGCCTCGTGAAGCACCAGGTCGAGAAGATGAAGGAGGGCAAGCCCTACCTGACCATCGACTCGGTCGCCGACTTCCGCGAACTGACCGACATCAAGCTGGCGGCCGGCACCACCGGCCTGTTCATGGTCGGCGGCGGCGTGCCGAAAAACTTCGCCCAGGACACCGTGGTCTGCGCCGAAATCCTCGGCCACGAAGCCGAGATGCATAAGTACGCGGTCCAGATCACCGTGGCCGACGTGCGCGACGGCGCCTGCTCGTCCTCGACGCTCAAGGAAGCCTGCTCCTGGGGCAAGGTCGACGTGACCTGGGAACAGATGGTCTTCGCCGAAGCCACCACCGTGGTTCCGCTGATCGCCTCGGACGCCTGGCACCGCGGCTCCTGGAAGAACCGCACCAAGCCCCGTTGGGCCAAGCTCTTCGACAAGAAGGCATAAGACACGTCAGACGGCCGGGGTTCGCCCCGGCCGTTTTCGTTTCCAGGCTTGGAAGCGCGCCGCCTCCCACGCATGATCGCGCCAAATAGGTGGGAGGCAGCCATGAACCGCATACTGATCAGTTTGGCCCTGGGCGGCGTCGTCGCGGCAGGCGGCGTGGCGATCGCCAAGGAACCAGCCCCGCCGGCGGCCGCCTCCACCACCGGCTATCTCGGCTCAGCTGGCCCCGACACCTACAAGATCCTGCCGCCGGCCCCGGTCGCCGGAACCATCCGTTTCCAGGCCGACCGCTCGACCTTCCTGGCCACCCGCTCGTCCAAGGACACTCCGCGCTGGACGCTGGCCATCGCCGACGCCAACGAGGCGGCCATCGTGAAGGACATGAGCTGCGCGATCGGCATGGAGCTAACGCCCGACAAGGCGCCGAAGCTGACCAAGGTCCTGATGACCATGCGCTTCGACGTTCGCCGCGCGGTGAACACCCCCAAGGACATCTACAAGCGCCAGCGCCCGTATCTGATCGACGAAGGCCCGATCTGCGTCGAGAAGACCGACGGACTGGCCGCCAGTCCGGACTATCCCTCGGGCCATACCACCTGGGGATGGAGTGTGGGTCTGGTCCTGGCCGAACTGATTCCCGACCGCTCCACGCAGATCCTGACCAGAGCCCGCTCGTTCGGCGAAAGCCGGCTGTTCTGCGGCGTACACAATATGAGCGCGGTGGAATCAGGCCGCACCAACGGCTCGGCCGTGGTCGCCGGCCTGCACGGCTCGGCGCAGTTCCGCGCCGACATGGACGCGGCACGCCAGGAGCTCGCGGCCCTGCGCAAGAGCGCCAAGGCGCCCGACCCCGCCGCCTGCGCGGCGGAGGCCGAGTTGATCGCCAAGTCGCCCTACAATTAGGGCCGCTTGGCGGTGACGATCCAGGTGGCCGAGGCGAGCATGACGCCTTGCGGCGTCACATGCCGCGCCAGCGCCTCGTGGATGGCGCCGACCACATCGTCCTTCAGCTCGGGGTTCTCGCGGAGCACCGCGCCCAGCGGCCCGACCCGCAGGGACATGGCGACCGTCTCGTCCAGGTCGTTGCCACCGATCATCTGATCGTGCGGCGCGATGTCGATCTCCACCAGTCCGGCCGCCGCCAGTATGCCCCGCAAACGCTCGGGATCGGCAAAGGCGAAGGGGCCCGGCGCCGTGGGATCAGCGGGCGGCGGCATCGGCGGCAGCAGCGACAAGGCCGCCTGCATCGGCGCGCCCATCCACGGATTTTCAGCCAGCGGCCGCCAGCAGACGAAGGCTAGGCGCCCATCTTGCCTCAGGGCCGCGGCGATGTTGCGAAAGGCGGCGGTCGGATCGTCGAAGAACATCACCCCGAACCGCGAGAAGGCCAGGTCGAAGCCGCCGGGCGGAAAGGCCTGGGTCTGGGCGTCGGCGGCCAGGAAGCTGACATTCGCCATCCCAGCCTCGCCGCCACGACGGCGCGCGACCTCCAGCATCGGCTCGGAAATATCGACGCCGAGCACCTGCCCGGTCGGCCCCACCCGCTGCGCCAGCTCAAGGCTGGTCTGGCCGCAACCACAGCCGATATCCAACACCTGCTCGCCCGCCTTCGGCGCTCCGGCGTCCATCGCCCGTTGGCCCAGCGGCTCGATCTGGCGATCCAGGCGGTCCTGCAACGCAGCCCAGGTCGCTCCGGCGCTGTTGTTCCAATAGGCGATCTGGTCGGCGTTGGCGCCGCTGTCGACAGTCATGTTCGCCGTCCCTCTCCGCTGGTTCAGATGCCAGCGTACCACTCATAGCCGCGGTCTTCCCAGAACCCGCCCTTGCCGCCGCCGAGGTGGGCGAAGTCGGCCACCGCCTCGATCCGCATCACATACTTGGCGTGCTTGTAGCCAAGCTGGCGCTCGACCCGCAGCCGAGCCGGCGCGCCGTGCTTCACCGCCAGCGGCTCGCCGTTCATGTCGTAGGCGAGGATCGACTGCGGGTGATAGGCATCGATCAGGTCGATGCTCTCATAGTAGCGGGCCAGCCCCTCCGGCGCGTTCGGGTCCAGGGTGTCGGCGCAGTGGAAGACGATGTAGCGCGCTTCGTCCTTCAACCCGGCCTGGTCGAGCAGCGGTCCCAGGCGCGCGCCGCTCCACTTGCCGATCGCCGACCAGCCCTCGACGCAATCATGTCGAGTGATCTGGGTGCGGGCCGGCTGCGCGCGCAGTTCCGCCAGGCTTAGCGACAGGGGCCGCTCGACCAGGCCGTCGATCACCAGCCGCCAATCGACGAAGCCGCCATCCACCAGCGCCCGGTACTCTGGATCGCCCGGCGACGTTGAGCCGTTGGCGCGGAAGTCTGGCGAGATTTCGCTCGCGGGAAACTCCGCGGCCAGGGCCGTGCGGTTGGTGACCAGCCGTTGGGCGCGGCGAGTCAGCCCCTCGGCGCCGGCCAGGGTCTTCTGCACGCCAGGATTCATGGTGAGCTTGTCGCAGGCCGACAGCATGGCTCCCCCGGCGGCGGCGGCCAGACCCGAGAGCCATCGGCGGCGCGTGGCGCTCATCGGCCTTCTCCCTGGCGAATGGCGAAACGGCCGGTGATCATCGAGCGCAGACTGTTCAGCGGGCTGGAGACCAGCACCATCAGCACATGCACCACCACGAACAGCACGATCAGGCTGGCAGACAGGAAGTGGAAGGTCCGCGCCGACTGCCGCCCGCCGAACAGCTCCGGCAGCCATGGCCAGGCCGCGTTCATGCCCGGCGACATCGAAAGGCCCGTCAGCACCATCATCGGCAACAGGACGAAGATCACCGCCAGATAGGTCAGCTTCTGCAGGGCGTTGTAGCGCCGCGCGGCCTCGCCCTTCGGAAACCGCAGCCGCGCGTGATCGGCGATCTCGGCCAGCAGGTGACGAGGCTTAAGCTGATCGCGTTCCGGCAGCAGGTCGCGGCGCACATGGCCGTTGGCGATATTGGCGCTCAGATAGACCAGTCCGTTCAGGGCGAAGACCCACGCAAAGAAGAAGTGCCAGCGTCGCCCGTCGGCCAGGCTGCGATAGGTCGGCAAGGTGGTCCAGGCCGGAAAGCCGCGCACTTGGTCGCCCGAGAAGCCGAACACGCCGGTGGTCTCGAACATCGCCGGCCCGATCTTGGTGATTCCTACCGGCTGGCCGCCCTGCTCCATCGCGACCATCGCCGCCCAGGGCCGCGCGAAGGTCGAGGTGTCGCCCCAATAGAGCGCGGGATGAGCGTTGAAGATCTGCAGGCCGCTGGTCAGCAGCACCAGCAGGGCCAGGACGTTGATCCAGTGCGTCAGCCGCGTGACCAGGCTATGCCGCTGGACGAGCACGCTGGCGGAGGGGACGGAGAGCATCGCGGTTCCTTACAGGTGGCCCAGCTTGCCACGTAGCAGCTACGGCGCCCACCTCCCGCCGGATGCGGCGGCAGCCGGTGGCGTCTCCGGGCCTCGCCCTAGTGTTTTGTCCTGTCGCGCTTTCTGACGTCGAACCGGTATCCACTTCGTCGGAAAGCGCTCTAAGGTCCCGGCTCGAATTTTCCGGGGAGTATCGAAGTGGCTGACGAGAACGTCGAGGTCTGGAGCGGCGGCGTCAACACCTGGGAATGCGACGAGATGGGCCACATGAACGTGAGGTTCTGGGTGGCCAAGGCTCAGGAGGGACTGGCGGGCCTCGCCGCCCAGCTCGGCATGCCGCGGGCTTTCGCCGGCGATGGCGAGGCGACAGTGATCGTCCGCGAACAGCACATCCGCTTCCTGCGCGAGGCCAAGGCCGGCGCCTCGCTCTACATGACCGGCGGCGTCATCGAGATGGGTGAGAGCGACGCGCGCCTGCTGCTCGTGATCCGCCATCCGACCGGTGAACCGGCCGCCACCTTCCAGCTCGTGGTCGAGCACGCCACCACGCGCGACATGCGCCCGTTCCCGTGGCCCGTCCGCATTCGTGAAAAAGCCCAAGCCTTCCGCGCCCAGGTTCCCGCCTTCGCCGCCGCCCGCAGCGTCGACCTTTCGCCGGTGACGCCGACCGCCAGCCTGGCGCGCGCCGACGAGCTTGGTCTCACCCGGATCGGCCTCGGCGTCATCGGACCGGCCGAGTGCGACGTGTTCGGCCGGATGAGGCCCGAAATCTTCATCGGCCGCGTCTCTGACGGGGTCGGCAGGCTGTTCGGCGAGACGAGGCCCGGCCCCGAGGCCACCGAGGGCGAACCCGCCGCCCGGATCGGCGGCGCGGTGCTGGAATACCGGGTCCTGCACCTGGCCTGGCCCGAGCCGGGGGACAGGGTTGAACTGCGCTCTGGATTCGCCGGCTGCGACGCCCGCACCCGCCGGGTGATGCACTGGATGGTGGACCCGGAAACCGGCGCCCCCTGGGCCAGCGCCGAAGCCGTGGTGATCTCCTTCGACCTCGACAAGCGCAAAGTCGTCGACATCAGCCCCGAAGCCCAGGCCGCCTTCATGGCCAAATGCGCGCCAGGGCTAGCGCTCTAGTTCCTCTCCCTCGGGAGAGGCTAGGTGAGGGGGCGGCGCGCAGCGGCGCCCCCTCACCCGACCTCTCCCCAGCGGGGAGAGGAGAAGCGCGCCCTACCCCGCCGCCTTGCGCAGTTCGGCCTGAACCAGGTCCGGACGCTCCATCGGCAGGAAGTGACTGGTTCCCGGAACGACCTCAGCCTCGATCCGGCCGGCCGCGACAAGGGCGTCGAAGCGCGGATCCTCGCGGCAGGTCGAACCGACCTCGGCCTTCAAGATGCGAATCGGCGCCTGGGCCCGTTCGAACGCGCCCCAGGTGTCATGGGCGTGGGAGCTGAAGTTCGAGGCTTCCCACTCCGGCGCGCAGGATAGCTCGACCTCGCCATCGGCCCGCTCGCGGAAACCGTCGGCGACATAGTCAGCCAGCATTTCGGCCGGCCAGGTCTTGAACGCTCCGCGGCCGGTATAGGCGGCGATCACTGCGGCTCGGTCGGGGAACACCGCCCGCCGCCGCCGCGCGCCTTGCACCAGGGGAGAGTTCGCGAAGGCCTCGGGGTCCGCCCCGCCGTCGGAGGGCGAGGGCACCACCACCGGGTCGAACAACATCAGGCTGCGCACACGTTCGGGCGCCTCCGCCTGGGCCAGCACGCAGGCGGTGCCCCCCATGGAATGTCCCGACAACACGACGTCGCGAATATCCAACGTCGCCATCAGCGCCAGCAGGTCGTCGCGCAGGCCATCCCAGGACGTCCGCCCCAGCGTCTCGGCCGGCAGGGTCGAGCGGCCGTGACCGCGCTGATCCACCGCCAGGATATGGAACTCATCGGCCAAGGGCGCGAGAATCGAGCGGTAGGTGCGGGCGTTGAAACCGTTCGCATGGACGAAAACGATGTCGATCGGTCGCGTCACGTCCCCGAACTCCAGCCCAGCGATGGCGCCGCCGCGGCCTTCGAGCTCGATCATCCGCTCTCGAGGGGCATTCGTTAACGTCGAGTCCATGCACAATCCTCCGTCGACCCGCCCAAATTCAGAGCGCAGAACCTCGAAAACACATTCACCCACAGTTAGCCAAGCCCCACCAACGCCTTGGTTTTTCAGGCTCTAAGGGCCCCGGCCCGAAAAGTGATCACGAGGGCGTGAATTAAAGCCTTGCCCTGGGACCAAACCGAGGCATATTCCAGACCTGCGCACGCGACGTTGGTCATCAGGGCCGCCTTCGTATGTTGCTACCAACTCCGTTTCCAGGGGACCTAGAAACATGACCACCGAAATCCTCCGCAAGCTGCTCGTCGCCGGCGCCGCCGTCGCCGCTCTCTCCGTCGCCGCCTGCGGCAAGCCGGCTGAAAAGGCCGACGCCGCCGCTGCCGAAGCCACCACCGAAGCTTCGACCGCCGCTGCCGCCGCCGACACCGCGACCGACGCTGCGGCCACCGCCGCTGACGCCGCCGCCGACGCCTCGAAGGCCGCT
>NZ_JAUXXE010000027.1 GCF_030681155.1 Phenylobacterium sp. | reverse complement strand
GGCGGTCGTCACACCCCGTTCTTCACCAACTATCGTCCGCAGTTCTACTTCCGCACCACCGACGTGACCGGGATCATCCGTCTGCGCGAAGGCGTGGAAATGATCATGCCGGGCGACAACGCTGAGCTGGACGTCGAGCTGATCACCCCGATCGCCATGGACCAAGGCCTGCGCTTCGCCATTCGTGAAGGCGGCCGCACCGTCGGCGCCGGCGTCGTGGCCAAGATCGTCGAATAGTCGATCTTACTCACATCTAACAATCAGGCCGCCGGAGCAATCCGGCGGCCTTTTTGTTAACTGCCCCTCCTAACTGCAGCCTCGTGTCGGGCGGCTGGGGCTGGGGGATGATGATGAGATTGCTTGGAACGGTCGCGGCGTTAGCCCTCCTATCGACGGCGTCGGCGCATGCCGCGCCCGACCTCGGCAAGATGACGTCAGGCGAACTGACCGCCTTCACCAAGGCGATGCCCAAGGGCGGCGAGCTTCACAATCACGTCTCCGGTGCGATCTTCCCGGAAACCTTCCTGAAGTGGGCTGCGGAGGATGGGCTTTGCGTCGATGTCGCGGCCTTGGCGTTTCGCCCGCCCTGCACGCCGGCTGGGGATCTTAAGACCGCCGCCTCGGTGCTGTCGAACGACACCCAGCGATCGGCCCTCTACGACAGCCTGACGACACGCGAGCCTGGCTTTCAGGGTCGCTCCGGACACGACCAGTTCTTCTCGGCGTTCGGGCGTTTCGGCCTGGCTGGAGACAAGCGTCCCGGTGATGAGCTCGCAGAAGTGCTCGACGGCCTTGCCCGCCAGAACACTTTCTATCTAGAGGCCATGGTCACCCCGCAGGCCGCGCCGTCTATCATCCTGGGGGCCAAGGTCGGCTGGAAGGATGGGGATCTGGCCGCGCAGAAGAAGGCGCTGACCGAGGCCGGGCTCGACAATCTGGTCGCCGACGCCATGGTTGAGACCGACGCCATGGAGGCAGGCGCGCGCCAGGCGTTGAAGTGCGGCACGCCGCAGGCCCGGCCGGGTTGCCAGGTGACGGTGCGCTACCTCGTCCAGGCCAATCGCATCGCGCCGCTGGCGTCGACCTTCGCCCAGCTTCAGCTCGGCGTGGCCTTGATCCAGGCGGACAAGCGCTGGGTCGGCCTGCAGCTGGTCGCGCCCGAGGACCATCCGTCGGCCCTGGCCAACTACAGCCAGCACATGAAGATGGTGGGCTTCCTCACCGAGCAGGGGCGGCTCGCGCCGGCGGCTCTGCACGCCGGCGAGCTGTCGTTCAAATATGCGACGCCGGGGGAGATGAGCTTTCACATCGGCGAAGCGGTTCATGTGGCCGGCGCCCGCCGCATCGGTCATGGCGTGGCCTTGCCTCATGAGAACGGCGCAGAGGCCCTGGCTGCGGAGATGGCGGCGACGGGCGTCCTGGTCGAGGTGAATCTGACTTCGAACGACGTCATCCTCGAGGTCTCGGGTAAGGACCATCCCTATGCGTGGCTGCGGCAGCGGGGCGTGCCGGTCAGCCTTTCCACTGACGATGCGGGGATCCTGCGTATCGACCTGTCGCATGAGTATGCGCGCGCGGCGGGCGAGGGGGCAGGCTATGCGGACCTGAAGCGTTCGGCGCGCAACGCCATCGCCTTCTCATTCCTGGCGGGAGAGGGCTTGTGGATCGACCCCAATGTCTATCGGCGCCCGGCTAAGGCCTGCGCCGGTCAACTGGGTGCGGTGACGCCGAAGCCCGGGCCCTGCGCCGATATGGTCGCATGCAGCGACAAGGCCCGTGAGCAATGGCGACACGAGTGGCTGCTCCGCGAGTTCGAGAAGGCAAGGAAATGACCGGGAGGTCATGACCTCGAATTAAGCTGACCCTTGGGGGCGCCAGGCCTACCGTCGCTGCAAGGTTGTTCAACGAAACGGAGGGGACAATGCGTCTTCCGATGATGATCGCGAGCTTCGGCGTGGTGTTCGCCGCAGGAGCGGCGCAGGCGGCGACGCCCGTAGTCGAGATCAAGGACGCTGTCGCGCGCGTCACGGTGATCCCCGAGGCCCGGAGCGACATCAAGGTCGAGTTTCTGTCCACCAACGCCAAGCTGCCTCTGCAGGTGCGGACCTCGGCGGGGAAGGTGATTGTCGACGGCGACCTGGATCGCAAGATCCGCAGCTGCAAGGGGGAGGGGACCGGCGTCCGGGTCCAGGTGGCCGGGATCGGCGAGGTCAGCTACGCCGCCATGCCGCAGATCGTGATCCGAACGCCCCGCGACGTCGATATTCAGGCGGGCGGCGCGGTCTATGGCGCCGTCGGAAAGTCCGACAAGTTGGAGCTCTCGAATGCGGGCTGCGGCGACTGGACGCTGGCGAATGTCGCCGGACAGCTGAAGTTGAGCCAGGCAGGGTCTGGCGACACATTCACCGGGACCGCGGGCGGCGCGGTCATTCATGCCGCAGGATCGGGTGACATCAAGACACGGGCCATCAATGGGCCGCTTGAGGTCAGCATCGCGGGGTCCGGCGACGTCCGCGCAGCCTCGGTGAGCGGTTCCCTGAATATCAAGGCGGCAGGCTCGGGCGACGTGAAGGTCGAGGGCGGCCGGGCCGACGCGATGAACGTGGCGGTGGCCGGTTCGGGAGATGTCGATTTCCGAGGCGTGGCCCAAAGCCTCACGGCCCGGATCGCCGGATCGGGCGATGTCCGGGTGCGGGAAGTGAAGGGTGAGGTCTCCAAGACTATTATGGGTTCCGGCGCCGTCACGATCGGCTAAAGACACAACTTCGGTCCTGGAAGGGATTCGTTGGCCCGGCTTTTGCGGCGAAAGCAGCAAGAACCGGGGTTCCGGCGCCTCCCGCCCTTGACGGAACCGAGTCGGGGACGTATAGACCCGCCTCCTGTTGGACCGGCTGTGTGCTTCGAAGCGATTTGAGGCACAGACGCGGTCCGCAGAACGGTCTGGGATCCGGTGGAAATCGGAGTTTCAGGACAGGGCCCACACGAGCAGTTCGTGCGGGCTCATCTCGTTTTTGCGGACTTACGCGTACGAATGTCTCCTATGAGGCGTTCGGGTTGGTCTTTGAAATGGTCAATGTCACGCGGACGTTCGTCGTCTGTAGGGGAAACTAAAGAGCGATATGGATCGTCAGAACATCCGCATCCGGCTCAAAGCCTTCGATCACCGCGTGCTGGACCATTCCACACGCGAGATCGTCAATACGGCTAAGCGCACCGGCGCGACCGTCCGGGGGCCTATCCCCCTGCCGACGCACATCGAAAAATTCACCGTCAACCGTTCGCCGCACATCGACAAGAAGTCGCGCGAGCAGTTCGAAATCCGCACGCATAAGCGCGTGCTCGATATCGTCGACCCCACCCCGCAGACCGTGGACGCGCTCATGAAGCTCGACCTGTCCGCTGGCGTGGACGTCGAGATCAAGCT
>NZ_JAUXXE010000026.1 GCF_030681155.1 Phenylobacterium sp. | reverse complement strand
CAGTCCACCCGCCGAGAGCCTGTCGAAGGGCGTGGTTGGACCCGCTCGGCAGGCCGGGAAATCGTATCTAAATGGCCAATGTGACCGTGATCGGCGCCCAATGGGGCGACGAGGGCAAGGGCAAGCTTGTCGACTGGCTTTCGAACCGCGCTGACGTCGTCGTGCGCTTCCAGGGTGGCCACAACGCCGGCCATACACTGGTGGTCGGCAACCAAGTCTACAAGCTTTCGCTGCTGCCCTCGGGCGTAGTGCAGGGCAAGCTGTCGGTGATCGGCAACGGCGTCGTCGTCGATCCCTGGCACCTGCTGGAAGAGATCGCCAAGCTGGGCGGCCAGGGTGTGAACATCACCCCGGAGCTGCTGGTGCTGGCCGACAACGCCTGCCTGATCCTGCCGCTGCACCGCGACCTGGACCAGGCCCGCGAGGCGGCCGCCGTCAACAAGATCGGCACCACGGGGCGCGGCATCGGTCCGGCCTATGAGGACAAGGTGGGCCGCCGCGCCATCCGCGTCGACGACCTGCGTGACCGCGACGCCCTGGAAGCCAAGATCGACCGTCTGCTGGCCCACCACACGCCGCTGCGCCGGGGTCTGGGCCTGCCGGAATATGACGGCGCCCAGTTGCTGGCCGCCCTGGAAGAGATCGCCCCCAAGATCCTGCCCTTCGCCCAGCCGGCCTGGAAGCTGCTGGACGGCGTCGTGAAGTCGGGCAAGCGGGTGCTGTTCGAAGGCGCCCAGGGCGCTCTGCTGGACGTGGACCACGGCACCTATCCCTATGTGACCTCGTCCAACACCGTTGCGGGCCAGGCGGCCGCCGGCTCTGGCCTGGGTCCCAAGGGGCCGGGCTATGTGCTGGGCATCGTCAAGGCCTACACCACCCGCGTCGGCGAAGGCCCGTTCCCGACCGAGCTGTTCGACGAGGTCGGCCAGCACCTGGGCACGGTCGGCAAGGAATTCGGCGTGGTCACCGGCCGCGCGCGCCGCTGTGGCTGGTTCGACGCGGTTCTGGTGCGCCAGTCCGTCGCCCTGAACGGTATCGACGGGATCGCGCTGACCAAGCTCGATATCCTCGACGGCTTGCCCACCCTGAAGATCTGCGTCGGCTACAAGCTGCGCGGCGAGACTCTCGACTATCTGCCGGCCGGTCTGAAGGATCAGTCGGCGATCGAGCCGATCTACGAGGAGATGGAAGGCTGGAGCGAAAGCACCGCCGGAGCCACCTCCTGGAAGGATCTGCCAGCCAATGCGGTGAAGTATGTCCGCCGGGTCGAGGAGCTGATTGGCGCGCCGGCGGCGATGGTTTCGACCAGCCCGCAGCGTGACGACACCATCATGGTGCGTGACCCCTTCCAGGACTAAGCCGTCAAGGCGTTCTTAAGAGCGCACGGTGCAGTGTGGGCTCCGAATCGTTCGGAGCCCCGCTCTCGTGTTCACCGAAGACTTGAAACAAATTCAGCGCATGGCGCCGCTGATGCAGAAGGTGCTGATCGTCGATCCGGCCCCCGCGAGCGCGCGGATGCTGGGCGACCTGATGCGCAGCATCACGCCCCTGCAGATGTGGACCGCCTCTTCCACCCGTAAGGGACTGGAGGCCGCCCGTCAGATCAATCCGCAACTGATCTTCGTCGAGCTCGCCGGCGCCGAGGTGGATGGGATCGAGTTCACCAAGCTGTTGCGCAAGTCCGAGGCGGTCTGCCGCCAAGTGCCGGTGATCATGGTCACGGCGACGGCGACGGCGGCGGCGATCGTCGGGGCCCGCGACGCCGGCGTGCATGAGTTTCTCCGCAAGCCTTACACGACCAAGGACCTGCTGCGGCGGCTGGAGGCGGTGACGCTTCGCCCGCGCGACTGGGTCGAGGCGGTCGAATACATCGGTCCCGATCGCCGACGCTTCAATTCCGGCGACTATCAGGGCGCCCTGAAGCGGCGCTCCGACATCGCCGCGACGCCCGAAGCCGAGCGGATCATCCAGGCGCTGAAGATCGTGCGCTCGGCGGTCCCGGCCGTCGCTACCGACCCGACCCAGGCGATGCGGGCCATGCTCGCGCAGATGGTCGAGTTGCAGCGCGCCGCGGCGGTGACGCAGAACATGGCGCTCGCCAAGGCCACGGTGGAGTTCCAGCTCTTTCTGGCCAAGGCCGCCCAGAGCGGCGTCTTGGTCTCCACCGAGGTCGCCAAGCAGGCCGCCCCGCTGCTGGCCTTCCTGCCGAAAGACGAGCCCTCCAAAGGAAAAGCGGCCTAGCCAGGGGCTAGACCGCTTCGATCGTCCTACAGGCTCGGTGAGCCCAACTAGGCGTTGACGAGGTTCTTTTCGATCGCCGCGGCCTGCATCGACTTCTGCAGCTTCTCGAAGGCCCGGACCTCGATCTGGCGAACGCGCTCGCGGCTGACGCCGTATTCGGCGGCCAGTTCCTCAAGCGTGGTCGGGCTGTCCTTCAGCCGGCGTTCGGTCAGG
This sequence comes from Phenylobacterium sp., assembly GCF_030681155.1. GTDB lineage: Bacteria > Pseudomonadota > Alphaproteobacteria > Caulobacterales > Caulobacteraceae > Phenylobacterium. The sequence goes on along the minus strand of NZ_JAUXXE010000026.1, from coordinate 5,767 downwards.
ATATGCCGTTCGCGATCGGTGAGTTCCGTCATCGCCGATTCCAGCAGGCCCATGCGCTGGGTCCGCTCTTGGTTTTCGGCGACATAGGTCTCCTGGCTGACCGAGGTTTCATCCTCCAGCCAGTCTTGCCACTCGCTTTCGCCGTCCACGCGCAGGGGCGCGTTCAACGAGGCGTCGGGTCCCGACAGCCGACGGTTCATCGAGATCACCTCGGAGTCCAGCACGCCCAGCTTGGTGGCGATCTGGGTGACCTGATCGGGATGCAGGTCGCCTTCCTGGAAGGCGCTGATCTGGCTCTTGGCCTTGCGCAGGTTGAAGAACAGCTTCTTCTGCGCCGCCGTCGTACCCATCTTCACCAGGCTCCAAGACCGCAGGATGTACTCCTGGATCGAGGCGCGGATCCACCACATGGCGTAGGTCGCCAGGCGGAAGCCCTTGTCGGGCTCGAACTTCTTCACAGCCTGCATCAGGCCGACATTGCCCTCGGAGATCACTTCCCCGATCGGCAGGCCGTAGCCTCGATAGCCCATGGCGATCTTGGCCACGAGACGCAGGTGGCTGGTGACGAGTTGATGGGCCGCATCGGAGTCTTCGTGCTCACGCCAAGCCTTGGCGAGCATGAACTCCTGGTCCTTGGCCAGCATCGGAAACTTACGGATCTCAGTCAGGTACCGGCTGAGGCCGCCATCAGGCGACATAACGGACAGCGAAGTGGTCGCGGCCATGAACGTATCCCCTCTTAGAATGGCGGACTTTCAAGTCGCTCAGCGCGCCGTGCGCGCGAGACCGTCCGCCCCCTCCAATCCCTCAGATAGGTATTGGTTGCGGTGGGCGTAAGGCCACGGTTGGGAGAAACCGACGGCCCGAAAATCCGACTGCTCAACTCAGGTATTTGTACAGGCCGAACGCGGCGCCTTCAAGGCGAATGGGGCACAAGCTTTCTTACAAAGCTGACAGGTTAGCTTCTAGTTGCGCCATATCGGCGGGCAGGGGGCTTTCGAACCTCAGGCGCTCGCCGGTGACGGGATGAACGAAGCCCAACACCGCAGCGTGCAAGGCTTGGCGCTTAAGCCCAGCCTCCGCGACAGCCTCCCGTACGGGCCCTGCGGGAGGCCCCGAACCATAGACAGGATCGCCGAGGCACGGCGTTCCCTTGGAAGCCATGTGGACGCGGATCTGATGTGTGCGTCCGGTCTCCAGTTGGCAAGAGATGCGCGCGGCGGTGGGTTTGCCGGGCGGGCCGAAGGTGCGTTCGGTCCGGTAGTGGGTGATCGCCTCGCGCCCGCCAGTCTTTAGTACGGCGATCTTCTTGCGGTCGTGGGTCGAACGTCCCAGCCGGCTCTGGATCGTGCCGCTCACGGGGGTCGGCGCGCCACGAACCAGGGCCACATACACTCGGTCGATGTCGTGGGTGGCGAACAGCTTCGAAAGGCCCTGGTGCGCGGCGTCCGACTTGGCCGCGACCAGCACGCCGGAGGTTTCCTTGTCGATCCGGTGGACGATCCCGGGGCGCGCGACCCCGCCGATGCCGGACAGGCTGGCGCCGCAATGATGCAGCAGGGCGTTCACCAGCGTGCCGGTCTCGTTGCCCGGAGCAGGGTGGACGGCCATGCCCGGCGGCTTTTCCACCACGATCAGGTCGGCGTCCTCGTAGAGGATCGACAGCGGGATCGCTTCAGGCTGCGGATCGGCCGGCGCGGGCGGCGGGATCAGAATCTGGTAGTCGCCAGCCAGGGCCTTTGCGGACGCGTCGGTCAGCACCGCGCCGCGCAGGCTGATCAGCCCCTGGGCCATCAGCGCCTGGATGCGCGCGCGTGACAGGTCGTCGACGTGCTCGGCCAGGGTTTTGTCCAGGCGGGCGCCAGCGGCCTCTGGCGAAATCGCCACGATCCTGGCCACCATGTCCCCGCTGTCGAGGCCTTCGGGCGCGAGGTCGTCATCCTCGATCGGAGGTTGGTTCACCCTTTGAGGTGCCCGCCGGAGCTCAGCCCTTTGGAGAGGCTATTGGCCCAGCTCGACAGCAGGAAAAGTTCGCCGGTCCCGGCCGCGACGGCGCCAGGGCCGATGTCTCTGATCAGATGCTGGCGCATGGCGGGTGGCGCGGTTTCCTCGGTGGCGACGGTGTCGAGCCTTAGCAGTTCGGCGCAGCGTTCGTCGTCGATTTCCTCATCGCCCGTCAGATCGCCCAGCCGTTCGAGCACCACCGGATACGCCGAGGGCGTGCGCGCGGCGTTGAGCGCGGCGGCCAGGATCAAGCCGTCGAGCTGCATTGCCTTGTGCAGCGCCACCCCATTGAAGATCAGGAAGATCGGCGTCTGGCCCACGGTGTCGAACAGGATGGCGAAGAGTTGCCCCTCCACGGGCAGCAGCCACCCCTCGAATAGCAGACCAGAGCCGCCCATCTTGAACTTGAGCAGCCCATCGGGGCCCCGCCGGATCATGCCGTAGTCGTGGAAGATCTCGCCCGGCATGGCGATGGAGGGTCTGATGCTGCGCCAGAAGCCTTCGTAGGTGGCGGCGCGCCGCGCCGTCATCATACGGACCAGGTCCATGCCTGGCAGCGGCAGGCCCTCGTAAATGCTGGCGGAGGGCAGGGCGAGCGACGCTGCGGCGGCGGTAGGCTCCACGCCGAAGACGGTGGCCAGTCCCTCAAGATCGCGATCCCAGTCCAGCATGGTGAAACCGGAGCGGCGACTGGCGACCAGCCGGGTCAGGTTTTCAAGATTGTGAGCTGAGGGTGTCACCGCGCCAGACGCCCAGCGGCCCACGAGGGACTTGTCGACGCCAAGGTCGGCGGCTAGTCGGCCCCGGCTCATCGAAAGCGCCTTCAGTACAAGGTCAAGCTTTGTGGAGAAGGGCGTTGCACTCGACATAACGTCGGTATGATTCCAATCGCCGACGCGAAATGCAACCAAGAATGCAACCGTTGCGCATCTCCATGCACCGGTTGCAGCGATCTTTGCCCGTCGCTGCAACTTCCCGCCGAACGGCGTTCTTTCTAAAGCGCAATCGACGCCGACGATCCGCTCTCGGCGACACGAGAAATCAAGGCTGCTGAGCCGACCTCCAATCCGGAGCCCTCCAGGCAACACGCGGCCTTGCGGCGATCCCAGTCCCCCCGACGCGGGATCGCCAAGACCGGAGGCGGTGGCCATACGAATCTCCATCCTGGCTCTCCAGGGTGGTTTGGCCATCGCCCTCCGCGTCGCGACGACGCTCATCCGGGCGAGGGCCGGGACTTCAGGGGTCTGGGGGCTCTAGGTCGCCGCTGAAGCTCGGAATCCCACGGCGGCTATGTCCCGGCCTTCACCCGGATGAGCGGGCGGCGAGAGGCCGCGCTGGCCTTCCCTGGACATGTGGCCGTCATCCTTCTCCAGTATGGGTGGGAGCTTAGCCGGAACGCTTGGGGGACAACGAGATGCGGATCGATCGTCGACGGGCCTTGGCCCTGCTGGGTTTTGGCGCCGCGACGCCGGCGATCGCCCAGCCCTTTCCCCGCTACTCCGGCGCGGTGACCTTCCAGCATGGCGTGGCCTCGGGCGATCCCCTGGCCGACCGCGTGATGCTTTGGACCCGCATCACGCCCGCTGATCCTGCGGCGGCCGACATCGCCTATCGCTGGCGGTTGAACCCCATCGACCGCCGCGCGGGCGGCGCCAAGTCGGGCGAGGGCGTGACAAATGCCGCGCGCGATTGGACGGTGAAGGTCGATGTCGTCGGACTGGACGCCTGCCGCGCCTATACCTTCGAGTTCGAGGCCAATGGCGTGACCTCGCCCAAGGGACGTACGCGCACCTTGCCGTCCGGTCCAACCAAGGATGTCGTGCTCGCCGTCGCCTCGTGCTCGCTCTATCCGAACGGTTACTTCAACGCCTACGAGGCCATCGCCAAGCTGCCTCGGGTCGATGCTGTGCTGCATCTGGGCGACTACATTTATGAGTACGGCGGGCCGAATTCCTACGGCATGGACTCGGCGGTCGCCGCTGCGCGGCCCCACGACCCGAACCACGAGATCCTCTCGCTGGCCGACTATCGCCGCCGGCACGCGCAATACAAATCCGATCCGCAACTTCAGGCCGCCCATGCCCGTGCCCCATGGATCGTCGTCTGGGACGATCATGAGACGGCCAATGACAGCTACGAGCATGGCGCCCAGAACCACCAGCCCGAAACCGAGGGCGATTGGAGCGAGCGCAAGGCGCGCGCCATCAAGGCCTACTATGAGTGGATGCCGATCCGCGAGCCGGCCGGCGGCGGTTTTGCGATCAACCGGGCTTTCCAGTTCGGCGACTTGATGAGCCTGTTCATGGTCGAGACACGGCTGACCGCGCGCCACCAGCAATTGAACTATGACCGCGACCTGCCCCCGCCGGGCGGGCCGGCCGAGGTCGCGGCCTTCAAGGCCAAGCTCGGCGATCCCGCTCGCCGGATGATGGGCGAGACCCAGGAGGCCTGGCTGGCCGCCGGGCTCAAGGACTCGGTCAAGTCGGGCCGAACCTGGCAGGTGCTGGGCAACGAGGTGGTGATGGGCCGCCTGATGGCGCCCAGTCTGAAGAAGGAACTGGGCGAGGCGCGCCTTGCCGAGATCATGGCCACGGAGTCGCCGGCGTCGCAGAAGCGGCTGGAGCGGTTGGAACGCCTATCGCAGCTCAACCTGCCCTATGGCCTGGACATGTGGGACGGTTATCCGGCCGATCGCGAGCGGGTCTATGACGCGGTGAAGACTGCGGGCGCGCGGGCCATCGTGTTGTCCGGCGACAGCCACGCCTTCTGGGCCAACGAGCTCCATGACGCCAAGGGCGCGCGGGTCGCGGCCGAATTCGGCACGACGGGGATCACCAGTCCAGGCGCTGGCGACACGATCAAGGCCTTCTCGGTCGGCGAGGTGTTCGCCTCGGCCAATTCGGAGGTGGTCTTCAGCGATCAGGGGGCCAAGGGCTTTGTGCTGTTGTCGCTCAGCCGCGAGGAAGCCAAGGCCGAGTTGATGGCGGTCTCGACCATTGTCGCCAAGCCGTTCGAGACGCGTGTTCTGAAGACGTTCGTCGTCAAGCCGGAGGGGGCGGGGGTGTCGGCCTTGTCCGAGGTCTAGGGCCGCTCGACCAACTTGCCGTCCTCGACCACACGATAGAAGCACGAGCGGAAGCCGACGTGGCAGGCGCCGCCGTCGCCCTGCGGCAGGACCTTGAGCCAGACGCAGTCCTGGTCGCAGTCGACGCGCATTTCCACGACCTTCTGGATCTGGCCGCTGGTCGCGCCCTTGTGCCAGATCTCATTGCGCGAGCGGCTGAAGTAAACGACCTCGCCTAGGTCCAAGGTCTGGGCGAGCGCTTCGGCGTTCATGTAGCCCAGCATCAGAACCTCGCCGCTCTCGGCATGGGTGGTGATGACCGGCATCAAGCCATTCGCGTCAAATCGCGGGGATAGGACCTCGCCGCGCTCTAGCGCGTCCTTGGTCGGGGCGGTGGGAAAGCTCGCTTGCGTCATAATGCGCATATGGCGCGCCGATGGGGGCTCGCGCTAGCCTCCGCGCCATGAGTTTGAAGGACAAGATCAAGAACCAGGTGGCGCGGTTCGACGCCTTCGCGCGGCCCTGGGCCGAGCGCGGGCGCTGGCACGGCTACGCCTACGAGTTCCTGTTGTTCGGGTTGAAGCAGGCTTGGGCCTGCCTGTTCGGCGGGGCGATGCTGGCGCTGCTGCTGGGGACGCATCTGTGGTGGCCGGACAACGCGCCGGTCAGCCGGTACGACTTTCTTGTGGTCGGGGCACT
>NZ_JAUXXE010000051.1 GCF_030681155.1 Phenylobacterium sp. | reverse complement strand
GGGGAGGTGGCGCGCGAAGCGCGACGGAGGGGGCTACGGCGCAAGTCGAAGTCCCCCTCAGTCGGCCAAGCGGCCGACAGCTCCCCCAGAGGGGGAGCACCTAGTCCTTAAGACGCCCGCTTACGAGCGGGCGTTTTTCGTGCGGCGGGTTTCTTCTCGGCCGCGCGAGGCGTGGTCTTTCGGCGCGTACCGCCCTCGCCCAGGCTGCGGCGCAAGGCCTCCATAAGGTCGATGACCTCGGCCTCCTTGGGCTCGGCGACCGGCGCGGTGACGCCGTGGTTCTTTTCCTTCTCTGCGATCAGCTTGCGCAGCGCTGTCTCATAGCGGTCGGTGAATTCGGTCGGATCGAACGGGCCTTCGAGCTGGTCGATGATCTTCTCGGCGATGGCGACCATCTTGGTGTCGGCCTTAACGTCCGGGATGCTTCCGAAGAAATCGGCGGGATCGCGCACCTCGTTCTTGGAGCGAATGGTGTAGGCCAGCAGCCCCTGGTCGCGCGGCTCCAGCGCCATCACCCGTTCGCGCTGGTGCATCACCACCCGCGCCAGCGCCACCTTCCCCGCCCCGCTCATCGCCTCGCGGGTGACGCTGAAGGCCTCGACCGCCAGATCGTCGTCCGGCGCCAGGAAGTAGGGGTCGTTCCAGTAGAGACGGTCGATCTCGGCCTCATCGACGAATCGCTCGATGTCGATGGTGCGGGTGGTTTCCAGCCGCACGTTCTTGATCTCCTCGTCGGTGACGATGACGTAGCGGCCCTTCTCGATCTCATAGCCCTTGACGATGTCCGCCCGCTCGACCGGCCCGGTGTCAGGGTCGGTGGGGATCATCCGGATGCGGTTGTGAGTCTCTTTGTGCAGCATGTTGAACGAGACGTCGGCGCTGCGAGACGTGGCCGTGTAAAGGGCCACAGGGCAGCTTACGAGCGACAGGCGCAGATAACCCTGCCAGGTGGGGCGAGTGGCCATGTCCGGACTCCGATAGCCTGATCAGAGTCAGGAAACGCCGAGCCCGGCGATTCAGTTCGCCGGCAAACTCAAGGTTGGCAGGACCGCGGCTTGCTGAACATCCAGCTGGCCTTTGCGGAAGCCGTCCCGCACCCCGCTTTGCGCGCCGAATTCGACCAGTTGGTCCTTGACCGGGTCGTAGGCGGGCCAGACGATGTCGCAGTTGGGCGCGCCAGTCTTGGCGAAGGCGACCCAGCAGCCGTGCATCAGCTTGGCCATGGCCTTGTCGTCGGCCGCGACCATGCTCTCGGGCGTGCGCCGGCCCCAATATTCGAAGACATACTGGATCTCGGCGGCGTGGGCGGCGCTGGTCACGCCCATCGGCCGGAAACGCGAGCCGACATAGGAGAAATGATAGAGCCAGGCCGGCTTGCCGTTCGCCGCTTCGGCGGCGATCCAGCGGGCGGGGGCGACCATGAAGCGGTCGCCGAAGGCCGCGCGAACCAGGGCTTCATCGCCTTTGGCGGCCTCGCTGGCATAGGCCGCCTTGGCGGGCGCGGGGATGGCGGCGGCCATGGCCGAAGCGTTGGGCAGGCTGCGGCCCATCAGCGAATCCTCACCGGAATTGGCCCCGATGATCAGCGGCACATCGGTCTCGCGCCCGGCGGCGAAGGCCTGGGATGGAGTTTCCTTCAATAGCCGCCCATCAACGAACGGCCCGTAGTCGTCCGTCAGGGTCTCGGCGACCAACCGTTCGGCCGGAACCGCGCGCAGGTCGGCGCCCCCGGCGTTCTCCAGACCCAGCTTGGCGGCCACGGCGACGCCGGCGGCTTCCTTGTCGGCCAGGGTGGTGGGCGCCGACCAGCCGCCGCCCGACTGCACGGCCGCCTTCTGGAACAGCCCCTTGGCCTTGGGCGTGGCGAGGATGGCGAGCGTGCTCATCCCGCCGGCGCTTTCACCAAACACCGTGACGTTCTTCGGATCGCCGCCAAAGGCCGCGATATTGCGCTGGACCCATTCCAGGGCGGCGATCTGGTCCATCAGGCCGTAACTTCCCAGCGCCTCGGTCTTGCCCGCGGCCTTGGTCAGGACCGGATGGGCGAAATAGCCGAGCGGGCCGAGGCGATAATTGATCGAGACCAGCACCACCCCGTCGCGGGCGAAGTTCTGACCGTCATAGATCCAGCCCGCGCCGGTCCGGTGAGAGCCGCCATGCAGCCAGACCATGACCGGCGCCTTGCCGCCGAGTTTTTCCTTTAGCGGGGCAAAGACGTTGAGCTGCAGGCAGTCCTCGCTGATCGGCCCGTTGGCGCTGCCTTCGTTGGGCGTCCCGTCGGGCTTCATCTGCTGCGGGCAGGAGGGACCGTTCGTCGTGGCGTCGCGTGCGCCGGGCCAGGGTAGAGGCTTCTGCGGCGGCGCCCAGCGCAGGTCGCCAACCGGCGGGGCCGCATAGGGGACATTCTTGAAGATCCGCGCCCGGTCGGTCTGCGCGCCGGCCAGCACGCCGCTCTCGACCTTCACGGTTGTGTCCTGGGCCTGCGCCGCTGAAGCCAGGGCCAGCGCGCCCGCGATGATCGCACCCATTCGCAGCATGGCGTTTCCCCTGACCGACGGCTGGCGAGCATTCGGCGCGCCCGCGCCAAGGTCAAGCCGACTCCACCGTGAGGTGCTTGACTCTTTAGCCTCCAATCTTAGAACAAAATAAGAACAAAGGATCTAGAAGCGATGTCCGGATTTCGCGACGACCGCCTGGCGGCGCTCAAGACGAAGATCGCAACCCTTGAGGCGGGCGGACGGGCGGACTCTGAATCCCTGCCGTTCGGAGCCCCCCAGATCGACGACTGTTTCCTCGGCGGCGGACTGGCCCTGGGCCAATGGCACGAGTTCACCGGAGCGGGGATGGAGGTGGAGACCGCCGCCTCACCGGCCGCTTTCGCCGCCCTGGTCGCCGCCCCGCTCGCCCGGCGCGGCGAGGCGGTCTGGGTGCTGAGACGGGACGACCTATTCGCGCCGGGACTGGCCGGACTGGGGTTTCCGGCCGAGCGGCTGATCCAGGTCTGCGCCCGCGACGAGGCCGAGGCCCTGGCCATCACCGAGGACGCCCTGGCCACGATCGGCGTCGCCGCCGTTTTCGCAGAGGTGGAGGCCGTCGACCTCACCGCCGGCCGTCGACTGCAACTGGCCTGCGAGAAGCGCGGCTCCACCGGCTTCGTGATCCGCCGGCGGCCCTACGGAGGCCAGGAGCGCAAGACCGCTTCGGGCTCGGCGGCCGCCACCCGATGGAAGATCGCCCCGGCTGCCAGCGAACCTGGACCTGGGGAATTTGGTCTCGGTCCGCCACGCTGGCGGGTCGAGCTGGAACGCTGCCGGGGAGGCCGAACCGGCGCCTGGCTGATGGAGGCCCAAACCGCATTCACCTGGGAGGCCGGACATGGCCCGCATCCTCTGCGCCTGGTCCCCGAACTGGGCGATCGCCAACTGGCGCCGGCGGAACCCATCCGACTCTCCGCCTGAGCCCTTCGGCCTGATCGAGGCGGTGAAGGGCGCGCGCCGGCTGGCGGCGGTGGACAAGGCCGCGCGCGCCGCCGGCCTCTACACCGGCCAGAAGGTCACCGACGCCATGGCTCTGGTCCCCGAACTGGTCACCGCCGAGGCCGAGCCGGAGGCCGACGCCGCCGCCCTGACCGCCCTGGTCGACTGGGCCGTGCGGTTCTCCCCCGCCGTGGCGCCCGACGCGCCTGACGGCCTGTTCCTCGATATCGCCGGGGTCTCGCACCTGTGGGGCGGGGAAGCCGAGTTGATGGCCGACTTCCGCGCGCGGCTGTCCGCCAACGGCCTGCACTTCCGCTGCGCCATCGCCGATACGCCGGGCGCGGCCTGGGCCCTGGCCCACCATGGCAAGGGCGTGGAGATCATCGCCCCGCCGAACGGCCAGGCCGACCTGCTCGCCTATTTGCCGCCCGCCGCCTTGCGGCTGGAGCCGCAGGCCGCCGCCCAGATGGAACGGCTGGGCCTGCGTCTGTTGTTCCAGATCATCGGCCTGCCGCGCGCGCCTCTGGCCCGCCGGTTCGGCAAGCAGACCCTGATCCGTCTGGACCAGGCCATGGGCCGCGCCGACGAGGCCCTGACCTTTCGCCGTCCGCCGCATCCCTGGTTCGCACGGCTGGCCTTCTTCGAACCGATCAGCGCGCTGGAGGACCTGCAGCGGGTCAGCTTCGACGTCTCCGCCAAACTGTGCGCCCGGCTGGAGCAAGAGGGCCAAGGCGCCAAGCGCTTCGTCATCGCCTTCCACCTGCTGGACGGCAAAGCCTTTCCCCTGACCATCGGCCTGTCGCTGGCCGGCCGCGATCCGGCCCGCATCGCCAAGCTGTTTGCGCCCAAGCTGGAGACCATCGACCCCGGCTTCGGGATCGATGTGGTGACCCTAGAGGCCGAGGCGGTGGAAGCGGTTTCCGGCCGCCAAGTCCGGCTCGACACCGGCGTGGAAGCCGCCGTGGAGGACGGCATCGCCCCTCTCGTTGACCGGCTGACCAACCGGCTGGGCGAGGGCCGGGTCTGGAAAGCCGTGCCGGTGGCCAGTCATGTCCCCGAGCAATCGACCCGGCACGCCGCCCCGCTGAGGGCGGTGATGGGCGCCGGTTGGAACCCCGAAACGCCGCGCCCCCTACGCCTGTTTCGCCAGCCCGAGCCGCTGGAATTTGTCACAGCCGAAGTCCCCGACGAGCCCCCCCTCCAATTCCGGTGGCGTAAGCGCATCCACCGAATTCTGCGCGCCGAAGGCCCCGAACGGATCGGCGCCGAATGGTGGCGAGCCGACATCGACACGATCAGCGTCAGCCACGTCCGCGACTACTACCGGGTCGAGGACCAGGACGGCGCGCGCTTCTGGGTGTTCCGCGAAGGCCTGTATAGCGCCGACGCCGAGACCCGCTGGTGGCTGCACGGGGTGTTCGGATGAGGCGTACTCCCCCTCAGTCAGCTTCGCTGACAGCTCCCCCAGAGGGGGAGCATCTGA